>JACDOJ010000021.1 GCA_017656135.1 Bacillota bacterium | reverse complement strand
GGTGTAACCCTGAATGCACTAATCGCAGCTAATCCGCAGATTACTGACCCGAACCGGATTTTCCCGGGCCAGCAGATCTGTATCCCAGGGCCTGTCCAACCTCCGACCTGTATGCCGCCGAACTTCATCTACATCGTCCAGCCCGGAGACACGCTGTTTAGCATTGCACAGCGGTTTGGTACCACTGTACAGGCGATATTGGCCCTTAACCCGCAAATCACTGACCCGAACCTGATCTTCCCGGGCCAGCAGATCTGTATCCCAGGGCCTGTCCAGCCGCAGTTCCCGGTATGTACGTTCAGGCTCACCCCAACCGCTCTAGCGGGCAATTCCACTGCTCTGGCATACCTGGACTTTGGGAGGAATCTGGTTGCCGTGGTCGCATCTGGACTTCCCAAGTTGGCACTCGGTGTGAACTACTTCGCATGGCTGACCGATGGTGCACCTACAGTGCGGATACCTCTTGAACTGGCCCAAGGTGGTGACAGCAGGACCCTGTTTGTCGGCACCGCGTGCCCGACAGTTAATATCTGCAGGTTTAGCACCATATTGATAACCCGGGATGTACCTCAGGCAACAACGCCTGGCACAGACGTATTCTTCAGAGGAAACATCAGGCAGCAGTGCGGGGTCACATCCACACCGTAGCAAAGTCAGTGTCCTTAAGATGCGGGCAGCGCCTTTAAGGGGCGCTGCCTCTTTATTATTTCACCCCAACTACAAACTTTACTAGTGGTTCTATTGAATTATTTGATATAATAATTGCGATACTTTATCATAAAGGCGGGTAGATGTTTATGCCTTTTTTGTTTATGCTACTATTCTTTCTTTTATTTTTCCCTTATCTTCTGGTGCCGTTTCTCATTTTCTTTGTCATTGGTTTTTTGTTTCTACTTCCCTATATGCTCGTTTTCAATTCTTTCTACAATGTGATTACGATACCATGGCAGATTCTAAAAATAGCTGCTAATAAGAGAGTGAGAAAAAATCACAGTTTGGAACATGCCACCGTTAATGTGCTCGAAGAGAGATACGGTCAGTCTTTAAGAATAGGAGGAATGGCATATTCCGACGGCTTCTCACTGTCAGGCCCAGATCTTCCATCTCCATACGAAGTTATGGATGCTGCAAGAGAAGGTCTGTTCCGGATGGCAAACGGCGAGACAAATCTTGCCCTGCATCCGCGATGCGGGACATCAATAGCGGCAGCCAATTTTCTTTTTTCAGTTGTGTTCATACTTGCCCTATATTTCTTCGAACATTTGTCTTTAATAAGTATTGTTGTTGCCTTTCTTTTGGCCAATATACTTGCAAAGCCCTTCGGTTTGACTATGCAGAAATTTTTTACTACACATCCTGATGTTAAGGATATAAGTATATTGGATATTTACAGTAAGCCTTTTACATTTGGATACCCCTTTGAGATAATAATAAATCCAAACCGGACTTATCTTATAAAAACGACTTCAAGTAGTGTACAATTTTTTCTGTAAAGACACAACGCATTCCACATGACTAGTATGTGGAAACATATCCACCGGCTGCACCTCTCCCGGCTCATAGCCATGCTCCGCCAGCAGCCTCAGATCTCTGGCCAGCGTCGCCGGGTTACAGGAGACGTAGACCACCCTCTCAACTCCTGTCTGCACAATGGCCTCTAAAACCTCGGGTGCGGCACCGGCTCTGGGCGGGTCCAGCACCACCACATCCGGCTTAATTCCAGACTGGAGCAGCTCCGGCAGCACCTCCTCCACCCGGCCGGCTCGAAAAGAGACGTTTTTCACCTGATTCAAACCAGCGTTGGCCTCAGCATCGGCGACCGCCTGCTCTACCTCCTCGATCCCAATCACCTCCCGGCAGTCAGGAGCCAAAAACAAGCTAATCGTCCCGATGCCGCAGTAGAGGTCGAAAACCCTCTCTGTTCCAGTCAAACCGGCATATTCTCTGGCTTTCCTGTACAAAACCTCAGTCTGCTCTGAATTTACTTGAAAGAAGGAATGAGGCGAGATCTGAAACTTCAAATCCCCAATTGCGTCGATGATGGTCTCCTTGCCCCATAAGAGCTGTGAGTCCTTGCCTAAAAATGGCCCGTGTTCTCTAGGATTGGTGTTTTGATAGATTGAAACCACTTCCGGGTAGCGCTCGTTGATCAGTCGGGCCAGCTGGTCACCTTTAGGGAGATTTTTGGTCTTGGTGACTATGACCACCATCGCTTCTTGGTTCAACCGGCTGCTTTTGACCAAGATTCCTTTTAGCACACCCCGGCGGCTTTTAGGGTCGTAGAGGGGGACATCCAACTCCTGCACCAGTTTAGCCACGCCATTAACCACGTTGTTCAGAGGCTCCTGCTGCAGGAGGCAGCCTTGATCTGAAACAGGCACCAGTCTGTTGGTTTTTTGCTGGTAGAAACCAAAGACCACCCTGCCCTCTGAACGGCCCACCCTAAACTGAGTTTTGTTCCGATAGTTGTTAGGCTCAGCCATGCCCAGCGTCGGCAGGACTTCGACTTCCTCGAAACCGCCAATCCGCCTCAGGGCTTCTCTGACCTGCTTTTGTTTCCACTCCAGCTGGAACTGATAGTTAAAGCTGCGCAGCTGGCAGCCGCCGCACTCACCGCTTACCAGGCAGTCGCTCTCCACCCGTCCTGGAGACGGTCGCAGCACCTCCACTAACTCACCTTTAGCGAAGTTCTTTTTCACCTGGGTCACCACAGCTTCCACCCTGTCACCAGGAAGCGCCCCAGGAACAAAAAGAGCCATGCCATATACCCGGCCGACTCCTTCCCCGCTGTGGGTGAAATCTGTGATCTCAACTTCAACCTTCTGCCCTTTGGCTACCGGTAGCTCTTTCATGGGTTTCTCCTGATTCAAATTCTTGAGCTATCTTCTCTAACATCTTTCCCACAAACCGATAACAGGTTTCAACAGTAGCTTCCTCGACATTCTCGTAGGTGTCAGTGACCCAGTGCCAGTTGGGAAGGAGCCCGTTCCTGGTGGCCAAAAAACTGATCCCCTTGTATCCTCTGACCAGCACCGGAAGGACATCGGTAGACATCAGAGTATAGACCCCTTCTTTCACCCCCAGCTCGGGGTTTTCGGCCTGAACCTTGTTGGCCAAAGCCAGCAAGTCCCGATCGGCCCGATGAGTCGGAAACATCCCCTCACCGGCCATGTAGTGGACCACCCCAGCACCAACATTGTCCAGGTTAATGAAATAGGCATCCCGCAGCTCGTCTCCATATTCGGCCAGGAAAGCGGCAGCACCAAAAGTCCCGGCCTCTTCGGACCCAGTGGCCACAAACCAGAGATCCAAGCCGGGAAACGCACCTTTTCCGGCATCACGGGCCAAACCCAACAGCACCGCAACTCCGGAGGCGTTGTCATTGGCTCCATGGGTGTACCGGTTCCAGGCTTCCCGGTGCAAGAGGAAACCCGCGGTGATAAGCAGGTACAAAGCGAAAATCCCTGCTACCACCAGAAGCCAAAACCAGCCGGTCAAAGCGAAGATCAAGAGGGCAACCGCCGGGACCAGCATCGAAACCACCATCATAACGAACGACTTCCGGAAGTTCTCGACTATTCCCGGTTTGAAGTTAAGTGCAGCCTTGGAAGAATCCAGATGAGCCAGAATTACCACTTTGGTACAGCTGACATTATCCCCTTTGCGCCGGGCGATGGCGTTTATACTCTCAGCTTTAGGCAGCAACCTGGAAAGCACCGGCCAGGAGTTTAACTCCAGGAGAAAACCCCCGGCTCCAAAAATCATTACGGCCGCAGCAAACCATGGCTCTGCCTGAGCTATTAGCACAGAGACTGTAGGAAACAAAAAGTAGAGCAGATAAGACCAGGAAAAAGTGGTGATCGATTTGAATTGCTGAGACCAGGCCTCCAATCCATACTCGGTAAACTTAGCCGTCACGTACTTGGCCGCTTCCGCTTCGGCCGCAGTAGCCGATCCTCTGGGACCGATATCAACGGCCAGTTTACGAATATGTGTCATCAGCTCTTTCACTGTTAATACCTCCTCACCTCAGCCATAATCTACCATACATTAAATTCCCTGTCGAGCCAAGCTCAGCGAATTTTTATAACCAGGTTCTCTATACTTAACAAAAAAGCGACCCCAACCGATACCTGGGCTACAGCCTGCACCGGTATGGCCGCATCTTTAGACTTATATTGCTCGGTGTATTCTCTTTTTTAGACGGTGACCACTTTTTTCCCAGCCAACCGGTCTACGATCTCGTGAATATTGGAAACCTTACCGTAAACCAGTTTATCCTTGAGGCCGTAATAGTCTAGGCAGGTTCCACAGGAAAGCATCTCCACGCCCTTTTCCTCCAAAAGAGCCAGGGATTCGTGGACCTCCTCCACTACAGTTGGGAGTTTCACTCCGGAATTAATGAAGATAAGGCCGGCAGGAGGAGTGTCCCGGTGTGCAACGGTATATAGGAAGTTGCACATAAGGAGTTTCCCCAGTTCATCATCGCCAGTTCCTAGGACTTCCGAGCGAATGAAATAGTAGACCCGTTCCATAGAATCACTCCTACTTTTAGTTATATTATTATAACCTTTAGTTAGACTAATTACCCTTTTCGCTGCTGCGCCCGGGAGTCCTGCTTGACAGGTTTCAGCTATGGCTAGAAACTAATCTCCCCTACCTTCTCGGCTATATTGTACCCAAACCCATCCTCCACTTCTTTGAAGCTGGGACAAGCCGTGAGCCCGGCAATTTCCCACCTATCTGGGTATTGGTAGAGATTCACCGCACAAAAGTCCAGGCCCACAGCCTGGGCTGCCCTCTCTGCTTTTTGGGTGAAGTTGTCGTCCAGGTTTAAAAGTGCCATCCTTCTTCTCTGGTACCGGTTCATCATCTGGCCAAGGCTGGTCACTTGACTCCTCGGCCGTCCGTTCGTCCAGGCAACCAGTGCTTTTCCTTCCAGTACAATGACCTGCACTAGGCCCAAGTACTCGGCCTCCCTCGCCTTCTGAAGATCTAGGTCTTTTTGGCTGTTCCTGAAGGCCTGAAGCCTAATTCTAACCGCCTCATCATCCTTTAAGTAAACCAAATTGCTGTGCCCGATTGTGCCTGAGGGCATGTGAATCAAAGGCGGCTCCAACCGGCTCCGGTTGCTGGCTATCCCAGGACCGCTGGGAGCATGCCAACTGTAGGGGTGCAGCAGCCCATGTTGGTGTAAAATTAAACTGATCAGGAAGCCGCTGCCCGAAATCCACCAGGGTTCAGCTCTGTTGATAACTTGTATCCCCTCCGCCTCAAAGGCCTTGAGCATCTCAAAACCCCGATAATCCCTGGTCTTTAGCCAATTGACCACCACTTTAGGCTTGATCTCTTTATCTTCGTAAAAGAAACGGATTTTCCCGTCGACCTCCACCATGATTCGGGAGAATAACAGCTGCCTGCAGACCAGGTTTCTGGCTAAAATCTCGGTCTGCAGCCGGTTGGCATTAGGATCCGGTAAAGTGCTGTCTTTGAGGATCAAGACGTCCATCCCATCCACCTCCAAGGCCTGTCAATACTAGGCTATGCACCTGTCCCTAAAAAGGAGAGGCCTGCTTGTTGACAGCCTGAAAAGGTATGTCGTATAATACAATTAAATTCTTGCTTAATTGTTTAGAGATTGAAGGGATTAGCCTGTGAAGAACTGCAAAGACGTCCGGCCGGACATCTGCGACCAGTACTGCCCCACTTGCACAGAGAAAGCGGATTACCTGAGAAGCAAACTGGGCGAAGTCACCGGCCTGTCAGAACTCTTCAAAGTACTGGGGGATGAGACCAGGACCAAGATCCTCTACCTCTTATCCCTGCAGGAACTTTGCGTTTGCGACCTGGCAGACCTATTGGAGATGAGCCTGCCGGCAGTCTCCCATCACCTCAGGTTGCTCAAGGCCATGCGATTGGTCAAACACCGCCGCGAGGGAAAGCAAGTTTTCTACTCCTTGGATGACCAGCACATTGTGGAGTTGATTAAACAAGCTCAAGAACACTTTCAGGAAGGAAGATAACATGTCAGTCGATGCCACAATGGAGCAGCCAAAACTGCGCAAATTTCGAGTGAAAAATTTGGACTGCGCTGATTGTGCCGCTAAAATACAGGAACGTTTCAAACAAGAACCCGGCCTGGAAACCGCAGTCCTCAACTTCGTCACAGCCACCATCATTGTCGATCCCAGATACGTCCAAAGAGCCGAAGAAATCATGAACTCCGTCGAACCCGGTGTGGTTATCGATACCCAAACCAGCCCCGAAGAGACCGGTGAATTGGCCCCATCGCTCTCTGAGTACTGGCCGACCTTAGCGGTGATGGGTGTTTCTACCCTCCTGTTCGTCTTAGGTCTTATTTACCGGGAAGCTCTTAGAGAAACTCCCTATGCTTGGGCCGAGTACGCCGTTTTCCTCACTGCCTACCTGTTGGTAGGGCGGAAGGTACTTCTGGCTGCCTTTCGCAACATCCGCCAGGGTAACTATTTTGATGAAAACTTTCTGATGACCATCGCTACCTTTGGCGCCATCCTCATCCGGGAACTGCCGGAAGCCGTAGGGGTCATGCTCTTTTATTACATCGGCGAGTTTTTCCAGAACCTGGCGGTAAATAAGTCTCGGCACTCCATCAAAGCCCTGATGAATATCAGGCCGGAGTACGCCAACCTCCTCCAAAACGGGGAAACCAAACGGGTCTCACCGGAAACCGTAGTGCCAGGTTCAGTCATTGTCGTCAAACCCGGTGAGCGGGTGCCGCTGGACGGGGAAATCATCAAAGGCACCTCCTTTGTGGACACCTCAGCTTTAACCGGTGAATCGGTACCTCGCCGGGTAGAACCTGGGGATGAGGCCCTGGCCGGGATGGTCAACACCAGCGGTGTTCTGACCCTCAAAGTCACCCGTCCCTTCGGCGATTCGGCAGTGGCCCGGGTCTTGGACCTTGTGGAAAAGGCCAGCAGCCGGAAGGCCCGGACCGAAAAGTTCATCACCAAGTTCGCCCACTACTACACTCCCGGTGTCGTGGCGACCGCCTCGGCCGTGGCCGTTCTACCTCCTCTCTTCATCCCAGCGGCTTCCTTTGAAGAGTGGGTTTACCGGGCGCTGGTTCTTTTGGTGATCTCCTGTCCCTGTGCCTTGATGGTATCCATCCCTCTCGGCTACTTCGCCGGCATCGGGAGCGCATCCCGCCATGGGGTGCTGGTGAAGGGGGCCCAGTTCTTGGAAGCCTTGACCCAAGTGGCGACGGTGGTCTTTGATAAGACCGGCACCCTAAGCCAGGGGGTCTTTAAAGTGGTGGCCATCCGCCCTGAAGAGGGCTATTCTGAGTCAGACTTACTGCGCATCGCCGCCGAAGTCGAAGTTCACTCCAGCCACCCCATCGCTACCTCCATTCTGGAGGCCTACGGCCGGCCGGTGGATGAAAGCGCCGTATCCGACTACCAAGAACTGGCCGGCCACGGGGTCAAGGCGGTTGTGGAAGGCAAAAGAGTCTATGCCGGCAACGCCAGGTTGATGGAGACCCATGGAGTAACGCCCAGAGATGTTCAAGAGGCCGGCACAGTAGTCCATGTAGCAGTGGAGGGCAAATACGCCGGTTTCCTGATCATCGCCGACGAACTGAAACCAGACGCTGCCCAAACCATTGCCGCCTTGAAAAAACTGGGCATCAAAAACACGGTTATGCTCACCGGAGACAGCGAATCCGTGGCCCACCAGGTAGCCAAGGACTTACAGATTGACGAAGTTCACGCCAACTTGCTTCCGGAAGACAAACTGAACCACCTGGAGGAAATCATCAAGGAGCACGGTTCGGACGGTAAAGTTGCCTTCGTTGGCGACGGGATCAACGATTCCCCGGTGATCTCCCGGGCCGATGTGGGCATCGCCGTTGGCGGTCTAGGGTCTGATGCGGCCATCGAAGCGGCCGATGTCGTCCTGATGAAAGGAGAGCCCTCCAGAGTAGCTGATGCCATCAAAATCGCCCGGCGGACCAGGAAGATCGTGGTTCAGAACCTGGTCTTCGCCCTCGGCATCAAACTCCTCTTCATCTTTCTGGGTGCGGTTGGCTCTGCGGGCATGTGGGAAGCCGTCTTCGCCGATGTTGGCGTCGCCCTTTTGACAGTACTGAACTCCACCAGGGCACTGAGGACCGTTTCGTAATACCACTGGCACTGCCACCTGAATATCCTGTTAGGGAAAAGAGGGGAAGAGTTCATCGAGAGTCTGGCTTGCCGAGACCAGAAACCTTATCCGGATATGTTGGGCGAATTAACCAAGGCTAAAGATGGGGCAAACCGAAGATGGTTTTTCCTGACGTGGCACCTGCGAAAAACAGGCCGGAAATGAAGGGTGACTTTGAACGTCTAGTGCTCCGGCCCACCTCCCGCCCAAAAAAGGTATCAATTAGAGCAGGAAAGCAGCCACCTTCGGTTTGCCAGTATTTAATTACATTTTGTTCGGCGTCTAATTAAATCTTCCTGCTGCCATTAGCAGCCGACCAATATTTTCTGCTGTTTGCACAATTAATTCCGCTCCTTCGGCCATGGCTTCCTCCAAAGTGCAAGGCCGGTTTATGATGCTGAAGACCGCGTCAATGCCGATTCCATAGACCTCTTCGATGCCTTTTCCGACTGTGCCGACTATGGCGATGACGGGGATTCCCCGCTCCTTTGCCACTCTGGCCACGCCGGAAGGGGTTTTTCCGTAAGCGGTCTGCCCGTCCATGGCTCCTTCCCCGGTAATGACCAAGTCAGCTCCCTCGAGCTTCTCGACCAACCCGGTCACCTCCAGCACGATCTCGACTCCCGGTTTCAGTTCACCACCTAAAAAAGCAATCAGCCCGGCCCCTAAACCTCCGGCAGCCCCAGCACCGGGAATAGTATCTACTTCTAAACCCAAGTCTCTCTTAACAACCCGTGCAAAGTTGGCCAAAGCAGCATCTAACTGCTGAACCATCTCTGGGGTAGCGCCTTTTTGCGGGCCGTAGACGCTAGATGCTCCTTGGGGCCCGGTAAGAGGGTTTGCGACATCACAAGCCACCACTACCTCCACGGCCCCTGATCTAATCCTGGAATCCAGCCCTCCCAGGTCTATTCTGGCCAAACGGGCCAACTCAGCGCCTCCCGGCCCTAACTCCTGACCGTTAACATCCAGGAGCCTTGCTCCCAAGGCCTGAGCCATTCCGGCGCCGGCATCATTGGTAGCGCTGCCGCCGATTCCAATGATCAAACGAGTACACCCTTCATCCAGCGCGGCTTTAATCAAATCACCGGTCCCCCGGGTGGTAGTGATCAGGGGGTTTCTCCGGTCTCGAGGAACTAATGCCAGTCCGGAAGCAGCAGCCATTTCTATAACCGCTGTCCTGCCGTCGCCAAGGATTCCGTAGCTGGCCGGGCGTCTTTCACCGAGCGGCCCTGTAACCTCTACCTCGCGCAAGGTTCCACCGGTAGCATCCACCAGAGACTGCACCGTGCCCTCTCCTCCGTCAGCCATGGGGACTTCCACAACCTCCAGGTTGGGCAAAACCCGGCGAAGACCCGTCGCAATAGCTTTCGCCACCTCTAACGCAGTTAGACTCCCTTTGTATTTGTCAGGCGCAATGACAATTTTCATTATCTACCCACCAATAATCAAGTTATAAAGCAATTGCAGCAATTATAGCGATGGTGATGATTGCTGCCAGGCCAGTGACAATACTAGCTCCCGTTTGCAGCTTGTAGGCGGTCTTGACATCCATATCACTGAACTGGGAGACCACCCAAAAGTACGAATCGTTGGCATGGGAGGCTACCATAGCACCGGCACCTATGGCCAAAGTTACCAGAACCCGGCCCATTGTTCCTGCCAAGCCCAGTGTACCCAACATCGGAGCCAGTATAGCCGAAGTAGTGATGATGCTGACAGTGGAAGAACCCTGAGCCGTCTTGATAGCTGCCGCAATCACAAACGGGAGGAAGATCCCCAAGTTGTAGGCAGCCAGCATGTCGCCTAGGAGATTACCAATCCCTGTAGCTTTCAGCACCGCACCGAAAGCTCCGCCGGCACCAGTGATAACCAGGATAACGGCAGCATTCTTGATGGCCTCGGTCACCCAGTCCCCGTAGACCTCTTTGTTGATCTCCGGAGCCAAACGCATGGCCAGGAAAACAGCAAGGAACAGCGCAAAGATGGGGTGCCCGATGAAAACCAGGAAGTCCTGGAAAAATCCGGTCCCAAAGGGGTGGCTATTAAACAACGCTATAGAGCGCAGGGCAATGAAGACAATAGGAACGATCAGGGGCATAAAGGACTCCCAGGCACCAGGCAGCTGTCCAAACTTTTTCATCAAGTCGTCGTAAGTTACATCGGTTTTGGGTACGATCGGGTACTTGGAACCAACTTTCAGGGCATACAACCAACCTGCAATAACAGCCGGTATGGAAACCAGGAGACCAAACACAATTACCAGTCCCAAGTCGGCTCCGAGGTTCCCGGCAGCCGCAATCGGGCCAGGAGTAGGAGGAACCATTACATGGGTGGCGTACAGGCCCATGGACAGGGCAATACCCATAACTCCCAGAGAAATCCCACCGGATTGGGCCAGGGCCCGATTCAGAGAGGATAAAATGACGAAACCGCTGTCACAGAAAACAGGGATAGATACCACGGCACCTGAAACAGCCATTGCCAGAGGAGAGTTCTTCTTGCCGAATATCTTGAGCATGGTATTGGCCAGTACCAGGGCACCTCCGGTCTTCTCCAGAATAGTACCAATAATTGTACCGGCGACGATGACGATACCAATGCTCTTCAAGGTTCCGCCAAAGCCCCCGGCAATCACTTCGATGAGGCCCAGAACCTCCTGGCCGTCGGGCCCTACCGTAGAGACCGGCGGCGGGTTGAAAGCCAACAGGCCCACGCCAAAAGCCGCAAGCATTAATGCCAGAAATGCGTTCATCTGCTTGCGGCCGGTCATGTAGACAATGAAGATTATTGCTAAGATCAAAAGAAAAATCAAGTACACACCACCAAACACAAAAACCCCTCCTTCTTAATTGTCAATGTATTTAGCAGTACATTTTATTAAGAAAATTTCACCAAAATACTTCCTCCCCTCCTTAAAACAGGCATTTCGCCTAACACCCTTGTCCACCTAATCAACGTAGGATATAGAGGACTCCTGAAAGAGGTGTTATCCATGAATATCTGCGTAGTAGGAGCCGGCTATGTCGGGTTGGCAACTAGCGCTGGATTGAGTGACTGGGGAAACACTGTTTACTGTGTGGACAAGGATCACTGGAAAATCTCCAAACTAAAAAAGGGCAAGCTAACGATTTTTGAGCCTGGCCTGGCAGAGCTGATGTCGGAAAACATCAAAGCCAACAGACTATTTTTCTATCATTCACTGCCCCGTGCATTAAAGAATGCTGAAATCGTCTTTCTAGCAGTACAAACTCCGCCTAAGACCAACGGCGAGGTGGACCTCTCCTATTTAATGGCCGCTGCCCAAGAAGTAGCCCAGGCGCTCTCGAAAGATGCCATAATCGTCAACAAGAGCACAGCTCCACCCGGAACGGCCCGCAAACTCCAGGCCATTTTCGATGATACCGGCTACTCCTGTACGGTGGTAGTAAACCCTGAATTTCTGCGGGAAGGTTCCGCTCTGGAAGATGTCTTTCATCCTGACCGGGTAGTCATCGGTGCCATAGAGGAATTAGCCAGCAAAAAAATAGCCGGGCTCTATCAACACTTAGATACTGAAATCCTGCAGACAGACTGGGAATCGGCCGAACTCATCAAATACGCTTCCAACGGCTTTCTGGCCATGAAGATATCCTATGCCAATGCCCTCTCCCGACTCTGTGATAAGTGTGGAGCCAATATAGACATGGTCACTGTCGGTATGGGTTTGGACAAGCGGATCGGACCCGATTTTCTGCAGGCCGGTTTGGGTTACGGTGGATCATGCTTTCCCAAAGATGTCTCGGCCTTGGTCAAATGGGCAGAAGACGTGGGCTACGATTTCAAACTCTTGAAATCAGTACAGGAGATAAACGCCACCCAAATCGACTTCGTTCTAGAAGGACTCGTCGGTACCCTCGGAGAGGATTTAGCGGGGAAGCACTTAGCCTTGCTAGGTCTGGCCTTTAAACCTCACACTGATGACATCCGAGAGTCACCTGCACTAAAACTGGCGAAACTCTTAGATAAAAAAGGGTGCTGCCTCACCGGTTACGATCCCCATGCCATGGTCAATGTTGCCAAAGTGGCCCCCTTCATCAAACTTTGCCCAGATATAATCACAACTTGCAAAGGTGTAGACGCAGTGCTGGTCCTCACCGACTGGAGTGATTTTGCTACCCTGAAACTATCTGAATTGGCAGAAGTCGTAAGAAACAAAGTGCTCATTGATGCCCGCAACTTATATAATCCTTCGGTAGTCCGCCGCTGTGGCTGGACGTATTGGAGTGTGGGCAGGTCATGAAAGTGGTGATAACCGGCGGGGCAGGTTTCATTGGTTCCCATTTATGCCAGCGGTTTATAGCTGACGGTGTAACAGTGGTCTGCATAGATAATTTCTGTACCAGTAGGAAAAGCAACATAGCAGAACTCTTAAAACACAGGAATTTTAGCTTATTAATTAAAGATGTCATCCAACCGTTTACTGACTATGAACTGATCTGGCTGGCTGGAGTGAATGTAGTAATTCATCTGGCAAGTCCAGCCAGCCCCGAACAGTACCGGCGCCTAGATTTGGAAACCGCTCTTGTAAACAGCACGGGAACAAAAAACATGCTGGACCTGGCTTTAAAGGAAGGCGCCAGGTTTGTCTTGGCCTCTACTTCTGAAATCTACGGCGACCCGGAAGAACACCCCCAATCGGAGAAATACTGGGGACACGTCAATCCGGTAGGCCCTCGCAGCCACTATGATGAAAGTAAAAGGTTCGCTGAGATGCTTACCATGCTTTATCACCGCAAATATGGGTTGGATACCCGCATAGCCCGGATCTTTAACACCTACGGACCGGGAATGCAGGCTGAAGACGGAAGAGTAATTCCCAACTTCATCACCCAGGCCTTGCAGGGCAAAAGCCTGACCATCTACGGGGACGGCAGTCAGACCAGGAGCTTTTGCTATATTGATGATCTAATTGACGGCCTATATAGGCTCACCATGCTACCAAACCTAGGAGGAACCATAGTGAATCTGGGCAATCAAGATGAATATGAGATCAAAGAAATTGCTGCACTAATCACGTCTTTATGTTCTTCTCCTGCCAGCTATACTTACTGCAAGCTCCCGGAAGACGACCCGGTACGCCGCCGGCCCGATATTACCAAGGCCAAAGAGCTGTTAGACTGGGCCCCCCAGGTTCCCCTCGTGGAGGGCCTGGCAAGAACCATCGAACATTTTAGCCAAACAGGCTCCTAATGAAGCAAGCTGGCCAAGTATTCCTCCCATTCTTGGGCCACAACATTTACATCGAATTGGGTCAAGGCTCTATGCCTGGCCTTTTCTTTTAAAGAATTAAGCTTATCTCTGTGCCTCAGCAGATAAATGATGGCACCGCCGAACTTGCCGTAAAAATCGGGGTCATTATGGGGAGTGCTTCTGATTAATACACCCGATTCGTCATCTGCCACAGTAGTAGCCAGTGCTCCCTGGTCTGTAGAGATGGTCGGAGTCCCTGCGGCCTGGCACTCCAAAGCCGCAATACAAAACATCTCGAAATCACGGTCGCAAGGATGTAGATGAAGGGTGCTAGTTTTTTGTTCTCTGATCAGAGAAGCTCGGTCCAACTTCCCCAGATAATGGATGTCGGGTATGCCCTGAATTAAAGGTTCGAATAAAACTTTGATAGAACCCAGACCCCACAGAGTCTCGTCAAAAGTAATTACCAGTTTCACTTGAGGAACCTGTTGTTTCACTAATTTAAATATTTCAATCAAGTGTGATAATCCGCGCCCGGGATGAGAGCAATAAATCAGCTTGTACGGATCTTTGGACAGTTCATCCCGGTACTCTTCCGGATCGATAAACAACCTGATCACCCGGATTTTCTCCCGCGGGACCCCTTGAATTGTTCCGGCCTGGTAAGGGCTGATTGAGACAATTCCATCTAGACGATGAAGGTCCTCTGCAATAAAAGGCCCGTGCGGGTCTATGCTCCAATGGACAAAGGCGCGGCAATTAGCTTTCGGCGGCAGAGGCCCGCGAAAGGCCACTACCACGTCCCAGTACTCATCCGGGTAAAACTGGTTGATACCGGCAAAGTAGACCCCATCATAAGTTAATATCTTGGTTGCATTCACATAAACCGCTACCTGGTTGCCCCGCCTTGAAAGTGCTCTGGCAAGGTAAATCAAAGACAGCTCGGATCCCCCCACCCCTTTTCCATACACGTCTTCGGGGTTAAAAGGATAAGTATGATACCCGTAAAACGCTATCCGCATTTTATATTCACGCTCCCACAATCTGTCTTATCCGGTTGTTCATTCTTTCTGTTACCTTCTGCCAAGAATAATCTTTGACAACGTCTGAACGGGCCTTCTGTCCCCGTTTTCTGGCCTCTTCCCGATTTTCATATGTATACCGCATCAATTCCACCAGGTGTTCCAGGCTGGGTTTGGCCCACTGACCGTTCTGCCAGCACACTTCATTGAATGCGAAGTTGGGGATCGGTTCAAGGCCCTCGATTCTCAATGGAAAGGCGTTCTGATCATTGATAAACTGTGTCGGGCCCGACCAGTTCGTGCAGATTACCGGCAGTCCGCTGGCCATAGCTTCCACCACCGGAAGGCTCCACCCCTCCCCCCTGGTAGGAAGGAGAAAACAATCCACCGAGTTATACAAGTGAGGAATCTCATCCCAGGCATAGACTGTATCCATCACCGCAATCGGGGGGGTGTTTTCAATACCCCCGTAATTGGCAGCTATTTTGTGAATATCAGCGAAAGCGGCTTCCTTTTGTTCCGGTTTGACCTTGTATACCAGCAGGACATCATCGCTCTTTCTGAAACCCCGAAAGTATGCATGCACCACTAGATCCGGTCCTTTACGTAAAAACCAGTCCATAGCCAGGAACTTGAATGAGCGTGCAAAAGGAAACTGAAGAGGCGGCCCCAGTCCCGGCTTGAACCTCTCCACATCCACACCCAGTGGCATCACAACGACATTTTTGGCCCCACTCCTGGTAAAAGTCTCCCAGTTGAACTTAGTGGGAACCCAGACTTCCTGAATCCTGTTACAGCCGGCGACCCAACTTTCGTTGATCCGGTCGGATTCCAGCATGGAAATACCAATAACATACCGTCCGGGCTCTGGCTGAAAGGCATTGGCCAGCCTAAACTGGATGACCGGGTATTCCGGCCGGCTGGGAGTTTTTTCGGCTTCAGAGATGATCCGCTGCATCTCAGGGGACAGGCGGACTTTCTGATGGGCAATGTGCTCAGAACGCAGGGCAACAGCAACCCCCATCTCTCTGAAACCGGCCAAGATATTGCGAACACATTCTGCATAACCGTCGATTTCATACACTAAACCTCTAAGTTCAATCCCTGGTATTTGTCCCATCTCACTTAGCCCCCAATTATCTGCCTCATCCCCGGTTCCAATGACCATTCCTGGCATGTTACCCTTCCTGACTACCGCCCACTTTGGGCCTACCGTCCGGGCCGATGAGTCCCATGTCCCGCCACTTTTGGACCAGATAGCGCTGGACCCTGGCAGATTCCTCCGGACTCCTAACATCGGGGTAAGTTGTAGCGGAAGAGCGGCTGCCGTAGTGAAAGACCTTATCGGTAGCCAGCCAATAATTCCTGTACCCCTCTGCCATAGCCCTGATACAGAAGTCATCATCATCATGCCAGTACATGCCGCAGTTTTCATCGAAAGGAGCCAACTTCTGGACCAAACTGCCCCGCACCATCATGAAGCATCCTCTGAGAATATCACACTGTTGGGGAGAATCGCCTGAGACTAAGTGGACATCCCGGTGGTCGGCATGGACCACCAAGTTATATCCCTCAATACCAACTACCCCAGCCTCTTCATGCTGCTGAAAGAAAGCGAAAAAGGGTTCATACCACGTCTCCTTGAACTCGATGTCGTTGTCAATAAAGAGGACAAAGTCACTGGGTTCCATGTGGGATAAAATGATGTTCTTACCTTTTGGAGCACCGACATTTACCGGGCTAGTTTGTATATCTATATCCGGCCCATCCAAACTGGCGAGCCACTCCCCAGTGCCGTCAGTTGACCCGTTGTTGAGGATATGAATCTTATACGGCACACCAGACAGGGTGGACCGGATACTGTTTACGCAGCGCTGGCTATACTCCATGGCGTTGTACATGGGAATCACTATATCCAACATAATCATCGCTCCTTAAACCTTTTGGTATATTCTGTGGTAGGAAAATCCGCAGGCGGGCAGAGTATGTTCCGGTTTCTCTCTACCAAACGCGGAAAGATGTCTTCCATCATTTTTGGGTAACATCCACAGTAGGCGAAATGAAAGACAGGATTCGAGGTGTCTATGACATATTGGAGGTCGTTTTTTTGAATGTATTCTGTCAAAGACTTTTCCTGGTTAATTCCAAACCCACCCATTTTCTGCCAATGGGCATGAGTGAAACAGACTGTTCCTATAGAAACTCGTTCTTGCGTAGTGAGATAGCCTGTATTGGATCGTAAAAAGAAGCGGGCAACTTCGAGCATGTCTAATGTTTGTTCCCAGATCCAGGCTGTAATCTCACAGTCTCTGCAGCTGCCTTCTAGCCAATGGGTATTCCAGTCTTGATTAAACCTAGCTCGAAAAGCCTTTTCCAGGCCCAACTTCTTAATACAGTAAAAGCCCATATACTGGCTCACAGGCGCCAGTGCCACAACAGCTCCCACAGAAGGCCCACTGCCGACCGCCGCTAACATCTTTTCAACAAATTTGTCGTGAATTATAAATATGTCGTCATCAACCTTGATATAGGTTTCGGCAGGATACTGGCGAATACAATGATTTACAGCGTTTCCTGTGTTGAAGGCGATTCCTTCTCCCGGATATAAAACCAGCTTTAAACCGTAGTAATTTGCTAGAGTATGAGCCAGCTGAGTTACCTCAACGATAGGATCATTCACAAGCAGGATTATCTCCCCCACTTGTTCCCTGGGTAAATGTTTCATTAATACATGAATGGTTGCTTCCATCAAGATAGGTCTTTCGTGCACCAATATCATCAAGTTGGGTTTGGTGCCGGCACCTGTGTGAGGCATGGCATGAACCCTCCTTTTCTATACCTTATGCCTCAGACAAATAATCGGACACACATCAGGCTTGGGAAGTACATACCCTAAACTAGAATGTACAAGCCTGGAGGTGCACCCTGTGGACTATAAAACTATGGAGCTGTCCCCTTTCTCCGGCACCAAGGTCCTCTGCCATCTGGAAAGGCTTACAACGAAAACAGGGCAGGGTCCAGTAACTGCCACCGTTGATATAACTAACGTTTGCAATCACAACTGCATTTGGTGCCATTCGGCCAAATACCACCTGGCTGAACCGGGTCACATGCCGGTTGAGCTCTTTCGCAGGTTGGTGGATTCTTTGGTCAAACTCAACACTAAGGCTCTCAGCATTTCCGGAGGCGGCGAACCCACCTGCCATCCTCAGGTAAACGAAATGCTTGAATATGCTTTGGAAAGCGGATTGGAAGTTTCCATGGTTACTAATGGAGGGCTCCTAGACAGGATTAACCGGAATCTGTTGGACCGGCTGCGCTATCTCCGGGTCAGCCTGGACGCAGGGTCAAAAGAAACTCACAACCGGCTCCATAGGCCTAAAAACCAGGAAAGCTCCTGGGAGAAAATCATCTACAACATCTCAAATCTTTGTTACAATAAGCCCCGCAAATTATGTCTGGGTGTCGGCTATTTACTTCATCCCATAAATACACCGGAGGTTTCTCAAGTTACAGAACTCTTACGGGATCTAGGTGTTGATTACTTTCAAGTACGGCCAATCAAGTTTACCAGGCCTATTGACACAGAAACAGTCAGGCAGGCTTTTGAGGTTGCCAAACAGTATGAAACTAAGGACTTTCATATTGTCGAGTCCGGCTACAAATATGAAAAGCAGGTAGGCAAAACTGAAAAATGCCACCTGCTCCCCTTAGTAGTGAATATCAGCCCCCAGGGAAATGTTAATCCCTGCTGCGAGTTGAGAGGAAACCTTGACTACAGTTACGGCTGCCTGGCTTCTAAATCATTTGAGGAAATCTGGTTCGGGGAAAAGCGGAAAAGAGTTCTTAGCAAACTAAATCCGAGCTTGTGCCCGGATTGCAAGTACGCTGCTATGAACAAATTTATTGAGGAAATACTTACTGACGACCCTTTGCACCGGAATTTCCTGTGACCTTATTCCCATTCTTCTGGCTCACTCACCCATAACCTTTACCAGAACGCGTTTGGGACGTTGCCCGTCAAACTCGGCGTAGTAAATCTGCTGCCAAGTCCCGAGATCCAGCTTGCCGGCAGTCACCGGAACCAACACCTGATGCCCAATTAACAGGCTCTTTAGGTGGCTGTCCCCGTTGGTCTCCCCGGTCCAGTGGTGACGGTAATCGGCCCGGTAGGGAGCCAGTTTTTCCAGCCAGTCATCGATGTCATGGATCAAGCCTGATTCGGCATCGTTGACGTAGACCCCGGCGGTGATGTGCATGGCGGAAACCAGCACCATACCTTCCTGAATACCGCTCTGGACCAAGATCTCAGCCACTTTATCGGTGATGTTGATGTAAGTCCGGTGTTTCTCGGTATTAAAGGTCAAGTACTCAGTGTGAAACTTCACACTATCTCCTCCCAACTTTCAGATTAACCTTATCCACTACCTTGCCTAAAAGCCTGCCACCGCCCCCTTGGGAAACGATTCTGTGGACGGAGGCCACTGCTTCCACAGGGACTACCGATCCGGCCAAAACGCTAACCGGAGTTTCGGCAAAGACCTGTGGATACAAGGGCGTAGAAAAGCCTAGGAGCACAAAACTCTCCGCATTTTTCCCCAGATCAAGAATCCTATCCAAGGTGCCGTTGATGACCACAGTGCCAGTGACGATCAACTTGGTGCATTCCGGAATGTATCTCTCCTGGTCCTCATCGGGATGCACATCAGGGAGCTCCTGTCTCTGGGAATCGAAGGCATAGAGCTTGGCTCCGGCTGCCTTCACTTTGTTGGCAAAAGGAGTGAAATAGCCGATCATGCCGACTACATCCTCGGCGCTGAAACTGTAGACCTCAGCATCTGACAGCTTTGAAACGCCTCTAACCTCATGGGAATCGGTGAGAGCATTGATGGCCGCGATACCCAGGGATGACTTGAGCAAGTCCGCATCGCCAGCCCACTGGATCATTTCTGTGAGCGGGACCTCTTCTAAGGCGCCGGCCTGGTTCAATACACCACAGCTTGGCCCCAACTGGTTTCGGAAAACATAAGCCAAACCGGTGCGGTTGTCATCCAAGGTGACTGCCACGTAACCCAAGCCGATGGTGAGGTTAGCTATCCGGTGATCTTTGGCTCGTTGTAATGCTTCAGCAATTAGGTTTTTGACGATCATTAAGGCTTCCTCCAAAAAATGATTTCCACATTAGTATGTTTCCGAAAAGACCACCTTCATCCTGCAACAAAAAAGCGCCTCGCAAGCACAAAACGCTGAAATTTTTTGATCAAGGATGTGAAAATTCTGAACATTTTAAGTCTGCAGGAATATTCCAAGTGGTCAATGAATTAATAGGCTTAAAGTAATACCAAGGTGATGGACTAGCGAGAGATTTCAGAAAATTCAGATAAATCGCTCGGAGCAGTTCTTCTAGGCTCGGGACGGTGGCAAAGAGGGAAATGTTTCAGAATATCCACTAAATTTATCAAATAAATTTATCAAAAGGAGGTGAAGTCGGGAGCGATCTATCGCAGCAATTAGACTGCAAAACGAAATCTGTAAAGGAGGGTATCGATGAAACGACTTGTAACAGCTCTAGTACTTTTGGCGATCTTCGCCGAGGGGACCTACCTGGCTTACAAAGCCGCCCAGCTCTACATCTACAGAGCAGTATTTGCAGGTTCGTATACGTATAACCTGCTCTTCACTTCCAGCAGTTGGCTCTTGCCGATCGCCATCTTTCTTGGCATCTACGTAGGAGCAACGGTCAAACGCCGTGAATCCGAGTTGACTGACGGAAAGGTCCTTCGCCACGACGAAACTGCCTTTCTGATTCACTGGTCCCACGCCTTATCTACTTTAGTCTTGATCGGGACCGGTATCTACTTGGGATTTTTCTTCTTTCCCAGGTTGGTTCACTCCCCCGAACAGGTGGGTTTCGTCCTCAACCTGCACTTCGTTGGGGTCGTCGTCTTCCTGTTCAGCATCTCCCTGCACCTCACTGATATGTATGTAACTGGAAAAATCAAGGAGCACCTACCTGAACCCGGCGACTTCCAAGACGCGATCGCCCACTACGTCTCTAAGCTGGGCATCGGGCGCAAGCCGAAGGAAGGCAAGTACCTGGCCAGCGAGAAGCTATCTTATCCCATGTGGATTGTTTCAGTTGGTCTGGTTCTGATTACCGGTTTCATCAAAGTGGCAGCCCACCGCTGGTCCATCCCGGGTGGAGTGATGGGAGCGGTGACCTGGCTGCACGATCTCGGCGCCCTCTTGGTCGGCATCAACCTGGTAGTCCACATCATCATGTCCAGTGTGATGCCTTGGTCCTGGCCGCTCTTAAGGTCCATGCTCACTGGGTATGTATCTGAAGAATATGTGCGTAAACACCATGCCAAGTGGTATGAGGAGTTAGCTAACCAACCCTTAAAAGAGGCGGAAAGTACCGGAAAAGAGACGCAAATCCCGGTCTCGTCTTAAAAAGAAGGAAATGGAAAGGAGCATTACGATGTCTGACAAGCAAAAGGAGTTATCCCGCCGGCAATTCCTGAAGATGGTCGGTGGAGCCGCAGTAGGCGTCGCTTTTGGCGGTGCTATTCCAAAATTGATAGATTTGGGGAACGGTGTAATAGCCATCCCGGCTTCGGAGGGGTATCTCTTAGTCGATACCGGAAAGTGTGCCGGCTGTTCCTCTTGTATGCTTGCTTGCTCTCTGGTACATGAGGGAAAAGAGAACATATCCTTATCACGGATTCAGATTATACAGAACCCGTTTAAGAACTATCCCGACGATATTTCGATGTTCCAGTGCAGACAATGCACCTCCCCAGCGTGCGTAGAAGCCTGCCCCACCGGTGCCCTGCATATTGATAAGGAAAACGGGAACGTCAGGACCGTCGATGAGCGTAAATGCATCGGCTGTATGCAGTGCGTAGAAGCCTGTCCCCAGACCCCAAGCAGGGTTATCTGGGATTTCGAAGACCGCCATTCTCAAAAATGCGACCTCTGCACCAATACCCCATTCTGGGATGAGCAAGGAGGACCGGATGGGAAAAGAGCCTGTGAATCTGTCTGCCCCGTGGGCGCCATTAAATTTGTCAAAGAAATCCCAACCCAGTATGGTAATGTAGGCTACGATGTCAATCTGCGCGGGCCGGTTTGGAAAGATCTTGGATTTGACGCAGATTCAGAAAATCGTGGCGGACATTAATTTAACCGGCCGATGCAGACAAATAAAGCATTAAGGAGGGACTGCCAATGTACGGATACATGGGTCAGATTCTTAGAATTAACCTTACCAACCGGAATATTTCAATAATCAAAACTGAAGATTACGCGGAATGGGGCGGAGGCCACGGAATCGGCAGCGCTATTTTCTGGGATCTGTGTAAGGATAAAGCTATCAGCGGCTTTGACCCGCGCAACGTGGTCACTATTATGACTTCGCCTTTGTCGGGGACCTTGGCCCCTGCCGTAGCTGGGCGTACTGAGGTTCAGGGGATCGGCGTACAGGGTTACCCAATTGAGTGGTTCACCCGGAGCAACTTCGGCGGCCGGTTCGCTGCTATGCTGAAGTACGCAGGCTGGGACGGCATTGTCCTTGAGGGAAAAGCCGACAAACCTGTTTGGATAGACATCAGGAACCAGAATGTGGCTATCAAGGACGCCAGCGGTCTTTGGGGATTAGACACCTGGGAAACCCAAGAAGAAATATGGCGCGAAGTCATGGGGCCAGCCGCAACTCGTGAGGACTGGTGGCAGTTGGGAACCGAAAGAGACATCGGTAGGACTACACAGAAACCGGCTGTCCTGACTATTGGGCCTGCCGGGGAAAATCTCTGCCGCAATGCCTCACTGATACATGATGCAGGCAACGGCGCCGGTCAGGGCGGGTTTGGTGGAGTCTGGGGCTCCAAGAACCTCAAAGCCATCAGCGTGGTCGGTACAGGAAGTGTACCCATTGCCGATCCCAACGCTTTAATGAAAGCCAGGCTGTGGGCCAAGGAGAAATACGCATCCCACTTGGATAACCCCTACGAGGAACAAGGGCACCTCGGCTTGTACTCCTTCCCGACAGCACCCGGCAACTCATTGTGCACCTACCCGGAAGGAGTTGCCTCACGCCCCCAGGGTTGCTTTGGGTGTCACAAGGTCTGCAGGAGAAGGACTTCCAGCGGAGGTAACGAGTCCCACTGCGTCGACTTTTTCTTCTACGATACCCACGACAGGGAAAAACACGGCGGGAAACAGACAAAAGCCTTCCTGCAGGCTGTAGACCTGGCTCAACGAGCTGGAATCAATGTCTATGAACTGGAAGCAGGGATCCTGTGGCTAAAGCACCTCTATAAATTAGGTGTCGCCGGCAGGGGCAAGGAGATCGATACAGATTTACCCTTTGAAAAGCTCGGCGAATATGAATTTGCCGCCGACCTGATCGAAAAGATCGCCTACAGGAAAGAAATCGGCGCCGACCTGGCGGAAGGTCTCGCCAGAGCCGCCAAGAAATGGGGAAGGCTGGAGCAAGATCTTAAATCTGGCATCCTGCCTCTCGAGACCTGGGGCTACGCACATCACTACGACGCCCGTACTGAAACCGAGTGGGGCTACGGCAGCATCTTAGGTGATCGTGACATAAACGAGCATGACTTCAACTGGATTGTCTTCTGGACGCCGTCGCAGGCATATCTGACCGGCGACAAACCCTTGGTCTCAGCCAAGGAACTCTCTGAAATCATAGCTGAAAAATGCAAACCCTATTGCGATCCCTTGATGGTTGACTACAGTGATGAAGGGATCTACTCCGAGCACATGGTTAAGACCGTAGCCTGGCAAAGGCACTACACCAGGTTCTGGAAGCAGTCCATCGGCTACTGTGACTGGGCCTACGCTGACTTCGTCAACCCATATGGCCCCGATCATAGGGGGCTGACAGGGGAAGGCGAACCCAAATTCTTCAACGCAGTCACCGGAAAAAATCTTTCCTTCGAAGATGGTATGGAAATTGGAAGGAAAATATGGAACCTGGATCGAGCTATTTGGATCCTCCAAGGAAGGCATAGGGATCAGGAGCACTTTGCCCAGTACGTCTATGAAGTACCGGCTAAACCTGGCTATACCACATACGAAATCCCTTATGTCATGCCCACTTATGAAAACGGGACCTGGGACTACCGGGTCGTCGGCGGGAGAGTCCTGGACAAGGATAAATTCGAAGAATGGAAGACAAAGTTCTACCAATTTGAAGGGTGGGATCCTGCCACCGGATGGCCCAGAAGGGATACCCTCGAAAAAATGGGTTTGGGCTTCGTAGCAGATGAATTGGCTAAACACGGCAAGTTAGGGGCGTGAAAAGCATGGCTGAGCTTTCCAAACCTTCGCCAGAACTGGCAGCTAAGATCCTGAAGGAAGTGGAATACGACAACCGGCTTGTGGGATTGATGATGACTCCCATGTCCGGAAGCTTTGAACGGTCATTGTGGTCCTTTGAAGAAGCAGTTAACTTCCTCCATATCGACAAGGATTTGCATAGTAACCAAGCCAGTATAAGATATATTGACTTGAACTTGCTGCAAAGGTGGATAGCTGAAGTCTTTTCCGACACTGAACTGGCCGCTGCCATCCGCAATGAAATTGCCAAATACAAGACTTTCGGGGAAAGAGTCAACCCTGTAAGAGAGTTAATGCTTGAAAGGTTGAACCAATGTAAAACGG
Source organism: Bacillota bacterium (assembly GCA_017656135.1). Classification (GTDB taxonomy): domain Bacteria; phylum Bacillota; class UBA5301; order UBA5301; family UBA5301; genus JACDOJ01. The sequence continues at coordinate 3,421 of JACDOJ010000021.1, read as the reverse complement.
TTGCACAGGCCTAAAATCAAAAAATATCTACACAGGAGGCACTGCCGAAATAGGCAGTGCCTCTCCCACACGACTAAAGGTGGTTTTGATGAATATTGCACTGATAAATTCGCCAGTTTCCGTCCGCAGTCCCCATTCTAGGTTGGCCCCTCCCCTCGGCCTTGCCTACATAGCCTCTGTACTGCAGGCCAACGGTTTTTCAGTGAGTGCCATCGATTTTAACATCAGCGGTCTGAATCTCAGACGGGTTGACAGGTTGGTGAAGATAGAACGGCCCGCAGTGGTGGGGATCTCTGCACACACTGAAACCTACTGCAACGCCCTGAAGATCGCACACAGACTAAAAGTCAACGATCCCCGTATCAAAGTGGTCATGGGCGGCCCTCATCCTACCCTTCTTCCCCGTCAGGCTCTGACAGAAGAAGCGGTTGATTTTGTTTGCATAGGCGAAGGGGAAAATACCATGCTTGAACTTTGCCAAAAAATCGCCGCCGGCGAAACTGATTTTGACAGCATCAAGGGGCTAGGATTTAAGAATAACGGCGAGGTGGTGATAAATCCCAGAAATGCCCTGATGGACCCTGACGCTCTCCCCTACCCCGCCAGGGACTTGTTTCCTCTGGACTTTTATACAGATCGCTGGAATGTTTTAACCGCCAGGGGTGGATGTCCCTTCTCATGCCCGTTCTGTTCAGCCTCGCAGATCTGGGGCGGCCGACGGATGGCGCGGGACCCGAAAAAAATTGTTGCCGAAGTCAAGATGCTGATAAACCGGTACGGTGCTGATTACATCTTCTTTTCCGATGATATTTTCACCATCAACAAATCATGGGTCCTTGAGTTGCTTGGCCTTCTTGAAAAAGAGCTACCAACTCCGCTGGAATGGGGCTGTTCAACCAGAGTGGACTTGGTAGATGCTGAACTCCTGGCCGCCATGGCCAAGGCAGGGTGCAGAGCCATCCATTATGGTGTGGAATCCGGGTCGCAAAAAGTCTTGGATTCCGTAAAAGGCATTAAAAAAGAAGAGGTACTAACAGCTGTAGCAACAGCACACCAATTGGGCATCAAGGTCGCCTCATCCTTCATGATCCCCTTCCCAGAAGACACCGCGGAAACCATCCGAGAAACCAAAGACTTTATCCAGCAAGTACGCAATCAAGGCAGCAAGGTCCTCCTCTCTTTTACGACTCCTTTCCCCGGCACCTATTTCTACGAAAACTCTGAGAGATTGGGCCTAAAGATCCTTGCCGAAAGCTGGGAAGAGTATGATACAAAGCATAATATCCTCGAAACAGCACACCTTTCTAAAAATGATGTTGAACAGCTGGTAGAGGAAATAGTCAATGATGTGGGCCTGGCAAGAGTTACCGGCTGAGGCGAGGCATTTGCGATGTTCTGAGCAGAGAGCCCGATTGCTTCCAAGGTCTCTTACCTGCAGTTGGTTCACAACGTCTGGGATCCCAAAGCGGGATGCGCGAAGGCAACGGTGCTGTACTCTTTTCAGTGGAAAGCCGCTCTACAACGGGGTTGCTCCCCTACTTTTTTGCCTATAAATCACCTAAATATCCCGGAGGCGGAAGAAGGCGATGGCCAAAGCCAGGACCGCGACCAGGTACGCTCCGGTGTAGACCATCATCCAGATACTGGGCGTGGTTTGGACGCCAAAGGGACCGATCATGATCAGGCCGGCCAAGGGGTTGTTTTCGACATCGATCACCAGGCTGGTCATTTTGCGGTAGATGGAGTCAGCAGGCATCAGGAGGCTGGAAATAACACCCATCTTAACCAGAGTAGTGTTATCGGTGATGGTGGCGATCTGTTCTACCACGCCGCCTACCAGGCTTAAGGCGTAGAGTGTAAGCACAACTATCCCATTGGCCGTGGTCGGCAAAATGGCTGATCCGGCGATAGTCAGCCCCACTAAGAAAACCGGCAAAAAGGAAAAGGTGGCCATGGCGCTCCAGTAGGAGCCGGCAGTGTGCCCGGTGATAGTAGCCACCAAGAGGGTCACCCCGGCAAAGAGCAGCACCGCGTAAATAGAAACCACCAGAGCCAAGCCGGAAAATTTCCCCAGCAAAATTTTGGTCCGGGAAACCGGCCCCGCTGCTACGGTGTGCATGATCCCCGTCTCAATTTCTCCAGAAATCGTGGAAACTGTGATGAAAATGGCAAAAACCGCCACTAGGAGGCTGGCAAAGTACAGCCCTGCCGTGAGGACCTGGGGGATCAAGATCGCCTTGAGCATCACATTATCGCTGGTAGCCACTGAGCTTTGGGCGTACTGCAGGGTAACTCCATAAAGAGCCAAATATAAAGCAGTGATTAAAACGGTAATTAGAAAAAGCTTCTTGCGCAGGATTTCCCTGACAGTGACTAGAGTGAAAACGCCCACAACCAAACCTCCATTTTTTTCTTTTTGAGACTTAGTATGTGCCTGTCACGGGTTTTTGTTGTATAATGTAACCAATTATTCAGATGTGAGGTTGAGGCTATGATCACCAAGGGTACCTTGTGGCGAGGTCTCAAAGCCGGTCTTGAAACCACTTGGGAGCTGGCCAAAGTCATCATCCCTATATACATGATTGTGACCGTTCTCAAGTACACCGGAATCATCGAGGCACTGGCCAAGATATTCGCCCCGCTGATGCAGTTGGTGGGCCTTCCAGGAGAGGCAGCCATGGTCTTGGCCATGGGCTACACCTTAAACCTGTATGCAGCCATTGGGGCCATACTCTCCCTTTCCCTGTCTATGCGAGACATCACCATTTTGGCCCTCATGGTCAGCTTTGCCCATAACCTCTTCGTAGAGACAGCGGTGAGCAAAAAAGCCGGCGTCAAAATCGGCACCCTGGTCGCCCTCAGGGTCGGCCTCTCTTTCCTCAGTGGAATGATCCTAAACTTTATCTTGTAAGAGCAGGTGTCTGACTATGGAGTGGATCGACATTCTCTGGGAAGGATTCTCCGGAAGCCTTTCCTCTGTAGCCAACATAGCCACAATCGTCATCCCCATTATGGTCGTTATGCAGATCGCCAAGGAGGCCCAGTGGTTGGACAAAATCGCGGGTCTCTTAACCCCTCTGGCCAGGCTGCTGGATCTGCCGAGCAAAGCCACACTCCCCCTGGTCGTTGGCCTAGTTTTCGGTCTGGCCTACGGAGCCGGAGTGATCATCCAGTCGGCCAAAGACGGGGAACTGACCCATCGGGACCTCTACATCATCAGCCTCTTTTTGGTGATTTGTCACGCCATCTTTGAAGATACCATGGTCTTTGTGGCCATCGGGGTCAGCGGTTCCCTTCTCTTAGGCTCCCGGATCATCCTCGCTCTGCTGTTCACCGCCATAATCGCCCGGCTCCTCTACCGGCGGTGTCCGGCGGCATCGGGTGTGGCCGAAACCAATTAGGCCGGTCCTTTTTTGATTCC
>JACDOJ010000020.1 GCA_017656135.1 Bacillota bacterium | reverse complement strand
TTTGTATATTAGCATGCTCCTCTAGCTGTGTCAACACCTAAATTTGAATAGGTCTGTGACAAACTGGTTCCTCCCTGCGTTCAACACAGGTACATTGCACCACTTGAAGTTCAAATATTTCTTTGCAACCGACTCCGTTGCTTCCTTAACTATGTAATCGAAGTCAGCAATTCGCTCATCGGTCTGGGCTTTAGTTCTTAGTCTTGTCACAGGGTTATGGCCAGAAGAGGGTAATTTAATATATATATGCAATCAATAAGCAGCTTAGAACAAAAAATTTCTACGGATGAGGTCTACATTATGAACGTTTCTGCTCCCACCTGGCTGGAGACCACTTTCTCAGGCAAACCCGATACCAGGCTTTCTACCTACCTTAAACACCAGTTAGGACTCTCCACGACCTTACTGCGCAAATTAAAACAAAGCCAGGCCATTTTGGTGAACGGACGGCCTGCAAAGACCAACTACTATCTACAGCCCGGGGATCGCCTTCAAATCCTGGCTATAGATGAGAAACCCGGCCTTCCCGGGGAAAACATACCTTTAAATATTATTTATGAGGATGATTACCTTCTCGTCGTCAATAAACCGGCAGGCATGGTTACCCATCCGGTGAAACACTACACCAGTGGCACCTTAGCCAATGCCCTGGCCTTTTACTTCACCCAGGGTCCGGTGAGCCGGCGAGTCAGGCTGGTTCACCGCCTGGATAAAGATACTTCCGGCTTAGTGCTGGTTTCCGCAAATCCCATTATCCACAACCGCTTGGTCCGGGACCTCAAAACCAAGGCCATTCGCCGGCTGTACTGGGCCTTGGTGGAAGGGGAACTCTCCGGTTCAGGCACTATCGATGCTCCCATTGACCGAGAGACACCTGGTTCTTCCCGGCATATAGTCACCCCAGAAGGGAAACCGTCCCTCACCCATTACCGGGTTCTCAAGACCTGGAGCTCTAGGGCTTCCTTAGTGGAGCTGGAACTGGAAACCGGCAGGACGCATCAGATCAGGGTGCATATGGCCCATATCGGGCACCCGCTTTTAGGAGACTACATCTACGGAGACCCTAAAGGAAAAGGGCCCATCAACAGACAGGCCCTCCACGCCAAAAAGCTTATTTTTGCCCACCCGGTTTCCGGAGAAAAACTAGAGCTTGAGGTCCCTTTGCCGGAAGATATGGACCGGCTCGTCAAGCTCTACGACCGGTATGCAGAGTTGGGGTTGTGATCAAGCCATCCATCAAGAAGTGTGAATCTCTGGATATCCGGGAAGCTTAATCCCCCTTACCTTGGCCAACTTTAAAAGGTACACGTACCTTTTTTCCGCTGCGTCCATGGAGTAAATGGCCATATCCACCAGGTCCGGGTCTGTGACCTCATCGAAGAAGTTCCGGGCGTTTTGCCAATCCTGACGAGCGCTTTCAATATTCTCTAAAAGCTGCTCAACTTCACCGTAATCTTCTTCAGCAGATAAAAAAGTGGATAGAATGTTCGGCATATCTTTCCCCTCCAGCCGCTTTCTATCCACATTATTGACAGGCCATGCTCTGGGTTATACATATTCAGCGAACTAAAGCTCCCGCCGCCCCTCCAGGGCTTTAGCCAAGGTGATCTCGTCAACATACTCCAAGCTCCCTCCTACCGGCAAGCCGTGGGCGATTCTAGTAACCCTCACCCCTAAGGGTTTCACCAACCGGGCCACGTACATGGCCGTTGCCTCACCCTCGATGGTAGGGGAAGTGGCGACGATAACCTCCTTGACCTTATCATCCTCCAGACGCCCTAAGAGCTCCCGGAGCCGGATATCATCAGGCCCCACCCCATCCATAGGTGAGATCGATCCTAAGAGCACATGGTATCTGCCCCGGTATTCCCGGGTCTTTTCCATGGCGATGATATCCTTGGGCTGTTCCACTACGCAAATCACCGAAGAATCCCGGGACGGGTCCTGGCAAAAGCGACACGGGTCCTGTTCAGTGATGTTGAAACACACCGAGCAGTAGTGGATCTTTTCCTTGACATCCTTTAGAGCCTGGGTCAGTTTGGCTACATCCTCTTTGCTCTGGGCTATTAGATGAAAAGCCAGTCTTTCTGCGGTCTTTGGCCCAACGCCTGGTAGTTTTGATAGTTCTCCGATCAGTTTGGCGACAGGTTCGGCGTAGTACACTTAGGCCCGCCTCTCTTAGAAAAGTCCTGGTATGCTCCCGGGAGGCAGGTCCAGTCCCCCAGTGAGCTTAGAGAGTTCATTGGTAGCCAGTTCATGGGCTTTGCGCAGAGCGTCGTTGACAGCAGCTAAAACCAGGTCCTGGAGCATCTCCACATCTTCCGGATCCACTGCCTCCGGATCGATGGTAATGGAAACCAGTTCATACTGGCCGTTGGCCTCTGCCTTGACAACTCCGCCGCCGGCACTGCCTTCCACAGTCTTCTCTTTGAGCTCTTCCTGGATCTTGGCCATATCTTGCTGCATCTTTTGAATCTGTTTCATCATCTTGGCGATATTCATTCATGAATTCCCCTTCCTAAAACTTAGTTCTCCTCTATCTTTACTACAGAGGCTCCGAAGATTTCCACCGCTTTTTGGACAATCGGATCATCTACCTCTATTTTATCCCGAACCGGCTCTGCTTGTGAAGCAGGTTCCGGTGGATTGCCACAGACCGCTTCTGCCTCTAGGTCTTGTTGGTAAAACTCAGCGAGGGCCTTCTCCAGTTCCTTTTTGTTCTTATTGATATTGTCCCGGTGGAAAGTCATCTCCGGCTTGTAGACCAGCCAGAGCTTCTTGCCGTTAAATTGTGGATCGGCATCCCGCAGCAAGGCCTGAAGGCTAATAAAGCGCTTCTTCTTTAAAAACCTGAGAAACTCAGCCCATTTTCCTTCCACCTGGACCCCGGCCGGTTCCTTCTCTAGAGGAGCCGGTTTCTCCGGTCTCTTTGGTATCTCCAGCGTCTCCGGTTTCGCCGGTTCCCGGCCCTCTCCTTTGTGGTGACAGATCTTAATTGAAGCCAATTCCAAAGGAAGTTTACTCTGGTAACGCCTGACCTCTGGCAGGGTTTCTCCCATAATGCCTAGCATTTCAGTGAGTTCTGCCAGTTCAAACCGGTCTGCCTGTTCCTTAAGTTGTTCTCTCTCTTCGATCGTGTATTCCTCGGGCTCCTGGCCGGTGGCTTTGTACACCAGAAGATCCCGCCAATAGTCAAGGAGGGCCGAAACGAACTGGGTCAGGTCTTTCCCCAGGCTCAAGACCTCTTCGACGGAAGCCAAAGCCTTCACCAGATCTCCCTTTTGTATAGCTCCGGTGTACGCGGTGAGGAGATCAAACTCCACCACCCCTAAAAGCTCTTTGACATCTTCCACTGCAATCTCAGTGCCGGAAAAGGCGATACACTGGTCCAGAATGCTCAAGGCATCCCTCAGCCCGCCCTGGGCGCTGCGGGCGATCAGGTTCAAGGCAGCCTCGGAGACCTTCAGCCCCTCAGCCTCGCTGACCTGGGCCAGGCGTTTCATCAGATCGGTCAGGGCTATCCGGTGAAATTCAAAACTCTGACAGCGGGAGATTATGGTCGCCGGCACCTTATGAGGCTCAGTGGTAGCAAAGACGAAGACTACGTGCTGCGGCGGCTCTTCCAGGGTTTTCAGGAGGGCATTGAAGGCCTCAGTGGTCAACATGTGCACTTCATCGATTATGTAGACTTTATACCGGCCCTGGCTGGGGACAAACCGGACCTTCTCCCTCAGGTCCCGGATCTCATCGATACCCCGGTTGGAGGCTCCGTCGATCTCCACCACATCCATGGAAACCCCTTCCCGGATCTGCCGGCAGTTGTCACACTGGTCACAGGGCTCAGGTGAAGGCCCCTGCTGACAGTTTAAAGCCTTGGCCAGGATTTTTGCTACCGTGGTTTTCCCGGTGCCCCGGGGGCCGGAAAACAGGTAAGCATGACCGATTCGGCCCATTGCTAGCGCATTTTGAAGCGTCTTGGTCACATGGGCCTGACCAATGACATCCTGGAAGGTCTGTGGTCTCCATTTACGATACAAAGAAATATAGGTCATACTTATCCCCTTTCTCCGGTAAGTATTCATTTTCCCCCCGAGGTTATCCTTTTTATGATTCTGAAGGCAAAGACCTGGCTTTAAGAGGAAATTCCAGCATTTCACAGAAAATTGGGTTAAGGAAAGGGTGGTGAATCATGCTTCAGAAAATAGTTTGTTCCGGAACTCCCAGGGCTTTAGGCCAAGAGTACGGCCTGCAGTGTGAAGAGCTGATTCGCGGCTTTTTAGAAGAGACCGAGGAATACCTGGCCTCCCACCTAAACTTGGAACCCAAGCTTCTGGCTCAGCGGGCAGCGGAGTACTTTGAGCCCTCCACCCAAAAACATGCCCCTCACCTTTGGGAGGAGATCCAGGGCTTGGCTGAAGCCTGCGGCCAACCCCTAGAAAAGATCTGGTTCCTCCAGGGGATCAGTGAGTTCACATTTGGGGTCTACCCGGAAAACCTTGCGGCCGCCGCTTGTGCCGGTGCCACCGAAACCGGGGAGAGTATCGCCGCTTTCAATTGGGACTTTTTCGCACCTTACGCTGAAAAGTACCTGATTGTCAGAGAGACTCAAACCCCAGAGGGAAACAAAGTCCTTTCTCTGACTCTGGCCGGCAGCCTAGGGTATGCTGGCATCTCAAGCCATGGAACAGCCTTCTTCTCCACCAGCCTGAAGTCCTCGGGAATCCAAAAGGGCCTCCCAGTGAGCATTATCGCCCGTTTGGCTCTGGAGCAGCCGGACTTAGAGAGCATGGTCAAAATCATATCTGAGCTGCCCCGGATCACCGCCAGAAATTTTCTCTTGGCTGATGGTACCAGCTGCGTTAATCTGGAGACTACCATCTCCGAGCAGGTTCCCTTGTGGCCTTCAGCCGTTGGCCTGCTGGTGCATGCCAACCACTTCGTTTCCGACCGATTCAAAGAAGTAGACTTAGGCTCAGCCAAGTGGCCGGAATCCAGCGAGAGATTCCAGCGCTGCAGCACACTGCTCTCCCAGAGCCTTCCCATCTCCAACCGGAGCATGGCCCAGATACTGGCCGACCACGTAAACAGCCCTAAAGGGATCTGCCGCCACGGAATTGATGGCGAAAAGGCACCGCAGACCATTGCCTCTGCCATCGCCCAACCGGCATCCTCGAGTCTTTTGGTCTGCCCTGGAAACCCCTGCAGCAACAAGTGGACCAGCTTTTCCTTGACAGGGGAATAAGTGCTGCCAGATTTGGTAAACACTAAGCAAGGCCTGCTGGCGGGCTTTTAGTCAAGGATGAATTAGCCAGTTTTCAAGGATGAAAAACCACGCTCACACTTTGAGCGTGGTTTACTATTATTGGCTGTGCACCCGTTCTCGACCATAGTCCTTCCGAGCGTTACTCAGGCAGTTTGCTCCGGCCAGGCACTCCTGCGGCACCCAGGGGATTTTACTTACCGCTGCTTCCTTCCGGACCTGACGGGGTTCATAAAGCCCTGCCGCGCAGGACCCAACCTTCAACGCCACTTACCTGAGGCAGACCTCACAAGAGCCGGCCTCAAACGGGACTTCAGCCTCGCTATAGCGGATTGCGAGTACAGGGCACCGCTACCTCCCCGCTTAGCACAGCCAAAGTTGATTCCCTTTTGAGTAATAAAATGGCGGAGAGAGTGGGATTCGAACCCACGAGGCGAGGACTGCTCACCTACACGCTCTCCAGGCGTGCGCCTTAGACCACTCGGCCATCTCTCCGCATACTGGAAAACCAATTTGTTGTTATGACCAAACCTTATTATATCAAAAAGATGCCATAAAGCCAAACCTATTTTTGGAACTTATGGCGGAGAGGGTGGGATTCGAACCCACGAGGCGGGGACTACCCACCTACTCGCTTTCGAGGCGAGCGCTTTCGACCACTCAGCCACCCCTCCACCATGGCTAACGCAGTCTGGTAAAAAACTTTTGGACCAGTTCTTTGGCCTCGTTTTCCAGTACTCCCCGCCTCACCTCTAAGCGGTGATTCAGCCGGGGATCACGGACTATGTCCCAAAGTGACCCTACTGCACCGGCCTTCAAGTCATCGGCCCCGTAGACCAGCCTCCTGATTCGGGCCTGGACCAGAGCACCGGCACACATCGGGCAAGGTTCAATTGTAACATAAATGGTAGTGCCAGTCAATCTCCAGGTACCCAGGTTTCTGGCGGCATCCCTGATCGCCACTATCTCCGCATGGAGCGTAGGGTCCTTTTCCGTCTCCTTGAGGTTATGCCCCCGCCCGATGATTTCGCCGTCCTTGACAATCACTGCCCCTATGGGGATTTCCCCTTTGGCGAAGGCCTGCTCCGCTTCTTCAAGAGCAGCGGCCATGTAGAAAGTATCTTTGTTCATCGTCTCTATGTTAACACATCCGCCGACCCGTTACAACGGGGCAGCCTCGCTGCCGGCAGGGTATAACCTCTCCTCAGCCGGATCGAAGAGCCAGTCTCCGACCAGATCCGAAGTGGTAGCTTCCAAACCGACGGTCTTGACACTGAAGCTCAACACTGGACGGGTCCCCAACCAACGGGGATTGTGCAGGTTGTACCCGGCCGACCAGTGCTCCTCAAGGGGCCAATCCACCGGCTCCCCTTGGGAGGTGAAGTTCTCCAGGCGGTACCTTCCCCAGGCACCGGCCAGTTCTACCGTGAAGAAGCGGGAATCAGGAGACCAGGCTATCCGGGAAACCAGCTCATCGGAGTAGCGTTTGACTTCGCTGAATGTGCCCTCTTTTGTATCCCAGAGCAGGAGCAGGTTCTGATAACCCCGGACGCCAATAGCCAAACTTTTGCCGTCAGGAGCCAAAGAGAGGAAATTGACCACACTGGCGCCCTCCACATCCCTGACGTCAGCAAGAGTATTGCCAACCGTATCTTTAATCCAGGGGCCGGTAGCTGTGTAGAGAGCTATGGGTGTGGTTTCATCAAGGGAAACTGCACCTTGCGCATCCAGTTTGACTTGGGCCCTCCAGAGCCCCGTGGAGCGAGGAGAAGCCTCCTGAACCACCAAGCTGCCTCTACCGGAGGCCTGCAGGCTTTCGCCATTTAAGACGAAACCGCCAGTCGCTTTGCCGACCTCCTCTTTGATGGTGGTGATCAGGTTCTGTTCCAGGGCCCACCAATCTAGGTTCTTAAAGGGCCTGGAGGCTGCGCCGGTCAAGGCCCCGGGAACCAAGAGCTTCTCTCCAGGCACCAGGTCATTGGCGCTGGCCAGGCCGTTCCAGACGATCACCTGATGCACGAAGTCCATGATTTCCCCTGGCTGAGTCCGGCCAAGATTCCGGGCTATCTTCCAGAGAGTATCCCCAAGCTTAACTGTGTAGGTCTCGGGAGGAGTCACCTTCACCTCATCTAAAACCTGGCCCTGCAAATCCTTGAAAACCACTTTTTCCACTTGGGTCATCTCTTTTACGTCCACCTGGCGAGCAGCTGCCGGATAGGTTAGGACCTGAGCAGTGAAAGACCCCTTCTCTGGATACTGGAGCGCCAGGGTCACTACCGCCTCTGACCCTTCCACCTTGAGGTCGATGATATCCAGGCTGTAACCTGCTGTAGGCTTCTCGCCCCAGGTGGCTAAGATCAGCGCTTCCTGGGCAAAATTCGGGGCCAGACTCTGGATATCCGGCGGCAGCTTCACTTCCAGTTTAACCTTCTCCCACTGAGATTTGCTGGTGATGTAGTAGCCGGTGACTGAATTGGCCTGCTTAACATAGCCATCGGCCTGTGCTACCGAGGTCATGAAACCCAGTGTCAAAAGCATAGTTATCCCCACCACCCTGCAGATTACCTTCATCCGGAAGACCATAGCAAACTCCCTCCAAGTACTGGTAATATTCCTAAATATTTTCTCCGCTTCCTCCTGAACCTATCCGTGAAGTGGCAAGCCTATAACTCTCTTCATCCATATTTGCAGACCAAACTAGGTATTCATCTCTTGCCTGTAGAATTGACACCTGAAAGGAGTGGCACTTTGTGCGCCTTAAGCGTGAAACCGTCCTGGGAGTCTTCGTTACTCTGCTCTCAGCCATGACTTTTGGCACCTTTGCCGTCTGGGTGGAATTTGCCTACCTTTATCTTGAACCTTGGGAACTGCTCTCAGTCCAGTCTCTTTTAGCCAGCGGACTGCTCCTGGTTCTTGTCCGTCTAAAGAGGATAAAAGTTCTCTCCCTACCAAAAACCCTGCTCCGGGAATTGGTCTTGCTTGGCCTGGTCGGGTCGATGCTGGCAGCCACCTGTTTCACCTGGTCAGTGAAGTTCCTACCGCCGGCCATCGTGACCATTCTCTTTTATTCGTACCCAGCCATGGTCATCCTCGGCAGCTTCTTCTGGTTGAAGACGCCGGTCAACCGATACCACTGGCTCGCGGTGGCCCTCACTTTTGTCGGTGCCTACCTTTCCGCCGGATCCCTGGAAGACACTTCTTTCAGCTTACTGGGTATCATCTTGGCTTTAGGGGCGGCCCTGTGTACGGCTTTTTACAACCTTCAGGGTGAGCGCGTTCTTTCCAGTGTTTCGCCCTTAACTGCCATGATCGTCTCCCAATTCGCCTCTACCCTGGGGTTTCTCGTTATTGCCCCTCCGACCTACCTTTGGAGCGGCGGCCTACCCCTTGAGGGTGTGCTCATTACGTTGGGAGCTACTGTGACAGCATCGCTCATTCCCTTTTTCTTGCTCCTCAAAGGAATCTCGCTGATTGGAGCAGGGCCGGCCTCTGTGGTGAGCACCTTCGAGCTTCCGACGGTAGCTGTCCTCAGCTACCTCTTTTTGGGTCACACCCTTTCACTTCGGCAGATCCTGGGCCTGTTGCTGGTGGTCATCGCCATTGTGGTGATTCACATCGGAGCCGGCCACCTGGAGCAGCCGTCCCCAAAAGAGAAAAATTTTTCACCCCCTAGCAGGAACTGAAAGAGCCGCCGTGTATACATTAGTAATAGTTACTATTAATAAACTAGGAGGATGGATATGGATTTCAAAGTCAACGGATTGAAAGGAACTGAAACCGAAAAGAACCTGAAGGCCGCCTTTGCCGGAGAGTCTCAGGCCAGAAACAAGTACACCTACTTCGCCAGCATTGCCAAAAAAGAAGGCTATGAGCAGATCGCCGGTATTTTCCTGGAGACCGCAGATAACGAGAAAGAACACGCCAAAACCGCCCTCAAGTTCCTCCAGGGCCTGGGCGACACCAAAGCTAATTTACAGGAAGCCATCAACGGCGAAAACTACGAGCACACCACCATGTACAAAGGGTTCGCCGAGGTGGCCCAGAAAGAAGGTTTCCCTCAAATCGCCAAGTGGTTCACGGAAGTCGCCAAGGTGGAAGCAGCCCATGAAAAAAGATTCAAGGCCCTGCTGGGTAATTTGAAATCGCAGAGCGTCTTTCAAAAAGCCTCAGTTGTCAAGTGGAAATGCCGCAACTGCGGTTACGTTCATGAAGGTCCTGAGGCCCCTGAGGAGTGCCCGGCTTGTTACCACCCGCAGAGCTACTACGAGGTCCTGGCGGAGAATTACTAAAGCTGTGGCACCTGAGAGCCCGTCACCTAGCCAGAGGGACGGGCTCTTCTCATTCAGTCCTAAACCATGATTTGCCAGCAGATTCCGCCGCTCCCTGCAATTGCATATAATAGCGCATCCACTGCAAAGGAGTGGCTTTCGTAATGCGGTTGCTAAAACGCCGGGCCGACCTGAACTACCAGCAACTTTCGGAAAATCTGCGTACCCTCAGCGACAAACACGGTTGTGAGCTGCTCAGCATCGGCAGGTCTGTCCTGGGGCGGGAGCTGTGGACAATCCGCCTGGGCTGGGGAGCACGGTCGGTCTATATCAACGGCGCCCACCACGCCTGTGAATGGCTTACGGCCTCACTATTGTTGGCATTCATCCAAGCGTACTTGGAGGCCAGGGAAGCAGCCAGCCCGTTATGGGGCATTGACATTGGGGAAGCGTCCTCCCGTGCCTCCCTCTGGATAACGCCCATGGTCAACCCGGACGGGGTTGCCTTGGCCAAGGAAGGCCTGGACGCCATTCCACAACAGTACCATTCAACCTTGCTCAAATGGAACTATGGGAACCCCAATTTTCGGGAATGGAAAGCCAACATCCGGGGGGTCGACCTCAACAGACAGTACCGGGCCGACTGGCTCAAGGCCTATGAAAGCAGCCCCAAGACCCCGGCACCCAAGTACTTCGCCGGCGAACACCCGGAATCTGAACCGGAAGCCAAGGCGGTGGCCGATTTCACCCGAAAGCTAAAACCTGAGTTCGTGATAGCTTACCACTCCCAGGGAGAAGTGATCTACTGGAACTACAGGCGCAAGGCCCCTCCCGAGGCCAGGCGGATCGCCAAGGAGCTTTCTCGTTTGACCGGATATGCCCTGGTGGGCCACAACCCCAGAGAGGCCGGCTACGGCGGATATAAAGACTGGTTCATTAGCCACTTCCACCGGCCCGGTTTCACCATCGAAATCGGCCGGGGGATGAACCCCTTGCCGCTCGCCCAATTCAACAGCATCTGGCAGAAAAACGCTCCTCTTCTGGCCAACCTGGCCAACTACGTACTCAATTTGTGATAAATGGAACATACGGAATAAGCAGGAAGTTTGTCAAACTCTCAGAATAGTACTATAAATATTTATCCAAAAAATCAGGGAGGGCCTCATATGTATCGATCCCGGCGGCTTAAACAGGTCTCCGCTGCAATCTTCAACCAAGTCGCCGCCAAGAAGCAGGAGCTGCAGAAAAAAGGACGGGAGATGATCGACCTCAGTATCGGCAGCCCGGACCTGCCTCCCGCCCCCCATATTCTGGAGCAGCTGCAGCAGGAGGTAGCTAAACCCGGCAACTACGGCTACACCCTGCAGGTTTCCGATGAGTTCCGCCAGGCCGTGGCCAAGTGGTATAACGCCCGGTTCGGAGTCACCCTCAACCCCCGGGAGGAAGTCCTGGGCCTATTAGGATCGCAGGAAGGCCTGGCCAACATCTGCCTGGCTCTGTTAGACCCCGGCGATCTGGTGATCGTGCCGGATCCGGCTTATCCCATCTACCACGCCGGACCAATTTTGGCCGGCGCCGAGCTCTATCCCCTACCCCTGGTTCCAGAGAACAACTTTGTCCCCCAGTTGGATCGGATCCCCGCGGAGGTTGCCGACCGCGCCAAGCTGATGATCCTCAACTTCCCCTCTAACCCGGCCGCTTCCACAGTGACTCTGGACTTTTTCCGCTCCCTGGTGGAATTCGCCAATAAGCACTCAATTCTGGTCTTACACGATGCCGCCTATTCGGAATTGGCTTATGACGGTTTTCGCCCTCCCAGTTTCTTGCAGGTGGAGGGAGCCAAAGAAGTGGGCATCGAGTTTAACTCTCTCTCGAAGACCTTTAATATGGCCGGCTGCCGCATCGGTTACGCCGTGGGAAACCCGTTTATGCTCAAAGCCCTGGCCGAGATCAAAGGTCATACTGACTACGGGCCCTTCAATCCCATTCAAAAAGCCGCTGTGGCTGCCCTGACCGGTCCCCAGGATTACGTCCGGGCCACCGCCTCCAGGTACCAACAGCGCCGGGACCTCCTGGTTCGGGGGTTAAACTCCATCGGCTGGAAAGTTTCCTCTCCCAAGGCCACCATGTTCCTCTGGGCCCAGGTACCGGGCGGCCAGGACGATGTGAGGTTCACCTTTGATCTGATGGAGCGGAGCGGCGTCTGTGTCGTTCCCGGCTCCGGGTTTGGTGCGCACGGCAAGGGATATGTGCGCATCGCCCTGGTTCAAAAGGAGGAACTGTTGGAGCGGGCGGTAGAGCTAATCGCCAAAAGCGGCCTGATCAGTTGATGCCCTTCGCCTTAGGATTTATCTTAGGAATCGGCCCTTCCTGGTGTTTGACGATGGGCTCCCGGTGTTTCACCGGGTCTCGGTAGTGGCGGTTCATGATGATGGCTTCAGTAGGGCAAACCTCCACACACATTCCGCAGACGATGCACCG
The DNA here is from genome assembly GCA_017656135.1 of Bacillota bacterium. GTDB lineage: Bacteria > Bacillota > UBA5301 > UBA5301 > UBA5301 > JACDOJ01. Next base: position 15,811 of record JACDOJ010000020.1, on the reverse strand, counting down.
GTAAGGGTCGACGCTCCAGGTCTGCTCCTTTCGATCCACCACGATGCAGTTGGCAGGGCAGGCGGCCTGACACCTCATGCAGAAGATGCAGTTTTCGATGACACTCTTAATCTGACCTCTGGTGGAGGCGAAAGGCTCCCGACGCTGGGCCGGGTACGGCCGGGTAACCGGGCCGGAGAACAGATTTTTCAAAATGGTATTGAGCATCTCGAACACCGAAGAAGCCCTCCTATCGCTCTGTACAGGCAATACAGGTATCGATGGATAAGGTGATCACCGGCACATCCGCCAGACAGGCTCCCTTGATCATGTGCATCAGCGGCGGGAGATTGCTGAGAGTAGGGGTCCGGATGCGAAACCGCTCTAAGCTCTTGGTACCGTTGGCCTTGATGTAGTAGAGGAGCTCGCCCCGGGGCTGCTCGATCCGGGTGACGACTTCACCTTCCGGCTTTCCCCTCACTTTAACCAGCACATCGCCATCGGGCAGTTTCTTGATGGCCTGGCGAATCAGGTTGATGGACTGGAAACACTCTTTGAGGCGCACCACCATCCGGGCATAGGAGTCACAACTGTCCTCAACGACAGGTTGAAACTCCAGCTCACCGTAGGCAGCATAACCCAACATCCGCATGTCCTGGGCCACACCGCTGCCTCTCAAAGTCGGTCCTACCGCCCCTAATCTGATGGAATCCTCTTTGCTGAGGATACCTACCCCTACCGTGCGGTGCTTGATGAGCGGGTCCTCGGTGAAGACCTGGTAAACCTCTTCGAAACCCACCTCCAGCTTATCCAGGTTCTCCAGGAGGAACTCAATGGCCTCCTCATGGAGATCTCGCCGGACCCCGCCGATGGTCACTGAAGAGGTCATCACCCTCCCCCCTTCGGTGAACTCCACCATATCCATGACGTACTCCCTGACCCGCCAAGCCTGCATGAAGAGGCTCTCAAAACCGAAGGCATCTGCGGCCAGACCGATCCAGAGCAGGTGGCTCTGGAGGCGCGCCAACTCCGCCCAGATGGTCCGCAAGTATTTGGCCCGGGGAGGAACCTCCACATCCATGAGTTTCTCCAAAGACTCGGCATAGGCCAAGGCATGCATGAAACTACAAATTCCACAGACTCGCTCGGCCAAAAAGAGCGTCTTGGCAAACTCCATGCGGGTTGCCAACTGCTCAATCCCCCGGTGCATGTAACCGATGCCCGGTATGGCATCCAGCACCCGCTCCTCCTCCATCACCAGGCGCCAATGAAAGGGCTCCGGAAAGACCGCGTGTTGAGGTCCGAAAGGGATGACAGTCTTGCCGATCATTCCGGTTTCACCTCCCCGGCATCATCCCCAGCCGCCTTACGCAAGAGCGGGATCTTAACCGGGGTCAGCTCCGATATAATGAAAAGATGCTGATAATCCACGGGCAGGTTCGTCACCTCCACCCCCAAAAAATCCTTGAGCTCGTTCTCAGGGACGAAGGCACAGAAGTAGTAGGGGGTTATGCTGGGGATGGTTTCCCCATAATCGATTTGGAAACGCAGGTTTAAGAGGGTCAGCTCCTGGTCAAAATGGTAGATCAAATCAATCCCGGAGCCAGTGTCGGTGCCGGTGATGCTGATCAGACGCCAATTTTCCCCTGCCAACTTCTGTACTTCCTCCAGCAAGTCGTCCTTGGTAATCTCCTTAACTCCTGCGAGCATCATAACTTCTCCCCTTTTCCTCTAAGAGGTCCACTGCATGGAGCACTGAATCGATGATAGCCTCAGGCCTGGCTGCACAGTTAGGGATGTAGATATCCACCGGGATGGCCCTATCCGCCCCTGGGGCCAGGTTGTAGGAGTCATGGAAGATCCCTCCGGTGCAGGCACAGACCCCTACAGCGATCACCACTTTAGGCTCGGGCATTTGACTGTACAGGTTGCGCAGAACCCGGCCCGACCTGGCATTTACACAGCCAGTGACGATCAAGACATCGGCGTGTTTCGGGTTTCCGGTGTTGACCATGCCAAAGCGCTCGACATCGTAGACCGGAGTTAGACAGGCCCAGACCTCGATGGCACAGCCATTACAGCCCCCTGTTTCAAAATGCAGCAGCCAGGGGGACTTTTTCCGGGAGAGCGCGACCAGTGACATTTACTCTCCTCTTTCACCCCAGATATAAACAGGTCACATTGACCACCGCCAGTCCCAGGCCGACCTTCCAGACGAACTTGACCATCCAAGCGTAAGTTGCCCTGGGAGTAACGTTGTCGATGAGCGTAAGAAGGGAGAAAAAAACGGCAGCCAAAATCAAAGCCCCTATCCAGCTAGTGGACCAGAAAAGCGCAACCAGGCCCAAGAGGAAGACCATCTCATACCAGGAAGCCAGTTCAATGAGGGCCAGGTGAGGCCCGGAATACTCGGTGATGATCCCTTTAACCAGTTCCTGATGGGGTTCGTGCAGCTGCGTTGCCAGGTCAAAAGGGGATTTACGCAGTTTTATAATGAAGACCGATAAGAAGGCCACCAGCACCAAGGGTATTTGATAAATCAAAGGCTGCCCCAAACCCCAGGCCGCCCGGGCCATGAAACTGCCGGTAACTTTATAGAAGGCGATCACCATTAAGATCAGGATAGGCTCATAAACTAGGAGCTGGACTATCTCCCGCTGGCTGCCGATGCGGCTGTAGGGAGAGTCCACGCTGAGGCCGCCTAAGATCAGGGCAACTGAGGCAAAAGAAAAAATGAATAAAATCATGAGCAAATCCTGACCTAACAGTAGGGCTAGCAGGCTGACGATCATGAAGAAGAGGTGGGCGTAGGCATAAACCACTTGGATGCGGTTGACTGCCCGGGGCTGTTTTTGCCAGAGTTTAATTAAATCATAAAAGGCTTGCACCAGGGGAGGCCCTTGCCTGCCTTGAAACCTGGCGATAACCTTGCGTTCCAAACCGGTCAAAAGCCCCCCAACCAGCGGAGCAACCACAATCCCCAAGACCATCAGCCAGAAACCTGCGGTTACACTCACAGCACTACCCCCAACATCAAGAGAAGTAGGCCGATCCCCACAGGCACAGCCCACCTGTTGATGGCTCCTTCACCAAAGATCCCCTCGGCGTAGTACCCGCCGACGCCGGCCGGGAAGGCCTCATCTCGGGCTGAGTAGAAAGATTTTTCCGGCTCGTCTTCACTGTTTTCCCCGCAAAGATAGGGCAGGCAGATATCCTGGCAGCGCATTCTCCCAATAGTTACCGGAATCGAAGCCAGGACCAAGAGGAGAATGGCAAAGAGAGGCCAGGGCAGAAAACCGCCCACTGAGGAATAAAGCCCTCCAAAACGAACTTCCAGCGGCAAGGTGGGGTACTGCGCTCCCACTACCGGCCTAGCGAAGAAGCTGTAGGTCCAACCCAGAAAGAGACTGGTAAAGATGGCCAACGCCGCCAGAGCGAATAACGGGCCGGCGGTCAAGAACGACAGAGACTCGGCGTGGATCCTCGGCGCCTCTGGAGGCCTGGCGGTGGTGGCCAGCATCTTACCGACCCATTTGGACCAGAAGACCACTGTGAAGGCGCTCCCGAAAATGACAAAGAGCAGAATCACCGGGTTGTTGACGGCCGCCTCAATGGCCAGCCATTTACCGATCAAGACTCCAAAAGGCGGCATCATCATGCTGATCATTCCTAAGACCGCGAGGACAGTGGTCACCGGCAGTTCCTCAAAGAGGCGGTCCATCTTTTCGATGTTCCGGGAACCGATCTTATGTTCAACGGTTCCTACTGCCAAAAAGAGCAGCCCTTTGGAGACGGCGTGGTAGACTAGGATCAGCATTCCCGCCGTCAGAGCCAAGGAGTTGTTCAAGGCGCTCATAGTCAAGGCCAGCCCTAAATTAGCGATAGTAGAAAAGGCCAGCACCCGCTTGGCGTTGGCCTCTCCAATCCCCATGCCCGAAGTGGCAAAATAGCTGAAGGCTCCCACTAAGGCGACAATCGTTCCCAAAGTGGTGCCCCGAAAGGCCGGGGATAGGCGAAAAGCCAGGTATAGCGCCGCGTTCACCATGGTGCTGGAGTGCAGTAGAGCCGAAACCGGAGTCGGCGCCACCATAGCCCCTAAAAGCCAGCCGTGAAAAGGCACCTGAGCCGCTTTAGTGAAGGCCGCCAAAAGGAGCAAAGCCACCGCCAAGGTTAGCTGGGAGCTTGCGGGAGCGTACCGAACCAGCTCAGAGAGGGATGCGGTTTCCAGTGTCCGACCCATTAGAACCAGAGCCAACAGGATGGCTAGACCTCCGATTTGATTCATCCACAGGGCTCGGAAGGCGTTCTCCCTGGCCTCGGCGTGTTTGTAGTGGAAGATCAAGAGAAAGGAGGCTAACGTCGTTACTTCCCAAAAGAGGTACAGCCAGCGTAGGTTGTCCGTGCTCACCAGGCCGTTCATGGTTCCGGTGAAGATCAACAGAACCCCGAAGAACCGGGGCAGGCCATGGGAAGGCCGACCCCCTTCAGCCTTATGGTCATCCATATACTTACTGGCAAAGATGATCACTAGAGAACCGACGAAGCTGACTATAAGGTAAAGGGTAAGGGATAAGCGATCCACCAGGATGTGGTCGATAACCTCTCCGGGGATCGCCAGCTCCAACCAGAGGAGTACCAAGAGCTGCAGCAGAGAGAGGATTAAGACCAGATACTTGCGCCAGCGCCAGCCTAAATAAGCCATGTACCCCAGAAGAAAGACGTCGATGGCCGCAAAAAGCAGGTTCACCGACTCGGCCAAGGCTCCGGCCAGCTGGCCCCTAAACGGCGCCAGCTGCACGAGATCCAAAGAAAAGAAAAGCAGCACCACTGAATTTACAAAAATAGCCGCCTGCTGAAGGGTTTTGCTCGGAACCAGCCAAACCTGGATCCCTAAGACTATGGGTATCAAAATGCTGCCGGCCACAAAAAGGACGGGCACAGAACTACCTCCAGGAAACTAATGCTACTGGAGTAGTATCGCCCCGTCCTGTATCTTCTTATTCAATCCCGCCTATTTTTGCCAGTAAGTCAACCTGCCGGCACCGGCGAAACGTTGTTGCCAGTAGGCATTCTTGATATTCAAGTAGGTTTCGATGACCCGGCCCTGGCTGGCTGAGGGAACCACAAAGTGGACCAAATCACCCTTTTTGGCCAGGAAGATTCCGACCCCGGCGATCTTGCCTACAGAGTTCTTAAAGAAAATCAGATCTCCCGCTCTAAGCTCCTCTAAGCTTACCGGCACCGTATTCCAGTTAAAGAGAATGGAGCTGGAAACATCGGCAAAGAGCAGCGGTTCCTCTCCGCCTCCTCCGGCCCAGCGGACCTCGCCCAGTACTTCCTTGTAGACATTGACCACCAAACCGGAGGCGTCAATGCCATCATCGGTATTTTCAGCCTCAGCAAAGGCCTCTAAAGTTACTTGACCTCCCAGTTTAAAGGGCACTCCAGCCTGAGCATATTTTACAGCCAGCTCAGCGGCGGCTTGCCCCTGGTCAGCTGTAACCGTGTATTTCTCATAACCCTGGGCCGCAAAAGCAGACAAAGTACCAATAATGACCAGCATCAGAAACCAGAGAATTACCCCGGCAATGTATCTCCGCATCTGACCGGCTCCTTTCAGAATTTGTGTTTATTGTATTTTTCTTGTCCAGCACCCCAATTCCTACACAAACCACAGAAATTCACTTTCAAAGCAGGAAAAGGAGGGGGCCTCGAGGAAATATTTAAACGTTTAAACGGAGGAGTTCAGGCCGTGAAAATCGCAACCATAAAAGATATAGCCAAAGAAGTGGGGGTTTCCACCGCTACAGTCTCCTACGTCCTCAACAACACCCGGCAGGTCTCTCCGGCCACCCGGGAAAAGGTGCTGGAGGCTGTAGCCAGGCTAGGTTATACCCCGAATACCCTGGCCCGGGGCTTAGTTGGCAAGAAGACCCGGAGCCTGGCAGTGGCAGTGACCACCTCCTTCTGCTGGAATGGGTCTGAAGCCGCCCTCACCGGCATCCTCCAAGGCATCGGGAGCGCCACTTACGCCGCCGATTACAGTTTCATGCTGCTCTTCATAGACGAACTCTCCTCCCAGGTGCTCCAGGAATTGGCGGGCAAGGGAATTGAAGGGCTAATCACCGTGGGCCTGACCCTGCCAAAAGAAAACCAGGATACGAGCCCTTTCCCCGTGGTTGCCTTGGATTTCGGTTTTGACGAAACGCCGGATGTGGCAGGGATCAAGAAGGTCTCCTTCTCTTACCGACAGGCTTTTCAGCTGGCCGCCTCACACTTGGCCGAGCTGGGAAAAGAGCGTATCACCGTAATCGGCCCGGCCTACTGCCAGCGGGGGCTGGCCGATATCGCCCGGACAGTGGGAGTTAAAATGACCTATCTACCCGGAGAGCCCACGGCTCCAGGGGGCTACGTGGCTGTGGATGCCTTGCTCTCTGACTCTCCTCCTGAGGCGGTCATCACCTACAACGACAGTATGGCTATCGGCGTCTTGCACGCTCTGGCCCGCAGAGGGTATCAGGTCCCTGAGGATATGGCGGTCATCGGCTGCAACGATGACCCAGCGGCCTCTTACTCTAAGCCGCCCCTGACCACTCTGCGGATTCCCTGGTCTAAGCTGGGAGAGTCAGCTGTGAAACTGTTCCTCGGTGCGGAAACGCACTACAGCATAGAACCAAAACTGGTGATCCGGGAGTCCTGCGGCTCCTCACTCTGGATTTAATCTGTTAGGAGGGTGTTAAAATGGCAAGAGTTTTGTTGAAAGATGTCTGCAAGAACTTTGGTAACTTCCAGGCCGTCAAGAACGTCAACTTGGAAATCAGGGACAAGGAATTCTTGGTGCTGGTAGGCCCCTCCGGGTGCGGTAAATCCACTACCCTCCGGATGATTGCCGGTCTTGAAGAGATCTCCAGCGGTGAGATCTACATCGGTGACCGGCTGGTCAATGACGTCCCGCCAAAGGACAGGGACATCGCCATGGTCTTCCAAAACTACGCTCTCTACCCCCACATGAACGTCTATCAGAACATGTCCTTCGCCTTGCGCCTCCGTAAACTACCTAAAGATGAGATTGACCGCCGGGTGAAGGAAGCTGCAGAGATGCTCGGCATCAGTCAGCTGCTGAAACGCAAACCCAAGGAACTCTCAGGCGGCCAGAGGCAGCGGGTTGCCTTGGGCCGGGCCATCGTCCGTGAGCCCCAAGCCTTCCTCCTGGATGAGCCTCTCTCCAACCTTGATGCTAAACTGAGGGTGCAGATGAGGTCTGAGATCAGCAAACTCCACCAGCGACTGGGAGCCACCATCATTTACGTCACCCACGACCAGGTCGAGGCGATGACTATGGGTGACCGGATCGTTGTCATGAAAGACGGGGTGATCCACCAGGTCGGTGCACCCCTTGAAATTTACGAGCACCCGGTCAATATCTTTGTCGCCGGCTTCATCGGCAGCCCGGCCATGAACTTCATCCCCTGCACCCTGCACGAAGAAGACGGGAAATTCAAAGTCAAGACCAGCGGCTTTGAAGTCTTTGTTCCTGAAAGCAGAGTGAAAGATAAGGATCAACTCAGGTCCTACGTAGGCAAGGAAATGATCTTTGGAATCAGGCCTGAAGATGTGGTGGACCCCGATGACGACACCAAGCATGAAACCGAGTTCTTCCCGGCCCAGGTGGATGTGGTAGAACCCATGGGCAATGAATGCTTTGTCCACGGTAAAATCGGGGCTGATTCCTTCATCGCCCGGGTCGGCGCTCACACCCAGGCCCGCCACGGAAAGCCCCATCAGTTCAGCATCCGCGCAAGCAAAATGCACCTATTTGACAAAGAGACAGAAGTTGCCCTGCTCTAACTGACAATCTGAGTAGTTTTTACCAACAGAAGGGCCACATACTCCTTTTCGACGCAAGGTACTTTATTCGCATGGAAAGGAGGTGGCCCTTCCGGCCAACTCGTCCACAATGGAGTTGAACGAACTCAGGCACCTTATCGGTGATCATAGGCTCCCTGAGCACAAGTATCAAGTATATATTATTTAAAGTTAGGCCACTATTTTACAACCGGGTAACCTTTATCCACCCAGTCTAAATACCCACCAAACATATTCTGGACATTCCGGTAGCCGAGCATCTGCAGGAAAGCAGTGGCATAGGAGCTCCGAGCCCCACTCTTGCAATGGACGATCACAGGCTTATCCGAGGGAATTTCATCGTAACGGTCCGCCAGTTCCTGCAAGGGAATATTAATGGCGCCCTCAATATGCCCCTGTGCAAACTCCTTCTCCGTACGCACGTCAACAATGGTGTAGCGAGCCAAGTCCTTGTAAACAGCAGCAGTGGAAATAATGTTAAAAGACTTCATATCCGTAAACCATGCCTTACCCGCATCCACTACTGCCTGGTCTACAGCTAGGACCACACCGGTACACACCAATGATAAGATCAGGACAATTGCCAGTGTGGATAGAACTCTTCGCATCTTCAGCATCCTCCTTTTTATTATTATGACTTTTATACCTTAAAGTGGCCCACCAAGTTTTCAAGCTCCTTGCTCAAGGCAGCCAACTGTTGGGCGCTCTCGGCGACACGGTTGGTCAACTCTTTCTGGGTATTAACTGTCGCCAGGATCTCTTCATTGCTAGCGGCACTTTCCTCAGTGACCGCAGAGATGTGCTCCAAGGCACTGACCAGCTGGTCAGAACTTTCGTTGGACCCCCGGGCCGCCTTATCGATCCTGACCAGGGATTCGACCATGCCGTTTACCCCCTTTAGAATCTGTTCAAAGCAGGACTGAAATGCCTCGACCCGCTCTTTGCCTTTGACCACCTGGGAAATACTGGTCTCCATGGCACCTACAGCTTCCTGGGTCTTGCTGTTGATCACTACTACAATACCCTTGATGTTTTCAGCAGCCTCCCTGGACTGCTCGGCCAGTTTGCGCACTTCCTCGGCAACCACTGCAAATCCCCGGCCGTGCTCTCCTGCCCGAGCTGCTTCGATAGCAGCATTCAAGGCCAGTAAATTGGTCTGTTCCGCCACATCGGTAATGGCCTTGACCATCTCAGAGATCTGGTCGGAACTGGCCTGTAGGGCAGCGAGGACACTGCCCACGCTCTTAGATGACGTATCAATCTGATCCATCTGCTCCAGGACCAAGTGTACAGTTTCCATGCCCACATTGGTTACAGATTTAGTTTCCTTAGCTGAGTCGGTGATGGAGGCTACATCCTGCTCCACCCTGCGCCAGTTCTCCACAGTGCTTTGGGTAATTGCCATAGCCTGTTCAGTTGCATGGGCCTGCTCATCAGCACCCCGGGCTATTTCATCCATCGTAACGGCAATCTGACTGAGGGAGCTGCTGTTATCTGCCGCATCCTGCGCCAGAGAGTCGCTGGCATTATGCACCGCTTTAGTTAAGTCAATGATCCTGACCACTAAGTCGTGGATGCCAGAGGTTAACTTATTGGTAGCATCGGCAAGGTCTTCAATTTCGTCCCCGGTCTTGATAGAGATCTTTTGGGTCAGGTCGCCCTCGTTTTCAGCCATCTGGGCGATCAACCTGGACATCTTCTTAACCGGCCTAGCCACCTTGGCATTGACCCAGAAGGCAACACCTACTGAAACTAAAACCACCAGGAAAGTGATGCCGTAGACGACCCACCGAACTTTCTTGGTCAGGCTGGCGGAAGAAGCTAGGTTTGCCGATAACAACTCCTCGTTAATGGTATAAAAATCATGAAAGAGAGTACGGATTTCATCGGTTATCCCCTTACCGGTCGCAATGGAATCCCTGGCAGATATCAGGTCCCCTTTTCGGACCAGTTCAATAACCTCCTCGGCATAGGCCTGGAATTCCTGAAATTTTCCCTGAAGTTCCTTGAGTAGCTGTTGTCCTTCAGGAGATGTAACCCTCTGCATTAGACTAGCAAAGGCCTTGCTGGCCTCCTCCTTGCCTTCAGTGTACGGCTCAAGGTACGACTCATCGCTGAAGAATTCGTTGCTCCCGGCAACAAACCCGCGGATGGCAGTTTCCATATTGAGAATCGATGTGAGGATGGAAGTGACATCCTGGCTTTGGGTCAACGTCGAATCGACCAACCTTGCGTTTTGTTCTACAAGGGTGCTCAAGCCCCCGCTGACCACGAAACCGGAAATCAGGACCATTACCACTATACAGAAGAATAAGGCAGACACTTTGAAACTAAGGCCTTTTACCATAAAACCAGGTGCACTCCTCTCAAAACCCAAAGAAAATCTTTTTAAAGAAATTATGTATTAAATTGGAAAATCCTGTAGCCGTCGCGCTTTCTGTGATTTTGTTACTTTTTTCACGAAAAACAAAAAGGGCGCGCTTGACAATTTTATAACTATATTCTAATATGCTTATTAGTCTTTGCCTGCGATAAGGCAGGATTTTCAATTTACCCTATATGAGACAGGAGGAGAGATTCAGTGAGCCAGAAGATCTCACGGCGCGAGTTTTTGAAGCGATCCACTGCTGCCGCTGCGGCCAGTGCCGCCGTGGCCTGCGGGTTGCCAGCTAAAGCAGAAGCAAGCACCGACATTGGCGAAGTGGGAATAGTCATTGACTTGACCTTGTGTGATGGTTGTAATGAGTGTACCCTGGCCTGCCAGCGGGAACACGGCCATCCGGAAAACCCAAACCCGGAGGGGTTGACCCCGGAAAACTTCCTGTATGTTCAGCACGTGACTGTAGAAACTGAGGACGGCCAGGAAGAGGTACATGTTCCTCGAAAGTGTATGCACTGCGATGACCCCGCCTGCGCCCGCCTATGTCCCTTCAGTGTCAACCAGAAAACACCTGAAGGGCCGGTTGTCATCGATGAGGACTACTGTCTAGGCGGCCAGAAGTGCAAGGCCGTCTGCCCTTGGCACATCCCACAGCGTAAAACCGGCGTTGGCTTCTACCTCAAACTGCAACCGTTGCCCTTTGGTGCTGGTGTCATGTACAAGTGCGACGGTTGCATCGATCGCATCAGAGCCGGCAAGGCTCCGGCTTGTGTGGAGGCATGCCCCAAGGGGGCCATCAAGTTTGGCGAAAAAGAAGCCATGCGGGAATACGCCCACCAGCGGGCTGAAGAAATCGGCGGTTACATCTACGGTGAGAAGGAAGCCGGTGGAACCTCCACCTTCTACGTCTCCAAGGTTCCTTTCGAGAAGATCGATGAAGCCTTGGCAGCCAAGAACGAGCACCCCCGGATGCCTGTCGCCGCCAAGAACGTCCTGGATTCTCCCAACGGCATGGCTCAGGCTTTGCTATTGGCGCCGGTAGCCGGAGTATTCGCCGCCGGAATTGCCGCCCACAAAAAATGGAAAGAAGAGGGTGAGAACAATGGATAAGATTCTTTGGAAAGAAAAGAAAGTAAAGAGACAGAGTTTGAGTTCAATCTTGGTTCACTGGGCAGTTGCCCTCTCCACCTTCGTCCTCTTCTTCTCCGGTTTCGGACAGCTGCCTATGTACAAACGGTTTGGAGTAGTCAACATTCCTGGACTGGGCTGGTCCGGTGACTACACCATCACCTTGAAAATGCACTACATCGCCGGAATAGTCCTGACCTTCGCGGTCTTCTATCACATTGCCGAAAAAATCATGACCAAGGACTTTGACCTCTTCCCGAAACGGGGCGATTTTAAGGAGTCGGCAAAGATCATCTTGGCCATGCTGGGCATAGGCAAAGAACCGGAGTCCGACAAGTACCTGGCAGAGCAGCGGCTGTCTTACGCCTTCATCGGCGGGAACTTGCTCTTAATTGTCATCACCGGCTTGATCAAGGTTTACAAGAACCTACCTGGGGTTGAACTAAACAACCTCTTCATTCAGTGGACCACCCAACTCCACAATATTGCTACCGTGCTCTTACTCTTGGGAATCATCGGACACCTGGGTGCCTTCGTCTTTAAGGCTAACCGGAAGCTGCTGCCGGCTATGTTCCACGGCAAAGTGGATCTGGAATACGTCAAACACCGGCACGCCATCTGGTACCGAAAACTACTTGCCAAGGAGAAAAATTACTCACAGCAATCGGGGCAGGCTCAATAACCCTGCACCCTGTCTCGAAGCAACTATCCCTTCTAATGGGGTAGTTGCTTCTATTATTCTTCGGTAGATTTCATCAGGAGCGAGTTCGGGTTCCTGGGCCGAAAGCAGGGCAGCGGCGCCTGAAACGTGGGCTGCGGCCATTGAAGTACCGTTTCGCTCCTGGTAACTTCCGTTCAAGAATATTCTCCCCCGGAGCCACCAGATCGAGGCCGATGCCCCCTGAACTGAAGTCAGCGATTTTATCGTCAATGGTTGTAGCGCCTACACCCAGCACTCCTCGAAGCCTGGCCGGAAAGTCGACCCGTGGGGTTTCAGGCTTATTCCCTGCGGCAGCGACCATGAAGATCCCGGACCCAAATGCGACCTGGACGGCTCAGAACATAGCCAAGCTAGGTTCACTGGTTCCGAAACTCATATTTAAGACATTTATCTCATTCTGAATGGCCCAGTCAATTCCGGAAACAATTGTGGAAGTCAGGGCCTCTCCCTCTTTATTAAAGGACTTGATTGGTACTAATTCGGCAGCGGTGGCCACGCCGACCACCCCAAACATATTACCGACTGCTGCAATCATCCCTGAAACGTGAGTTCCGTGTCCATTGTCATCCTCAGGTAGAGATCCTGGTGCTCCGATCCTCTTAACCCCCCAGGGAATAGTTTCAATAGGTCCACCCTCCATTCACTCGCTATAGAATATACGTGCACCCCCTCGCTCGTCCAGACATAGACTATCAGTGAACGGGTAAACAAGCTCTGGTCTCTCTTTGACGGCGGGTTAGGTGACATTATTCAGGAATAAACCAGATCAGACAAAGCCTTTAACCACCTGTGAGGCTCTCTGCCGTCAAAGCTCTCCTTGGGAAAGATTGTCCATTCCAGCCCCGCAGTAACCGTCCCCGCCCGGAGACCGGCTTCAATATCATAAGGACTGTCTCCGACCATGATAGCTTCTTCCGGTGACTTGCCTAGCTTCTCCAAGGCCAAAAGCACCGGTGCCGGATCCGGCTTATGGCGCTGGGTATCCTCAGCCCCCACTAAAGCATCAAGGTACTGATCCAGGCCAAATAGTTTCACACCTCTTTTGGCCATGGACACGCTCTTAGAGGTAACCACAGCAATGGTCTTGCCCGCTTCTTTTAAGGCTTTGAGGGTTTCCTTGGCTCCGGGAGTGATCTTGGCCAATTCATCGTGGTAGCGCGCGTTATGCTCTCGGTAGACCTCCAGCATGCGCTGGGCCTTCTCCGGTGAGTCGGCGAAAAGTCGCATCTGATCCAAGAGGGGACGCCCCCAGAACTTATGAAGTTGCTCCCAGGGCACCGGCTCACCCATTTCTTTGGCAAAAGTGTATTCGAATGAGGCCCTAATCAGATCGCCTGTATCCAGCAGTGTCCCATCTAAGTCAAAAAGAATGCAGTCTTGTTTAACCATCTCTACCCCACTTTCCATCGAAGATAGTTTGAATTATACCACACCCTGATAGGGAAACGTCAAAACCTCCCGAAATTATTCTCCGGGAGAGGAAAACGGTGTACAACGTAGTGCTGCCTTTAGACTGACCGGGGACCGACTTACCGAAGGTGCCCGCATTATGACCATCACCGACATCTTCACCGCCTTGCATGAAAGCAGACCCTACCGCCGCGTTGGGCCTTGCCTAAATCAGACCTATCCTCACTGATCAGGCCAAAAAAGCCCACGCTTGGTTCAAGTTCCATCTTTCCTTCACTCTCCCTAGGCTAAATTTATCCCAATATATTCAGCGGCCCGTAAAAGTGTCGCATAACCCCAGGGGTTTTCGGCGGCACTGTTCAAGTAGAGCGCCAGAGTATCTTCGAGAATAGCCTCGGATCTTACCACCGGCTCTTTTCCCGCTTCACGCAACCGCAAGAGATTCAAGAGGGCGATGCCAGTAGCAGAAGGAAGAGTCCCATCACTGTTCTCTTTGGGTCTCACGATTAGGTCCTCAGGCTCTGAAACCAGGTAGAAACCGCCCATCTCTGGATCATAAAAATCGGCTACCAGCCGTTCCTGAAACTCCAAAGCCTGCTGGAGGTAGAGGGCCTTGTTTGTGACTTCATAGAGGTCCAATAAACCTGCTACTAGAAAAGCGTAGTCCTCGCTGTAGCCTGGGAGCCTCCCAGGCCGATCCAGAAAGCTCCTGAGCAGCCGGCCATCTTCCGTGGTTAAGTTGGCCAGGATGAACTCCACGTTCTTTTCCGCCGCTTCCACGTATTTGGGCTCACCCAAAACAGCGGAGGCCAGAGCCAAAGCACTGATCATCAGCCCGTTCCAAGCTGTTAAAACCTTTTCATCCCGAAATGGCCGTTCCCGGTTCAGCCTGGCCTTGGCCAGCTTCTCCAAAGCGGGTTCCAGATCTTTGGGGATGAGGCCTCGGTTTTTCCGGGATAAGACGGACTTGCCGTCCTCAAAGTTGCCTTCTGAAGTAACATCAAAGTAATCGGCAAACCTGGCAGCCTCCTCAGCACCCAGCTCCTCCTCAATTTCAGCCAGGCTCCAGACGTAATAGGCTCCCTCCCGGCCGGCGGAGTCCGCATCTAAACTAGCGTAAAACTCGCCATTAGGACCGGTCATTTCCCTGAGGACGAACTGGACGGTTTCTTTTACAGCCTCGCCAACCATCTCATATTTGGTTTCCTGATAAACCTTGGACATCAACTGAACCAAGAGGGCATTGTCGTAGAGCATCTTTTCAAAGTGAGGGATCAGCCACCGCTCATCTTTGGCGTAGCGGTGAAACCCACCTCCCACTTGGTCATAGATTCCACCGGCGATCATCTTCTCCAGGGTGAAAACTACCCCTTGCCTGTGCTCCTCGTCGCCGGCCCAAAACAGTTCTAAGCAGGGGACAGAAGGAAACTTAGGGGCTCCACCGAAACCGCCGTTTTCCCAGTCCAAGTGCCGGCTTAAGTTATTCCGACCGGCTCTGGCCACCGACCGCAGGCGTTTTCCTAGTCCCTCGCGCTTTGCCGGATTGCGGACGGTGAAGGCCTCGCGGATGGTGTCCGTCAATTGGTCCGCTAGCTTCACCAGCTCCTCTTTCTTAGTTCGATAGGTCTCCCCGAACTTTTCCACCAGCTCCTTGAAGCCGGCGCGGCCCCATCTGGTTTCCGGAGGAAAGTAGGTGCCGGCATAAAAGGGTTTGCCAGAAGGAGTGGCAAAGACCGTCAAAGGCCAGCCCCCACTTCTGGTTAAAAGGTGACAGGCCTCCTGGTAGATCAGATCGATATCCGGGCGTTCTTCCCGGTCCACCTTGATGCTGACGAAATACTCATTTAAGAGCTCTGCAATTTCAGGATCGGAAAAGGACTCCTCGGCCATGACGTGACACCAATGACAGGCGGAATATCCCACACTGATCAGAAGAGGTTTATCCTCCCTCTCAGCTTTGGCCAAGGCTTCCTGGCTCCAGGGATACCAATCTACCGGATTTGTGGCATGCTGCTTGAGATAAGGGCTCTGTTCCAGGCTGAGCCGGTTAATAGCAGGAGTTGTCTGCACGGCAAGTCCTCCTTGGGATTTATTCTTACTTTGTCTTAGTTGTCTTTTCCCTAGATTGGTTTCAGAGGTATAATATAACCAAACTGTCACAATTGAAAGAGGCCAAAGAAATCTTACCCCAATTGGATATAATTGCCGATGACAGCAGAAGTAGACAAACTCAATAATCGAGAACATGTCAGGATATCTTGACTGAGGCCGCTTGCATCCTGCGGCTCAAGCATAGCCTCCCTGCAGATAGGGCAATCTAGAACCAT
>JACDOJ010000019.1 GCA_017656135.1 Bacillota bacterium | reverse complement strand
CACCACCTTGCCAAGGTGGGGGTCGCGGGTTCAAATCCCGTCTTCCGCTCCATTTTTGTCTTTAAAAATTCACATAGTAGTGTTATAATATACCATGATGAGGCGGCATAGCCAAGTGGTAAGGCAGGGGTCTGCAAAACCCTTATTCCCCAGTTCGAATCTGGGTGCCGCCTCCATTTAATATGTGCCGGAGTGGCGGAATTGGCAGACGCAAGAGACTTAAAATCTCTCGGACACCTTGTGTCCGTATCGGTTCGAGTCCGATCTCCGGCACCATTTTTTATGAACCTGCAGATTATGCAGGTTTTTTTATTTTTAGGGCAGCCGGGACCTCAGGGCCGTTGGGCTGCCTTAACTTTTATCCGTTGTTACTTAGCTCTTACCTGTCAGCCCCTTTTGTTTACCAGCAATTTTTTTCAATATCAACAGTAAATAAAAAACTCCGCTCACTTTAAGCGGAGTTGATTACAAAGATTATGGTGGGCGATGCTGGACTTGAACCAGCGACCTCTTGCATGTCAAGCAAGCACTCTAACCACCTGAGCTAATCGCCCATCGACAAACTGTATTATAGCAGATCAAACAGAAAAGTCAAGGGCTTACAGAGCTGATTTTTTCTGTAGTAAACTGCGTGATGTCAGTTCACTTCTGGATGAACAGTTTCCTTTACGTAGAATGCTGCTGACATGTTTTTTGACAGTATCTTTGGAAATGGTCATTTCCTTGGTTATATGGGCATTAGTATGACCTTGTAATATCAGGTGAATACATCATCATCTGCAACTCCTCCGCTAATTTTTTCTCTGGTTTTATGACCTACAAGAACTGTAGCCTAACTCTTCACCGAGGTCTTGGTAGCTCTGGGCTGCATATCTCCTTTTCCAAGCCACATATAATAACCGCAGAGAAGGGAGTGAAGCAGCATGAGAGACGTAGTAACCATCGGTGCATCCAATACTTTCGGGGCAGTAAAAGACAAGCTCAGCCAGGAACTGGGGTCTTTAAAGGACGAAGGCTTCACCGTCTTTTTGGAAGAAAAGGACTGTGGCGGTATAAAATACATCGGTTGCAACTTGGATGATGACGACGGCAACCTTAATTCCCGGGCTGTTTTCCGATATTACATCGCCAAAGTGCTGTCAGAAGTGATCGCCAACGACCTTCCCTTGACGGAGATTCCTCGAATCATCAGGAGCAACTACTCCCACTTCACTGAAGTGGAGAAGAATGAGATCATATCCCGGGCGATTGATCTCTACAAGTCGGACTGGCTGCAAGGCAATCTCTACCGGGTTGTAAAGCGGAAAAACCAGATCATCACCTCTTTGCTGGAGTACCTCAATCTAAATGATGAGGTAGTTCTGGAGGGCTTTTTACGCTTTAGACTAAAGGAGTTTTGCGAGGAGCTCTCAGCCTACGTGGATAAGGCCGTGGATAGCTACATGATTGACCGGGAGTACGAGGAATTTGTCTCCCTACTTCGCTATTTCGTGGAGATCCAAGAGCCCAAGATGGGCGAGGCCCACATCGTAGTGCGTTCAAACGGCCTCTTTCGCATCCTTGATTCCCACAAGGAGGTGGTGATCACTGAATACCTGGAGGGCTTCGTGGTTGATCTGGTCCAGAACCAAGTGGAGTACGAAGACCTACTTCTAAGTGCCTTAATCACCCTGGTACCTACCAAGGTGATTGTTCACTTAGATCCTAAGTCTAAGGTGGCAAAAACCATTTCCCAGGTCTTCGCTGGGCGATCAGAAGCCTGCCCTTATTGGGGCGGGTCCTGCCCTTTGTGTAACTATGCTCAGGTCGGCACCGGAAAGGAATAGTCTCATCCACAGCGAATCCAGTGTACATGAAGAACCAGATTCTGCTAGCAATCTGTGTCGCTCTAATCCTGGTTGGTTCGGTAGTTCAGGCTGGCGCTGGTCGGCCTGAACTCCGGGGCCTTTTGGCTTCTGCCTCCAGCCTCTCCCTGCTGAGCTCCGGGGATGGAAAGTGGCAGGTGGCTTATGATTTCCGGATCAGTCACGGCATCAATCTAGGCCTAGATTTCTCCGACGGGCAGGTCGGCTTTTATCCGGCCTTTTACTTCTCAGGGCCTTTTGCTTTCGCCTTCGGGCCACAAGGTTGGGAGGCAGGTTACGTCAATGAAGACGTCACCGGAGCCCTGGAATTGGCTGGCATCACTCTCACCCCTCAGCCGGAGATCTTCGGACAACTGGTTTCGGGAGATACCCATCTCTACATCAATTATAGCCAGGGCAGAGCTTGGACCGACTGGGAGCTCTCAGTGGATCTTTCCCCCCAATGCAGAGTGGGGGTTGGTGAACACCGGGAGATCCCTTACCTATCTTGGCGGGGACGGAGCTGGTCCGCCCGGTTGGGGTTCAAATGGGATAATGGGGGTTGGGAGCTGGAGGCGGCCAGGCACTGGAACCTTTACACTCCAAAGCCTTGGGTCCAGGAAAACTTTCGGGAGGTTTCCTTTTACACTCGAGACCGAGTGAAGCTTTATGCCAACTGGTACCGGAGAGGAGAGAGGCGGGACACTCTGGTTCTGGTCTTGAACGGTTTCGGAGCCACTAAAGACCACCCGGGTAAAGACCAACTGGCCTCTGAGATTGCTAAAATCTACGATGTTCTGGTCCTCGACTTCAGGGGCCATGGCCAAAGCGCCGGCAGTTTCACTGGAACTGAAGCTGAGACCATGGATGTGCAGGCAGCTCTGAAGTTTGCCCAAAAACACGGGTATGAGCACGTCGTTCTGGTAGGGTTTTCTATGGGCGGCTCCATTGCCTTGAAATCGGCGGCCCTTTACCCGGATCAGATCGATGCGGTTTTGACTGTGAGCGCCCCGATGTACATCGATTACGAGAATCCGGGGGTTTTCATGCAGCGCCTCACCGGGGTGGCGGTAGAATCGGTCCCCTTCACGATGCGCAACATCTCCGGGCTGAGGACGATTCCGCCTGAGTTTGCAGCAGATCTGGATTTACGACCCTATTTGGAAGGGGTTGTCCAACCCCTCCTGGTCATCCACGGCGAAAAAGACTGGTTGATTCCGGCCTCTGATGCCTATGCTATCTATGAAACCGTTCCAGCCGCCCCTAAAAAGCTGGTGGTCCTGGCCGAGAGTTTTCACTCCGAGTTCGCTGGCTCCCGGGTCTACCAGGAAATTGTAGGATTAATTACCGACTGGCTGGAAGAAATAAGGGATCGTTTATGAGCCTGTTTCTGCTGCTGCCTCTAACCGGTGCTTTGATCGGTTGGCTCACTAATTACCTGGCCATTAAATCATTGTTCCGTCCGACCAAGCCCAGGCGGTTCTGGTTCTTTGAGCTGCAAGGGCTGCTCCCCAAACGCCAAGCCCAGCTGGCGGCCACGATCGGAGCGGTGGTGGAGAAAGAACTGGTGACCGCCGAGGCCATCAGCCAACGCCTGCAAGAAGGGGCGGTCAGGGATAAGATCATCCTGGAGGTGATGGCCCAGGTGGAAGCTTCGATTGTCGAGAAATTGCCCTCCCTTCTTCGGCAGGTGGGCTTGGAGTTGATTCTCCCGGTGGTCAGGAAAGAGACTGACCGGTTTCTGGACAAGCTTTTGGAAAGGGCCGAGGAGATAATCCATGCTGAGGCCCGGGTTAAAGAAATGGTGGAGGAGCGCATCAACCGGCTGGATGTGGGCCAACTGGAAAAGTTGGTCTTTGAGGTCTCCGGCCGGGAACTGAAACACATTGAGGTTTTAGGGGGGGTTTTAGGAGCGGTAATCGGATTGATCCAGGCGTTTTTGGTGCAATATATTTGACACAGGCCGGGAGGTTAATTTATAATTATTGCTAATATATAACTTTGCGAACTTTGGCGATGAACGGGAGAGTAGTCGGTGTGCCTTAACAGAGAGGCGGGCCCAAAGGCTGAAAGCCTGCCACCAGCACTGATGAAGACCACCCGGGAGCTGTGTTCGACCGAAGCTTTTGCTTCCTAAGAACACCGGGTAAGCCCGATACAGCTGGTTAAGAGTGGGCAGGTAACCTGCCAACCAGGGTGGAACCGCGGAAGTTAATCCGTCCCTATCTAGGGGCGGGTTTTTTAGTTTTGGAAAGGAGTGTGGTCAATGTCAGAAGAGGTTATCAGAGTTATTCTGCCTGATGGATCTCAAAAGGAAGTGCCCGTCGGAAGTACAGTTGGGGATGTGGCGGCCGCCATCGGACGGCGCTTGGCCAAGGCTGCAGTGGCCGGGAAAGTCAACGGAAAACTGGTGGATCTGAGCACCACCGTCCAGTACGGAGACCAGGTGGAAATTGTCACGGTGGACTCTTCTGAGGGCCTGGAAGTATTGAGGCACAGCACGGCCCATGTTATGGCCCAGGCGGTTAAACGGCTCTACCCAGAAGCTAAACTGGCCATCGGTCCGGCTATTGAAAATGGTTTCTACTACGATTTCGATCTGCCTGAAACCTTATCCAGCGAGGATCTGGTAGCCATCGAAGATGAAATGAAAAAGATCGTTCAGGAGGACCTGCCCTTCGAGCGCCAGGAGCTCTCCAGGGAGGAGGCCATCAAATTTTTCACCGAGCAAGGCGAAGAGTATAAACGGGAGCTCATTGAGGATCTGGAAGACGAAACAGTGAGCATTTACCGCCAGGGAGAATTTGTCGATCTCTGCCGGGGACCTCATGTCCCCAGTACTAAGGCTCTTAAAGCTTTTAAGCTGCAGAATGTAGCCGGCGCCTACTGGCGGGGTGACTCGAGGCGGCCAATGCTCCAGCGCATTTACGGACTGGCCTTCGCCCGAAAAGATGAGTTAGATGAGCACCTGAGGCTTTTGGAGGAGGCGGCTAAGCGGGACCATCGTAAGCTCGGCAAAGAGCTGGATCTCTTCAGCCTCCGGGATGAGGGACCTGGTTTTCCCTTTATCCATCCCAAGGGAATGATTCTCTGGAACAGCTTGCTGGACTTCTGGCGGGAAACCCACCGCAAGCGAGGTTATGCCGAGGTCAAAACCCCGATCATTTTGAACGAAAAACTCTGGCGCCAGTCCGGCCACTGGGATCACTACCAGGAGAATATGTACTTCACGCAGATCGATGGCGAAAACTATGCGATCAAGCCTATGAACTGTCCTGGGAGTATGTTACTGTATGGACGTAAGGTGCACAGCTACCGGGATCTGCCCCTAAGAGTGGCTGAGCTGGGGCTGGTCCACCGCCATGAGCTTTCCGGGGCCTTGCACGGCCTGATGCGGGTGCGCAGTTTCACTCAGGATGATGCCCACATCTTCATGCTGCCTGAGCAGATTCAAGAGGAGATCGAGGGGGTCATCGACCTCATCGATTACGTTTATTCCACCTTCGGCTTCAACTACCATGTGGAGCTGAGCACCAAGCCGGAAAAGGCTATGGGCTCTGATGAAATCTGGGAGATGGCCACCGAATCTCTGGAATCCGCTTTAAAGGCCCGGGGCTTGCCGTACCAGGTTAATGAAGGCGATGGGGCCTTCTACGGGCCGAAAATCGATTTCCACCTGGAAGACGCCATCGGCCGGACCTGGCAGTGTGGTACGATCCAGTTGGATTTCCTGATGCCGGAGCGTTTTGACCTGACCTACGTCGGGGCTGACAACGAAAAGCACCGCCCGGTGATGATCCACCGAGTGGTCTTTGGTAGTATTGAGCGGTTTATGGCCATTTTGGTGGAGCACTTCGCGGGAGCTTTCCCTGCTTGGCTGGCTCCGGTTCAGGTTCAAGTCATCCCCGTGGGCGAAAAGTTCAATGCCTACGCCAGAAAAGTCGCTTCTGAACTTGAGGAGGCCGGAGTCAGGACTGAGGTTGATGACCGGGATGAGAAGGTCTCCTACAAGATCCGGGAGGCTCAGCTCCAGAAGATTCCCTACATGCTCATCGTTGGTGAGCGGGAGGAGAAAAGTGGGACTGTCTCCTTGCGTTCCCGGACCAACGGTGATCAGGGTAGTTTGAGCTTGGCTGAGTTCAAAGATGGAGTTACTAAGGAGATTAAAAAACGGGCTTTGGACTTGACGTGGTAAGGGTTGACCAGCAATAATAAATGTGGTAAACTGTGAACGTTATTAGAATAGCATGGATAAGTAGAAGCCATCCGCTTCTCACCCTGTAGCTAACGCTCACTGGGTTTCGACAAGTAGACTTATGACAAGTAGACTTAGGAGAGAGGTTATTTGCGGGTGGCTGCTGCTGCCCGCTTTTATTTTTACTCGGAGGTGACAAGTTATTAGCCACGACAACAATGTGAGGGTCAATCAACAGATCAGAGCCAGGGAGGTTCGGCTTATCGATGTCGACGGCTCCCAGATTGGCATCATGTCCAGCCGGGAGGCCCTGCGGATTGCTGAGGAGAAAAACCTGGATCTGGTCGAAGTTGCCCCTCAAGCCGACCCGCCGGTCTGCCGGATCATGGATTTTGGGAAATACCGGTATGAACAGAGTAAGCGTGAGCGGGAGAATAAGAAGAAGCAGAAGACAACTACTATGAAGGAAATCCGCTTCTCTCCCAAGATTGACACTCACGATTTCCAGGTCAAGGCCAAGAGTACCAAGAAGTTCCTGCAGAGCGGCGATAAGGTGAAGGTCTCTATCCGCTTCAGAGGCCGGGAGATAGTCCATAATGCTCTTGCTAAAGAGAAACTGGAGGAGTTGGCTAAAGAGGTTGAGGATCTGGCAGTAGTGGAAAGGCCCCCCAAGATGGAAGGTCGGTCCATGATTATGATTCTCGCCCCCAAGTCTTCCTAAGTTGTGATACACCAGTTTACAAAGAGGAGGAACTAGATTATGCCAAAGATGAAGTCCCACCGTGGGGCGGCCAAGCGTTTTAAGAAGACAGGCACAGGCAAATTTATGAAAAACAAGGCTTTTAAAAGCCATATTCTCGAAAAGAAGTCCGCAAAGCGTAAGCGCAACCTCCGTAAGAGCGAAGTTGTGCCTGCTGCTGAGGAGAAACGCCTGCGCAAACTGCTTCCTTACAAATAACTACTCTTGGAAAGGGTGAATATACATGCCACGGGTTAAAGGTGGATTTGTGACCAGACGTCGTCATAAAAAAATCCTCAAGCTGGCGAAAGGCTATTGGGGTGCAAAAAGCAAGATTTTCCGTCCTGCTAACCAGCAGGTGATGAAAGCTTTAAGCAATGCCTATGCCGACCGGAAGCGGAGGAAGAGGGACTTCCGGAAGCTGTGGATCGCCCGTATCAACGCAGCTGCTCGTATGAACGGCATGTCCTACTCCCGGTTCATCAACGGTCTCAAGAACGCCGGGGTTGAGGTAAACCGAAAGATGTTAGCTGACCTTGCAGTCAATGATTCTGAGGCTTTTGGCCAATTGGTAGAGGTCGCTCGGAAGAACTTGAACCAGTAACCACTTGGTCCTGGGGCTTTTTTGGCCCCAGGTCTCATCTTCTCTGGACAAGTTTCGAGGTGAAGACCTATCGAAATTCGAGATCAACGTCATATCAAGCGATTGATGCCCGCCCAGATCCTTGTTCTGGGCTTTGGAATATTAATTCTACTAGGTGCTATTCTACTCAGTCTGCCCATAGCCAGTAGCAGCGGGGAGAGGCTGCCGTTTTTGGATGCTCTCTTCACATCCACCAGCGCGGTGGCAGTTACCGGATTAGTAGTCGTGGATACCGGGACTTATTTTTCTCTTTTTGGGCAGCTGGTCATTTTGGTGCTGATTCAAATCGGTGGTCTCGGCTTCATGACCATGACCACTCTTCTGGCTCTGCTGCTTGGTAAAAGGATTAGTCTGCGGGAACGCCTGATTATGCAGGAGGCTTTGAATAAACTCTCCCTTTCCGGCGTGGTCCATCTCACCGTCCGGGTGTTGCAGCTTGCCGCCGCCTTTGAAGCAGTAGGTGCTTTTTTTCTGGCTTTCAAATTTGTTCCCCTTTATGGGTGGGCCAAAGGCATTTATTACAGTATTTTTCACTCCATCTCGGCCTTCAATAACGC
Organism: Bacillota bacterium; assembly: GCA_017656135.1. Taxonomy (GTDB): domain Bacteria; phylum Bacillota; class UBA5301; order UBA5301; family UBA5301; genus JACDOJ01. The sequence continues at coordinate 19,869 of JACDOJ010000019.1, read as the reverse complement.
CGGGTTTGATTTAATGGGCGGTTTTCGGAGCCTCCAGGGCTTCCAAAGCTCCTTGTTGGTCAACACCGTCATTGCCGTCCTAGTCATCTGCGGCGGCCTTGGTTTCACGGTGCTTTTGGACATTGGGGTTAAGCGGCGGTTTTCTCGTCTCTCGCTACACTCCAAAGTGGTGATCATAATGACGGTGGTCCTTCTGGTCCTAGGCTGTGTGGTCTTTTTCCTTTTGGAGTACTCGAACCAGGATACTCTGGGCCGTCTCACTCTTCCCCGGAAAATGCTGGTCTCCTTCTTTCAATCAGTGGTTCCCAGGACGGCGGGTTTTTCCACCGTGGATATCGGCCGGCTGACTAGCCCTACCCTCTTTTTTCTGATCTTCCTGATGTTCATCGGCGCCTCGCCGGGCTCCACCGGCGGTGGAATAAAGACCTCAACCGCAGGTGCCCTCTTGGCCGCGGCCTGGTCAGTTATTCAAGGTAATGAAGAAGTTGAGCTTCTCAATCGTAGGCTACCTAAGGAAATAGTCTACCGTGCCTTGGCGATCTTTTTGATGGCTTTAGGTTTGCTTTCGGTGGCGGCCATGGGCTTGGCGGTAACTGAGCCGTATCCATTTTTGAAGGTCCTTTTTGAAGCCGCCTCTGCCTTCGGTACAGTAGGGCTTTCCACTGGAATAACTCCTGAGCTCAGTGCTCCGGGCAAAATAATTATTATACTTTTAATGTACATCGGCAGACTGGGACCGATGACTGCTGCTGCAGCTTTGGCCCAACGGATGCAGGCCAAGAGTTTTCGGTTCCCTGAGGAGAAAATTGTTGTTGGTTAGGAGGTTATTCTATGAGCCAGTTTGCGGTAATCGGCCTTGGCCGGTTTGGTGCCAGTGTAGCGACTAATCTGGTCAGAATGGGCCATGAGGTGTTAGCCATTGACTCCAACGAGGCTAGGGTCAGGGAGATGGCCGACCAGGTGACCCACGCAGTAGAGGCCAACGCCAATGATGAAGAGGCCCTCAAAGCCCTGGGAATACGGAATTTTGATGTGGTGATCGTTAGCATCGGCCAAGATATTCAGGCCAGTATCTGGTGCTGTCTGATTCTCAAGGAACTTGGAGTCAAGTACATCGTGGCCAAAGCCATTAACGAACTGCACGGCAAGGTTTTGCAAAAAGTCGGTGCCGACCGGGTCGTCTTCCCCGAGCGGGACATGGGCGCCAGAGTTGCCCACAACCTTGTGGCAGCCAACCTCTTGGACTATATCGAGCTGGCTCCTGGTTTCAGCATCGTTGAGGTGGTGGCCAAGCCTGAGTTTTACGGCAAGAGCCTCAGGGACTTGGGCTTCAGAGCCAAGTACGGCATCATCATTACCGCAATCAAGCGGGGCAAGAAGGTTTTGATCGCTCCTGGGGCCGATGACGTGATCCAGGAGGGTGACGTTCTGGTGGCCATCGGCGAAGACCGCCAATTGGAGAAGATGGAACACAGCTTAGATGAGTGAGATGCAGTGATAACCAGTCCGGAAAACAAAACTTTTAAGTTCTTAAAGAGCCTGGCAAAAGGGAAGTACCGTCGGGAGAGGGGACTTTTCCCCGCTGAGGGACTACGGCTGGTCCGGGATCTCTATGAGGCTGGCCTGAGACCGAAGTTCGTCGCGGTCACTCCCGGTTTTAGCCAGGATCCGGCTGCGAAGGAGCTCTTGTCTAGGGTCGAGGAGGATGCCCTCATCCTGCTGGCCGAAGAGCTCTTCGCCCAGTTGGCTGAGACCGTCAATCCCCAGGGGATTTACGCAGCTTTTCCCATTCCTAGCTGGCAGCCTCACCAAATCTGGGAGAGAGGCCTGGGAGGACGCAGTTATGTGCTTTGCCTGGATGGGCTCCAGGATCCGGGGAATCTCGGCACCATAATCAGGACCTGCGGCGCCTTTGGCTTTTCGCTGGTATTGGGAAAAGGGACCGTGGACCCCTTCAATCCGAAAGTGGTCCGGGCCAGTATGGGTGCTTTGGCGAAAGTCCCTATGCTGCGCAATGTGGACTTGGTGAGTTTTTTGCAGAACTTACCGCCTGGACTGCCCGTTTACGCCACCGCCCCTGCTGGCGATTATTCACTGGGGGAAGCTGATACCTCCCAGGGCTGTGTAATAGTGGTTGGGAACGAAGCTAACGGCCTGAGCAGGGAAGTAGTAGATATTACCGGAAGGACTTTCTTTATTCCAATGGTAGAGGGTGCAGAATCCTTGAATGCCGCTTCAGCAACGGCAATTCTGCTTTACGAGTCCGTCCGGGACCACCTCTATGGCGCTACTGGCTTGTTGTAACCCACCCCCGAGCTGTGTTATAATTTATTAAACAATTCAAGGTAACTTGAGTCTAAAGCCTAAAGGGGTGTGGTCATTTTTGTCTACTCCTGATTTGGTTTGGAATTTGTTTGAAGCTTCTGGTTCTATCGCATTGTACCTTTTTTACAGGATGCTCCTGGAAGAGGAGCCGGATTACATGGCACGCTAAGCACGAGGCATTGGTATTATCACATATGATCATATAACATAATACGTTAAAGACGATGAAGGAAAGAGTAGGTTTCCCAGCTAAACGCAGTTCAGGGAGTGACCGTCAGTGACTGGAAGCGGTCACCTGCGGGGGGGCCGAAGTTTCGTTCCGGAGTCGGCTGCCTGAACGGTCAGTAGGGCAGCCCGTCCCCACCACGTGACCGGTGGAATGCCAAAGTGGGTCGGTTTTCCGGCCTATTAGGGTGGTACCGCGGAAGCCAGGCTTTCGTCCCTAGCGGCGAAGCTTGGCTTTTTCCATTTGTTTAGAAAGTTGATAAAAAAAGGAGGGTCAAAGTGTGCTAGAGAAGATCGCCAAAATCAGAGACGAGGCTCTAAGAGCCGTCGAAGTAGCTGCAGATAAAGAGAGCCTGGACCAGATTCGCGTGCGTTTCTTGGGAAAAAAAGGGGAATTGACCGCAATCCTACGGAGCATGGGGCAGGTGCCCAAAGAGGAGCGACCCAAGGTTGGCCAAGAGGTCAACACTCTCCGGAGGCAGCTGGAGGAAGCCCTTGAGAGCAAACTTAAGGATTTGGAACGGGCCGAACTGGAGAAGAGGTTGACCAGGGAAAAAGTGGATGTGACTTTGCCTGGGCGCCGGCCCAGCCGCGGCACTTATCATCCTCTTACGCTGGTTTTGCGGGAGATAGAGCGGATATTCTTAGGCATGGGTTACGAAGTCGCCGAGGGTCCGGAAGTGGAAACCGAGTACTACAACTTCGAAGCCCTCAATATCCCGGCGGAACACCCGGCGAGAGATATGTGGGATACCCTTTATACCGCTAGAAACACTTTGCTCAGGACCCATACCTCACCGGTGCAAGTTAGAACCATGGAACAGAAAGCCCCTGAGGTCCCCATTAAAATCATCGCTCCGGGCCGGGTCTACCGGCGAGATGCCCTGGATGCCTCCCACTCTCCCGTCTTCAACCAGGTGGAAGGCTTGGTTGTCGACAAGGGTATCACCTTCGCCGACCTGAAAGGGACGCTTATCCTATTTGCCCAGAAGATGTTCGGAGAAGACCGAAAGGTGCGGTTTCGTCCCAGTTTCTTCCCGTTCACCGAACCCAGCGCCGAGGTGGATGTCTCTTGCATCGTCTGTAATGGTGAGGGCTGCCGCCTGTGTTCCCAAACCGGTTGGTTGGAGATTCTGGGGGCCGGCTCTGTTCACCCCAAGGTCTTGGAGATGTCCGGCTATGACCCGAAGATTTACTCCGGTTTCGCTTTTGGCATGGGCTTGGACAGAATAGCCCTCTTGAAGTACGGCATCGATGACATCCGGCATCTGTATGAGAACAACTGGAGCTTCCTCAAACAGTTTAAGGCACAGTAACCAACTGACACAGGAGGTTTGTGAAGAATGCGTGTTTCCTTTGAATGGTTAAAGGATTATGTGGATATAGATGTCTCCCCGGAAGAGTTGGCCGAGAAGTTGACTATGGCCGGCCTTTCTGTTGAGGGCCTGGAATACGTGGGGGATGATATTGATAAGGTAGTAGTCGGTGTGATTAGGGAGCTGAAACAGCACCCCAATGCCGATAAGCTCTTAGTGGCCGAGGTCGAGGTAGGAGAAGGGAAAAAGCTGACCTTGATCAGCGGGGCGCCTAACCAGAAAGAAGGAGCCAAAGTGGCAGTGGCCCTGCCCGGAGCAGTTTTGCCCGGAGGGGTCAAGATCGAGGAGGTCGAGTTTCGGGGGATCACCTCTCAGGGAATGCTCTGTTCCGAGGAGGAGCTGGGTCTGGCGGACCATTCGGCAGGTATTATGATCTTGCCCTCTGATGCTCCCTTAGGCCAGGATATCCGTGATTACCTGGGCTTAAGGGATGTGATCCTGGAGGTTGAGCTCACCGCCAACCGGCCTGACTGCTATTCCATGCTGGGAGTGGCTCGGGAGGTTGCAGCTATCCTGGGCAAAAAGGTCAAGTATCCTGCCATCGACTACCCTGAGGAAGACAAAGCGACTACCGATGTTTTGAAAGTGGAAGTGGTGGATGAGGATCTGTGCCCCCGGTACATGGCCAAAGTTCTCACGGATGTGACCGTCGGCGAATCACCTTTGTGGTTAAAGAAACGCCTTATAGCTGCCGGGATGCGTCCCATCAATAACGTTGTTGACATCACTAACTACGTGCTCTTGGAACAAAACCAGCCCCTTCATGCCTTCGACTACGATAAGCTCACTGGCGGCTCATTGATTATCAGAAGGGCCGACTCCGGCGAAGAGCTGATGACCTTGGATGACCAGAACCGTTCCCTAAATGACGAAATGCTGGTCATAGCAGACACCAAAAAGCCGGTTTGTTTGGCCGGGGTCATGGGCGGTGCCAACAGCGAAGTAGACCAGAACACTAGAACCATCGCTTTAGAGAGCGCCTGGTTTAACCCGGTCAGTATCAGGCGAACCGGCCGAAACCTGGGGTTGCGTTCAGAGGCCTCAGCTCGTTTTGAGCGGGGGATCAACCCGGCCAATGTTCCCGTGGCTCTGGACCGGGCCGCTCAGTTGATGGTAGAGCTCTGCGGAGCTAAGGCCTTGAAAGGAGCTGTGGACATCTATTCGAACCCAGAGCCTGAGGTCGTCATTGACCTGGATCTGGACTATGTTAACGGGCTTTTGGGAACAGACCTTTCCGCCGAAAGGGTTGAAGAGGTCTTAACGGCTCTACCTGAGTTTGAGCTGACCCCGCAGGGCGCAGGCAAGTGGCGGGTCAAGGTGCCGGCGTATCGACGGGATATCAGTGTTCAGGCTGACTTGGTGGAGGAAGTAGCCCGGCTCATTGGCTATGACAGTATTCCTGCCACCTTGCCGGCAGCTCCGGAAGTTGTGGGGCTCCTCTCTCCGGCCCAACAGAAGGTGGAAAAGATCAGGGATGTATTGGTAGGCGCAGGGCTTTCTGAGATCAGCACCTACAGCCTGGATAACGAGCGGCGCTACCGGCGCTTGAACCTGGATGAGCTTTTGGAGAACAAGGTGGACCTGGTGGTTCCCTTAAGTGAGGACCACAGGTTCATGCGGACCAGCCTCTTGCCTTCGATTCTGGAAACCCTGAGTTTTAACTACAACCGCGGCCACAGGGACCTCAGCCTCTTCGAGTTGGGACGGACTTACGTCTTCCAGGATGATGAAGAGCTGCCGGTTCAGGATCAACATCTGGCCCTGGCGCTCATGGGCAGAAGGGATGAAGAGAGCTGGTACAGCCAGGGACGGGAAGTCGACTTCTATGACCTCAAAGGGCTGGTGGAATTGGTCTTTGAGGAACTGGGCCTAACCGGGGTTCGCTACGAGCCGGGAGGAGATACGGCCCCTTATCACCCCGGACGCAATGCCGCCGTTTACTGGCAGGATCAGCTGGTGGGTCGGTTTGGTGAACTGCACCCGGAAATCGCAAAGGACTTTGACTTTGCCGTACCGGTCCTGGTCGGAGAGTTGAATGTGGAAAAACTGGTCCAGGCCCAGAAGCCGGCTGTATCCTTCCGGCCGCTGCCTAAATTCCCGGCCTCCCGCAAAGATATTGCAGTGGTGGTCTCCGAAGAGGTGCCGGCTGCCGCTGTCCAAGACAAGATCCGGGAATTGGCCGGAGAGTTCTTAGAGGACCTTAAGCTCTTTGACTACTTCACCGGTCCCCAGATCGGAGAGGGTAAGAAGAGCCTGGCTTTTAGTATGCTCATCCGACACCCGGGACGCACTCTGACCGATCAGGAGATCGCTTCGGTGATTGGGCGGGTGGCTGAAGGGCTCAAAACCAGCTTAGGAGCGGTCCTCCGGGGGTAGCAGGATTTACCAGGGGAACAGCCAAATCCATACAGGAGGGGGTAAGGCTATGAACCGGATTTCAGTCAATCTGTTTGGAAGGGAATACAATCTCAGGGCGCCGGAGGAGCCGGAGGTTGTTCTCAAGGCCGCAGAGGAGGTTCGCCGTAGGGGGGAAGGTTTGGCGAGTCAGCACCGAAATCGGATGAGCCGGGAGGAGCTATTCATGTTGATCGCCTTAAACCTGGCCCAGGAATTGCTGGCCCTTAAGGCAGCAAACCCTAATAACAGCGAACTAATCCAAGCCACTCCCGATGAAAGTAGGTAGCACTAATGTACTGGTTGGATTTGGTCCTCGGTGTTTTGCTATTGTTTTTTCTGCTGCGCGGTCTGACCCGGGGGATTGTCAGAGAAGTCGTTGATATCAGTGCGGTTTTTATCACTCTTGTGCTCACAGGGCGGTACGGTACCGCCCTGGGCCGAAAGATTGTTATTACTTTAGGCTGGGATCCGGATCTAGCTGCCCTTTTGGGTTTCATTGCCATTGCCGTGGGTGTCGCAGTCTTGGCTGTTGCCGTCAATTACCTTTGGAGTCATCTGGGCAGTGTCACTCCCCTTTCTTTCTTCGATAAACTGGGTGGAGCGGTATTTGGCCTGGCTAAGGCGGGCATATTAATCTTGATTTTTCTGGTCGTTTTGACCTCGCTGCCGATAGAGAACTCTGACCAGATTATTACCAGGTCTCGCCTGGCCTACTCCTTTCTGAAGGCACTCCCCATTGTCTACCAGGTGTTGGCCCCAATTTGGCCCGCCAATTGGCCTCAGCTCTTCATCACTCCAGATGGTTGGTGGCTTCAGGAGGGTGGAGCTCAGGTGACGGCCGGTGGAGAAGTGCAGAATGAAAAACTATGAAGTTGCTTGGGCTCTGCAAGAGCTCGCCGATTTGCTGGATTTAACCGGTGAGAACAGCTTCAAATCCCGTGCTTACCGGGTGGCAGCCCGGAGAATTCAAGCCCTGCCCAAGGATATCAGTGACTTATACCGTGAGGGCCGACTGACGGAGATTGACGGCATCGGAACGGCTATAGCCCAAAAAATCGGCGAGCTGTTGACCACCGGTGAGATTTCACTGGCCCAGCGTTTGCGGGAGCAAATCCCGGCTGGGCTGTTTGACGTTTTGACCGTCCCCGGGGTGGGCCCCAAACGGGCCTACCAGTTTTACCGGGAGCTGGGCATAGACTCCCTCTCCAAACTGAAAGAAGCGGCCAAAGAACGGAAGCTGCGCCGGCTCAAGGGGATGGGGAGCAAAATCGAGAGCACTGTTTTGGCTGGCATTGAGCGCATCGAGAACCCGGAAAAAAAGAGACGACTGCTCCTGAATACCGCCGACTACTACGGCTGCCTGTTCAAAGACCGCCTGGCACAGCATCCCCAAGTTACTGAGGTGGCTGTCGCCGGCAGCCTGCGGCGGATGGTGGAGACCATTGGTGACCTGGATCTGGTTGTGGCCACCGAGAGCCCTCAGGAGGTCGCCGAGTACTTCAAGTCCTTTCCGGAGTTTGGAGAGCTGGTTGCCAACGGACCGACCAAGATCAGCGCTATCCATAAAAGCGGTTTTCAGGTGGATCTGCGAATTGTCACTCCCCAAGAGTATCCCTCAGCCCTCCTGCATTTCACCGGATCTGCGGACCACAACATCCGGCTTCGCCAGTTGGCCAAAGGGAAAGGCTTTCGGCTCAGTGAATATGGGCTGGAGAGCACCACCGACAGTAAAGAGGTGGTAACTCCCGCCTCTGAGGCTGCTCTTTACGCCTTCTTGGGCCTGCCCTACATCCCGCCCGAGCTCAGGGAAGATCGAGGGGAGATTGAGGCCGGCCTAGCCGGAGAGCTGCCGAAGCTGGTTGAGTTGGCTGACATTAGGGGGGACCTCCACATCCACTCCTGCTGGAGTGACGGCGGAGCAACCGTCGAGGAGCTGGCCCGGGCTGCGGCTCAAAGAGGGTATCAGTACATCGCCATCTGTGACCACTCCCGCAGCTTGAAAATAGCTAACGGTTTGGAACTGGAGCGGCTAAAGCGCCAGCATGCGGATATCGCCGAACTGAACGCCCGGGGCGATTTGGGCATCACCGTCCTCACCGGCATAGAGGTGGACATTCTGGATGAGCGGCTGGATTATGAAGATGACGTCTTGGCTGAGATCGATGTGGTGGTGGCTTCGGTACACAGCGGGTTTAAGCAGCCTCTGGAGCGGATTATGGCCAGGATCGAGTTGGCCATGCGAAACCCCCATGTGGATATTTTGGCTCACCCCACAGGCAGGCTCCTGCAGCGGAGATCCGGTTATGCAGTAGATATGAATCGAGTCATCGACCTGGCTGTGGAAACCGGGACGGCGCTGGAAATAAACTCCTTCCCAGACCGGTTGGACCTGGATGATCTCACTGCCAGAAAGGCCCTGCAGAGAGGGGCGACTATCGTGATTAACACCGACTCTCACCACTTGGAACAGCTTGCTTACATGACCTATGGGGTGGCGATGGCCCGACGGGCCTGGGCTGGACCGGGTCAGATCTTGAACTGCAAGGATTTGACCTCACTCCGCAAGTGGTTGAGAGACCGGGGTTCTACCCACTAAACATCCCCCATAAACATTAGAGAGACTTCCGAGGGGGATTACCGTTGATTATCTCGATTCGGTTCCGCAATTTTTGGCTGATGAGCATCCTCTTCGCGACGGTTTTTGTTTTAACCCTTTTGGCAGAGAGCGATCCCAATCCCTTCCGGCTGGCCTTATCCGCCACTGCTCCCGGAGGCTCTTTCGATACTCCCGATCTTTCAGCTTACAGCAGTATTCAGGTTACGGCTGATGCGGCAATTTTGATTGATGCTTCTACCGGCACCGTCTTGTACGCCAAGAACGCACACCAAAAGCGCCCGCCGGCCAGTACCACCAAAATCATGACCGCCATTCTCGCCCTGGAACTGGGTGACCTGGAAGAGGTGGTCAAGGTGGGCCGTTCTGCCACGGGTGTGGGCGGTTCTCAGATCTGGTTGGAGCCTAATGAGGAACTAACTCTGTATCAGCTGCTTCAGGGGATGATGCTCAAGTCAGGCAATGATGCGGCTGTGGCTATAGCCCAACATATAGCAGGCAGTGTCAAGAACTTTTGTGCCCTGATGAACAAGCGGGCCAAGGAACTTGGGGCCTTTAACACCGTATTTTCCAATCCCAACGGTTTGCCGGAGAAGACCAAGCCCCACTATTCCACCGCTTACGATCTGGCCATGATGGCCCGGAGGGGAATGCAAATCCCGGTGTTTCGGGAGATCGTCCGGACAAAATATGAACAAATCCCTTGGGGCGATCACGACTGGCAGCGGCGGCTTAAAAACACCAACCGTCTGCTCTGGTATTTCGAGGGAGCTGATGGGGTGAAGACCGGGACTACCCGGGCGGCCGGTAACTGTTTGGTGGCTTCGGCGACCCGGGGCGGTTTCCAGCTGATCGCGGTGGTTCTGCACTCCAACAACCGGTGGCGGGATGCCGCAGCTCTTTTGGAGTACGGCTTCCGCAACTTCCGGCCCTTTTTGGCTTATGCCCAAGGTCAGCCGGTGAAAACCGTTACGGTCAGGGGGGGGACTAGAGGTCAGGTTGCTTTGGTTCCCCACAGCGAGGTCTCGGCGGTGGTTCCGGTTTCAGAGTGGAATAGAGTACAGATTTTGCTTAGCTACCCAGAATACCTAGAGGCCCCGTTCTGGTCAGGGGAGGCTGCCGGTAGGGTCAGGGTGGTTTTAGGGGACGAGGTTTTGGCGGATGAGCCCCTCTACACCTCAGAACCGGTTCCCCGGTGTACCTTCTGGTCAATCCTTTTTGGGGCTTAGTAATTCCAAAAACAGCCTCACTTTTGATATAATTATAAATCATGGAAACCACTGAAAAACCGCAAACCCAAGCAAGTCTTCCGGAACTGTTGGCCCCGGCAGGAAACTGGGATGCCTTCGTGGCCGCGGTGCAGAACGGAGCCGATGCTGTCTATCTGGGCACCCAGGATTTCAACGCCCGCCAGGAGGCGGAGAATTTCACTCTGGCCCAGGTGGAGGAAGCGGTTTCTTACGCCCACGCCAGAGGTGTGCGCATCTACATCACCTTCAACACCTTGATCAGCGATTCTGAGCTTTCCCAAGCCCTGCACACCGTAGAAGACCTGTTAGAGCTGGGGGTGGACGGTTTCATCGTCCAAGACCTAGGCCTTTCGGCCAACCTTCGCCTACACTTTCCGGAGCTTCCCTTACACGCCAGCACCCAAATGACCATCCACAACTCGGCCGGAGCCGAGTTTTTGGCCCAGTGGGGTTTTACTAGGCTGGTTGCAGCTCGAGAGCTTTCTCTTTCCGAGATACGTGCCATCATCCAGAAAGTCCCTGGAATAGAAGTGGAAGTCTTCGCCCACGGAGCCCTCTGTTTCTCCTACTCCGGCAACTGCTTGCTCAGCAGCCTCATTGGGGGCAGAAGCGGCAATCGCGGCCGGTGCGCCCAGCCTTGTCGCTTAGAATACTCTCTGGTCAACTCTGAGGGGAAGGTTTTAGGGGAGGGTGAAGCAACTCATCTTTTAAGCCCCAAGGATCTCAATACTCTGGAACACCTGGAGGACCTGATCAAAGCTGGAGTGCACTCCCTGAAGATCGAAGGCCGGATGAAACGCCCGGAGTATGTGGCCACAGTGGTCAAGTCCTACCGTCGTGCGCTGGACCTTTTGGCAGCTGGGGTGGATTTGTCCTCAGCTGACTTGAACCAACTTCAGGCCCAACTGGAGCAGATCTTCAACCGAAGTTTCACCTCCGGCTATCTCTACGGCAACCCGGGCCGGGATTTGATGAGCTATACCCAGCCCAGCAACAGGGGACGGTTTTTGGGCCGGGTCCGGGAAAATAAAGATGATTTGGTGTGGCTTAAGCTGGAAGCGGATCTGGAGTCTGGTGACGGCATCGAGGTGTGGATGAAGGAGAACGGCCGGTCGGGCGGAACCGTCAAAGCCCTTTACCTGCGGGGGAAAAAGGGTAAGCTGGAAAAAGTCGAGCGCGCTGAGAGAGGGCAGACCGTGGGTCTTAAGTTCGGCGGGCCGGTGCACCGAGGGGATCTGGTCTACAAGAACCGGGAGGCCGCCCTCTTAAAAGTAGCTGAAAGTACTTACAAAAGCGAGCACGAGGTCTTGAAGATACCCATAGAGGCTAGGGTAAAAGCGACCATTGGTGAACCTGTGGAAGTGGTCTTCTGCGACGGCAACCGGCTCTGCGGTATCGGGCGCACCGAGTTTTTGGTGGAAGAGGCTCTGCGCCACCCCACCACAGAGGAGATGATTAAAGAGCAGCTTTCCCGCCTGGGGAACACGCCGTTCACCATAACCAGATTCGAGTTCGAATTAGATCCCAATATCATGATCCCCAAGAGCGAGCTGAACCGGGCCCGGCGGGAGGCGGCCCAGAACCTCCTAAAACTGCGGACCAAGTTCTATGCTCCGATTCGGTTGAAACGCAGTGTGGACAGAATAACCCAGGAGTACGCGGGCTGCCGGTCACTGCTTTGGCGGGGAGAAGATCAGCCTCAGGTGAGTGTGATCGTGGATTCCCTGCGGGCTTTAGAGAGTGCCCTGGAGGCCGGGGCCGGATTGATATACCTCTCAGACAGTGGTTTCGACCGGAAGGAAGAGACTTTTTCCTCGCTGGAGGCGATTCTTTCAGCTGTAGAGAGGTGCATTGAAAGGGGGAGCGCCGGCGTCTTTTTGCTTCCGCCTATCGTGAAGGAAGAAGAGTTGGTTTACTACGCCCGCCTGATACACGGGTTGAACAGCGCCGAAGTGCCTGTCCCCGTCAGCGTCGGGGATGTGGGTCTCATTCACCTGGCTAGGTCCTTAGGGGCCAACTTCCTGGCTAACGCCTTTTTGAACCCTTTCAACAGCCAGACTGTTAACTTCCTGCGCTGTCTAGGGGCCAGTCAGGTCACCCTTTCCCCAGAGTTGACTCTAGAGCAGGTGAGGCTGGTGGCGAAGAAGAGCCGGGTTCCTCTGGAACTACTGGTTCACGGACCACAGGTGGCGATGGTCAGCGAACATTGTGTTTTAGGGAGCATAATGGGGGGAAGGGCTGCCGGCACTCAATGCTCGGCGCCTTGTGCGACCCAAACAGGTTTTGGTCTGAAGGACCGGCTGGGGAAGGTCTTTTCCGTCAGGACGGACAGGCGCTGCCGCATGTATCTCTTTAATTCCGCTGAAACCTGCCTCATCGAGCACCTCTGGGAAATTCACTCAGCCGGTATCAACTGCCTCCTCATCGAAGGACGTCTATACACACCGGAGAAGCTGGGTTTGGTAGTGGAGCGGTATGTGGAAGGTTGGAGCAAGATCTATAGCTCCCGGCGGTGGGATCGGGGATTCAAGGAGATGCTCGCCGCTTTCAGGCGGGAGTTGGAACCGGAGGAAGGGATAACCAAAGGGCATTTGTTCCGGGGGGTTATGTGATGGACCAGAGGACGTTAGAGCGATTGGAATACCACAAGGTCTTAGATATGCTCGCCAAGAGGACAAGTTTCAGTCTCAGCAGAGAATGGGCCAAAGAGCTGCGACCTGAGACCAGCCTTGGTGCGGTGAGCCAGGCTCAAGAAGCCACCAGCCAGGCCAGAGATCTCTTGGACAAGGTGGGGGAAGTGGCCACCGGCGGTTTGAAGGACATCCGGGATCACTTACACCAGATTGAACTGGGCCGGCTAATCTCACCTGCGGATTTTTTGGATCTCCGGGATTGCCTTGAGGCTCTTACCGGTCTGGGCAGGTATTTCCGGGACCTGCCAGAGGAGTACCCGGTCTTTCGGGATTTCGGCCGCCGGATCGCTGACTTCAGCGGTTTAGTTTCCAAAATAATCAAAGTCTTGGATGACTCAGGGGAAGTTAAGGATACGGCCAGCCCCAAGCTCAGGTCGATCAGATCCCAAATCAAGATCAACCAGCAAAGAGTCCGGCACAAACTGGCCAGTCTAATCTCATCTCCAGAGTACGGAAAGTACCTTCAGGAGAGCCTGATCACCGTCAGAGGTGAACGTTTTGTCATTCCGGTAAAGAGCGAATACAAGAGCAGTGTCCCCGGGATTGTCCATGACCGCTCGGCCAGCGGAGCCACCTTGTTCATTGAACCTATGGCGGTAGTCGAGATCAACAATACTCTGCGGGAACTACAGCTGGCAGAGAAACAGGAGGTTACGGAGATCCTCAAAGCCTTGGCGAAGGCTGTTTCCGAGCGAGGCCCTGAGATTCGGGAAGCTTTGGCGAGTGCCGGCCAGGCTGACCTGCTCTTGGCTAAGGGCCGCCTAAGTCAAGATTTGCGCTGCAGCAGGCCTGATCTAAATACTGGCGGAGTCATCGAGCTGAAGAAAGCACGCCATCCTCTTTTGTGTGGAGAAGTCATCCCGGTGGACATAAGGGTGGGCTCTGACTTCAAAATACTGGTCATCACCGGTCCCAACACCGGCGGGAAGACGGTCACCCTGAAGACCGTCGGCCTTTTGACCGTGATGGCTCAGGCCGGGCTGCATATCCCTGCTGCTGAAGGTTCCAAAATCGCCGTCTTTTCCGGAGTGCACTGCGATATCGGTGATGAGCAGAGCATCGAACAGAATCTCTCTACCTTCTCCGGCCACATTTCTAATATCAGTTCCATCCTCAAGGAGATGGAGCCTAATTCACTGGTTCTCTTGGATGAACTGGGTGCCGGCACAGACCCCCAGGAAGGTGCCGCCCTGGGCATAGCCATTTTAGATTATCTTTTGGAGAAAAAGTGTACTGCGGTGGTCACCACCCACTACAGTGAGCTCAAAACCTACGCCTACGCCAATCCAAAGATAGAGAACGCTTCCATGGAGTTTGACTCGGTCTCCCTGGCTCCCACCTACCGGGTTATCCTCGGTTTGCCCGGTAGGAGCAATGCCCTGGAAATCGCCGAGCGGTTAGGGCTGCCCAAGAGCATTATTAATAGAGCACGGCGGGCCAGAGTCGGTCTTAAGACTGAACTCGATGAGGTACTGGGCGAGATCGGGGAGGAACTGAAAGAGGCCCGGCGGGCGAAGGCAGACGCCCAGCGGGACCTGGCAGAAGCCCAACGGGCCAAAAGACGCTATGAAGAGCTCTTAGAGAGCTTGGAAAAACAGCGTAAAGAGCTGATCGAAGAGGCCAAAAGAGAGGCTCGCAAAATCGTAGCCGAAACCCGCGCCCAGTTGGAAGAGGCTGTACGGGAGGTTAGGGAGAAGGCATCCGATGAGGCCATCAAGAGCAGCCGGCGTACCTTGGAAGAGGTTTCTAAAAAGGTAAAAGCGACTAAGGCTCCGGCCAGCGAAAATGAGAAGGCCCGGGAGAGGAAGGCCGCTCAGCTCAAGGTGGGGGATTACGTTGAGATTAAATCCCTCCAGACCGAGGGCGTTATCGCCTCCATAAATAAAACGAAGAAAGAGGCTGTGGTGCAGACGGAGACCGTCAGGATCACGGTTCCCTTCAAGGATTTGGTGCCCCGGCCCGGCGGAGAAAAGGGCAAGAAGGAGCAGAAAGTTCGCCCTAGCTTCACTAAGGTGATCAAGGATAAACGCTTATCCGTGCCGTCGGAGATCATGGTCAGGGGAATGACCGTGGAAGATGCCTGGAGCCAGCTGGACAAGTATTTGGATGATGCTTTGCTTGCCGGATATGACAGCGTCCGGCTGATCCACGGCAAAGGGGAGGGTATTTTACGCCGAGTTTTACGGGAACGGATGGATAATCACCCGGCGGTGAGCAGATACGAAGAAGCCGCCTATAATCAAGGCGGCTCCGGTGTGACCATCGTTTACTTAAAGAAATAAGTTAATTTCCGAAGAGCCAGAACTTGGGGCTGGGTGCCTCTTGGGGACTTCCCTCTCCGGTTTGGGGCCCTTCAGCCGGCGGCTCTGGCTCTTGGGTTTCTTCCTGTTTGTTGGAACTACCGAAGAAGAAGTCCCAGATCTGGCTCGGCTGGAAACCATGCTGAGTGCAGTACTCTTTAGGCTCGGTACCGGAAATGAAGATCTCGGTTCGCACCTCTGGGCAGTATTCAGTGGCCAGCTGGCCGGAGTCTACACAGATGGTGGCGTTTTGGACGTTGTCGGGGCGTTCAAAGTTTTTAATCGGGGTTCCGGCCAGAGCACTGCTCATGTACTGTCCCCAGATATAGGCAGCCCGCCAGCTACCCCATTTGACCCCATCGAAAATCAACGGTTCACTCTGCTTGTCATTGCCGATGTAGACCGCAGTGACCAGGTCAGGGGTGTAGCCGATGAACCAGGCGTTTGTGAAATCGTCGGTAGTACCGGTTTTACCTGCTGCCGGCCTGCCGATGTTGGCGGCTTTACCGGTGCCCCGTTCAATAACCCCTCGGAGCATGTCGGTGACTACATAAGCGGTGGCTTCGCTCAACACAATCCGGCGTTTTGGTGTGCGCTCCTCTAGGACGTGTCCTTCAGAGTCTTCCACCCGGAGGATGGCGATGGGTTCAACATAAATTCCCTGGTTTGCTAGGACGCCATAAGCCGAGGCCATCTCCAGGGGAGTCACACCTTGGGTCAGGCCGCCTAGGGCCAGAGCCAGGTTGAGGTCATTTTTGGCTCCGTGCTCTACTAGGGTGGTGATCCCCATCTTCTTGGCGTACTCCACTACAGTCCGTACGCCCACCTGGTCTAGAACCTTGACTGCAACCACGTTAATGGAATCTTCCACGGCCTCCCGCAGGGTCATGGGGCCATGGAACTCCTTGTCGTAGTTGGTCGGTTTCCAGACCTCACCGTTGGGAAGGTGATACTCAACGGGAGCGTCCTCAATTATCGTTGCCGGTGTGAAGCCCCGGTCAATAGCGGCGGTGTAAATGAAGGGCTTCATGGCCGATCCCGGCTGTCTTTTAGCCTGTACCGCCCGGTTGAACTTGTCATTACCACGCCCGCCAACCATGGCTTTGATCTCACCGGTTCGCGGGTCAATGGAGACAATGGCACCTTGAGGCTGGAGAATATCGCTGCCTTCCACTTCTTTTTTAGGTAAATTGGAGAGGAGGGCTTTTTCCGCTTTTTCCTGCATCTCCAGGTCCAGAGTGGTATAGACTTTGAGCCCTCCGGCGTAAACCTGTTCCTCTCCGTATTTGGCTAGCAAATCCTTGAGGATGTAGTCCACAAAGTAAGGGGCCTTGGTTTCCCGAGGTTTAAGCCCGGCCAATTTGATCTCTTCGGCTCTGGCCTGTTCGTACTCTTCTCGGGTGATCATATTTAACTCCAGCATCCGGTTAAGTACCACTGCCCGGCGCCTGTAGGCAGCATCCATGTCAATGTAGGGTGAGTGAACCCCAGGAATCTGAATAATTCCGGCCAGAAGCGCACTTTCAGCCAAGGTCAGATCGCTCACGTGTTTCCCGAAATAGGTCTGAGCGGCGGCTTCCACACCGTAGGCACCGTGGCCCATGTAGATTTCGTTCAGGTACCTCTCGAGGATCTCATCCTTGGTGAATTTACGCTCAATCTGAATTGTCCAGATGACCTCTTTGATCTTCCTGGAGAAACTCTTGTCTAGAGACAGAAAGGCGTTTCTGGCCAGCTGCATGGTGATGGTGCTGGCACCTTGGGCTTTCCGGCCTTCCTTGAGGTCCACATAGATGGCCCTGGCAATGGAGAGAAAATTGATTCCATGATGTTCGTAGAAGTGATCGTCTTCGATGGCGATTACTGCCTTCTGAAGGTCATCAGGGATCTCATCTATGGAGACCGGAATCCGGTTTTCTTTGTAGAGCTTGGCTATGACTTCTCCGTTCCTATCATAGATGTAAGTAGTCAAACTGGGGTCAAACTCGATGTCGTCCAAATCCGGAGCGGTGGCCAAAGCACCGGCGACAATCCCCACCACGGCCCCAAAAGCGATAGAGAATATTAAAATGAAGAAACCTAATATTGCTCGTTTGAAGGTAATTTGGATTTTGGCCATAGTTAATTATCCTCCCCACAGAGGGCTGTGGTCATACACTACAAAATATCAAAACTAATTATACCATACAAGCCTTCCTTTTCCCGAGACAAAACTTGATGAGGATTGCATTGCCTGCCAATTCCGGGTTGTGGTATAATAAATGGTAATTTTCAGGACTGAAGATAGTAAAAGGAGCTGGCAGCATTGAAAGCACTTTCCGTGGCAGAACAGGTCGAACTGCTTTCCCGGGGCGCAGCTGAAATTATCACCGTGGAAGACCTGGAAAAAGCTCTGCTCCGAGCGGAGAAAGAGAACCGCCCGCTCCGAGTGAAGCTGGGCACTGACCCATCGGCTCCTGATATACACCTGGGGCACACTGTGGTCTACCGCAAACTCAAACAGTTTCAAGACTTGGGTCATGATGTCTATTTTTTGATCGGCGACTTCACCGGCCGGATCGGCGACCCTACCGGTAAATCCTCCACCAGGAAGGCTTTAACCAAAGAGGAAGTGGAAGCCAACGCCCAGACCTACGCCGAACAGATCTTCAAGATTCTGGACCCAGAGAAGACCAATATTGTCTTTAACAGCAAGTGGCTGGGGGCCATGAGTTTTGAGGATGTCATCAGGTTGGCCTCTAAATACACTGTGGCTAGGATGCTGGAGCGGGATGATTTTTCCAAGCGCTTCCAGAACAATAAGCCCATCAGTATTCACGAGTTTTTCTACCCGCTCATGCAGGGGTACGACTCGGTGGCTTTGAAAGCTGACGTGGAGCTAGGCGGCACCGACCAGAAGTTTAACCTCTTGGTCGGCCGGGAGCTGCAGCGAGAGTACGGGCAGACTCCGCAAGTGGCTTTGATGATGCCTCTTTTGGTGGGCACCGACGGCACCCAGAAGATGAGTAAGAGCTTGGGCAATTACATCGGTATCAATGAGAAACCTGCTGAGATGTACGGCAAGGTTATGTCCATCCCCGATGAGCTGATGCGGGACTACTATGAACTGGTCACCGATGTGCCCATGGATGAGATCAAGACCATCTTCAACAACCTGGAGGCAGGCAAGACCCATCCTAGGGACGTCAAGAGACGCCTGGCCAGAGAGATTGTCAAACTATACCACGGCAGCAGCGCCGCCAAAGAAGCGGAAGAGGCTTTTGACTCTGTTTTTCGTCAGGGGAACATCCCCGACGACATTCCGGAGTACAAAATTCCTGGTTCCGAACTGGACGGGGAAAACAGTATCTGGATTGTTAAACTGCTGGCAGCTGCCGGTTTAGTCAGTTCCAACAGTGAGGCCAGGCGCATGATCAAACAGCGAGCGGTCAAGGTTGACGGAGAAAGGGTCTCCGCCGACGATGAGCAGGTTGATGTCTCCTACCAGCGGGTGGTCCAGGTGGGCAAGCGCCGCTTTGCCCGGGTTGTCGCAGATAAATAGGGTGGTATCCCTTGATAAATAAGGTTGGCGCTTCATATCTATAGGTATGGAGCGTCTTTTTTATCGGCGGGGGGGTCACAGGTGAGCTTAATCTGCAAGAGCCTGCGTAGGCTGCAACTCAGGATCAGGGCCCTCTCTCCGGTGTTTTTGCGTATTCTCATCGTGTTTCTCTTTTTAGCTGCGGTGGTCTTCGTGATCGTGGATTACCGGCTGAAACCAACCCTACTAAAAATCGCCGAAGCTAGGGCAAATATGATTGCCACCAGTGTCATTAACCGGGCCATCCACGAAAAAGTGGCCAGGACAATGCGGTATGAGGATCTGTACTCGATTCGCCAGGATAATCGGGGGAGAGTAGTGCTGATGCAACCGAATACCGGAGAAATCAACCGGCTGGCAGCCGAGGCCACTATTCAGATTCAGGAAGCCCTCAAGAACATCTCCGAAGAACGAATCCGGATTCCCTTAGGCCAGGCCTTGGGGAGCCATCTCTTGGCCAGCATGGGACCGTGGATCTCGGTACGGATTGTCCCAATTGGTTTCATCGAAGTGGATGTAACGGATCACTTTGAGGAGTGTGGAATCAATCAGACCAGGCATAAACTGTACCTGGATGTTACCGTCGGGATAAAAATAGTGGTGCCATTGGTCAGCGACAACGTGCTGGTCAATGCAAAACTGCCGATCAGTGAAGGCATCATCCTCGGTGATGTCCCAGAGGTCTATTTCAGTCTAGATGAGCTCTTTGGCAAGAACACCACGGGTTCAGACGAAAAGATTAACCTGCAGCCAAGACGGGTTCCTTAAATCCTTACTTTATATTTAAGAGCGAAGCTTAACTGTGTTAGCAGGTGGTATAGCTAGCATAGTTTAGAATTATTTAGTATAGCTTACCTAAATGGCAGATCCGGCAATAATTAACGGTAGGAATTGCTTGATATATGTAATAGGACATGGTATATTATTGTTCGCGTCGGTGAGACAGCGCAGCGGACGCGAAAGTTGCTGAAAAACGAAGCCAAAAAGAGCTTGACACAGAAAATTGATGTTGATATAATGAGCTTTGTCAATTGAAAATCACATTGATTTTCTTGGACCTTGAAAACTGAACAGTGTGAAGGCGCAAGCGGACCCTGATTTTTGAGGTC
>JACDOJ010000018.1 GCA_017656135.1 Bacillota bacterium | reverse complement strand
ACCCGCAACCTGCTGATTACAAGTCAGCTGCTCTACCAATTGAGCTACGCCAGCTCGCCAGCACAGAATAGATTAACATATTCCTAGAAACTGTGTCAAGTCGTTTTATGCATGCTTTTCATTCCGTTTTTGGAGGTATCTTTCCAGCTTCCTCTTGACCCTTTGCAGGGCATTGTCGATAGACTTGACATGCCTACCTAAGTCATCGGCAATCTCCTGGTATGACTTACCCTCCAGGTAGTACATGAGCACCTTCCACTCCAGATCGGAGAGGAACTCGCCCATCTTGTTCTCAATATCATTGAAATTCTCCTGGTTAATGATGAGCTCTTCCGGATCAGTCACTTTCACTCCGGAGAGAACATCTAACAGAGTTCGGTCTGATTCCTCATCATAAATAGGCTTATTTAGGGAGACATACGAATTCAGCGGCATGTGTTTCTGCCTGGTGGCAGTCTTAATCGCCGTAATAATCTGGCGGGTAATGCAAAGCTCAGCAAAAGCCCGGAACGAAGCCAGCTTATCGTGGCGAAAATCTCTGATGGCTTTGTACAAGCCAATCATACCTTCTTGAATGATGTCTTCCCGGTCAGCCCCAATCAAAAAATAGGAACGGGCTTTAGCCCGTACGAAATTCTTGTATTTATTGATTAGATATTCGACGGCGGTTTCATCCGCGCCATCTCTAACCAGTGCAACGATCTCCTCGTCAGGCATGTCCTCAAAACGACAAAATGTTTGCTTCTGAGCCTGGCTAGCTCCCACCAATTACCGCCCCCATTGCCCTTCACATGGGCGTTTTTGCGCCCATTAGGTCATAGACATTATACACTATAGTTTTTGGACAAGTCAAGCTAGGGGGGCCTACAGCCTGGAGCGCAAGATCTCATACATGAAAAGTGCTCCGGCCACACTGGCGTTTAGTGACTGGATATTGCCTTTCATCGGTATGGAAACCAGGAAATCACATTGTTCCTTGACCAGACGGCGCAAACCTTTCCCCTCAGCCCCGATGACCAGGGCCACCCTGCCAGAGAAATCCAACCCTGAATACAGGTGGCGAGGAGCATCCACATCGGCCCCGTACAGCCAAAAGCCCTCCTCTTTGAGGATTTTCAAAGTTGAAACCAGGTTAGGGACCTCGATCACCGGGATGTACTGGGCCGCGCCGGCTGAGGCCTTCTCCACCACCGGCGTGATCCCAGCTCCCCGACGTCGAGGAATCACGCAACCGCTAACTCCGGCAGCATCTGCCGTTCTGAGCAGGGAGCCGAAATTGCGGGGGTCGGTCAGCTCATCCAGAACCAGCACCACCGCATCTCGGTCCTCCTTAATCTCAGCCAGCCAGCGGGGAAGTTCGTAGGTCTGAATGGGCTCGGCCTCAGCGATAACACCCTGGTGGACCTGGGTTTGAGCCCGGCGCAAAAGCTCTTGCTTATCCAGAAATACCACCGGAATCCGCTGCTCTTTAGCAGCCTCCAGAATATCGCTGATCCCCTTCTTTCCAGCCTCTTTGGCGACGAACAACCGTTTCACCCGCCCGACCCGCAAGGCCTCCCGAACGGGATTGCGGCCCTCTATATTAACCACCGGTTTCACCCTCTGTCATCGCTTCGATGATTTCACCCAGCCAGGGTTCGGCCTCAACCACCAACTCCACCATCTTGGAGACCATCTCCTTGATCTCCCACTGAGCCCCGGGAACCAGCACTCTTTTGGTGTAAATGTCCAAGAGCGACCGGAAGTTGAGAGTGGTCACAAAGTTAGTATCCGCCCCACCAGGCAAGATGAACCGGGCATCCTCCTTGGGAACCCCTAAATCCAGCAGGGTGTCGTAACAGTCCTGGATCTTTCGGCACTGCTCCTCGTAGATCGCCTGAGCCTCAGGGTTCTCGACGATACTAGGCGGGATAACGTGCTGAAAAAGGCCGCCGTTTTTAGCTGAGCGCTCTGAGACGTACCGCTGGGACTGAACGGACATGCTGACCCCGATCCGGTGCCGGGTATACTGGGCCAAAAGGGTACGGGAGACCCCAGAGACAGCAAAGGTGACGCTGGCGTGTTCCACTACGCTTAGGTGCTTCGAAAGGAAAATCTTTTTCACCAGGCGCAGCATTTCTTCTCTACTTGGCTCGCTCTCCCAGAGCTCCAAAGGAGTTTGGGAGCTATAACAGGTGCGGGCGGCGGTCCAGATTACCTTCAGTGGATTCTCGGTCATGGCGATGATGGCTATATCCATGCTAGTTTTCCTCCCCAAATCCGTTCCGAAACAACTCCTCCAAGCGCTCCTGATCGCCTTGGAGATACAAGTAGCCGAAGAGTGCCTCGAGGCCAGTGCTGAAGCGGTACTCCTGCACTGAAACGCCTTTGGGGCCGGGCCTTTTCGCAGAGTTTCGTCCCCTGCGTACCACCTCAGACTCGGTTTCACTCAGGTAGGGTTCCAGGCGTTTAAGCATCTGGGCTTGGGCCTCGGCGTTAACCACGGCAGTGGTCCTCTTGTGCAAATCCCGGGCTTTGGTACCGTACTTGTCCACAAAGTATCGGCGAACCAGGAGCTCAAAGACGGCATCACCTAGATAAGCCCAAGTGTCAGGGGATAATTGCCGGTAATCCACTACTTATTCAGCTCCCATGTGCTCCCTTGGGGGCCGTCTTTAACCTCAATTCCCAGCTGACCCAGGCGATCTCTGATACTGTCGGCCAGACTCCAGTTTTTATCTTTCCTAGCCTGGGCCCGAATATCCAAAAGCAGTTCAACTAGGCCGGAAACCAGTTCTGAATCGACTCTTGAAGCCAAATCCTCCGGGAAGATCCCCAGGATATCACCGAAAATAGACAGCTGGGAGCGATATTCGGCGTAGAGAGCCAGCCATTCCTGGCTTCGGTACTCCCGCTCCCCTTGAAGGGCCCGGTTCAAGTAGGGATTGATCCCCCGGACCAGCTCGTAGAGAACGGAAATGGCCAAAGCGGTGTTGAAGTCATCATCCATGGCCTCTTCAAACCGCTTCCTGCTCCGGTCCAAAAGCTCCCGGAGTTCTTGGATCTCCCCAGAACCTGCGCTGCTGGCCTCAGGTTTGAGCCCGGCAACTTGCTCCAGGCGTTTGGCCGCGGCAACCAGGCGCTCCCAGCCCTTACCGGCAGCAGCCAACTCTTCAGGACTGAAGTTGACCGGGCTCCGGTAGTGGGTTGAAATTAAGAAGAACCGGATCAAAAAAGGATCCCACTTTTTAATGACTTCTCGGACCGCAGTGGTGTTGCCGATGGATTTGGACATCTTCTCTTTATCCACTTGAACCATGCCGTTGTGAACCCAAAACCGGGCGAAAGTGGCCCCGGTATAGGCTTCGGACTGGGCTATTTCGTTCTCATGATGGGGAAAGACCAAGTCTAAACCGCCGCCATGGATATCAAAACTTTCACCTAAATACTTCAGGCTCATCACCGAGCACTCAATGTGCCAGCCCGGCCGACCCTTTCCCCACGGACTATCCCAAGCCGGTTCACCAGGTTTGGCCGCTTTCCAGAGGGCGAAGTCCAAGGGATCCCTTTTGAGTGGGCTCACCTCCACCCTGGCACCGGCCTCCATCTCCTCTAAAGTCCGCCCGGAGAGTTTACCATAACCAGGAAAACTGGAGACGTCAAAATAAACGTCTCCCCCGGCAGCGTAAGCATGCCCTTTGTCAATCAGGCCCTGGATAACCTCGATAATATCAGGAATCTCCTGGGTAACCCGGGGGTATTTATCCGCCGGACGCACCCCGAGAGCGGCCATGGTTTCAAAGTAGTCCGCGATATACCTCTCGGCTATTTCCTTGGCCTCGACCCCCTCAGAGTTGGCCTTGGCAATTATCTTATCATCCACATCGGTGAAGTTTTGGACCAGGGTGACCTCAAAGCCCTTGTATTCCAGATAACGTTTGAAGACATCCCAGAGCACCGAAACCCGGGCGTGACCGAGATGGGTATAGGCGTATGGCGTCACGCCGCAGACATAGATACCGACTTTGCCCGGGTCCCGTGGTTTAAACTCTTCTTTTTGGCGAGTGAGAGTGTTATACAGTCTGAGCATCAGACGACCTCCCCATCGAATCTGGCCTTAAATTCTTTTTCTTCTCTAAGTGCCCGTAATTCTTCCTCTAAGGACTCAATTTTATTTTCCAGGTTGTCGATGGTCTTCAGCAGGCAGCGGAACATTTTCTCCTCAGGATCAGGCACCTTGTCATGGTCCAAGTCTACCCCAACTCGTTTCCCATTGTACACCACTACCCGACCGGGAACACCGACCACAGTGCAGTTTGAAGGGACTTCCTTAAGTACTACGGCCCCGGCACCGATTTTAGCGTTCTCACCTACACGGAAGCCACCTAAGACCTTGGCTCCTGCGGAGATGACCACGCCATCTCCGATGGTGGGGTGACGCTTGCCTTTTTCCTTACCGGTTCCGCCTAAAGTTGCTCCCTGGTAGATAGTAACATTATTCCCGATCTCGCAGGTCTCCCCAATGACGACCCCCATCCCATGGTCGATGAAAACGCCGGAGCCGATCTTGGCCGCTGGGTGGATCTCGATGCCGGTAAGAAATCTGCTGAAGTGGGAGATCAGCCTGGCCAGAAGCTTTAAATTATGGTTATAGAGCCAGTGGGCTAGCCGATGAAAGATGAGGGCATGCAGTCCAGGGTAACAGAGCAGGACCTCAAGATAACTGCGGGCGGCAGGATCCCGCTCAAAAACTGCTCTGATATCCGCTTTCAGCGTCTTAAGCATACCTACCAGCTCCTTTCCGGTCCCATTCATGAAAAAAACTTCGTCGCTGCCTACACAGAGACGAAGTGTTTCCGCGTTTCCACTCTGTTTGAGCTCTCCTAAAGAAGAGCCCCCCCTCTTTTGGCCTATAACGTGGCCACCCGGGCGGTTTTTTTATACGCAAGCCGCCGGCTCCCAGGTGCAATTCGGGTCGAGAAGTGACCTGCAGGCTCACAGCCTCCGGCCTCGCAGTCTCTGTGCCACTTGACCTCCACCCTACTTAGCCTGTTCCTCGCCTGTGAAATCCGACTATTCTACTCAGGATTCATGACAACATTATACCACTACATCCCGTATCTATGTCAACAGGTTATTAATGACGTATTCCAGCCTGGCCAGGACGGCCTCCTTCCCCAACAAGCTGACGATGTAGTTCAGCTCCGGTCCGGAAACCCGGCCGGTAAGAGCAGCGCGCAGCGGGCGCAGGGCCTTTCCAACGCTAAGACCCAGATCTTTCGGAACCCGCTTCATCTCAGTGGCAACGGTCTCTGGGTCGAAAGACGGCCACTGGGGAATTCGCTCTCTGTACTCAACCAGAACCTCCCTGACCCCTTCCTTCTGCAAAACCGCCAGGGCCTGCTCTTCATAGCTGGGTTCAGCCTCGAAGAAAAGCTCAGCTGCAGCTGGGAGCTGGCTAAGAGAAGTCACCCCATCCCGGACCAGGTCGATGACTCCTTGGAGCCACTGGCGATCGACGTCCCTGTCGGCAGTTATCTGCCCCGCCTTCTGGAAGAAGGGCAGGGCCAAGTCTGTCAGGGTATCTAGATCCATCTGCCTGATATACACCCCGTTCATCCAAGCCGCCTTCTCCGGGTCAAAAACCGCCGGAGCCCGGCTCACCCTGGTCAAGTCGAACAACCGGATTAGTTCCTCTCTGGTAGCAAACTCCCGATCATCAGGAAGACTCCAGCCCAGGATTGCCAGATAGTTGAAGATGGCATCCGGCAAGTAACCCTTCTCCCGGTACTCTCGTAAGGAGGTGGCTCCGTGACGTTTGGAGAGCTTCGACCGGTCCGGTCCCAAAAGCATGGAGACATGGGCAAAAACCGGGGGAGTTTCCCCTAAGGCCCGGTAAATCAAAAGCTGCCTCGGGGTGTTGGAAATGTGTTCATCCGCCCGAACGATGTGACTGATCTTCATGGTCAAGTCATCGATGGTCACGGCAAAATTGTAGAGGGGCATGCCGTTCGAACGTACAATGATGAAGTCATCTAAATCGCTAGTATTAAAGGTGATCTCCCCACGAATCAGGTCTTTGACCACGATCTGTTCTCCCGGCGGGGTCTTAAACCGGATGACGGGCCTCCTGCCAACCTTCCGGTAGGCCTCCCGCTCCTCGTCAGTGAGCTTCCGGCAGCGTCCGGAGTAGCGAGGCGCCCGTCCTTCCTGGACGGCCCGGGCCCTTTCCGCCTCCAACTCCTCCTGGCTACAGTAACACTCGTAAGCCCACCCCTCGGCCAAGAGCTTTTGAGCGTAGTGCCGGTAGAGCTCCATCCGTTCAGTCTGCCGGTAGGGACCATAAGGGCCGCCGACATCTACCCCCTCATCCCAGTCCAAACCCAACCAAGCCAGGTCGTCCAAGAGCATCTCTTCGTACTCCTGGGTCGACCGGCTGCGGTCAGTATCCTCAATCCGTAGGATGAACTTTCCCTGGTTATGCCGGACAAAAAGCCAAGTGAAAATGGCTGTATGCACATTGCCAATATGCAGCAATCCTGTTGGGCTCGGGGCGAACCGGGCCCTGATCTCACCCTCCATGCTTAGCCTCCTAAATCACACTGTAGCCTACTGCGATCTGCTCTGGACCATCTGCCAGAGCGTGCCCAAAACGACCGAAGACAGCCACGGAAATCCGGCCGTCACCTCTGGTCACCGAGATCTTGAAACCGCCGCCTAACCCAGGATTAATCAAAGCCAGTTGGGAGTAGGCATCCCGGACCGCCTGGGAAACGGCTATTTTCTCCCGGGAGTCCTCTGAGATAACCTTGCGGGCAATGGCCGCCGCGATGGTGCTCTCCCTAAGTTTGGTGGCCAGCTTATCCGGACTCGCCCCGACCTGGGTGATGGCCGCCCGGTAACCGAAGTGTTTGGCCCGCTCCAGCCAGTAGCGTTCATCCTCCCGGTGCCTGGTCATGGCCAGATTAATAGCTAAGGTCTCCATGCTCAAACGAACCTGGTCCTCATCGGCCAAGTAGCCCTTGAGAATATCCCGGGCAGTCAAAAGACCAACCACCTGACCCTGGGAGTTGACTACCGGAACACCGGTGATCTGATTCTCCACTAAGAGCCGACCCGCTTCCCGCACTGTCTGGTTCTCGTGTACCGAAACCACCACGGGAGTCATCACTTCCTCCACCTTGGCGTTGTGGTCCCGGGCCGCCAGAACGTCGCTGTCGGTCAGTATCCCCATGATCTTGTCATTCTCATCCACTACGATGACGCGGCCAAGTTTATGGGTGATCATTAAGTCCCTGGCCTCTTCGATGGTAGCATGGTGCCGAATCTTCGCAGGGAAAGTCTGCATCCAGTCCTTAACTTCTTTAACCAGCATTTCAGCTCACTCCTTCGCCTCTATTCCAGTAAACAAACAGCCTGAGCGGCAATTCCTTCTCCTCTTCCGGTGAAACCCAACTTCTCGGTAGTCGTAGCTTTGACCCCTATCCGCTGGGGGTCTACCCCTAGCTTCCACGCGATGTTCTCTCTCATTTTAGCGATGTAGGGTGCAAGCTTCGGGGCCTGGGCGATGATTACACTGTCTATGTTGACAACTTGGAAGCCAGCTTGCTTAATGAGGCCGGCCACTTTGGCCAGTAGCTCCAGGCTGTCAGTCCCTTTGTAAGCTGGGTCGGTGTCGGGAAAGTATACCCCGATATCTCCCAGGGCGGCTGCGCCCAAGAGAGCATCCATCACCGCATGCAGGAGCACATCCGCATCTGAGTGGCCGAGAAGACCAAGGTGATAGGGGATCTCCACTCCCCCTAAAATCAGTCTTCTCCCCTCAGACAGCCGGTGAACATCATAGCCTATTCCTACCCGCATGTCAAGAAACTTCCTCCCCTAGAAAGGCCTGCGCCAAAACCAGATCTTCCGGTGTAGTGATCTTGATATTCTTGTAGGAACCCCGCACCACAGTAACAGGATGCCCAAGTTTCTCAACTAAAGCTGCATCGTCAGTGGCTTCGCCTCCAGCTAAGGCGTGGGCCCTTTCAATCAGTTCCCGCCGGAAGGCTTGGGGAGTCTGAGCCGCCCACAGCCTATCCCGGGGTGGAGTGCTAGTGACTACACCGTTCCCCACGATTTTGATGGTATCCTTAACCGGCACTGCGGCAATGGCTGCACCATCGGCTGTGGCAGCCTGGAGCACAGCCCTGATCACCTCTGCCCCAACTAGCGGCCGGGCTCCGTCGTGGATCACCACCAGATCGCAATCGGGATGCAGAGCAGCAAGACCCCGCTGCACCGACTCCTGACGGGTTTCCCCGCCGGCCACCGCCTTCGTCCGCCTATCGCCGTAGACTTGTACTATCTCCCGGCGTGCGAACTCCAACTCCGCCGGATGAAAGACCAGGATGATCTCACTTACCTCAGGAAGTTCTTTGAAGACCGCCAGGGTCCTGGCCACCACCGGCATTCCCCCTAGGTTCAGAAACTGTTTGTTGACTTTAGAGCCCATCCGGCTGCCGGTGCCTGCGGCTGGGATAATGGCTGCAATCATGTTTACAATCTCCTCCTGATACATAGCAAAGGCCCCATAGGGGGCCTTAGAAACAAGAATACTTAAGCTTGCGCAACTTTTTCAGCCGCCACTTTGGGCTTGGCAAAAATCATTCTGCCCGCCGCTGTTTGCAGGACACTAGTCACCACCACCTCGACGGTTTCCCCAATGTGACGACGCCCACCGTCCACCACGATCATGGTGCCATCATCCAAGTAGGCCACGCCCTGACCGGCCTCCTTCCCATCTTTGATGACCTGAACGGCCATCTCTTCTCCAGGTAGAACCACCGGTTTAACGGCATTGGCGAGCTCATTGATGTTTAAAACTTCTACACCCTGTAGTTCACAGACTTTGTTCAGGTTGTAATCGTTAGTCAAAACCTTGCCCCGCATATCCCGGGCCAGTTGCACGATGCGCGAGTCAACCTCAGCGATATCCGGGTAATCCCGTTGAACAATCCGGACCTCCACAGGCAGCTCTTTCTGCATCCTGTTGAGGATATCCAGGCCACGCCGGCCCCGGTTGCGCTTCAAGGTATCGGCTGAGTCCGCAATATGCTGGATTTCCTCCAGGACGAACCCAGGTACAATCAGATCGCCCTCGATGAAACCGCTCTGGCAGATATCAAATATGCGGCCGTCAATGATAACGCTGGTATCTAAAATCTTCGGTGACAGGCAATAACACTCATTGCCGCCATCTCCTCTAGTTCCTACAGGCCCTTTGGGTACGCCAATATTGAATAACCCAAATAATTCCTCGCGTTTCCTGACAAAAAGAGCCATACCGATGTATCCGAACAACAAAGTGATCAGGACCGGTAGGTAATCACCGACGAACGGCACATGCTCAGGAAACGACATGGTTAGGAGAAAGGCGATCAACAAACCTACTACCATGCCTACTGCTCCGGCAATAATATCGGAAATCGGCATTTTGTGCAGGTAACTAAGGATGACTGTGACCGTTTCCCGGATCCAGCGGACGAAAAAGGGTGAACTCAAAGCGCCTATCACTGCTCCCAGGATGACGGCAATAATTACTGTCTCCCTGCTGACGGCCACTGTTGCCATTTGCCAACTGGTGCCGTCTCTGAAGATCACCGGCACACCGTCTCCCACCAAGTTGAACCCGATCAGGGCCCCAAGAACCAAGAAGAAAAGGCGGAAGAACCTATCCAGCTTCTTCACCCCCTCTCCCTCTAAGTATAAATCGAACAAGCCGCCCAATTAGTTCCCACTTCAGCAATTATTCACTGGACGCCTTTTCGTTCTTCAAAACTCCGTCGATCATATCGATGACCTCTTCTTCGGTCAGGTTTTGGGCCAAGGCCAGTTCGCTGATGAGGATCTGCCGCGCGTTCTCCAACATCTTGCGTTCGCCGGTAGATAAGCCTTTTTCCCGATCCCGCAGAGAGAGGTTCCTAACCACTTCAGTCAATTCGAAGATATCTCCTGACTTGATCTTCTCCATATTGGCCCGGTACCGCCGGTTCCAGTTCGCGGACATCTTGCTCTTCTCACCGTCGAGAATCTCCAGGACTTTCTCTACCTCCGCAGGACCGATGACCTCCCTGAGGCCGATTTCTTCCACTGCATTCACCGGAACCATGACTTTCATATCCCCAACAGGAAGGTGCATAATGTAGTAGCTCTGCCTCTCGCCGAGCACTTCCCTCTCCTCGATGGACTCGATGATCCCGGCTCCGTGCATCGGATAAACCACCCGGTCCCCGACATTAAACATTCTTTAGCCTCCGTTCCTTTCCAGAGTGATGGAATAGTAGCCCTAACTTTAATTGTACTCTACCCCTCTAATAATGTCAATAAAAAGAAGTATTATATCACTGTTATGGTAGGTTGTCAATAATATTAATCCAGGTAACCAATAAGGTTTTCTTGACAACAATTTTCCGGCGTGCCTATAATCTAATTAGACGACTGGAAAGGGGTGGCTAGTAGTGGAGGAGGTCAGTTACGACAAGTTTCAGCGAACAGTCTCCGATTGTCTCATCCGCCACAAGAGCATTCTCGACGTCACTTCTAAACTTCAAGAGGCCTGTGCCAGGGTGAACAGAGCAGTAGCCAAATCGGTTACCTGCTGCGGTTGTGTCAGGGTCAAAGCAGGTCGGCAGAATTTCCCCCCAGAATTAGATTCCTACAGCAAACTGAAAGCCTTCATGGATACCCATTTAGAAGGCAGTCTCTGCGACCACTGCCGGGAGGTTATCGAAAGCGAGATGGGGCAGACCCAGTTCTATCTGGCAGCCCTCTGTGATCTCTTAGGGCTGGATATGGAAGAAGTGCTTTCCAAAGAGTACAGCAGGGTGGCAACCCTGGGTACCTTCAACCTGCTGTAGACAAGAAGGACAATTAGATATGTTGATCAATCAAGGCCTGTTCCCGCAAGCGGCGCAGGCCTTCTTTAATGGCTCTGGCCCGGACTTCTCCGATGCCCTCCACATCATCCAGTTCTTCGATGGAGGCATCCAAAACCCGGGGCAGAGAGCCAAAGGTCTCCACCAGGTTTTCGATGACCGGCATCGGCAGCCGGGGAATCTTGGACAGGGTCCGAAAGCCTCTCGGGGTCAACAGGGTTTCTAAGGCATTCATACTGCCGCCGTGGCCTAGGGCCCGGGTGATCAGGTTGAGATCCAAAAGATCTTCCGAGGACCACTTGGAAAGAAGGTTCCAGATCTCCTCCGGCTGGCGTTTCTCCTCAGGGCTCTTGTAATCCCTGATGACCAGAAGGCCTTCATCTTCGATATCCACCATCAACTCTTCCAGCTGCATACTGACCAGTCGACCTTCCGTCCCCAGCTCACAGATGTAACGCTCGATCTCTTTGGAGATCCTAAAGACCATTTGAGCTCTTTGGATGGCCGTAGCCACATCCATGGCCGTGACCAGATCTTCGAACTCCAAAGCGGTTAGGTTGGTCAAGACCTCCTCAAGGACGCTCTTGTACTTCTCCAAGGTCTGAAGGGCCTGATTGGCCTTGGCCAAGATAACGCTGATGTCGTGGAGGATGTACTTGTTGCTCCCCCGGTACAAGGTGATTATGTTCCGGCGCTGGCTGATGGAGATCACCAGCTCACCGGTTTGCACCGCTACCCGTTGGGCCGTTCTGTGCCTGGTGCCGGTCTCCATGGAGGGGATCAGGGGATTGGGTATCAGCTGAGTGTTGGCCAAAAGAATCCGCTTGGCATCTCGGGAGAGGACAATAGCCCCATCCATCTTGGCCAGTTCATATAAGGCCGTCGGCTGCATCTCACTGTCAATTCGGAAGCCGCCGTCACAGAGGCTCATAACCTCTTCGGAGTCTCCCACTACGATCAGAGCACCGGTTTTTGCCCGCAGTATGTTTTCCAATCCTTCGTAAAGGTCTGTGCCGGGTGCTACCATCCGCAAGGTTTCAAAGAGTTTTTCATCGTAATTGGGATAATCAGCCATAGCTTGTACTCCTCCCTAGCTCACCTGCCGACCGCAAACTCCAAGGCCTCTCTGATATTTTCAACACCTTCCGTTTTTAACCTTTCCATACCTTTACATTCAGCAAAGTTGGCTGCAGGAACCAACGCCTTGGTGAAACCCAATTTAGCCGCCTCAGCCAAACGCAGTTCCAGACGGCTCACTCTCCGAATTTCACCTGATAGGCCCACCTCCCCTATAATACATAGCCCAGGGTCTAAAGGAAGATTCCTGAAGCTGGAAGCGATGGCCAAACAAACTCCCAGATCAGCTGCGGGCTCAACAACCCGAACACCGCCGGCCACATTGACGTAAACATCTTGGTTCTCCAGATGCAGTCCAGCCCTTTTATCCAATACCGCCAGTAATATCGCCACCCGGGCGTGGTCGAACCCGATGCTCTGCCGGCGCGGCACACTGGCAAACCCGGCCTTTGTCACCAAGGCCTGGATTTCCACGAGGATCGGCCTGGTTCCCTCGATGGTGGAAACCACAGTGGAGCCGGTGGCCCCGGCGGCCCGCTGGCCGATGAAGAGTTGGGAGGGGTTGGCCACCTCACTCAACCCGGTTTCCTGCATCTCAAAAACCCCTATCTCCTGGGTGGAACCAAATCTGTTCTTAGTGCTGCGGAGAATCCGATAGATGTGGGCACTGTCCCCTTCGAAGTTCAAAACGGTATCCACCATGTGCTCGAGTACCTTCGGACCGGCCAGTGACCCAGTTTTAGTGACGTGACCGATCAAGAGCACCGGGATCCCTTTACTTTTAGCCCACTCCAAGATGACGGCAGTAACCTGGCGAACCTGGGCCACACTGCCCGGCACAGAGGTCAATTCAGAAGAATAGGCAGTTTGGACCGAGTCCAAGATCAGGAGGGTGGGTTCAAGCTTGTCCGCCATTTGGGCAATACGTTCGATGTTGTTTTCGGTGACCACGTACAGGTCATCACTGAGACTGCCGATTCGGTTGGCCCGCAGCTTGATCTGTTCCACCGATTCCTCTCCGGAAGCGTAGAGCACGGCACCGTTTTTTTCAGCCCATAGGCATGCTACCTGCAAAAGAAGGGTAGATTTGCCGATGCCCGGTTCACCGCCCACCAGCACCAGGGAGCCGGGGACGACTCCACCACCTAAGACTCTGTCCAGTTCGGTAATGCCGGTCTTGATCCGTTCCTTCTCACTGCCCCGGGCCATGGTAATACTCACCGGCTCCGAATCCCCAGCAAGAGAGAGACCGGGCCGCCCTGTCTCGACCCGGTCAGTATTAACTTTCTCTTCCACCAGTGTGTTCCAAGCCTGGCAACCCGGACAGCGCCCGAACCATTTCTGGGTCTCGGTACCGCACTCTGAACAGACGAAGATTGTTCGGACTTTCTTCACCGGATTACTCTCTCCTTAGAAATCGGCCTTGTCGGGGCGAGCGTCAACTAACTCCTTTGCCGTAGCCGCCCGTTTAGCAGGGACCTGAACCAACCGGTCTCCTTGCAACCGGCAGGGTATCCCCGCCTCCTGCAGTAAGTTCTTCACCTCCAAGGTATCGTAAGACTCTAGGCCTTGGTAAACGGTCACCCAGTTGACCTTTTCTTCTGGCATTGGTACACCCCCTAAACTGAACTCTCAGTCAAGTTTTGGGTAGTGAACTTTATCTCGCCGTCTTCTGCTGTGACCACAATTTTACTGTCCTTATCGAAGTCCTTCTGCAGCATCCGTTCGGCTAACGGGTTTTCAATCAGCTGTTCCAGCGCCCTGCGCAGAGGCCGGGCACCGTACTCCGGCTGATAGCTCTTCTCCAGAAGCAACCTTTGTGCCTCAGGCGTCACCTCGATCTTAAGGCCCATATCAGCTGCGTTCTTTTTGAACTCCTCGACCATCAGGCCGACAATCTGCTCCAGTTCCTCCTTGGTAAGTTCATGGAAAACGATGATCTCGTCAATCCTGTTCAAGAACTCAGGCCGGAAGGTCTTGCGCAAATCTTCCATGACCCGGCTCTTCATTCTTTCGTATTCGTCTTTTTGCTCTTGATCCCCTACTGTCCGGAAACCAAGAGTCGTCTTTTTAATGTCCGCAGCCCCTACGTTAGAGGTCATAATCAGAACGGTGTTCCGGAAGTCCACCGTTCTTCCCTTACCGTCGGTAAGTCGGCCATCCTCTAAAACCTGGAGCAGCACATTGAAGACCTCGGGATGGGCCTTTTCAATTTCGTCAAAGAGCACTACCGAGTAGGGTCTCCGGCGTACCTTCTCAGTCAACTGGCCGCCTTCCTCAAAACCGACGTAACCGGGCGGGGACCCGATTAGCCGGGAAACTGCGTGGCGTTCCATGTATTCGGACATGTCAATCCGGATGATGGCATCTTCATCACCGAACAGGGCTTCCGCCAAGGCCCTGGCCAACTCGGTTTTACCAACCCCGGTGGGTCCCAAGAAGATGAAAGAACCGATAGGTCGTTTGGGATTCTTGAGACCGGCCCTGGACCGCCTGATGGCTTTGGCCACCGAGCTCACCGCCTCCTCCTGGCCGATAACCCGCTTGTGCAGGATCTCTTCGAGACGGAGGAGACGTTCACTCTCATCCTCTTCCAGCCTCGTCACCGGGATGCCGGTCCAGCTAGCCACCACAGCAGCGATATCCTCGGACGTCACTTCCCCAACCTGGCGGCTGCGCTGTTGCTCCCATTCGCTCTTCATCTGCTTCAGGGAGTCTTTCAACTGTTGTTCTTTATCTCTAAGCTGGGCAGCCTTTTCAAATTCTTGGTTTTTGACGGCCTCTTCCTTTTCCAGCTCCACTGCCCGAATCTCATCCTGAAGTTTCTTGATACCTTCGGAGGGCTCCAAAGCCCGAAGCCTTACCCGAGAGCTGGCTTCATCGATGAGGTCTATGGCCTTATCCGGCAAGAACCGATCAGAGACGTACCGGTCAGAGAGAAGCACTGCTTGCCGGATGGCCTCGTCAGTGATTTTCACCCGGTGATGGGCTTCATACCGGTCTCTGAGCCCCTCAAGGATGGCGATGGCCTCTTCCTGTGTGGGCTCATCAACCATCACCGGCTGGAAGCGACGTTCCAGTGCCGGGTCTTTCTCCACGTACTTCCGGTATTCATCCAGAGTGGTGGCACCGATGGTTTGGAGCTCACCACGAGCCAGAGCAGGCTTCAAGATGTTGGAGGCATCGATGGCCCCTTCCGCCGCTCCGGCGCCGATGATGGTGTGCATCTCGTCAATGAACAGAATCACATTGCCGGCCTGGCGGATCTCATCCATCACCTTTTTTAACCGCTCCTCGAACTCACCCCGGTACTTGGAGCCGGCCACCAACGACCCCATATCCAGAGTAACCACGCGCTTATCCTGGAGGACCTCAGGGACGTCGCCATTGACGATCTGCTGGGCCAGCCCTTCCACAATGGCGGTCTTGCCGACACCAGGTTCGCCGATGAGGACCGGGTTATTCTTGGTTCGGCGGCTCAGCACCTGGATGACCCGTTCAATCTCCTTGGCCCGGCCGATCACCGGGTCGAGCTTATCAGCTTTGGCCAGTTCCGTCAAATCTCGGCCGTACTGGTCTAAAGTGGGTGTATTGGTCCGCCGGTTCTGTCCTTGGGGCTGGGCGGCCCCTGGCTGCCCGGGACTCGGGGCGTTTCCTAAGCCGTAGTAAGATCCCAGGAGTTCCAAGGTTTTTTGCCGGGCTTTCCCGATATCCACGCCCAGGTTCTTTAAGACCTTGGAGGCCACACCCTCACCCTCTCGGAGCAAGCCCAGGAGAATGTGCTCGGTGCCAATGTAATTGTGCCCCAGGGTTCTGGCCTCATCCAGAGCCAACTCCATAACCCGCTTGGACCGAGGTGTAAACCCAATTTTGCCGGTGACCATTTCTTCACCTCGGCCGATGACCTTTTCAATCTCTCCCCTGACTTGGTCCAAGCTAACACCTAGCGACTGCAATACCTTGGCGGCAATACCCTGTCCCTCTCGGACCAAACCCAACAGGAGGTGTTCCGTACCGACCACATTGTGGCCTAGCCTGCGGGCCTCATCCTGGGATAACAAGATAACTTTTTCAGCTCTTTCCGTGAATCTTCCGAACATCCACTGTACCCCCTGTCAATTGGATTGGGATAATCTTTCCCGGATAATCTCTGCTCGTTTCTGATCTCTTTCCCCTGGCTCCAGGGTTAAACCGACTATCTTCTGCAGTATAGCCGGCCTAATTGCTACCACCAGTTCCTTGAGGATGACCGGTTCCAGATCCTTGACCACCCCTAGGTCAATCCCCAGCTTCAACCGGGAGAGAAGCTCCAAGGCCTCACTGGAGTCCATGCGGCGGGCGTACATCAGCACACCGTACGCGCGGTAGATCTGATCCTCGAATTCGATTTTGTTCTCCTCATAGAGTCTCTGTCGGCTCTTTCTCTCCTCTTCAATTATCTGCTGGCTGACGGAGTGGAGATGGCTCAATATTTCCTGTTCCGAAAAGCCCAGCGACAATTGGTTAGAGATTTGAAAGATGTTTCCTTTGGAGGCCGTTCCTTCTCCATACAGGCCTCGGACAACCAAGCCCAGCTTGGAGCAGGCTGTGGCAACCCGCTCGATTTGACCCAGAGAAACAATACCCGGCAGATGGAGCATCACCGAGGCCCGCATTCCGGTCCCCACATTGGTGGGACAGGCAGTCAAATACCCGAACTGGGAAGAGAAGGCGTAATCCAAGGCGGACTCGAACTCGTCATCAACCTTATTGGCTATCTTATAGGCGTCTTCAATGGCCAGGCCAGGTTTGATGACCTGCAGCCTCAGGTGGTCCTCTTCATTGACCATCACGCTGATCTCGCCCTTGGCATCCAGGGCCACCCCCTTGCTGGGCGAATCCTTGGCATGCTCCGGACTGATCAGGTACTTCTCAACAAGTTCCTGCCGGGAGAGGGCATCCAAACCTCCCAGACGCAGGAGCTTTAACTCCCGCTCGCTCTTAGTAATGAACTTTTCCACCGCAGACAATACTTTGGCCAGTTCCTCCTGGCTGGCTATGGACGGAAATTTGTACCCTTTGAGATTGCGGGCTAGGCGGACGCGGCTGGAAAGCACCACATCACCTTCAGGCCCCATCTCCATAATCCAAGAACTGAGATGCTCCGCGAACAGCTTCCGCAAGTTCATTACTGGTGGCCCTCCTTCTTAGCCTTTAACTCCTGAATGGCATCCCTGAGCTCAGCCGCCCGCTCGTAGTTTTCCTCCTCTACGGCTTTTTTCAGTTCAGCCTGGAGCTGCTCCAGCTTGCTGCCGGCTTCGGTTTCCTTTTGGGCTTTGCCGGGGACCTTTCCCTGGTGCTGGGTACCGCTCTGAATCCGGCGCAAAAGCGGAATAAGTTGATCGTGAAAGGCCTGGTAGCAGTCGGCACATCCTAATCTTCCGGTTTCCCGAAACCGCTCGTAGGTCAAGCCGCAGGTAGGGCAGGTGAAATCCCCGGTGGCCGGAAAGGGGTTAAGCCAGCCCCCTTGGTTTAGCATACCGGTTAGGAAGTTTTGAAAGGAAAAATCTAACCCTGAACCAATACCGAAATCCCCCAATTCGGCAGCACACTCGCTGCAAAGATGGGCTTCGCTTTTCACCCCATTGATGACCTGGGTAAAAGAGATGGTGGCCGGACGTACTCCACATCGTTCACACAGCATGGCTAATCCTCCTTTGCATTAAGCACCACAAATAAGACGCTCCGCATAATCAAAGACCTGACCACATCACCAAAGGGGGTCTGGATCTGTTCAGTCTCCTCTTTTAGCACCCTGGTGATCAAAGTAGCCTCTCGTTTGCTGATGGCCCCCTGGTCCACCAAGCGTTCCAGAATCACCTCGGCCTTTTTAAAGGACATGGGCTGGGAGAGGTCCTGCCAAAACCGCTCATCGGTGGGCTCACTCTCGGCTGAGTCCAGCCGGATGATCCTAATGAAACCACCACCGCCCCGGCGGCTCTCGATAATGAAGCCGTGATCCTGGGAAAAGCGGGTCTCCAGCACGTAGTTGATCTGGGAAGGAGCGCAGCGAAACTTCTCCGCCAATTCTTTACGGTTGAATTCGGCGATCCCGTGGGCGCTTTCCGCGAGGAGTCTGGCGATGTACTGTTGGATCAGATTGCTGAGATTGCTGATGGAAATCGCCCCCTTCTCCTCACTTTTTGACCTTACTTTTACCTTTTGACTTTATTATAGACCACTCCAAGCCTGAATGCAATAGCTAATAACTATTTTTTCCACTTCGGGCCTCAATGGCTTGGGCCACAATCATTCCGCTGGCGGAAGCTTGGATGAGGCCCCGGGTGACACCGGCTCCGTCGCCCACCGCAAACAAGTTTTGAACCTGAGTTTCCAGCTGGTTATTGAGGTTAAGCCGAGATGAGTAAAACTTGACTTCCACGCCATAGAGGAGGGTATGCCGGGAGTAAACCCCAGGTGCCAATTTGTCCAAAGCCTTGAGCATTTCTAACAAATTGACCAGGTGGCGATAGGGAAAGACCAGGCTCAAATCTCCGGGGGTAGCGTCTTGGAGCGTCGGCCTGACCAAACCCTTTTTCAGCCTGTCTTTGGTGCTGCGGTGGCCGTCCAGCAGGTCGCCCAGGCGCTGAACTATTACCCCGCCGCCAAGGAGGTTGGCCAGCCCGGCGATGTAGCGGCCGTAAGTTATCGGTTCCTTAAAGGGTTCAGTGAAGTTCTTGCTGACCAGCAAGGCAAAATTGGTGTTCTCAGTGCGTTTTTCGGCGTGACTGTGCCCGTTGACGGTAATCAGGTCGTCGTTATTTTCAGTCACCACTTCCCCGTAAGGGCACATGCAGAAGGTTCTGACCTTATCATCGAAGGTGGCCGAGTGGTAGATCAGTTTGGCCTCCCAGACCACATCGGTCACCTTTTCCATGACCGCCGCCGGCAGTTCCACCCTGACCCCAATATCCACCGGGTTCACTGCCAGGCTGAGTTTGAGGTCAGCAGCCTCTTTCGCCAACCACTCCGCACCGGCCCGGCCCGGAGCCACCACAATATACTTGCCCTCTATTATCACGCCGTCAGAGAGCTCGACCCCCAACGCCTTCCCGTCTTTGACGATCAGGCGGGCAACCTCTGTGTTGAGAGCGATATCCATTTTGTCCTTCAGGTACTCAAACATCGCCTCTAAAATATTTATGGTCCGTCCGGTTCCCAGGTGCCTGACCTTGGAATTGACCAAGCGAAGTTCGGCCAGGGTTGCCTGGCGGGCCAGTTCAGCGATTTTCTCCTGATCGGTGCCGTGCAGCTCCTCAGGAGCCCCAAACCGCCGGTAAATGGCATCAACCTCTTGAATTAAATCCTCCAGGCGGTTGCGGCCGATGTAGTCCTCCAGGTTGCCGCCGACATCCGCCGACAGGGTGAGCTTCCCGTCACTGAGAGCGCCGGCTCCGCCCCAACCGGAAACAACTCGACAGGGTTCACACCGTATGCAGGTGATCTTTTTCTCCGCCGAAGGGCAGATGCGTCCCTTGATCCCAGGACCTTTTTCGACCAGTAAAACCTTGAGTTTGGTATCCTCCACCAGTTTGAGAGCGGCGAAAATTCCCGCGGGACCGGCTCCCACAATAATCACATCGTAGGACTGTTGCAGCTTTGGTTTGCTCATTGTAGTACCTCCTTCAAGTTATTATATACAATCTAATTCGGAACAACCTCGCCTTTACTAGAGAGGATAAACCGAACCCGTGGTGGAAAGAAATATGGCATGGAAATCACTGAATATAAAACCGTAGCCAAACCGGCTACAGTGGAAATCAAGATCGAAAAATCCATCTTCATCGGCCATACTCAGGAAGTGGAAACCAGCGCCGAGGCCCAAGAATTCATCGCTAAAATCCGGGCCGAACACAACCAGGCCACCCACAACTGCTACGCCTACCGAGTAGGCTGGGGGAAAACAGAAGAGGTCCACTTTCACGACCACGGTGAACCCTCCGGCACCGCCGGCAAGCCAATCTTAGGCGCCATCCAACGCCTTGACCTGACAAATACAGTGGTCGTGGTAACCAGGTATTTTGGTGGAAAAAAGTTGGGAGTCAGAGGTTTGATTGAAGCTTACGGTGAAACCGCTACAAAAGTGCTAGAAGAGGCCGGGATCAAAATCAAACCAATCACAGAGTCCTACCTCCTGGAAGTGGAATACCCTAACTTGAACAGCGTCCAGTATTACCTGGAGCAGGCAGGTGGCCAAATAACTCACCAGGACTTCGGAGCCACGGTCCACCTTACCGTTGCCTTGCCGGTAAACACCAGTCAGGCTACGGTTTCTGCTCTCAAGGATAAACTGCTGGTCCGAAAAATAAAAGAGGCCCAGTAGAAGGCCCCTTACTGGCAATATCTTTGGATCTCCTCGGCCATCTTAGGCAGGGGAACTATTTCATCTGCCAGCCCAGCCTCCACCACCGCTCTGGGCATCCCATAGACCACACAAGTCTTCTCCGACTGAGCCAAGACGACTCCACCTTCTTCCTTGATGCGCTGGGCACCCCGTTTCCCGTCGCTGCCCATCCCGGTCAGAACAGCTGCCACCACACCGGCCCCGTAGTGTTTGGCCACTGAATCAAAGAGGACATCCACGGCCGGCCTTAAAGAGCCGATGGGCGGATCCTGGTTGAGAATAATCGTCCCGCTGTGGTTGACCACCATGTGGTAATCACCAGGGGCTATATAGGCTGTACCCGGCTTCAGAAGGTCTCCGGCAGCCGCCTCCTTCACCGTCAAAGCGGAAACGGCGTTAAGGCGCTCAGCCAGAGTTCGGGTGAATAGGGGTGGCATGTGCTGGACCACCAGGATGGCACAGGGGAAGTCAGCAGGCAGGCGGGTGAGGACTTCCCGGAGAGCCCCGGGCCCACCGGTGGAACTGCCGATGGCCACAATCTTCCTCCGGAGTGTGGAGCCACGATCCCGGACAGGCCGGCGGACAGGTGGGCTGCTTGGAGTCCTGCCGG
Source organism: Bacillota bacterium (assembly GCA_017656135.1). Taxonomy (GTDB): domain Bacteria; phylum Bacillota; class UBA5301; order UBA5301; family UBA5301; genus JACDOJ01. The sequence goes on along the minus strand of JACDOJ010000018.1, from coordinate 6,961 downwards.
TCACCAAGAGCTTGGCCCTGTAGGCCACCAGGAGTTTCTGGATGAGCTCACTCTTCCACACTTGACTGACATTCTGCCAGCTCTGGGGCTTAAGCAGAAAGTCGACAGCGCCTTCCTCCAGAGCCCTGACTGTAACATAGGCTCCCTCCACCGCCATGCTGCTCAACATGACCACCGGAACCGGGTGCTGGGCCATGATGGCGTGCAAGGACTCCAAGCCATCCATGACCGGCATGTTGATGTCCATCGTCACTACATCCGGCTCCAACTCAAGAACCTTCTCCACAGCTTCCCGGCCGTTTCTGGCGGTGCCTGCCACTTCGAACCGTGGGTCACTGGATATGCTTTCTGAGATCAGACGGCGAAAAAACACCGAATCGTCTACGATTAAAACCCGAACAGGTTTAAACTCCACTCTTGTCATCCGTTCATTCCCTGGTACAGGCCGCTTCCTGGACCTCGCCGGTTTCCTTGGCTAGCCGTTTTTGGATGGCAGCAATCTCCAGAACATCCAAAATTAACGAAACTGTTCCGTCTCCCAGGATCGCCGCCCCTGCAAACCCTTCCACGTCTTTAATCAGATTGTCCAAAGACTTAATCACAATCTCCTGCTGGCCGATGAGATCGTCAACCATCAGACCCAGCCTGCGACCGGCAGCTTTGATAACCACCATGGTGCGTTTAGCCTGGTCGTGTTCCACGGCGTCAGGGACCTCGAAGAGCTCAGACAGATCAATAGCCGGAATGACCTGGCCGCGGTAGAGGATGTACTTCTGGCCCTGCACCGACTTCAGTTCGTCCTTGGTGATATTAATGATTTCCTCAATATTCTCTAAGGGCAAAGCGTAAACCTCATTTTTCCCCAGCTTAACCAGAAGCGCCTGAATGATGGCTAAGGTCAGCGGCAGTTTGATAGTGAAAGTCGACCCCTTCCCAAGCTCGCTTTCTAAATCAACGGTGCCGTTTAAGGCCTGAATCTTGGAGGCGACCACATCCAAGCCTACACCCCGGCCGGAGACATCGGTGACCTTCTCAGCGGTGCTGAAACCCGATTTAAAGAGTAGTTTTGCCGCCTCCTCATTGGTCAGGTTGTTGGCCTCATCCTCAGTGATGAAACCCTTTTGGACGGCCTTACGCCTGATCTTATCGTAGTCGATGCCGGCCCCGTCGTCGGAAATCTCTACGACCACCTGGTTCCCTTCGTGCCGGGCCGAAAGCTTAATCGTACCGGACCTGGGCTTGCCCAGCCTCTCTCGCTCCTCAGGCGGCTCGATGCCGTGGTCGGCAGCATTTCGTAGTAAGTGGACCAGGGGATCACCGATTTCATCCACCACTGAACGGTCCAGTTCGGTCTCGGCGCCTTCGATCACCAGGTTAATTTCTTTACCCAGTTCCCGTGAGAGGTCTCTGACCATACGGGGGAACCTGTTGAAGACCTGATCGATGGGAACCATCCGGGCTTTCATCACCAAACTCTGCAGGTCGGTGGTAATCTGGGCCAGCTCGCCGATGGTTTCATTGAAGATAGCCTGGTTGTTGTCAACACCGATCTGAGCCAGACGGCTGCGGTTGATGACCAGTTCCGCCACGAGATTCATCAGGCCGTCCAGTTTCTCGATATCCACCCGTACTGTCTGGCGAACCTTGCTTTTATGCAAGGGAGAGGACTTGTGGTCTCTCCCCTTGTCTTGGTGGGGCGTTTCCTTCTTGTACTCGTCGGTTTCGACCTGACTGGGTTCAGAACCCTCCGGTTTGTCGGCCTCAGCTCCGGCTTTGGCCTTATCGGCCAGGGGGTACTCTATTATATCCACCGCGGCAATCTCGGAGATGTTTTCGATGACCGAGCGGACCTCAGGTTTGTTTAAGTAGGAGAGGTAAACCAGTTCAAAGGAGAGATCAAACTTCTCCTCTTCCAACTCCTCCACTGGAGGGACCACTTTGACGATCTGGCCCCGCTCCTCCAGGTTTCGGATAACCAGGTAGGCTCGGGCCGATTTAAGAACACAGTTTTCATCTAAAGTGACTTTTATTTGCAGGGGAATGAGGCCCTTCTGTACCTCTTCCTGCATCTCCCGGAGGGTATCAGCGCCCAGAAGGATCGGCTCTAACAAGGCAGCTTCTTCGGCTCTCGCCTTGTCGTCCGCCTCTTCAGCCCCAGGCACCGCCAGATCCTCTTCTGCTATAGCCGCAGCCTCGGCCCGGCCTTCCAACCGGGCCTGCAAATCGGAGATGAGGCCTTCGACATCTGGGTAATCTTCCTCACCGTTGGCCACTTTCGCCAAAAATTCTTCTAAGCTGTCCAAACACTTGAAGAGGGTATCCATGGTCTCAGGAGTGACCTTGATCTCAGCGTGCCTGATCTTGTCGAAGACATTCTCCATGGCATGGGTCAGCTCGGCGATGGAGTCAAAACCCATGGTTGCCGACATTCCCTTAAGAGTGTGAGCAGCCCGGAAGATGACTTCAATGGTGCTTTCGTCTTCTGGATCTTGCTCCAAAGCCAAAAGGCCTTCGTTCATGTTCTGAATGTGTTCTTTTGCTTCATCTACAAAGATGCCTAAGTATTGGGACGTATCCATGGTTCTTTTGCACCTTGTGGTGCTTAACTCACCTGCCTCTCCCCAGTATAGGCCGAATCCTCTTTGGATAAGAGCGCATCCAGGTCTAATAGGCTCATCAAACGATTGCCCTTCTTGACTATTCCCTTCAGGTATTTCTGGTTACCATCTCCGATCATGACTGACGGGGGTTCGATGTCAGTGGCGGGGACTTCCGTGGTTTCTATAACATCATCGACGAGGATGCCGACAGTATGATTTTCAGTGGAAACCTCAACGATAATCTGAGCATCCTGACTGGTAGATCCAAGTCCAAGCCGCACCAGCAGGTCAATGGCAGGCACAATTTTGCCCCGTAAATTAAAAACCCCAAGAATGAACCCAGGTGCGTGGGGAACCCGGGTGATCTCTACCCGGTCGATGATCTCTTGGACTTGTTCTATCCCAACTGCGTACTCTAATCCCCCGACTTTGAAGACAACTATTTGCAAATTTTCCATAACCTAGTCCCCTTCCAGATTTGCTTAGAGGCTGTAAAGGTTTTTCTGCAAAAACAGCCAAAATCCCTCCCGGATTAACCCTATATAGACAACATCTTCCATTTTCCACCGCGGAACCGGTGCACAAACAGGGCCATTCGGACAAAAAGGTCGATAATCATAGCCAACCAGGCTCCGACCAAACCTAACCCCAGCCAAACACCGAGAACCTGGGCCAAGGGGATGCGGAAGCCCCAAACTCCGGCAGCCATAATGTACAGTACATAGCGGGTATCCCCCGCCCCCCTCAAGCCACCCGAGAGCACCATCACCCAGGCTAAGGCCGGTTGACTGACAGCGACAATCCTCAGGGCAACACTGGCTAACGGCAGCACCTCAGAGTCGCTGGTGAAAAGGCTGATCACCGGCTCGGCCCAGAGAAAGAAGATGAGACCCATAATGCTCATACTGGTCATAGCGATTTTGGCCGCCTCGTTCACGGACATCTCCGCTCGCTCCGGATCATTAGCCCCTAGGCTCTGGCCGGCCAAGGTCATGGAAGCCAGAGCAAAGCCAAAGCCAGGCATAAAAGACAAGGACTCAGCGGTAAGGGCAATGGCATGGGCAGCAATGACTGTGGTACCCATTCCCGCCACAATCATCCCGTAAAGCATCTGGCCGCCTCTCATCACAAACTGCTCCAAAGCAGCCGGAATGCCGATATTCAATACTCTCTTGATCACCTGCCAGTCCGGTCTGTAATCACCGGAAAGGCTTAAGTTGATCACGTAGTTTCCTCTGAAGATGATGAGAAGGACAATTAGGCCGCCCAGAGAGCGGGAAAGGGCGGAGCTTAAAGCTGCGCCGGCCACACCCAGAGCGGGGAAACCCAGCTTCCCGAAAATGAAGACGTAGTTTCCGATGATGTTCAGTATGTTGATGAAAAAGGTGATCCACATCGGGGTCTTAGTGTCACCGGCGCCCCGGAGGATGGCATTCACCACCAGCATGACCATGGCCAGAGGGAGGGAAGCCGAGACTATCGCCAGGTACTTGCTGCCTAACAGCACTACCTCTTGGTCCACTTCTTCCCCAAAGATTAGCATAAACCGGGTCAAATCTTCAGCCCAGATCAGTCCGACGGCACTGATGAGAAGGGCGATCATAAAAGCGATCACCAAGGATTGCCGGGCCACTTTATTGGCCTCCAGGGGCTCTTCGGCCCCGATGTGCCTGGCCACCAAAGCCGTAGCCCCGGTGCTGATCGCCGAGAAGACCGCCACAAACATGGTGATCAGTCTGTTGGTGATCTCCACCGAAGCCAGAGCCGCCGCTCCTAACCGGCCGACCATCACCATATCGGCGATGCCTACGCTCATCTGGAGCACCATTTCCACCACTGCTGGCCAAGCTAAAAGTAGAACGCTCCGGCGCACCTTCAGCTTCAGAGTGTCCAAATCGGTGTCTGCCGGAGCAGTTATCTCTTCACTCATCTCACGCTCGCTCATCTTCACTTGTGCCTCCGCTACTAGGACATGATAATTGAAACGTACGCTACCAGATTGACCAGGGCGTGCCCGATTATCCCCGGCCACACGGAACCAAAGTGTTTCACGATATAACCTAAACCTACTCCAATGACGAAGATCGGCAGGAAATGGACTAAGTACCCGTGCATTAAAGCGAAAATGAAGGCGGTCAAGAATACAGCCCCTTGGCCCCCAAAGCGTTCTTTAAAAACTTGAAAGGCAAAACCCCGGTAAAAGACCTCTTCCGCCACGGGAACCACAATAACTAAGAGCACGAAGAGGGCCCCCAACCGGAGCAAGGAAGCCTCCGGCGGAATCAGGCCAGCCACCCAAGAGTTTTCCTCGAGAAGGGTTTCTTCCACGGTTTCCCGCCCTAAAAACCAAGAAAAAGTCAAGTAGCTCAACTGCTCCGCCATGAGCTCTGCCCAAAGGAGTCCCGCTCCCCATAAGATCCCGGCTCCCAAAGTGCCCCAAAGGGGAGCGGCTTTAAGGCCAATGGAGCCAAGGGGTCGCTCGTAACCTCGGCGCACCGAGGCCAGAGTCAGCCAAAGCAGTGCTAATTCCTGGATGAAGACCGCAGGCAAAAGGACTATCTCCTTAAGCTCTGCCACTTCCAGTTCCCGGCCCTGACTGAAGTAAAAGATCTGGACCAACCAAGTGACCAGGTTTGGCACGATGATCATAGCTATAAAGAGGATCACAAAAATATCGAAGACCCGCCAATTATGCTTTTTCGATCCGAAAGTTGAAAATACAGGCACGCCGGCATCATCCTCAAAAACTTGGCCGGGGGAAACCCGGCCTGTATTTATGCTTATTCGCCTTTCTACAAAGTTATCCCTGCCGAGGGAAATCAGCTCACACTGTAGTTCGGCGCTTCTTTGGTAATCTGGACATCATGGGGATGACTCTCCCGGAGGCCGGCGCTGGTGATCTTGATGAACCGCGGCTTGGTCTTGAGCTCAGTGATGGTTCGGACCCCCAAGTAACCCATTCCAGCCCGCAGGCCACCCATCAACTGAAAGACAGCATCTGAGAGAGGGCCTTTATAGGGGACCCGTCCTTCGATACCTTCCGGAACCAACTTGGTCTCAGTGTTCTGGAAGTACCGATCACTGCTGCCTGATTTCATGGCACCAAGGGAACCCATCCCCCGGTAAACTTTATAGCTTCGACCCTGGTAGATCTCGATCTCACCTGGGCTCTCATCTGTTCCGGCCAAGAGGCTGCCCATCATGACCACATCGGCACCTACGCCAAGGGCTTTGACAATATCACCGGAAAACTTGATTCCGCCATCGGCGATAATGGGAGTGCCAGTTTTAGCCGCTTCTTCAGCGCAGCTTATGATCGCGGTGACCTGGGGCACACCGATACCTGCTACCACCCGGGTGGTACAGATGGAGCCTGGACCGATACCAACCTTGACACAGTCGGCACCGGCGGCAATTAAATCACGAGTGCCCTCGGCGGTGGCTACATTACCGCCGATGACATCCACATCCGGGTAATTCTCTTTAATCTTCGCCACCGCCCTTAGGACATGAACAGAATGACCATGGGCAGTATCTACCACAATAGCATCTACCCCGGCGTCCACCAGAGCGGCGACTCGGTCCAGCATATCCTCGCCGACCCCCACGGCCGCAGCCACTCGCAACCGGCCCTTAGAGTCCTTAGCCGCCAGGGGATATTTCTTCGCCTTTTCGATATCCTTGATGGTGATCAACCCTTTGAGGTGGTTCTCCTCATCAACCAAGGGGAGCTTCTCGATTCTGTGCTGGCTCAGGATGCGCTTGGCCTCGTCGAGAGAGGTGTTCACCGGAGCGGTAATCAGGTTCTCCTTAGTCATCACGTTGCCGATAGGCTGGTCATATTTCTCTTCAAATCTGAGATCTCGGTTGGTAAGAATGCCGACCAACTTGCCGTCCTCGTCGGTGATAGGAACACCGGAGATTCGGTATTTAGCCATCATCTCCAAAGCATCGGTGATCTTGTGCTGGGGCGAGAGGAAAATAGGATCAACAATAATACCGCTCTCAGAGCGTTTGACCTTATCGACCTCCTCGGCCTGCTGCTCGATGGACATGTTCTTATGGATGACACCGATGCCGCCTTCTCTGGCCATGGCGATGGCCATTCTGGCCTCGGTGACCGTGTCCATACCGGCACTCATCAGGGGAATATTGAGGCGAATCCGTTTGGTCAGATTGGTGGAGGTATCGACCTCCCTGGGCAGCACCTCTGATTTAGCAGGGATTAAAAGTATATCATCAAAAGTCAAGCCCTCTCCAACTAGCCGGTCCATAATAGCCAAGCTATCTCCTCCTTGCTTCGCAAAAGTTTCTAAGTATCATAGCAGAAATACGTACCTAAGTCAACGGGATTCCAACAA
>JACDOJ010000017.1 GCA_017656135.1 Bacillota bacterium | reverse complement strand
GCGTGTCGTCCAGTTTTACCTCCACCAGACGGGTCCTTTTTATCATCTCCCTACCCTTCATTCCTGTCAAGTGCGAAAAGCTATCCAGGATAAACTCTGGGTCTTTAAGGAGGCGGTGCTGTTCTTGGCGGAGGGTTTTTTCGGCCACTTCCTGGGGAGCCCACTTCGGCAAGTCTGAGTGCTGCTCGGAAAGGGCGTAATCCAGTTTCAGGCGGTTCAGAGCCTCATTATCTGCCATTCCTTTTTTCTCCAGAAACTGTACCAAGAGGTCGTAGTGGTCCCTGGCCTTATGCTTGCGGTGGTACAGCCCTGTTTCCACCCAGTGCCGGGCCAGGTCGAGGTAGAAAGAGAAGGCCGAGCCCTGATAAGCGGTATCTATCAGGTAGGTCAAGGTGTTAGAGAAACGCCTGCTGTTGCCGTAAGTCTCCACCAACTCTTCGATTTGCTTCAGCATCCAAAGTTCACTGTAGGATAGGTGGTTCGTCTCCAGGACCTCGTAGGGTGGTTGGTCCAAATGTTTAAGACCGTACCGCTCTCTACTTGCCGCTACAGGAGTGCCCGGCAGTACTTTCAGGAAACCCAGTTGAATCCGGTGGGGCCGCATGCGAAAGACCCTATCGAAGGAGGCCGCGAAAGAGGCCCAGTCTTCCAAGGGCAGCCCGGCGATTAGGTCGAGGTGTAGGTGGATGTTGCCGGCTGCCGCCAGTTCCCGTACGTTTGCCGCGATCCGGCTGGTGCGGTCGGGCCGGCCTACCGCCGCCAGGACCTGGGGATTGGTGCTTTGCACGCCGATTTCAAACTGGAACTTGCCTTTGGGAGCCGCCTTTAACAGGGTTAAGGATTCGTTATCCAAGAGGTCGGCTCCGATTTCGAAGTGAAAGTGGACCTCTTTTGGGGTAGAGCGAATCAGGTAATCCCACAGTTCCTTGGCTCGCTCAGGTTGGCAGTTGAAGGTCCGGTCAACGAACTTGACCAGGCGGGCTCCGGAGGCACAGATCTGGCTGATTTCCTTTTTAACCCGGTCTAAGGGAAGAAAGCGGACTCCTTGGTCGGTAGAGGAGAGGCAGTATCCGCAAGTGTACGGGCAGCCGCGGGAGGACTCGTAATAGATGATCCTGCCCTTCAGCCGCTGCAAGTCCTGGGAGGTGTAGGCAAAGTTGATTTCCGTCAGGTCCGGTCTATTAATTGCCGGGTCAGCGGGGATAAAACGAGGCTTTCCCTGCTCATCCCGGTACCAGAGGCCTGGCACAAAAAGGGGCTTCCTGCCTTCTGCCAGCTGAGAGACGAAGGCCTTAAAGGCCAGCTCACCCTCTCCGGTCAGTACGTAATCTACTCCTGGGTTATCCTCTAAGAGCTGGCTGGCGGTGGAGGCTGCTTCCGGCCCCCCGACAATAATTGTGCAATTTGGGACGACTTTTCGGAAGGTGTTGGCCAGGGCCAAAACCTGCTGCCGGTTCCAGATGTAACAGGAAAGCCCGAGGATATCAGGGCTTTTGCGGTGTACCTCTCCCAGCATGTAATCTAAGGGTTGATTGATGTTAAATTCGATAATCTCGCAGGGCCGATTCAGGTTGTTTTTAAGCCCGTAAAGGGCTGGGTTGCTATGGCTATACCTGGCGTTTATGGCCACTAGTAGAATCTGCATCGGTCTCTCTCCCTGGTCCTGCCTTTCGTGACATTTTTCGACCCATTGGTTACAAATAGAAGGGTTTGGCAGGTCTAATCGTGAAATTAGTAACGTGAAAGCAAGATATAGAACCCCGAGACTGACTCGCTTGACTCCATTTCCCTTTCGCCAGGTGGGAAGTCTGATCCCGCTTTCCGCCTGGTCTTTTTTTGTCTCCTCGACAGGGCATTTCCTGACTGTAGGGGAATATACTTACTGGTGATGGTATGACCAACCTCGACTCATTAATCTTCATCATTCCCGCTATTATTACCCTGCAAATCGGTGTCTTTATTTACCTGGCCGGCCGGAGGCGGTACCTGAACCGGGTTTTTCTTCTGCTCAGTTTACTCATTGTCCTCTGGGAAATGGAAGGGGTCTTCTGCGAGCTGGGAGTGGCACAAACCCCTTTAGTCAGGGCCGGAGGAGTTTTGCTGCCGGTAACCTTCTTGCAGTTTGTGGTCGCTTTGACCGGTCGGTCCACTCTTTTGACCCGAGCCTTGATCTACGTTGGCTACTTGTGGGCGGCGGCCCTGATCTTCGTGGGGATTTCCCCTTTAAGTGTCCTTCTGGTTCTTTTCCAAGGTAGCCTGCTTTCGGTCAGTATTTATGCTATCTTTGCTTATTTGGCCTATTTTCTCTTTTATACTGTGCTCGCCATCTACTATTTGGTAGTTTCTTTTGTGAAAAGCCGGGACTTCTCTCGGCGGTGGCGTTATCTTTTGGTTGCCTTGGCCGCTCTGGCCGCCATTTTTAGCGGGGCCTTGCGCAGTTTGCCCCTTAGAACCTACCCGATCTTCTTGATCAGTGGCGGTTTCAGCTTGGTATACACCCTCGTGATGGGCTGGGCTATCTGGCGGTACGAGGTTTTACAGGTGAGCCGGACTCTGCGCTCCGGATCCGTTTATTCTCTGGTTTTCACTATCATGCTTCTTATCTACCTGGTCGTGGCTCAGTCCCTGGGAATTTTAGTCCATAACTACTTGGGTTGGGGCAGCAATCTGGTGGGGTTGGTCGTCACCTTAATTATCGGTCCCTCTTTTTATCCCCTGCGAGAATTTGTGGATTCCCGGCTCAAAGACTTTTTCCCGGCCTCATATGAAGTCTACCAGTCGGAGATCCGGAAGTTCTCTCGGGAACTGGCCAATCTGATCCCTTTAGAGGAACTGGCCGCCAAAATCTTACGTTTCATCAGTCATGTTTTTGAGATCGACCAAGCCGAACTGGTGGTCTTCACCTCTCAGGGAACTTTGAAGTCCTGGCGTTTGGTCGGGTCTGCCAACCAGATCAGTGTCAGTGAGAACTCCTGGGGCACACCGGGCTTTTGTGAGGGAACCGGCAAAGCGGTGATTATCACCTTGAACTCCCGGGACCACATTGTTGGCTGGTTGAAGCTGGGGCAGTCAGTCAGAGGAGAGTTAAGTAAGGATGAGCTGGAGCTCTTGGATTCCTTCGCTGCCCAGGCCGGGACGGCTCTACACAACGCCAGGCTTTATTCGGAGCTGGCATCCCTCACCCAACATTATGAAGCCCTGTTGGCTGGGACGCTCAATGGGATCATGGTCATGGATGACCAGCTGAAAATCGTTACCATCAACCGGGTGGCTGGGTCCCTGTTAGGGGTGAACCCGAGCCAGGCTAAAGGGAAAAAACTTGTAGAACTTCCTGGAACCGCAGGTTTGGAAAAGATCGCCCAAAATCTGATGGTTACCGGCCGTCCCTTGCGGGCTCAGGAGACCAGAGTCGGTCCCCTAGATAAGCAGGTTCCCGTCAAGGTCGATGCTTCCTTTACCACTCCGCCGGCGGATGGGGAGCCCTCAGTGATTTTGGTGCTGACGGATTTGACTGAACAAAAGAAGGTTGAGGAACAACTGCGCCGGGCGGAGCGGTTGGCGGCTATGGGTCGTTTAACTGCCGGACTGGCTCACGAGCTGCGTAACGGCCTCAATAAAATCGGTGGGTACGCCCTTATCCTCGACGATTTGACCAAAGACCAGCCTGAGCTCTCTTACTATGCCAAGGGGATCCAAGAGGATGTTCAGGATCTGGCGAACTTTCTGAATAAGTTTTTGATGTTTGCCAGGGAGCGCACATATGAACTGACCAGAGTTTCCATAGTTAAAGTACTCCAAAGCAACTTGGCTGTCCTTAGAAAAGAGGCCGGTCAGGCAAAGATCATTATTGAAGAGGATTACCGGGCTGAACCCTGTGTCCCTGGAGATGCTCACCAGTTAGGGATGGCTTTTTTCAATCTGATTATTAACGCCTTTCAGGCTTTAAAGGAAGTGGGTGGTGGAGCTCTCACGGTCCGGGTCTGGCAGGCCAAGGGGCAGTGTTATGTGAGTGTGGAGGATACCGGACCGGGGATTCCCGCTGAAAAGCAGGAGGCTATTTTCGACCCCTTCTTCACTACGAAGGAGAACGGTACAGGCTTAGGACTGCCGATTACCCATAAAATTATTAAGGACCACAACGGGGAAATCACTGTAGAAAGTAAACCGGGAAAAGGCACAGTTTTTACTGTTAATCTTCCGTTGTGCACCAAAGATACCCCTGAAAGCAGGGAGGAGATGAACAATGAAGCTGAGAGCGATCATAGTTGACGATGAGCCCCGGGCCAGGGAAGTGCTCCGGCACTTTCTGAACAAGAGGCCTGAAATTAAGGTAGTGGGAGAAGGCGGCAGCGGTGAGGAAGCCCTGGAGCTGGTTCAGGAGCACCACCCAGAGGTAGTCTTTTTGGATGTAAAGATGCCGGGGATGGATGGGCTGAGCGCGGCCAGGCTAATCTCAAAACTGGATGATCCCCCGCTCTTTGTCTTTACCACTGCTTATGAAGAGCACGCGGTGGGAGCGTTTGAAGTGGAAGCCGTGGACTATTTAGTTAAACCCTACACCACTCAGCGGATCAACGCGGCAGTAGACAGGGTTTTGAACCGGTTTCAATCCCAGTATCAACAGGCCAAGATATTGGATGACATTGTCAAACTGTTCAAAGCCGGTGTTCCAAGGCGGCTCTCCTTTGAAATCATAGGTGCAGATGGGGAGAAATCTTCTATTTTCATCGCAGAGGATTCCATTTTGTTTGCCGAGGCCCGGGGAAGACACACCCGAATTGTAACCGACGAAGGGGAGTACGATGTCAACGCCAATCTAGGTGAAGTTTTCCAGTGGTTAAGCCCCAAGCTCTTCTTTAAGAGTCACCGCAGCTACCTTGTGAACATGGAACGGGTGGCGGAGATCAAGGTCACCGGTAGGACTTACGGCATCTTGCTCAGGGGAGGCAAAAAATATGGGCTTATCCCCTTGAGCAGGGGGAGGGTGGACGAACTCAAAGAAATACTCTCCAAGAATGGCAAATAGAGGTAAAACATATAGGCCCCGCGTATTTTATATGTGGAACTTTAGGCTTGATGTAGGGGATGGTATGATTTGTATTTTTTAGGGATTGACGTCAACACCTACCGGGTTGAAGCTGCTGTCCTGGATTCCAAAAGCGGGAAAGTCCAGTCGGTCTCCGAGGCCTTCATCCCCCTTTCTGGACGCGTGAAACAGAAACAGATTCAACCTCGACATGTTTGGGAGAAGGTCCGGGAGGTCACCGGCAAGCTCCTCCGGGAACACCGCCTCCGGGGCGATGACATCGTGGCCCTTTCCGTAACCTCAACCCAAGATGTCTGGGTGCCTGTGGGGAGTAAGATGGAACCTCTCTACCCGTTGGTCAACATCCAGTTAAACCCCTTCGAGCCCCAGGATGTACAGACTCCGGGTGGCCTCACTTCCGAGGAGCTTTTCAAAAAGAACGGCCGGGGAGACCTGATCCTCAATGGGGCTCACAACCTGATCTGGTTTCAGAGAAATGAGCCTGACCTTTTCCAGAGAACCTATAAGTGGCTAAATATCGCTGATTTTATCAAGGCCCGGATGACCGGCGAAGCGGTTGTGGATGCCGCCGCAGCCTCCCGCTACGGTGTGCTGGATGTTAAGAGACGCTCGTGGAGCCCTGAGTTGATTTCCGGTTACGGAATAAATTCAGAGCTTCTGCCGGAGATCGTCTCTCCCAGCGAGATCCAGGGCCGGTTGACCCGAAGAGCCGCCATGGAGCTGGGTTTGAAAGAGGGTACGCCGGTGGTCACCGGTTCTTCGGGGCCGGCCTGTGCAGTGCTGGCCTGCTGCTTGGAACGGTGCAGCTGTCTGAATCTGATCAGTGAGAACGAGTTGATTCTAACCCGACTATCCGAAGAGGAGGCTTTTAAGGTCAATCCCGCCGATGGTTACACCTTAGAGCCTCATATCAGCGGCTCCGATTATCTCTGCATCGGCATGTTGCCCTTCTCTATACCGGCGATCCTGTGGGTGGTGGAGAACTTCTTTCCCCACTTGGCCGAGCGGCCGCTTCCTGAGATCTACGCCTCCCTCCAGGTCAAGCTGGAACTGGTGCCCCCAACCTCCAATGGGGTTTATTTTCTGCCGCACATCATTGGCAGCGGGACTCCCAAAGCCGACTACAAGTCCAGGGGTACGATCATCGGTCTCAGGCCTGAGCACTCCAAGTGGCATGTCTTTCGGGCGGTCTTGGAGGGAGTAGCTTACGAGCTGCGCCAGAATATGCAGGTTATCGCCAAGGCTACGGGTCGGGAGTTCGCGGAAGTCGCCGCCTTTGGCTGGGGTGCAGAAAACCGGGTTGCCCTACAAATTAAGGCCGATGTTACCGGTGTTCCCTTTTCTGCCGGCTCAGTGTTGGGAGGGCCGGCTTGCGGAGCTGCTCATCTGACCGCCAGGGCCATGGGGTATACTGAAACCAGGGATCTGTACTGTTCGGTCTACAGTCGGACCAGGGCTCTCTTTCACCCAGACAAGCAGCGCCAGAATCAATACAATCTGGCCTACACCCGTATTTACACCGACCTTTACCGAGTCCTTCAATCAACCTTCGCTAAACTGGCTTAACCAATTCTAAAAGCCCCCTTTTCCCAATATATTGTCTACGGGAGGAGGGGGCTGATTTGAGTTTCTATTCCATTGATCCGAGTCATCCTCATCTGGGAGCTGCTATAAACATTAAGCTCTACCCCCTAGCTGCCGCGGAAGAAGTCGGCTTTTCCGAAGTGGTGGAAGCCTACGTTTTGTACGGGGACGGCATCTGGCAGCGCGGGCACAAGCTTTTTAAGCGGGATGGAGTTTTCTGTTTCCGGATTCCCAATTTCACCGGAGCCCGTCTCTTTCTCTGGTTTTATCTAATTGACTCTGAGGGGAACGGAGTATTCACCTCCGGCTTTGAACACCCAGTCCACTTTGGCCAGTACGCCAACTTGTTTGATAACCTCGATGCCCAGCAGCCGGAGGTCGGTGGGCTGATTGTGATCGGTGAGGATAACCTGGAAGAGCTCTCGGAACAAATTGCCGGAGCGCTTCGGTCTGGGACGGCCAGCCTCTGGTTCAGGCTTCAGACTGAACTCCTTACGGGTTCCGATTTAAAGATCCAACTGGCCGGGATTTGGAACTCCGCCCAACGTCTTCCCGGCAGTTATATCGAGCTCGTCTCTCCTGACGGAGTCGGCTTAGATGAGCTGAAAGCCCTCCTAGATGTCTTGGACCTGGTGAGCCGGAAATGGCTCAAGGCTTTGGTGCTGTCAGGGGCGGCCGGGAGCAAAGAGCGGGTGGCCTTGGCGGAGCAGTTGGCCCAGGAGAGCGGGTTAAAAGTCCTGGCCGGGGTCTCCCCTCTGGACTACCTCACCTACGAGCTTGAAAGCGTTCCCCAGGCTTTGCCGGTGACGACCGAGGGCTCCTGTTTGGAGTTGGCTGTTTTGCGAGCTGCGGCTGGCTCCGAAGGGGCCTTGTTCTGGGTTGTGCAGGAGGAGGCAGACCCTTGGCATCTTGAGTATCTTCTGGCCACCGGAGCAGGTCACGTCTTTAGCCCGGCGCCGGCAGAGGGAATCATTAATCTGGTTGCCCCGGCTCTCATCGACCTGGACCTGATCCTTCCGCTGGAGCAGATAAAGGCCGAAACCCTCATCTCCGGAGTCGGCTTAGAAGAGGTGTTGGCGGCTTTGGCAGAGGCGGGGTACATTACGGGGGTCAGTCCTTTGGGCCGAAAGTGGAGGGCTCGATCCGGTGTCTACATCTGTGAGCAGGTAGACTCTGACGAGCTCAAAGCCTTAATCACCGATGGTCGCCCCGTGCTGGTCCTGACAAAAGAAGGGCCCAATATCGAGAAGGAGGATCTACCCAGCTTGGTCAGGCTGCATACCCTCCCTGGTTCTCTCACAGAGCTCCTAGATCTGGTGACTGAGTGGTTCAAGACTGAGGTGGAAATCAGGGGTAATTGGCAAGTGATACCAGGAGATGAAGAGGTAAAGGAACGGAGGCGTAGCTAGTGTTATACGTACTGATTTTGGCAGGTGGACCAGGCACCAGATTGTGGCCGCTTTGCCGCAACGACAAGCCTAAACAGTTTTTGCGGTTTCCCAAAGATCAGAGCCTTTTGCGGCAGTCGGTGGAGAGAGCCAGGCGGCTGGTGCCTGATGAGCGGATCTACATCTCCACTCGGGAAAGGTATGCCGAGGCCCTTTTCGCTGAACTCCCGGATTTTCCGGTGGATCATGTGCTGCTAGAACCTTACCGTCGGGACACCGGGCCGGCAGTGGCGTTGATGGTCAGTTTCTTCATGGAGAAGGATCCCAGCGCTACTCTGGTCGTCTTGACCGCCGATCACCTGATCACAAATTTCGTTGCTTTCACCGATTCCCTCCGGCGGGGGGCTGAGGTGGCGGAGAAATACAAGGCGTCGGTGGTCTTTGGCATCCCCCCGACTCGGCCGGAGACCGCTTTCGGGTATCTCGAAACCGGGCCGGTGGTTATCGCCGAAGAACCGGTGGTAAATGAGCTGAAGGCCTTCAAAGAGAAACCCGATGCTGCCACAGCCGAAAGCTATCTGAAAAAAGGGAATTGCCTCTGGAACAGCGGTATGTTCGTCTGGCCGGTGCGGGTTGTGGCCGAGCTTTTTCAGAAACACGCCCCTGAGATCTGGCGGGGGGCCGAAGCCATTAAGGAGGCAGGTTTTCGGGCAGCCAGCTTCGCTTCCGCTTATGCTGCCTTGCCCAGTGTCTCCGTGGATTACGCCATCATGGAGAAGGTGGAGAGGGGATATGTTGTCCAGGCCACCTTTGACTGGGAGGATGTAGGGAGCTGGCGGGCCTTTACCGCTTACCGGGAGAAAGACGAGTACGGTAACGCTGCTAAAGGCCCGGTAGTGACTTTGGACAGCAGCGGCTGTCTTTTCGAGGCTTCTGATAAACTGGTGGCTGCCATCGGGGTTAAGGATCTGGTAGTCGTGGATACCCCCGATGCGATTCTGGTTTGTCCCAAGGACCGGGACCAAGAGGTTAAGGAGCTTTTGCGGAAAATTGAGGCCGAGAATTTGGACCAATTCTTGTAAACTAAGGCAGGAAGGAGAACCACTGCCTTGGAATACCATATAGCGTAGAGAGACGTGAACGGAGGTCCTCCCATGTTCCCTTCCAGATTCCGGCGGCAGGTTGTGTACGTCTTGTTGGCTGCTCTCATCTTCCCGGTCCTCGGGCCTATATCGGCCAGAGCGGTGGCGGCTGAGCACTCAGTCAGCCTGGATGCCGACTCAAACTCAGGTAAAGCCCTCATTGTCACCGGGTTGATCATCGGCGCCATTGTCTTGGTGGCCAGGGGGATTAGTCAAAAGCACAAGGCCGAACACTACCAGCGGGGTCTTGAGTTCATGGCCCAAGGAGACTTTGACCGCGCGGTGGAAGAGTTTGAGGAGGCCGGGAAGTACAAGGATGCTCCGGTCCGCCTGGAAAAGGCCAAAAAAGCCGCCTGTGTCTATCACTATGAACTGGTGAAAGAGGCACTGGCCCAGAAGAATTATCTCACCGCCTACCGCCATCTCAAGAAGATCCTGGCCTTGAATCCGGACTACGAAGATGTGCCGGACCTGTACGCACAGGTGAAGGCCTGGTTAAAGCCGTTTCTCACGGTGCGGGTAGCGGTACTGGATTTTGATAACCGGAGTGGCTATTACAACCTGGGACGGCAAGCCAGCAGCTTTTTGATTAACGAGATAGTCAACCAAGACCTGGAGTTTGTCGAGGTGGTCGAACGGGTGGAGCTGGAAAAGATCCTCAGAGAGCAGAGGCTCTGGGGTAGCGGCTACTTTGACCCTGAGAGCATTCAGGAAGTTGGGAAACTCTTAGGCGTCAACTACCTGGTTTTAGGGGAGATCCTCAATGCCGATGTGGATACTCAGACCACTTATACCGTGGTTACTGACGAAGGTAAGGTGAGGGTGAGATACCGGATGGAGCGGGAGGCCACAGTCAGCGCCGCCTTCCGGGTGGTGGACGCTGAGACCGGCACAGTGGTGGTCAGTGATTCCATCACCGAGGAGGCTAGAGACGTGGATTACTCCTACTGGCGCTGGGGTTTTGGTAGCCTCGATTCTGAATCCGAGCTCACCCAGGAGGCCTTAGAGAGAATCATTGACCGCTTCGGGACAAAACTCCAGAGATACCTGGAAAAAGAGGTTTCAGAGAGCCTGGAAGGTGGTTTCGAAGCTGTTGTCTAGGAGGGTTGCCCTGTGTTCAAGGCAGTTCTGGCTGCAGTGTGGTTGGGTTTCAGCCTCCGCAGCCTTTTTTACGCATTGACTCAGCGGGCGGACTTGTCCTTCTCCCTGCTTGACTTGCGGGCCTTTTTGGGCCGGGGGAAGCAGGACGTAGTCTCATTGTTGGACAGGCTCCAAAAGGATTCGGCTCTCCTTGCCGGCTTCCGCCGCTCCCTCTTTCTGAACGCAGCCGGATTACTGGTGGAAGTGGTGCTTTACGCTGTGGTTACCTTCTCCTTCCAGAGGTGGGGAGAGCTAATTTTTGGCGCCCTTGTTCTGGCGTCTCACCTGCACTCCATCATCATGCTGTTGCTCTTGGCTTTCTTAGTTCACAACCGGCAGTGGTTCATCCTCACCTTCAAGAAGGCCCAGGTTCTGATCGTGCCCGGCTTGGTCTTGGAGATCCTCTGGCTGGCCTATTTAGTGGTCCTGTGGACTGGCTTCCTCGATCTTCTCCTGTAGCATTTCTTCAGTCAACGAGTACTTCGAGAGCAACCAGGTTCCAAAAAGCACAGCCAGGCCTGCTAAAGGTCCGGAGAGCTGCAGCCCCAGGGGCCTTTCTACGCTGTAGCCAAAAGAATCGAAGATCAGCGGGGTCACAAAGGAAGAGATACCGATGACCACCTTCATCACCAGTCCTTGAACCCCGAAGAACATACCCTCCCTTCTCTGCCTGCGCTTCAGCCCATCGTACTCAGCGATGTCAGCCACCATGGCATTGGGAACCACGAAAATCACGGCGATGGGGATTCCCGCCAAGACCACTAAAACTGCAGCCAGGTTAAAGGGGATGAGAGTCCCAAAGAAGCCGGTGATGAAGAGGATCAGGGCGAAGAGACCAGAGGTCACTAACATGACCTGCTTTTTGCTGAAAGACTCCATAATCTTGGGAATCAGCGGGCTGAAGATCAGGGCCAGAATGAAAGCGGCGGCGATGAGATAACCGGAGGTGTCAGCGGTTTTGCCCAAGAGGACCTCGGAGATGTAGGGCATAGATATCGTCAAGGTGTTAATTCCATACCAGATGGTTAAGTAGGAGGCCAGGTAGATTATGAAGTCCCGGTTGCTGAAGGTCATTTTAATTGATTCCAGTATAGAGACGGTGGCTGCCGAATCGCTGCCTCTTCGCTCTTCCCGGACGAACAAGGGGGTAAGGAGCAGGCTGATGAGGGCGATGAGCCCTAAGGTTATCCCCATTTTCGGGAAACCGGCAGTGGTAATGAGAAGCCCGGAGCCTGCTTCGGCGATCATAACCCCTAAAACCTGAGTTATCCCCTGCATGGTGGTGACCGTGATCCGCTCTTTTTTGGTTCTGGTCAGCTCTCCGATCAAGGCTAAATACGGGCCGACGACGATGGTGAAAAAAATGAAGAAGAGGCTGAGCATGACAGCCAGGTAGATGAGGTTGAGGATAGACTCTCCCGCCACCGGAGGGAACCAAAGCAAAATGAAAGTGGCAGCCAAAGGCACAGACCCGTAGAGGATGAACGGGATTCGGCGGCCCAGAGGGTGTCTGCACTTGTCGGAAAAGTAGGCGACTATCGGGTCGGCCAGGCCGTCGACGATTCTGGCGATGATCATGGCGACTCCCACGAAACCAATCGGCACCAAGACCTTCAAGCCGTACTGGTTGGTTTCCGGCGGTGCGTAAAAGTACTGGTACCACTTGACCGTGGTCTGGGTCAGGATGGCTATCCCCAGATAGCCCACGGCGTAAAGAAAAAACATGAGTTTACGGTTTCCCCGAGGCGCCATTTAACTATCCCCTTCCGTAGGTTTTTGCGTATAGCTCGGCTTCGAAAGCCGGGTTTGAGTCACCGTAGTACTCAGCGTCTTTCCGGGCCTGGGCTAGCCTGGCCAGGTCTAACTCAGCGACTACTACGGCATCACCCTGGTAGTTCTCGGCTATGGCCACCACCCCATCCTTTTTCTTTGTTAGCTCAATAGGAGCGAAAATCCCTGCTTTGCCTGTAAAATGCATACCGCCCAACCAGCCATTGAGAGAGGCCTTGAGACCGTAGACATAAGACTCTTGAACCCGGGGCCAGATTCCCCGCAGAGCTCGCCACAGGTTGTACTCCTCGTTATTGGCGATGGGAATGACCACAATATCGGCGCCGAGGTTCCGGGCCAGCTGAAAGGTTTCAAAGTAGGTGGCATCCATGCAGATGGGGATGGCAATGGTGCCGATATCCAGCGGGAAGACGGCGAGGCTGTCCGATCGGCAGATACCTATCTCGGCCTCAAAGTCGGTGAGGTGAATCTTTTTCTGGGTTCCGATGAGCTCCCCGTCGGGGCCCACCAGCGACCCGGCGTTGTACAAACCTTCCGTTTCTTTCACCAGGTAGCTGCCGGTATAGATGTAAACCCCATAGATCTCGGCCAGCTGGCTTATGATGGCCAGGATGGCTGCTTCAGTGGGCTGGGCCACAGCGGAAAAAAGGGTGAGGAGGGCACCGGTGCCGGAGTTGCCACTAGATCCGTGGGAGGACGTCTTGGCTTTGGCTTTTTTGTTCAGGTACCGGTTCAGATCCTTGAAACCCGGCAGTAGACCAAAGAAATCAAAGAAGTTGTACTCTGGAAAAACCACCAACCGGCAGCCTTGCTGGGCTGCTGTTTTCACGAAACCGCTGATTCTTTCGGCATACTCTTCCCCTGTTTCCACCGGGATCACCTGTTTTTGAATGCAGGCTACCTTGACGTTTCCTGAAGGCTTTGGTTGGGCCTCTTTGGAAGGGGTTGAGTTTATTCGCCGGACGTGTTCAGCCAGTTTCTGCGGGTTCAACTTACGGGTGAAGTAGTTTTCGATCCACCGCTCAAGCATGGCGGGACACCTCACTGTACAGCCGGGTGTAGGCGGCCGGGTTCAACTGGCGCAGGGGATCAAACTCCCGGCTGGCCTCTTGCAGCTGGGCTGGGTTCAGCTCGGCTATGATATACTCTCTCGGACCTTCCTCAATGGCCAGAAAACCGTCATCGTTCTCGGTTACGGCGAGAGGTGCGTGAATGACTGATTTGCTGCTGAACCGGATGCCTTTATATTCACCTTTGAAACCGCTCTCCAAGGCGAAAACCAGGTTGGCTTGGACATTGGCCCAGACCCCCTTGATTTGGGTGGGTAAGTTTTCCGGTCCCCTGATGGCTACCGGAGAAAGAATCAGATTTGCTCCCAGTAAAGCGGCATACCGCCAGACTCTTGGGTAGAAGACGTCGGTGGAGAGGATGATGGCTGTTTTAAAGGGGCCGATTTGGGCAAAGGCTAGGTCGCTGCCGCGGCAAAAACCATGCTTTCTCTCCCATTTGGCCAGGTAGAGCTGTCTCTGTTTTAAGAACACCCGTCCGTTTTGAACCAGGAAAGAGGTGTGGTATATTTTGCCGTCTTCCTCTTCCAAGGCGCTGCCGGGACAGATGGCAAGCTGAGGGTGCTTCTGCGAGAGGCCCAGGACGGTATCTTGATATTCCTTGTAGCTGGCAAAGGAGCTGCCGGCCAGAGCAGGGTAGACTATAAGCCTGGCCCCTTCTCGGGCGGCTTGTTCCAGAGAACGGCTGAACTTGGCTCTGACTTCATCCGGTGAGTTAATCTTGTCCTGCCAGATTGCCACCGCTGTTTTCATCTGGTTTGCTCCTCCACTAAGACCCGGTAGAGGGCGAAAGCCAGGTAGCCGCTGCCCGTGGCGAAGGCCACCCCAGTCTTGGCCTCTCCGCTGTTCTTATCGTAGCTCTCAGCCAGCAGGCCGTGGTCCATCTTGGCCCTCTTTAGCCAGGTCAGCGCCCTCTCCCGCATTAGGGGGTTTAAGAGGCTCCCACAAAGGCCCAGGCCTGAGGGGGTGTTAGGGTGATGGTCGCAGGCCAGCTCCTGAATGGCGGCGTTTTCTGGGTAGTAGTGGTACTGGGGAGAGTAGTAATAGTTTATGGTGTTGATGAAGATTTCGTCTTCAGGTTCAACGAACCGGTAATATGGAAGCAGGCCCAAGTTCCCCGGCGGGTCGTTATAAAGCCGGTAGTTCCCTTTACCATCTGCCGACCAGACGAACATTTTCTTTCCATCTATTTCTTTAACCAGATGGGTGTAGACACCTTCTTTGATGCCGCGCCTCCGCTCTTCCAGGAAGTCGGCTTTTTCCGGTTTCTTCAGGTTTCGGTAGAGAGCGGCCAGGTTTTCAAAACCCTTGCTCAGTATGGCCTGGTCAATGGTGACAAACGGGTATTCCGCCGGATCGTCTGAAGGCAGGAGGAAGGTCTTGTACAGGCCGGTCTTGGGGTCGTACTCCCTTTCGATGCGAGCCAACACTTTCTCCAAAGCTTTAATTAGCTCACTATCGATTTTTTCTTGGGGAAGCAGATCCAGCAGGATGAAGTAACTGGCGGCTTCATCCAGTTCGAAACCGGGGTAGAGGACGGTGCCATCGATGTAGTGGGCATGGTCTCCGGCATTGGCGGCGTGCCGCAGGATCATCTCCCGGGAGAGGTCGGCTGCAAAGTCCGGATCCACGATGGCCAAGGCCGGAAAGGACCAGAGGAAGCTGTCCCGCTCCCAGAAGGCTCCGGAAACGTAATAGCGGGGACTGCGGGAGGTCAAAGCGACGTAGCGATCGCTCTCGATATCCTTGCCGATGGCGTAAAAGTAGTTGAAGAAGAGGTTGAGGTTTAAGACCTCTTCCAGGAGAGGATCAGCAGGCAGCGCCACGCTCTTTTTGGCCAGCCACCTTTCAAACTCGGTCCGTATTTCCCGGTAGCCTTTACGTTTCAGGTGTATTAAGGTGGTGGAGGCTCCGTCAGGGTCACAGTTCAGGGAGATGTAAAAGGCACTCTCTCCCTGGCAGTTCAGGTGGAGGGTGAGGGTGAAATCATCATACTGGTAAGAAAAGCTATCTTCACCCCCAAAGGCCAGAGCAAAAGCGGTTCCCGAGCCTCTAATATCCAGCAGTGGGTTGCCCAGCCACTTATCTAACCGGAAGTCTACGGAAAAATTTACTGGGTGCGAGTTAAAGCGTATGAAACTGAGCTCGCCCGGGTCGCAGTCCAGCTGAACCTGCACTTCTTCTGAGCTGCTGAACTGGTAGACGAATCCTTTTTCCGTCAGGTCAGGGTAAAGCTTCACTTCGACCGGTGAGTGATCGGCGAAGTGGAACCGAAAACAGGGCAGGTAGTAGTTCTCCTGCCAAGCTTCTACTTTCTCGGGAGAAAGCAGGCTGCCGTGGGCGTAAAAGGACGGTTTAAAGAGGTTTTCACGACCTTTAAGCTCAACCAATCCCTTGTTGCTCAGACTGATCAGATTGAGGCTCTTGATGGCGGTGGTTTCCGGGTCGATTTCTGGGAGACTGAGATAGTGGTTTCCGGTGTAGAGCACCCTGGGGTTGGCCGCCAGCTCTTCAGGAGTGGTCAAGATTTTGTTCATCACTGGACTCCTTTGTTTATGTGGTGTTCAGGTTTTTCTTCCCAAGTTCGGAGTGAGTCAATCTTTATCCTTTAGATGAAGCTGCAGATCCGCAGAAAGTACTGGAGCTTCTGGCTCTTCTGGGCAACTCATGGACCTCTTCCACCAGGAGTGATGTCCCTCGGCCCCTTCTTTGTACCACTCCGGTCAAACCCAACAGGCCCCGGGTGAAAATCAGGTGGCCATACCTATGGTACTTGTCTTCAAAGACAGTGGCATCAATTAAACCGAACTCATCTTCCAGGGTCAAAAAGACCACGGTCTTGCCGCTCTTGGTCGGAGGCCGGTGAGGCCTGATGACTTTGCCGGCAATACGCACTCGGGTGCCGCTGGCCAGGCCTTTGATGTCCCGACTGGTGGCGTAGGCGTTATCCCGCAGGTAAGGGCGGAAAAACTGCAGCAAGTGGTACTGGGCGCTAAGCCCTAAGACGCTGTGCTCCTGCCGGAATTTCTCCCAGGGGCTGAAGTCGGGGCAGTCCTTTTGGACCGGGGGAGGGGCGGTGATGGCTAGGTTCAGCCCCGGGCCGGTTTCCGGCCTGCTTTTGAGTTTCTTTCCGGATTTCAGTGCTTTGTGGAGCTCCCACAAAGCCAGCTTCCGGTTGGGATGGAGCTCGTCAAAGGCTCCTCCTAGGACCAAGTTTTCCGCGATATCCTTGCTCACTGGCACCCGGAAGATAAAATCATGTAGGCTGGTAAAGGGGCGTTCCCGGCGGGCTTTGACGATGGCCCTGCTGATCTTGGCCTCCATCCCTTTGACCTGGTTTAAGCCGATGCGAATGCTTCGGTTTGTGGCGGTAAACCTCTCCTGGCTGGCGTTGATGTCCAGGGGGAGGATGGTGATTCCCCGGCGCCTGGCCTCGACGCAGAGGGTCTCTGGGGGATAAAAGCCCATGGGCTGGTTGTTTAACAGGGCTGCGTAGTACTGGGCCGGGTAGTGTTTGAGCAGGTAGGCAGTTTTGTAGGCGGTACCCGCAAAGGCAGCGGCGTGAGCCTCACAAAAACCATACCCGGCATAGCCCATGATATACCCGAAGATGGTTTGAGCCTCCTCTTCCTCCACTCCCCGTCTCCGGGCCTTTTCTACAAAGAGCTTCCCTAATTTCTGCATGTCTTCCCGTGACCGGGCGTGGGTCATCACTCGGCGCAGCTGGTCCGCCTCACCGGGGGTGAAACCGGCGATGACAGTGGCAATTTCAATGACTTGTTCTTGAAAGAGCACGACTCCGTAGGTCTTTTTAAGGATTTTCTCCAAAGCCGGGTGGAGGTAAAAGACTTCCTCCAGTCCGTTCTTGCGGGCAATGTAGGGTTCTACCATGTTGCCCTCGATAGGTCCGGGCCGAATCAGAGCCACGCTGGCCACCAGGTCTTCCAGCTTGTCGGCGCCTAAGCGGCTCTGTAAGCTGCGCTGAGCAGGGCTCTCCAGCTGGAAAACCCCTACGGTCTCCCCTGAGTTGATGAGACGGTAGGTGTCGGGATCATCCGCTGGTATCCGGCCAAGATCAGCCGTTTGGCTGACATCCCTGAGCACCGAAAGGGTCTTCAGGGAGAGCAGATCAAACTTGATGAGGCCGAGGGTTTCGATATCGTCCTTGTCAAACTGGGTGATGACCTTCCCTTTGTGCCCGTACTGGAGCGGGGTCAGGTTGGTTAGGGGTACCGCTGAAATTACCAAACCCCCCAGGTGAGTTCCGATGAACCGCGGGAAACCACTTGCTTTAGCGGCGTACTTAAAAAGCTCTTGATACCTTTCAAATGGGATTCCGCTCTTTTTTAGTTCCGGAAACCTCTCTATAGCCTCAGCAGGGTCTCCCGAAGACATCCAGGGGAAACGTTTGGCCAACCTGTCCAGCTCCTCCGGGGAAAAGCCCATGGCCTTACCCAGATCCCTGATGGCGGAACGGATTCCAAAGGTGTTGAAGGTGCAGACGGTAGCCACCCGGTCCCGGCCGTACTTCCGGTAGATGTAGTCAATGACTTTCTCCCGGCCTTCGGCTTCAAAATCAATGTCAATATCAGGTTTTTCTCCCCGCTCCAGGCTGAGGAACCGCTCAAAGAGGAGGCCTCTGGCGATGGCATCCACATTGGTGATGTAGAGGCAGTAGGCTACTGCTGAGTCAGCCGCTGACCCCCGGCCGGCGTAGTGAATGCCCTTGGCCCGGGCAAAGCGGGCCACATCCCAGACTGCCAGAAAGTAATCGGCGAAACCCAGTTTGTTGATGATCGTTAGCTCTTTCTCTAGCCTTTCCCGGATCTCTTCGGTCACTTGACCGTACCTCTCCCGGGCCCCGGTGTAGACCAGGCGGCGCAGGAAGGAGGGGGCGCTTTCCCCTCCAGGGGCTTCAAAAGCCGGAAAAATATTTGCGGGAAACTGTAAACCTGCCGAACAGGCCTCAGCGATTTTGGCGGTGTTGGCCAAAGCCTTAGGATGTTCTTTGAAGAGCCGACTCATCTCCCAGGGGGTCTTCAGATAATTTTCAGCGTTGAGCCGGCGTTCCGGGTGAAGGTCAGTGAGTTTGGTCAAGGTACGGGCGCAGGTCAACAAATCGTGCAGGGGAAAATCGCTTTTCCTGGCGTAGTGGGCATTGCAGGTCGCCACGGTCCCGATCTTCAACACTGAGGCCAACTGGGAGAGGTACTTATTCAACCGGGCTTCCCGGGGTAGGAGATTACCTTGAAGTTCCAGGAAAAAATTCTCCCGCCCAAAGATGTTTATGTACTGTTCAGCAGCCTGTCGCGCTTCCTGAAACTTGTTCTGTAAGATTAGTGAGGGGATCAGCCCCTTGCGGCAGCCGGAGAGGGCGAAAAGATTTTGGCTGTAGGTGGCCAGGCTCTCTACGCTGAGGGCAAAATTCGCCCCTTCTTTTGTCTCCAGCCAGCCCTCGCTCAGCAGGCGGCAGAGGTTGGCGTACCCGCTCATATCTTTGGCCAAGAGAACCAGGTGGTACCCGCCTTCTAAGGTGACCTCAGCGCCAATGATAGGCTTGATTCCCTTGGCTAACAGAGCCTTCTGGAAACGCACCGCTCCGGATAGAGTGTTATGGTCGGTGAGGGCCAGGGCCCCGATACCGGACTCGGCGGCCCGGGCGGCTAGTTCAGTGAAGTCAGCTGCTCCATCCAGGAAAGAAAAGGGGCTGTGTACGTGCAGGTGAGCAAACATCAACTCCCGCTCCTAATCAAAGATTCGGGCTAAATACCAAGTGTCAATGGCGAGGTTGTGACAGAGCTCATAGGACTTTTGGGAAGCTGTTACCACTAGGTAGACCTGGCGCTCTTCTTCCCCCGACCACCAGGCCCCGATCTCCCGCCAGCTGTCTAAGATCTCCGTTATCCGTTCGACCTGACGGCCTCCTTTCCAGGCCAGAGTTGCAGGGACTCCAGCCCGGCAAGTCACTTGTACCAGGCGGTTGCTTTTCTTGCTCACAGTTTCACCTTCAACTGTAGAAGCGGCTCAAGATCAGCTCCCGCCGGGGCGGCTCATAGGCTCTGGCCAGGTCCACGCTGGCCAACCCAAACCGGTCTTTGATGGTGGAAAGGAGGTCGTCCATGGTCTGTTCCTTCTCTACCTTCATGAGCTCTGTGAAAAATCCCAGCTGTTTTCCGGAGGCGGGCTGGAATTCCTCGGCGCGCAGCACAAAGCCGGTTACCGGGGTTTTCAGGGTGTTTAAATTTAATAGGTTCAAGGCAACTCTGGTGATGGTTGCCTTATCGGAGGTGGGGGAGACCAACCACTTAGCACAGGTTTGCTCCCCGGTCTCCGTTTCCAGCACCAACACCAACCTGCGGGTTTCCCGGCCTGAGGCTCTGAGCAGGCTGGCTAGGTTCGCGCCCGCCTCACAAAGCCGGTGGGCTAAATAGTCCTGTTCCTGGCAGCCTTCTACGAAAGCCTCTTGGTGCTCTATCTTCGGTGGGGGATAGAGGGCTAAGACCCTTTCCTGGTCATCTCCCCGGCAGAGCCGGGCTATCCTTTTGCCCTCCCTGCCGAACTCCTTTAGCAGTTCATCTTCAGGGAGCCTAGCCACCTCTCCGATGGTGTAGAGCCCCAGAGAGGCCAGCTTCCGGGTGGTTTTAGGCTTTAGGGGCCAGAGGTGGGAGACCGGCAGGTCGGCTAGGAAAGACCTTTCGCTGCCAGGCAGGATAACCCGGGAATAGGAGTAGAGGCCGGGTCGATCCCGGTACCAGTCTGCCTCCCAGGCCGCCAGTTTGGCCAAGAACTTATTGGTCGCCCGTCCGATATTGGAGACCAGTCCGAGGCGGTCCCAGAGAAGAGCGGCCAGCTCCGCTGTGAGGGCAGAGGGGTTGCCGCAGCCGGTGAGGTCCAGAAAGAGACCGGCGTAGTTATCCGGCTCTACCAGAGGAGAGTATTTTGCCGCTAGATCCCAGACCTCTACAGCTCTCTGGCGATACAGCTCTGGGTTATAAGGGCGGACCTCCACGCCAGGGGAGTGCCGGGCGGCACTGGTTCTGGTGCCGGGGTAGATCCCCAAGGACAGGGCTTCGGGGGAGGCTGCCTTGACAAAACCGCCTTCATCGATCACAACGGGCTTCCCTGATAAAGACGGCTCTGCTTCGATTTGCATTTTGGCGTAAAAAGTGGGAAGATGAATATATATTATTTTACTCATAAAGGACACCTTCATAGAACTTATGTTCGTAGAACGGATGTTCTATTAAGATTATATTCCTCCCCTCAGAGAGTGTCAAGACGTGGTCAAATTTGGATTTGGAGGTCGAAAATGAAGCTGCGTATCGGTGTTATCGGTCAGTCAAGCAGGGGTCCTTTGCCAATGGCTCCTGGTCTGATGGAAAAGGCTGAAAAAGTGGGGGCGGAGATCGCCAAACGAGGTGCGGTCCTCCTCTGCGGCGGCCGCTGTGGTGTCATGGAGGCGGCCTGCAAAGGAGCTAAAGCCAACGGTGGAATCACTGTAGGAATAATGCCTGGAGAGGGCACTGATGACTGCAACCCTTATGTGGACATCCCTATATGTACTGGGATGGGTCTGGATACTCGCAGTGCTATCCTGGTTAAATCCTGTGACGCCCTGATCATGCTCGGCGGCGGTAACGGGACCTTGACCGAGCTTTCTCTAGCTTACACCAGCGGCAGGCCTGTGGTCATCTTGCGGGGAACCGGCGGCTGGGCCGACCGGATTAAAGCTGTGGCCCTTGACGGCCACTACTTGGATGAACGCCGCAGCGTCCCCCATGTTTATGCCGACACACCTGAGGAGGCAGTGGAAAAAGCCGTTGCTCTGGCCCAGTCTGCAAATGGGTGGGAGCAGGTATCGTAGATTAAAGTAAACTGGAGATTTGTCATATGGAAATGACTTTGAAAGAAGCTATCGAAGGTCGGCGCAGTATCCGCCGGTACAAGCCTGATCCAATTCCTGAAGACGATATCAGGGAAATGGTCCGCCTGGCCACTTTGGCCCCCAGCGGCTCCAATAAGCAGATGTGGAAGTTCGTCGCAGTCACGAACAAAGAAGTCTTACAGAAAATGGCCCAAGCGGTGAGCGATGCCGTGGATATCATGGCCTCCTGGCCGGAGGCAGAGGGTCGGGAACGCCGGATTTTAGGAATCAAAAACTACAGCCTCTTCTTTACGGAGGCCCCGGTGACTTTTGCCGTTTTCATGGAGCCCTACCAATCGGCTGCAGATACCATCATGAAGGACCACGGTCTGAACAGGGAGGAGATCAACCACCTGCGGGGAGCCCCTGACTTTCAGAGTATCGGGGCGGCCATCCAAAACCTGCTTTTGGTGGCACACGCCATGGGCTACGGCGGGTGTTGGATGTGCGGGCCGGTGGCAGCGGCCGACGAGATAAATAAGATCCTCGAAGTTAAACCCCCGTATAGTCTGGTTGCCCTAGTCCCGGTCGGGGTTCCGGATGAAGACCCGCCGGCTAGGCCCAGAAAGCCGTTGGATGAAGTGTTTACGCTGGTAAAGTAGACCGGATCATAACCTCTAAACTAATACTACTATGCACCTGGCCGTGGCTTGATCCAAGGCCAGTTGGGTCTGGTTGATTTGAACCAGATACGACGGGTAAGTCTGAATCACACTTATCGGCAGCCCAGGGAGGACCCCCAAGGCAGCCAGTTTGTGTACTAGCCCGCTTTGCCGGCTGTTGATCCCGGCAATTTTCGCTGTGGTCCCAGGAGATAGCAGAGTCAAAGGGATCTGGTTCACCGTGAAGCGCCCCCCTAGAGTCCAAAGGTCAAGAGCAGTAAATTCACCAGGTAACCGGCAGAGAAGGCAAGAGGCAAAATGGCTGTCACAATCAACAGGGACACCACCGGCCCCCTCTCTTTCCACATCACTGCAAACTGGGCAACACAAGGAAGGAAGAGGGTCAAGGTGACCGCTGCCGTAACTAGGTTTCTTGTGCTCAAGGCTCCGGAGTGAGCCAGGTCGAAGAGACCGGCTGCACCGTAGTCCCGCCGAAAAAAGCCAAAGAGGAAGCAGGCGGCTGCTTCCTTGGGTAGCCCCAAGGCGGCCATAACCGGCTCAATGAGGTGAAGAAGCCCCCGAAAAACCCCAGTCACCTTACCCGCCCAGACTGCCACTGAGACTCCGATGAAGACCGGCAGTACCTCCAGGAAGTACCACTGCATCCGGGAGTAGGTTTTGACCAGGATATTGCTTAACCTGGGAAGGCGCAGAGGAGGCACTTCCAGGTAAAAAAGGGGTGGGTTTCCAGGCAGGAACCGGCCCAGCAGGTGTCCTGTCAGTAGCAGAACAAACAAGACCACTGTCGCCCAGACCAAGACTGCCCCAGGGTAGGGGCTCAGGAGAGCCAGGATCACCCCAAGCTGGGCCGAACAGGGAACCGCCAGGGCCAGCAGGAAGGTGGCGATGATTCGTTCCCTTTTGGTCTCCAGAATCCGGGTGGTCATCGTGGCCATGGTGTCGCAGCCTAGCCCCAGCACCATTGGGATCACCGCCCTCCCGTTCAGCCCTATTCGCTTACAGGCTCGGTCCATGAGCATGGCCAGGCGAGGAAGGTACCCTGAATCCTCCAACAGGGAGAAGAAGAAAAAGAAACACCCGACTATCGGCAGGATGATGGCCACAGCGTAGCGGACCCCTAAAGTCAAGATCCCGTAGTCGCCTATGAAAAGGCTGTTCCAAAAGGGGGAGGGGATCAGCGCGGTCACCAGTGACCTGCTTGCCGGGATGAGCAGGTTCCGGAAAAGGTTCTGGTCCAGAAAATCTACGAGAAAACCCGCGCCAAAGCGCCCGACAAACTGATATAAGCCCAAATAGACTACGGCCAACAGTATAGGGGATCCGCTAACAGGGTCTGAGGCCAGTATGCTCAGCCAGTCCCGCCACCGTCCGGCTCGGGGTCGGAACTGGGTGCTGATTTTCTCTACGATTTCAGCGGCCTGGGCATGGTCCTCCAGAGCCAGTTGGTAGCCGGGTCCCCATTTGTACCGGCCGTTTCCTTCAGCCAGCACCTTTTTTAGCTGCCGCCAGCGCCCCAGTTTTTCGGTCTTTTTAACCAGTTCTTCGATTTCCCGGTCGCCGCTGACCAGTAGCGCGGCGATGCCGGCCTGGGAGAGGGGATAGTTTCCTGTGAGGAGGGCCGTCACTTGGTCCAGTTTGGCTTGTAGCTCCTTTGAACGGCTGGGCCGGAAGCCGGATTTGACCTTGCCTCGCTCCAATAGGGCGGAGGTCAGGGCTTCTTTTAGCTGATCAAGGCCTTCTCCGTTGGTTGCAACGGTCCCGACCACCGGTAGTTCCAGCTGCTGACTGAGGGTTTCCAAATCCAGGTGCCAGCCGTCTCTGGCGGCCTCATCCAACATGTTGACCGCCAGCACCACCTGAAACCCGGCTTGAATCAGCTGAAAGGTCAAGGGCAGCATCCGGGCCAGGTTGCGGGCATCGGCCACCTGTAGGGCCACACCCCCGGGATTGGCGAAGAGCACTCTCCGGGAAACCCGTTCTTCGTCGGTTATAGGTAAGAGTGAGTAGAGGCCGGGAGTGTCAATGACTTCCACGTCGCCTAGGGGCAAGCGGGTGTATCCCTTGGTTATCTCTACTGTTGTCCCGGGGTAATTGGAGACGGTGACGTAGATCCCAGTCAGTTTATTGAAGATCACACTCTTGCCGACATTGGGGTTTCCAACAATTAAAATCCGCTTG
Organism: Bacillota bacterium; assembly: GCA_017656135.1. Classification (GTDB taxonomy): domain Bacteria; phylum Bacillota; class UBA5301; order UBA5301; family UBA5301; genus JACDOJ01. The sequence continues at coordinate 4,731 of JACDOJ010000017.1, read as the reverse complement.
TTCATGCGTAGGTCCACCAGTTCGACGGTATACTAAATTGTACTGGATAAAATGGGGAATAATGATACCGGTGTAAACTTGTGGTAGATAAGGATGAAATGATATACTGACACCAGTTGGACAATAGGAGGAGACTTTGTGGTGAGGTTGAAGAGGAACCTGCTTTGCACACTTGTAGCTGTCATCGTACTAATCACTCAACTGTCTGTCACTGCGCTGGGAGCCGAACTCAATTTTGACATTCCGGCGGAATCGGCCATTTTGATTGATGCCAATACCGGTCAAATTCTGTGGCAAAAGAACGCACATAAACCTCTCCCCCCGGCCAGTATCACCAAGATAATGACTATGCTTTTGGTTATGGAAGCTGTTGACTCCGGCCGGGTCAGTCTGGATGATGTAGTGACCGTCTCTGAACACGCCAAATCCATGGGAGGATCCCAGGTCTACCTGGCTACCGGGGAAAAGATAACTCTGGAAAACCTTATGAAGGCCATTGCTATCGCTTCCGGCAATGATGCGTCCGTAGCTGCTGCTGAGTACATATCCGGGACCGAAAGCGCTTTTGTTCGGTTGATGAACCAAAGAGCCCAAGAACTGGGGATGCGAGACACTGTTTTTTACAACTCCAGCGGTCTGCCGGAAGAAGAGGGCAAGGGCAATATTACCACCGCCTACGACATTTCGATCATGGCCCGGGAGCTCTTGAAACACCCGAAAGTGCTGGAGTGGACTTCAACTCGGATCGACTCAATTCGGAACGGGGAATTTATTCTGCACAACACCAACACTTTGATCGGTTCCTATGAGGGGGCCGACGGCCTTAAAACCGGACACACCGATGAAGCCGGTTACTGTTTGGTGGCCACCGCCAAACGAGGAGACACCAGGTTGATCTCGGTGGTGTTGCGCACCGAATCCCCGGAGGCTAGGGTGAACCAGACCATTCGGCTCTTTGACTTCGGTTTCAACGCGTTCACCCCTCAGACGGCGGTGAAAAAAGGGGAAGAAGTGGGGACAGTGCGGGTTTCCGGGGCTAAACGACTCGACAACCCGGTAGTCGCCGCAAATTCTTTGACAGTGCTAGTGCCCAAAGGCGATCCAGACGCCCTCCAGGGCCGGTTCGTCCCCAGCGGTCAGTTGAAAGCACCTCTGGAAGCAGACACTCAAGTGGGCAAATATGTGGTTACCGTGGCCGGTAATCCGGCAGGTGAGGTTCCGGTGGTGACAGCCTCCGAGGTTCCCCAGGCTAACATCTTCGTCCGCTTCTTCCGTTGGTTGTGGGAGCTGGTCTCCCGTCTCTTTTAGCCCCAATGCGCAGGAATTATCCGGGCCAACGATCAATATATACTATTATGTTAACGGTTACTGTTAAGGCCCACGCCAAAATAAACCTGTCTCTCGACATTCTCTACCGGCGGGTTGATGGCTATTACGAGCTGGAGAGCATTATGCAGTCTCTCTCCCTGTATGACCTGGTGAAGGTGGCTGTGGATCCGGAAACCGAAGTCCGGACTATGGATCCGCGGGAACTGATCCGGGTTGCCGCCGACAGTCCTGAGGTGCCCGCCGATGAGGAGAATATCGCCTTCACCGCCGCTAAAGTGATGATGCGGCGCTCGGGTTACTTCATGCCTATCAGGATAAAGATCACAAAAAACATTCCGGTGGAGGCCGGCCTGGCAGGAGGAAGCTCCAACGCCGCCGCCGTCCTCGTTGGGCTCAATCACCTCTGGAATTTAGGACTGACTACCTGTGAGCTAGCTGAAATCGGTCAGAAAATCGGTGCAGACGTTCCCTTTTGCATTTACGGTGGGACGGCCTTGGTCGGTGGTATCGGAGAAAAGGTTGCTCCCTTGCGGCGGAAGGGCCCTGAATTCGGAGTAACTTTGGTGAAACCTGCCTTTGGGGTCTCCACTGCCGAGGTCTATCGCAGCTTAGACTTGTCAATGGCCGAGCACCCCGATACTCTGGGCATGATGGATGCGGTAATCCAAGGAGACCTGGAGAAGATCTGTTCTCATTTGGGAAACACTTTAGAAGGGGTCACCATTCCCCGTTACCATATCCTTTCAGAGATAAAGGATGACCTGCTCAGTGCTGGAGCCTGCGGCGTTCTCCAAACCGGCAGCGGTCCCACTGTTTTTGGCCTCTCCCCAACTCTGAAGAAAGCTGAGGAAATCGCTAATAAGTTGAAGGATAAGTATCCGACGGTCTTGGCTACCAGTTTTTACGACCGGGGCCAAGAGATTGTGGAGTGAGGTGTCACAAGATGCATAAACCATTGGGACAGATTACCCTGGATAACTACAAACCTCTTCGGGAGCTCGTCTTTGAGGCTCTGCGGGAGGCTATAATGTCCGGACAGCTCAAACCAGGAGAGCGGCTCATGGAGGTTCAACTAGCTGAGGAGCTGGGGGTTAGCCGCACGCCGGTGCGGGAAGCCATTCGCAAGCTGGAGCTGGAAGGCCTGGTTCTGATGATCCCCCGGCGGGGGGCTTATGTCTCAGAGATCTCCATGAAAGACATCGCTGACGTCTTTGAGATTCGAGCGGCCTTGGAAGGGTTGGCTGCGGAACTGGCTGCCCAGCGCTGCACCCCCGAGGAGGTCGAGGAGTTAGAGCGCTCGCTGGTCAAGATCAGTGCCTGTGCTGAAAAAGGCGATATTCAGTCCTGCATCGAATTGGACACCATTTTCCACGAACAGTTGATGGCTGCATCCCACAACGAACGGCTGGTGCAGATGGTATCCAGCCTTAGGGAGCAGGTCCAGCGTTTCCGGCAAACCAGTTTGGCCCACCCGGGACGTATGAAAATAGCCTTGGAAGAGCACAAGAAAATAGTAGAAGCCATCGCTCAAGGCAACGCAGAACTGGCTAAACAGCTGGCCCATGAGCATATCGAAAATGCTGAAAACAGTTTAATGGAAGCCTTCAGCGAGCAGCAACATAAGCAGGAACAAAGCTAGGGGGATAGCTTATGCCGAAACTGGATGCGGTAGTTCTGGCTGGGGGGAAAGTCTCTGAAGTCTTAGCCCAGGTAACTGGCGAGGAATATGAGGCTTTGATTCCCATTGGCTCCCGCCCCATGGTCGAGTACGTGGTCCAGGCCCTCAAAGAGTCCGAAAACATCGGTCGGATTGTGGTCGTAGGCCCTCCTGAGCTCTCCGAGATCCTGCCTGAAGACCTCTGTCAGGTGGTGGAAAGCGGTCCATCCCTGGTCGATAACCTCTTACGCGGATTGGAGGTCTTAGGTTCAGAGAGAGAGGTGCTGGTGGCCTCAGGGGATATCCCGCTCCTCACAACTCAAGCGGTAGATGATTTTCTGGCCCAGACCAGAGCCGTGGAAGCCGATATCTATTACCCCATTATCAGCAGGGAGAGTAATGAAGCGAGGTTTCCCCATGTCCGCCGGACTTACGTGCGCCTGCGGGAAGGCGTTTTTACCGGGGGCAATCTGGTGCTTTTGGACCCCGAGTGCGTTTACAAGTGCCGGCAGACCATCGAACAGGCTGTGGCTATGCGGAAGAAACCTTGGCAGCTTGCTCGGCTTTTGGGCTTTCGGTTCATCCTTAAGCTGTTATTCAACCGCCTGAACCTGAAAGAGATTGAAGAGAGGGTTCAGCTGATTTTGGGTTTCGTCGGCAAGGGCATCATCTCCTACTCTCCGGAAATTGGCATTGATGTCGATAAACCCAGCGACTTAGAATTGGTTCGGGCTAAATTGGCAGGAGATTTCCAAATTAAGGAGAATGTAAAAACTGAGAGTGCCCCTGGTACCATCGATGCCTGAGAGTGAGGGAGGAATTTTTGGATGCAAATCACGGAGGTTCGGATTTGGCCCTCCCGAAACGGGGAGAGCAAGATTAAGGCCTCGGCCAGCATTGTCATTGATGGTGCCTTCATCGTTCACGAGCTGAGGATCGTTGAGGGGGCTAATGGGCTTTTTGTGGCCATGCCTTCTCGGAAGACCGCTGACGGCAGCTTCCGGGATATCGCCCACCCGATTACCCCGGAGGCCAGAGAAGAGATCCAGAACCTGGTCCTGGAGGAATACAAAAAACGCCTGTCCAGCGCCAGCGCCTCCTGATCCTTGACAGAGGCAGTGGATTCTGTTACAATCTTTACTTGCCGAAAAGCTTTAACCGCTGGGGCGTAGCCAAGTCGGTAAGGCACCGGTCTTTGGAACCGGCATGCGCTGGTTCGAGTCCAGCCGCCCCAGCCATTTTTGTAATGAAAGTCCCGTGAAGAGGGGCTTTTTTTTTGCCTTTGGCACAATTATACCTTTCGACCCTAGGAATGTGCCTTTGCCACGGTTCTCCTTCTCTGGACGCCTAATAAGATATTAACGCAGGAAGTTCAATCGACTGACTGCATCAAAAGGAGGAAAGAACCGTGAGTAAGCAGGTTAAACACTATAAACCTACAGTCAGCGGCAAGCTGGTCCGGCACCGGTTCAAGAAGCTGCAGGTAATTGCGGATAAAGTTGTGCAACTGCATGATGTACGGAATGTAACCCTTCCAGTCCCTGCTGAATTTATCCAAGCTGTGGATACCCAGGTGATATTTGACCATGACAACATTATTTCCGGGAAAGTAATCAAACAGTTCAGAGTTAGAAAGACCATCAAATTCGTACCCGAAGGGACTTCCGGGGTAGTAGAATTCTGGAAGGAAGAAATTCCGTTTGAAGCTTTCGTTGAGGCTCCGGTCAACCCTGCAGATGAACTGG
>JACDOJ010000016.1 GCA_017656135.1 Bacillota bacterium | reverse complement strand
GATCCGCTGTTCATGATCGGCGCTGTGGCAGTCGGGATGTTCCACAACGTGGCGCTGGGGGCGACCATTGCTGCCGCCCACTACATCAGTAGCCTGATGGTGGGTTTGACCATGCGGTTTTGGGGAAAAGCGGAAAAAAAGGAACAGAAAAGAAGACTCAAGAAAAACATCTTCGCCCACGCCCTGGATGAGCTGTACCAAGCCCGGGTTCAAGACGGTCGGCCCATCGGCAAACTCCTCGGGGAGGCCGTGACCGGTTCAATGAACACCATTTTGCTGGTGGGCGGATTCATTATCCTCTTCTCCGTGCTGGTCAAAGTCATGCTGATTACCGGGGCCACTAAGCTGCTGACTGCACCCATTGTCTGGCTGCTGAAACCCTTCCGGACCAGTGCGGCGGCAATCACTCCCCTGGTGAGCGGTATCTTTGAAATCACTCTAGGAACCTACGAGGCCAGTATCGCCGCAGTAGATCCCAAGACTCAGCTGGTCTTGGCTAGCGCTGTCATTGCCTGGAGCGGGCTCTCGGTTCACGGTCAGGTGGCGGCTCTGATCAGCAAGACCGATATGAACTACCTCCCCTATTTCTTCGCCCGCATCCTCCACGGTTTCTATGCCGGCCTAGTCACTTTCTTCATCTACAATCCGGCCCAGGAGGTCTTTAAAGCGGCTCCTCGGATTTGGCAGCCCTTCCAAGAGTTCTGGACCATCAACCTCAGCCTTTTAGAGGCCAGGATAATCACTGCCTTGGGAGTCATAGCCATACTTGCGGCTCTGGCTCTGCTGGTCCGCCTGGTCCAGCGGTTAAGAGTTTTTAAGCTTCTGCCGCCCCTTTTCCACCACAGATAAAGTTTTCTGCAGGGTCACAGAAAGCTCTTCCAGAACCCCAGCAGCGTATTCATCGGCGCCTTTGGTCATCTCCTTGGCCTGAATCTCGGCTTCTGCGATGATCTTCTTCGCCTCTTCTTTGGCCGCCTTGAGTACCTCGTGCTCGTCCACGAGTTTCCGGGCGTACTCCTCAGCCTGACGAATAATCTTTTCAGCATCTTTCTGCCCGGCGGAGATCAGCCGTTCCCGGTCGTTCTCGATCTTCTTGGCCCGCAGAACCTCATCTGGAAGGCTGTACCGGACTTGTTCCAAGAGATCCAGGACAGCTTCGCCGTCAACCACTATCTTGTCGGTCATGGGGATTCTTGGCGCTTCTGAAACTAGTTGTTCCAATTGCTCCAGCAGTGCAAGCAAATTTGGTTTCATTCCTTGTCACCCCCCTCGCTGTTAAACCGCTCTTTAGCCTTCCTGGCCAGGGCCTCGGCCACCACCGGCGGTACCAGGCTGGAAACCGGCCCACCAAAGAGGACCAGTTCCTTCACGGCACTGGAACTGAGAAAGGTGTATTCAGTGCTGGTCATTAGAAACACTGTCTCCAGCTCAGGAGCGATGTTCCGGTTCATCAGGGCCATCATGAATTCGTTTTCGAAATCAGAGATGGCCCTCAACCCTCGGATAAGGGCGGATGCTCCCACTTTTCTGGCGTAGGCCACCGTCAGGCCGGAGAAGCTGTCACAGGTCACATTGGGATAGTCTTTCAAGGTCTCTTTGAGGAGCTCAAGCCGCTCGTCAACGGTAAACCAGGCTTTTTTCTCCGGGTTGTGGGCCACTGCCACAATCACCTTGTCGAAAAGGTGCCGGGAACGTTGGATGATGTCGATGTGACCGTTGGTAATGGGATCAAAGCTCCCAGGATAAACTGCAATCTTCACGGACTCACCTCCGCCTCTCCCCTGCGAAAAAAGCTAATAACTGTATCGCCGTAGCGTTCACTGCGGCGCCAGAGGAATCCTCCCACCTCCGGCACCACCTCATCTCGAGCAGCTTGCTCCACCACCAGGATTCCACCAGGAGCCACCAGCCCAGACTCGGCCAACAGGCCAATGACCTTCTGATAGAGGCCTGAGGCATAAGGAGGATCCAGGAACACTAAACTATAATAATTCTCCCTTGATTCCGGCAAATACCTGCCGGGGTCGGCCAAAAATCTCAAGGTATCAACAGGTATAACCCTACCCGCCGGGGCCAACTTAGTCTTGGCCAGGTTCTCCTTGATGACCTGAACGGCCCGGCGGTCTTTTTCGAGAAATAAAGCCTCCTCTGCCCCTCGGCTCAGAGCTTCCAGACCCAAGGCCCCTGAGCCGGCAAAGAGGTCGAGGACCCGGGCGCCGGAAAGATCGCCTAAAATAGCGAAGAGGGATTCCCGAACTCGGTCCGTGGTGGGCCGGGTCGTGTTGCCTTTAGGGGCCTTGATTGGCACACCTCGGGCTTTTCCGGCAATTATCCGCATTTACCCAGCCAAACCTCCTTTCTGGACCAGCTCCCCGAACTCGGCCTGCACAAACCGGGCCAACTGGGGATAACACTTCTGCCAGTCTTCTTTGCCCAAACCCTGGGCCACAGCGAAGGCCCGTTCGTGGATTTGGGGGTGTTTCAACATGGTCTGGAAAATGATATCATCAGTGCCGTGCTGTTTGAGGCCGAAGACCTCCCCCGGCCCCCGGAGCCTGAGATCCACTTCGGCGATCTGCTGCCCCGAGGAAACCTTCTCCAAAGTTCTGAGCCGCTGAGCGGCCAGTTCACCGTCACTGTCTGAGCAGAGGATGCAGTAAGACTTGCGGCTTCCCCGGCCGACTCGCCCTCGAAGCTGGTGCAGCTGGGCCAAGCCAAAACGTTCGGCGTTCATGATGATGATAAATGAGGCCGTGGAGACATCAACCCCGATTTCCACCACTGTGGTGGAAACCAGGACATCCACCTCCCCCTGCTTGAACCAGGCGAGAATCTGAGCCTTCTCCTCCTCGGACATTCCGCCGTGCAGTACCGCCACTCGGAGGTCTGCCAGGGGGCCGTTCTTCAACTCCTGGGCATACTCCACCACTCCTCGGACCCCTGGGAGCTCCGGGCTCTCCTCCACCAGAGAACAGATGACATAACCACAGTAGCCGGCCCTGACCTCCTCCCTGACAAACTGCCAGACCCTCGGGAGGCGGCTGGACCTGATCCACTTGGTGGTCACCGGCCGGCGCCCCGGCGGCAGCTCATCCAGCACCGAGTAACCCAGCTCACCATAGGCAGCCAAAGCCAAGGTCCTGGGAATAGGGGTAGCGGACAAGACCAGAATATCTGGGGTACTCCCTTTGGAACTAAGAGTCTTACGCTGCTCAACCCCGAAGCGGTGCTGCTCATCGGTGACCGCCAGGCCCAAATCGGCAAAGGCCACCTCTTCCTGAATCAACGAGTGGGTCCCGACCACCAGGTCACACCGATGCTCCCTTAGCTCAGTATAGATCTCTTCCTTCTCCTTGGCCGGGGTCTCTCCTAAAAGCAGACGGGTCCGCACGTTCAGGCCGGCAAGATATTTAGAAAGGCTCTGGTAGTGCTGGAGGGCCAGAATTCCGGTGGGTGCCATGAAGGCCGCCTGGTGACCATCTTCAATGGTCTTCAAGATCGCCAACGTAGCCACCAGGGTTTTACCGGAACCCACATCTCCGATGAGCAGGTGTTCCATCTGAGTGGGTGCAGCCATTTGCTCCCAAATCTGCCGGGCCGCCCGCTTCTGGGCCCCGGTGGGCTCAAAGGGCAGGGAAGCCAAAAAGGAAGCAATCAGCTTCCCGGGCCGGCTGTGCCTGATGCCCTGCCGGGTCCGGCCCTGCCTGCGTTCTTCCAAGGCCAGCCCATAGGCCAAAAGCTTGTCAAAAGCCAAACGGTGCCTGGCCTTTTCCGCCTTCTGGGAGGATGTAGGAAAATGCAGTTCCTCCAAGGCTTCCACAAGGCCCAAAAGCCCTTCTCTCTCTTTAAGCTCAGCCGGTAAAGGATCGACCACCTGATCCAGGAACTCGTCCAACCCCGCACGGATGACCCGGCGCAGAGACCGCTGGGTCAGGCCTTCCGTCAAGGGGTAAATCGGGATGATTCGCCCCATGTTCAGGAACTCCCCTCTCCCCTCCGGCTCCACTTCCGGGTTTTTCATCACTACATACCCCCGTTCGACCTCGACCTTGCCGTAGACACTTATCCGCCGGTTTTGCTCCAGGCACCGATATAGAGGGGTTGGAGTAGGCAGACGCTGCTGAAACCAGATCAGACCCAGCTCACCGGTGTTATCTTTGAGGAAGGCTTTGGTGATGATTAGGCTGCGTCGCCTCTGGGAACGCTGCTCCTGGATGCCGGTGATCTCCCCGCTGACCAGAAACTTCTCTCCCGGCACTAGCCTGGCGATAGAAGTGAGGCCGCCGGCATCCTCATACTCTTTAGGGTAAAAGAAAAACAGGTCATAAAGGGTGTTAATTCCCAGCTTTTTAAGTAGCTTAGCCCGGCTGGGACCGACCCCTTTAACCTCAGTGATGTCTCTTTCCTTAAGTTCAGAAATCTCTAGGTTACTCATGGCTCTCTCTTTTCCGGGGGCAGGACCGAGCAGCGCACGCCTCAGCCAACCTGCGGCCGGAAGGTGTTATAGCCAACCCACCCCGGGAGGTCTCCCGGAGGTCGGGGTGGAGGCGTTTACCGATATCGACCATAGCCAAAAGAACATCGTCTAAGGGAATGGGGCTCCTGATTCCCGCCTTCACCAGTTCAATGCAGGTGAGAGCATTAGTGGCGGCCGAAGGGTTTCGAGCAATACAGGGAATCTCCACATACCCTGCCACCGGGTCACAGACCAAACCCAATAGGTTTTGCAGGGCCAAAGCACCGGCGTCCAGGCAACCTTGCCAATCGACACCAACAAGGTAAGCACCGCCGGCAGCAGCCATCGCCGAGGCAACGCCGATCTCGGCCTGACAGCCTAAGGCAGCTCCCACCAGCTCACCGTATTCAGCCGCTACCTGTCCTACTCCCGCGGCCACCACCAAACCCAAAACCACTGCATCCTCTGTCAGGCCCAGTTCCTCTTCAAGAGCCAAGATAACCGCCGGAACCACCCCGGCCGATCCCGCTGTCGGCGCCGCACAGACCCTGCCCATAGAGGCGTTGACCTCAGCAGTGGACAAGGCGTACAAAGCGGCTTTGGCAAAAAGACCCTGGGTCAGGGTCTTACCCGCCGCTATGGCTTGGGCCAGGGTGTGGGCAGCGCCGCCGGTCAGACCGGAGCGGGAGTAAACAGGTTCATGAACGCCCTTTTGGGCTGAGGACCGCATGACCACAAGGCTCTGGCGCATTTTTTCCAGAATTTGATCCCTGGAAGCTCCGGTGGATTCCATCTCCGCCCGGAGCACCACATCCGCCAGGTCCAACCCGGTCTTGCCGGCTAGGGCCAGCCACTGGGCGGCAGAATTGAACTTGAACTTCACAGGTTCCACCTTCCTAAAAGGCTACTTTAGGGCAGGGACGATCCGTACCCGATGTACCCCCTTGACCCTCCGGATGGCCTCTGAAGCAGCCTGGGGTATGGGCTCATCGGCCTCCAGGGTCATCAGGGCAATCTCCCCCCTGGCCGTTCTGGAAAGGCTTAAAAAAGCGATGTTGACCCGGTGCTCAGCTAGGATTTTGGTGACGGCGGCAACCACCCCAGGTTCATCCTGGTGCTGGGTGATCAGGGAATGGAGTTCTCCGGTGAGAGCTACCTTAAATTGATCGATCTGGGAGATCAAAATGGAGCCGCCGCCGGTGGAGTGCCCGGTAACCTGCACCACCTCTCCACCAGGCAAGGTGGAGAGGAAAATCGCGGTGTTAGGATGAACCTCCTGACCCAGGTCAACAGTTTCAAAACGTATTTTGATCCCCTCGCGGGCAGCCAAGGCCAGAGAATTGACGATCTCAGGATCAGACTCAGATAGTCCCAAGAGTCCGGCGACCAAGGCCAGATCTGTCCCGTGTCCATGGTAGGTCTCAGCGAAGGAGCCGTGCAGCTTTATCAGGACCTCTGTTGGCTTTCTACCCAAAATGGTTTTAACCATCCGGCCCAAGCGGACTGCACCGGCCGTATGCGAAGAAGAGGGGCCAATCATTATTGGCCCCATGATATCAAAGATGCTGTGCCGCGGCATAGCTATAACTCCAAATCTTAGTTTTCTGTGGCAGGCAGCCAGAAAGCACCCACGGTGCGCGGTCCGGTATGAGTGGCGACTACCGGTCCTATCTCTGCGTAGATGACCTCGCCGACCACATTCAAGACCTCTTTGAGCTGGCCTGCAATCTTCTCAGCCTCATCCAAGGCCCCTACATGGGCCACCGCCAGCCGCACAGGGGTCTTCCCGGCATGTTCCTGGGCGTAGTTGATCAGTGCTTTGACCGCCTTGGAACGCCCCCGTTCTTTGCCGGCGGGCTGAACCACTTCATCGACCCTGATCAGGACTTTGACCGCCAGAAGAGTCCCTAAAAGGCTGGCCGCTTTGCCAATGCGACCATTTTTCTGCAGGTACTCCAGGGTGTCCACCAGAATCACATTACCTTGGCCGGCCTCAGCGATCCGCTTTTCCAACATCTGCAAAATCTCATCCTTGCCCTGGCCGCTTCTCGCAGCCTCCGCCGCCAGCAGAACCAGGAGACCCAAGGCCATGGTGGCGTTTTTGCTGTCTACCACCGTGATGTCGGCCTCCGGCAGCATCTCAGCAGCCATCCGAGCAGACTGTAGGGTACCGCTGAGTTTCTCCCCGATGTGTACCGAAATCACCTGGGATCCGTCGGCGGTCAGCTTCTCATAGACCTCCCGAAAAGATCCAGGAGAAGGCTGAGATGTCCTGGGCATCACTTTAGATGTAGTGAGCTTGGCCAAAAACTCGTCCTGGTTTATAGTAACTCCGTCTACGAAAACCTCGTCTTCGAAGTGAACATTAAGGGGAACCACCGTTACTCCATATTCCTCTGCCAACTCTTTAGGCAGGTCGCTGGTGCTGTCAGTTACAATCTTGACTCCCATTTTTCCCCTCCTTAGGGCCAACCAAAAAGCTACTCCACGGAAATAAAGTAGAAGTAGAGCGGTTGTCCACCGTAGTGCAGCTCGATTTCATAATCCGGAAACTCCTCAACCAAGGTTTCATAGAGGGCTTCGGCATCCTCTGAGGAGACCTCTGACCCGTAATATAAACTGATGAGCTCTGAGTCCTCATCCAGCATGTCTTCAATGAGCTCTTGAGTTACTTCCCCAATATTCTTCCCGACACAGCGGATCTCCCCATCAGCCAGACCGATGACATCCTTTTCCTCAATTTCCACCCCGTTAAACCGGGAGTTTCGGATGGCGTAGGTAACCTCACCGGTTTTGACTGTGCCAAAAGAAGCCCGCATGCTCTTCTCATTTTCCTCCAGGCTCTTGGTGGGGTCAAAAGCCAGAAGAGCGGCAATGCCCTGAGGTACCGATTTGGTAGGAATCACCGACACCTTTTTCTTAGTAATCTGAGGGACCTGCTGGGCAGTGAGGACCACATTGCCGTTATTAGGTAGGACTACCACCTCGTCGGACTGGCACTCTTCCACAGCCTGCAAGAGATCTTGGGTGCTGGGGTTCATGGTCTGTCCGCCGTGAATGATGCTGTCCACGCCCAGGGAGCGGAAGATTCTCTCCAGGCCTGTACCGGCTACAACCGCCACTACTGAGACCTGGCGATCCTCCATCAGCGGAAACTCACTGCCCTCATCTTCGTAGAGAGTGGAAACCTCCTCTTCCTCCCTGGCCTCGGAAGCTTTCTTCTCGTTAAACTCCCGGTTCTGTTCGGCCATGTTGTTGATATCAATCTCCAAAAGGTCGCCTAGGGCCCCACAGTACTCCAAAACCCACCCAGGATTGTTGGTGTGAATATGGATTTTGGCCAGGTTGGGATCGCCGACCACAAGCAGCGAGTCCCCTCTGGGCTCCAGCTTGGTCCTGATTTGGTCGAGGTTGAGGTTCTTGCCCCGCACCAGAAACTCAGTGCAGTACTTGTACCTCAAGGCCCCTTCGGTGGTCTCTTTACTTAAAGAACCGCCTTCAGCGCCGGCCCGTTCGTGTTTCTTGGACTGGTCCTCAGCCACCGATTCCCAGTCCACCTGCCCGCCCTTCAAAGCTTTGATGGCGCCTTCCCAGGCAACCAGCAGGCCTTTTCCACCGGCATCAACAACCTGGGCCTCTTTGAGCACCGAAAGCAGCTCGGGGGTGCGGGCCAAGGACTTGTTGCCCTCTAAAAGAAAGACTTGGGCCACAGCAATGATGTCCGAGTTCTTCTTGGCTTCCTCCATAGCAGCTGTGGCCGCTTCCCGGGCCACCGTAAGCACAGTCCCTTCGACCGGTTTCATCACTGCCCGGTAAGCCTGTTGATAGGCCCCTTTGAGACCGGCGGCAAAATCTTTGGCATTGAGCTTGTCTTTTCCAGAAATTGCCTGGGCAAAACCCCGGAAAAGCTGAGAGAGAATAACTCCTGAGTTGCCCCGGGCCCCCATCAGGGAACCCTGGGCCATGGCCTCAGCCACCACACTTGCAGACTGAGAGTCCACTTTTTCGGCTTCCCTGGCCGCTGACTGAAGGGTCAAGGACATGTTGGTTCCGGTGTCTCCATCAGGAACCGGAAAGACATTTAAAGCATCGACACTTTCTTTGTTCACCGAAAGCCAACTGCTTGCGGCCTGAATCATTTGCTTCAGCTTTGCACCGTCTATATACTCTAAATGCAAACTTCATAACCTCCTGCCTCAAAGGCGACCGGTTAAGCCAAGGCTTCCCTGGTCACCCGTACACCTTGTACATGGACATTGATGGCCTTAACCTTCACGCCGACCAAGCGCTCCACGGTGTACTTAACTTTTTCCATGATGTTGTGGGCAACTTCTGTAATGTTTGTGCCGTATTCAACAATAACATAGAGATCAATGTTTAGTAAATCATCAACAACACTAACCTCTACTCCACGGCTGAGGTGCTCTTTTTTCAACAACTCGCTGATACCGTCCTGGATATTACGGTTGGCCATACCTACCAGTCCGTAGCATTCCATGGCGGCGACGCCGGAGATAACGCTAATGACCTCGTCGGAGATGTTGATCTGTCCGAATTCATTGGTCATCTCTTTTCCCATAAGTGAATCCCCTCCAAAATATCTTTACGCCTCTTTCTCTTCTAATAGGCGGTTCAAATCGGCCAGTAGAGCATCAAGGTTGATGCCGTGCATCTTGGCCCCACTCTCCAGAGACTCCATGGTCGCCCCCATACAGCCGAGACAGCCCATACCGTATTTGGCCAGGACCTCTCGGGCGGCGCTGTGTTTTTGCAGGACCTCAAAAATCTTCATCTCTCTGGTAAACTTATCAGACAAGGGCAGGGCCCCCTTTGGAGGAAAAGTTTACCCGGCTATATTCTCCTTAAAGTTCTGAAAATCCTCCCCTTCCTATCTGCTTCTAACACTACAAGTATTATGTGTAAAGGGCTGGGCCGTCAACCACCGGGGAAATTTATCCTTGCCACAAGCCCCCCGGTGTGATAAAATTCCTTTGTATCGCTAAGGAGGTGACGTTCGTGGCCAGAGAATGTGTCGTGTGCGGCAAAGGTGTTCAAAGCGGGCACAAAGTCAGCCACTCCAATATTAAAACCAACAAAAAATGGCTTCCCAACCTGCAGAAGGTTAGAATCGTCTTCGAAGGTAAGCCTCAGCGCGCTTACGTGTGCACTAAGTGTTTGAAAGCAGGTAAAGTCCAGCGAGCCTTATAATCTATTGTTTTTTAGGATTTTATATTACCCGTCATCCGGCAGGTTTTTTCTCCAACAGAAAAACCCCCTGGCCATATCGGCAAGGGGGTTTTGAGTTTAGCGAGTCTCAGTGTTTTCCTACGCGCTTTGGTGATGAGCCCTTTTTTGCTCCCACATCTTCCAACTTACCCAGATGGTACCGGCCACGAAGATGGAAGAATAGGCGCCCAACGAGATACCGATAATCAAGGCCAAGCTGAACGTCTTGATGGTGGCTCCCCCAAAGAAGTAAAGAGCGACCATGGTCACCAAGGTGGTGAGCACCGTATTGATAGACCGAGAGAGGGTCTCGTTGATGCTCTTGTTGACGATCTCGCCGACAGTCTCTTTCTTCCGGAACCGCAGGTTCTCCCGGATCCGGTCGAAGATGATGATGGTGTCATTGATGGAGTACCCGACAATGGTCAGCATCGCAGCCACAAAGGGGCTGTTAACTTCCCTTCCCAGCAGAGCGAAAACACCCAGAGTGATCAGGACATCGTGGATGAGGGCCACCACCGCCGCCACTCCAAACTTGAACTCGAACCGGAAGGTGACGTAGACCAGAATAAACAGGGAGGCCAAGACCACCGACCAGAAGGCCTTGGTGTAGAGCTCCTTACCAATGACGGCTCCCACTGTGTCCGTACTGCTCTTGCCTCTGTCCAGAGGTGCCACTAACTGTTCCAGCCCGGCATCCAGCTGCCGCTCCTCGTCGGGCGAGAGATAGTCGGTTCTGATGAAGACCCTGTTATCTCCGCTCTTTTGGATCTTAGCAGACTTGGCCAAATCCAGCTGGGCCAGGGGTTCTTTGGCCAGAGCTTCCCGAATCTCTCCCTCAGTCACGCTCTCGGTGAAGGTCCGTTGGAGCAGGGTGCCTCCGGTGAAATCGATCCCAAGGTTCAGGCCTCTGGTGGCCAGCAAAATGATGCTCAGTATGATAAGCGTCCCCGAGAGAAAAAACCACTTGCGCCGGTGTCTGACTACATCGATGTTAATGCGATCTAAAAAGTACATCTATTCCGCCCCCCCAACTTTGCCAAAGGAATTGGCGAACCTCTTCGGATTCCAGTCGACCAACATAGTCAGGAAGGTCCTGGTGACGAAAATGGCTGTAAACATGCTGAGCAGAATACCTAGTGACAAGGTTACGGCAAAGCCTTTGATCGGACCGGTTCCGAAGAAAAAGAGGACTGCAGCGGTGATCAACGTGGTGACATTGGCATCCAAAATGCTGGTGAAGGCCCGGGAGAAACCTGCATCCACCGCTGCCCGCACATGCTTACCCTTGCGGCGTTCCTCCTTAATCCGTTCAAAGATGATGATGTTGGCATCGACGGCCATACCTACCGAGAGGATCAGACCGGCCACACCCGGCAGAGTGACCGTGGCGTGCAGTGCTGCCAGGGCCGCCATCAGGAGCACCAGGTAGATAGCCAAGGCCACATCGGCCAAAAAGCCCGGGGAACGATAGTAGAAGATCATGTACAAGAGCACCAAGATGACACCGACCACCATGGTGGAGATGCTCTGGTCAATGGACTCCTGGCCTAAAGTGGGGCCGACTCTGCGGGTCTCCACCACCTGGAGAGGAACCGGCAGGGAACCTGCCCTAAGCAGGGTCACCAAGTGTTTAGCTTCATCGGCTGTGAAGTTGCCGGTGATCTGCCCTTCCCCGTTTTCGATGGCGCTTTGGATGACCGGATTAGAGATTACCTCGTCATCTAAGAGAATGGGAGCCTGCCGGCCAATATTCTTCCTAGTCATTTCGGCGAACTTCTTGGCCCCCTCTTTGTCCAGTTTGAAGGAGACCGCCGGCCTCCCCCACTGATCAGTGGAGAGATTGGCTGCCACCAGGTTGGCACCGGTCAGAATGGTGTTGCCATCCGGATCCTTAAACTCCAAAACCGCTGTCTTGCCGATGGTTTCGATGGCCTGCTGCTGGTCTTCGATGCCAGGCAGGTCTACGATGATCTGCCGCTCACCCTTCAGCTGGATGACCGGTTCGGCAACACCGAGGTTGTCCACCCTCCGGGAAATAACGAGCTTGACTCGGTTCATGACATCTTCATTAGTTTCATAGCCTGGTTCCACTTCCAGGATCACATGGACCCCACCGGCCAGATCCAGGCCGGGATTGATCGGAAGACGGACCAAAAACACTGCGGCCAGAATCAGGATGGCCACAATGCCTGCGAGCCGCCATCTGTTTTGCCGTCGCATGGTTCTTCCCCCTAACAAAATCAAAGATACAAAGAAATTATACTCCTCGAGCAGGTACTTTTCAAATTAGAGCAGTTTGTTGTCGTTGATCACCAGACCAAAGCGGCAGCCGAGAAACCCGGCCGCCCTCCGGCACATCACCATCCGGCTGAGAAAGATCTCAAAGTACTCCATAAAGGACTTTACCGCCGCGTAGTTGGGTATCCCTCCTGTGGTGCGGCCTGTTTACTTGATAACCTGGCTAACCGCCCCCCGAGTCGTCTTAATCTCGACTTTATCGGCGATTCTTAAGGTTAGCTGGTCATCCTTGATATCAGTGATTTCCCCGTAGATTCCACCGATGGTGATAACCTTATTCCCTTTTTTCAGGCTGTCCAACATTGCCTGACGGGCCTTTTGCTGTTTCTGCTGGGGCCTGATCAAAAGGAAATAAAAGATGGCGAACATTAAAATAAAGGGCAAGAGCGCGCCAATCAAAGTAGTACCTTGAGTAGCTTGTTCCATTTTCCAACCTCCATATTCAAAGTCTCAACTCAAGTATTATTCCCCTGGCCGATTGGACAATCCTTCCCTATCGGTAAGAACTGTACTTTTTCTTGACCTCCTTGAATTGACCCGCTTCAATGGACCGGCGAATCTCTTTCATGACCGCCAGCAGGAAGTATAGGTTATGGTAGCTGAGGAGCCTGAGCCCGGTGAACTCCCGGGCGGCGAAGAGATGGCGTAGGTAAGCCCGGCTGAAGTTCTGACAGACATAGCAGTCACACTCCGGATCCAGCGGAGAGAAGTCCCGGGCGTACTCAGCGTTTTTGACGACCACTCTGCCCTGGGAGGTAAAGGCCGTACCATGCCTGGCCATCCTGGTGGGAAGGACACAGTCGAACATGTCGATGCCCCGATCGATGCCTTCCACCACGTAGTCCAGAGAGCCTACTCCCATTAGGTAGCGGGGCTTATCCACCGGCAGAAAGGGGGTGGTGTTCTCCAAAAGCTCCAACATCAGCCCTTTGGGCTCTCCTACGCTTAGCCCGCCCACGGCATAGCCGGGAAAATCCAACTCCACCAATTCCTCCGCTGATCTTTTCCGCAGGTCCTTGTACATCCCGCCTTGCACTATCCCGAAGAGGGCTTGCTCCTCTGGACGCTGATGGGCCCTCTTGCAGCGGGCAGCCCAGCGGCTGGTCCGGGCGGTGGAGTCTTTAGCGTACTGGTAATCAGCCGGGTAGGGGATGCACTCATCGAAACACATGATGATATCGGCTCCCAGGGCGTTCTCCACTTGGATGGCCCGCTCCGGACTGAGAAAGTGTTTGGATCCGTCTAGGTGGGACCGGAACTCCACCCCCTCTTCGGTGATTTTGCGCAAACCAGCCAGGCTGAAGACCTGAAAGCCACCGCTGTCAGTGAGAATGGGTCTGCCCCAGCTCATGAAGGAGTGTAGTCCTCCAGCCTCAGCCACCAAATCCTCACCGGGCCGGAGGTAGAGGTGATAAGTGTTACTCAGGATGATCTCTGCCCCCACTTCTTGCAGATCCCGGGGGGTCAAGGTCTTGACCGTGGCCTGGGTTCCTACCGGCATGAAAACCGGCGTCTCGATGGTCCCGTGCCGGGTGGTGATCCTTCCCCGGCGAGGCCCAACTGGCTTAGGTTCAGTCAACAGTTCAAAAGAAAGAGCCATCTTTTCTCCCCTGACTTCATTTGATGAACATAGCGTCTCCAAAGCTGAAGAAACGGAACTTTTTCTGCACCGCCTCCCTGTAGGCGGCCAAGATCTTTTCCCGGCCGGCAAAGGCCGAAACCAGCATGAGCAGGGTGGACTTGGGCAGGTGGAAGTTGGTGATCAAGGCGTCTACCACCTTGAAGCGGTAACCAGGGTAGATGAAGATGTCAGTCCAGCCTGATCCCGCCTGCACCTGGCCGTCCTCAGAGCCGATGGTCTCCAAAACCCTAGTGCTGGTGGTTCCCACCGCAATTACCCGCCTCCCCTCGGCCTTGGCCCGGTTAATGAGTTCAGCACTCTCCAGGGAGACCTGGTAGTACTCTGAGTGCATCCGGTGTTCTTCGATCTCCTCCACCTCCACCGGCCGAAAGGTGCCCAGGCCCACATGCAGCGTGACCGAGGCGAACTGAACCCCCTTGGCCTTGATCTCCTCTAATAGGCCCGGTGTAAAGTGCAGCCCCGCGGTGGGAGCCGCAGCCGACCCTTCCTCTTTAGAGTAGACGGTTTGGTAGCGTTCGGCATCACTCAGCTGTTCGTGGATATACGGGGGCAGGGGCACTTCACCTAGAGAGTGCAGGAGGGCATCAAAATCCCCCTGGTAATGAAACTTGATGATCCGACCCCGGGAAGGCGTGTAGTCCACGATCTCCGCGGCCAGTTCACCCTCGGGGCCAAACTCCACCACCGCCCCAGGCTTCAGCCGCTTCCCCGGCCGAACCAGAGCCTCCCAATAGTCTCCTCCCTTCGGGTTGAGCAGGAGAATCTCCGCCGCTCCCTTGGTACCGCGTTTGCGCCCTAGTAGCCTCGCCGGCCTGACCCGAGTGTCGTTGATGACCATGAGGTCAGTGGGCTCCAGGTACCAGACGATCTCCCTGAAGACCGTATCCTCCGTCTCACCTGTGCGTCGGTCCAAGACCAAGAGCCGGGAGGAATCCCGGGGTTCGACCGGCTTTTGGGCTATGAGTTCTTCTGGTAAGTGGTAATCAAAATCCTCAGTGCGCATCTTTCCCAAATCTTCCTATATCACTAATTTTGAGAGGAGCAGGGCGGTCAATCCAAAATAGATGCTGAGTCCAGTGATGTCGATTCCGGTAGAGATAAAGGGGGCGGAGGCCACAGCCGGGTCGATTCCCAGCCGCCTGAAGACCAAGGGGACTAAAGCGCCGATGGTGGCCGCAGTCAGCATGTTGGCCATCATAGCCACTCCCACGATGAGACCTAATACCGCCAGTCCCTGCCAGAGGTAGGCCACAAGCCCCACCAGAGCGCCGCAGATCAGGCCCACCAAGAGCCCCACCTGGGCCTCGCTCAAAACGTACCTCACCGCCTGCACAGGAGTGATGTCCCCGGTGGCGATACCCCGAACGACGATGGTGCTGGACTGGGTCCCGACGTTTCCGCCCATACCGGCGATCAAAGGCATGAAGTAGGCCAAAGCCAAAACCGAGTTCAAGGTATCGGAGTAGCTGCGGATGACCCGGCCGGAGATGATCCCGCCCACTAAGGTAACCAAGAGCCAAGGCAGCCGGGTCTTAAGGGACCGAAGGACCCGGGGCCTACCTGCAGATTCCTCGGTCTCCCAGGTGCCGGCGAGACGGTAGAAGTCCTCGGTGGCCTCTTCTTCGATGACGTCCATGATATCGTCAAAGGTGATAATCCCCCGCAGCCGGTTCTTGTAGTCAACTACCGGAACGGCCAGAAAGTTGTACTTGGAAACGATCCGGGCTACTTCCTCCTGGTCCTCACCGATGTAGACGCTGACCACATTGGACCGCATGATCTCGCTGATCAGCTGATCTTCCCGGGCGATGATGAGTTCTCTGAGGCTGACCACGCCGACCAGCCTGTCCTCATCATCGACAACGTAAACGTAGTAAATCGTTTCGGCCCCCGGAGCCTTTTCACGCAGCTCGGCGATGGCCTCCCCCACCGTCAACCCTGCTCTTATCGAAACCAGCTCAGTGGTCATAATGCCTCCGGCGGTATCCTCACCGTAACCGAGAAGCTGTCTGACCCGCCCGGCGTCTTCAGGAGGCAAAAGTTTCAAAAGCCGCTCGGCTGATCCCACCGGGAGCTCCCCTAACAGGTCGACGAGGTCGTCAGCAGCCATCTCCCTCAGGACACTGGCGGCCTTGGCGGAACCTAAAAAAGCCAACAGAACCGCTTGGGATCCAGGATCGGACTCTGAAAGCACGAAACCGGCCAGCTCCTCGTCGAAGGAGCGGAAGAGAAGGGCCTGGCTCTCTTCATTCAGGGCCGAGAGGATCTCTGCTACATCTGCCGGGTGTTGGCCAACAATTAAGCGGAGAGCTTCGGTGAGTTTCTTCTCCGCCAAAAGGTTTTGGATGGTTTCCAGTAAAGCCTGGTTTTCTCTTTTCTGACCCATAGCAAGACTCCCTTATTGATCTGCGCCAAGTCCCAAACTCTGCAGCGTCCCTTCCCGATCCCGCCACTTCTCCTTGACCTTGACCCACAAGTCAAGAAAGACTTTGGAAGCCACCATTTTCTCGATTTCCGCTCTGGCGAGCTTGCCGATTTCTTTGATCATGGACCCCCTGTGGCCGATGATGATCTTGCGCTGAGAAGCCCTTTCCACATAGATGGTCGCCCTGATCACAGTCAGGTCTTTCTTCTCATCATACCGAAACTCCTCAACCTCCACAGCCACCGAGTGGGGCACCTCGTCATGAGTGAGATGCAGGATGGCCTCTCTGACCAGTTCGGCGGCAACCACCTGCTCCGGCTGATCGGTGACCATCTCCGGCGGGTAGTACATGGGTCCCGGCTCCAAAAGATCAAAGATGGCCTTGACAAGCTCCTCCAGTCCCTCTCCGGTCCTGGCCGAAACCAGAAACCAACGGGTTTCATCCAGTCCCTCCGGCGGCCGGATCTCCCTCACCAAATCAGCCTTATTGGCCACTACCAGGTGCTTACGGTCCAAGCGCTTGAGGGCCGTAAGGAGCTCGGCCTCTTCCTCCGACCAACCCCAGGCGGCATCGTAGACCAAAACAACCACATCGGCATCACCCATACTGCGCCTGGCCTTGCTTACCATATGTTCTCCCAGGCGGTAGCGGGGCTTGTGAATGCCTGGGGTATCCACGAAGATGATCTGACCGGCCTCGGAAGTGTAGATTCCTCGAATCAAGGTCCTGGTAGTCTGGGGTTTGGAGGAGACGATGGCCACTTTCTCCTCTAAAATGGCGTTGAGCAACGTGGACTTACCCACATTGGGCCGGCCTATTAAACTGACGAAACCCGATTTGAAGTTGTTGTCTTCCCTACATGTCATCGCTGGTAAACGCCAGAGGCAGGAGATCGGTGATCTTCACTACCTCTGTATCTCCTTTCAGATTGGCCATTATTACCTGGATGTCGGCACCCCATTCTCTGATGACCTGCCGACAGATTCCACAGGGGGCCACAGGGGTTTCGGTATCGGCGATGCAGCAGACCGCCTTGATATCAGTATCTCCTTCTGAAACGGCTTTATAGATGGCGGTGCGCTCGGCACAGCAGGTTGCTCCGGAACTGGCCGCCTCGATGTTACAGCCGGAGTAGATCTTCCCCGACCCGGTCAAGACCGCCGCTCCCACCGGAAAGTTGCTGTAGGGGGCGTAAGCTCGCTCCCTGGCCTTTTTAGCGGTTTCCACCAGCCAGTTCACGGTTTTTTCATCCATTGTCTTCATCATCTCCTCCGTCCTTTGTTGTGGCCAATTTCTTATACTCCGGGGTCACTATTCCACCGGAGACCACCAATTTCAAGCCTTCTTCCACACTCATCTCCAGGATCGTCACATCCTCTTTGGGCAGAAAAAGCAGGTATCCCGAGGTCGGATTGGGGGTGGTGGGCAAGAACACGCTGACCACGTCTTCGGAGATTTTTTCCTGAACCTCACCGTTGCCCTCTGAGGTAATGAAGCCCACTGAATAAATGCCCTTGCGGGGATACTCAATCAAGGCGACCCTTTTGAAGGCCACATTGGCGCCGTGGAGAAAGGCGTCCACGATCTGCTTGACCATCATATAGATGCTACGTACCAACGGAATCCTGGTGACCAGGCGCTCGCCAAAGATAATCAGCTTTTTGCCGAAGTAATTGGTGGCAATGACACCGGTGGTGAAAATAACCAGCAGAGAGGCGAGAATCCCGGCTCCTGGGATCCGCTCGCCCACAAAGAAGGCGATGGCGTTTCCCAACAGGGAATCAAAGGTTTTATATCCGAACCAGAGGACATAGATAGTGACAACTGCCGGCAGCCAGATCAGGATGCCAGTGATCAAGTAGTTGCGGATGCGTCTCGGCCAAGTTGTGGTCATTAAAGTACTCCTCCGTCTACCAGATTCGAGGTCCAAAGATGATTATTCCGATTATTACCGCGGTAAAAACCGCCACCAAAACCGCCGCCGCTGCCACGTTTTTGGCCCTGGCTGCCAGGGGATGCAGCTTCGGAGATACTAGATCCAACACTGTTTCGATAGCGGTGTTCAGTAACTCAGCGGTGAAGACCAGCCCGATCGCCACCACCAGCCCCAGCCACTCCAGAAATGTAAGGCCGTAAGAGAAACCAAGAACCAGGACAGCCGCCCCGGCCCCAAGATGGATCCTGAGGTTTCGTTCTGATCGGAGAGCCTCAGTCAGACCCAGAAAGGCGTACTTGAAGCTCTCCCGGAGGCTAGAGTTCTTCACGGCTGAGGCCCACCTCACTCAGGTACTTCTCCTCGGCTTCCCTCATGACTCGTCTCTTCTCTTCATCGTCGTGGTCGTAGCCTAAGAGGTGGAGCAAGCCGTGAGTGAAGAGGAAGGCCACCTCCCGGTGGAGGCTGTGTCCGTACTCCTCAGCCTGCCTTATGGCGGTATCCAAAGAGATCACCACATCACCTAAAAGGTAGACCTCATCCTCCTCGGCCCCTTGGAGCTCTCCGGGAGCGGCGAACTCATAAAGGGGGAAGGAGAGAACATCGGTGGGGGTATCCTTCTTTCGGTACTCCCGGTTCAGCTCCCTGATTCGGGCATCGTCAACGAAGACCAGGCTGACTTCAGCGGGTTTGCCCAACTCTTCTCCGACTATCCGTTCGCCCAGGGTCTCTAAGATATTCAACCAGCTGCTCTCCGGCTCCAGTTCCGGATGCTCGTCGCTGATCACCAGTTCACAGAGTGCACTCATTTGTTCTTCTTCGCCTCCATCTCTTTGATCAGCTTATCGGGGTACTCCACCCGAGCATGGAAGATGCCGGAGAGGACCCGCACGAAGTTGTTGGCAATGGCATCCAAGTCCTTGAGAGTCAGGTCTGACTCGTTCAACTGGCCATCATCCAAACGTTCCTTGATGATTTTGCGCACCATAGCCTCTAAGCGGCCGGGAGTGGGTTTTTGCATGGACCGGACCGCCGCTTCTGTGGAGTCGGCCAACATAACCAGGGCCGCTTCTTTGGTCTGAGGCCGGGGCCCGCTGTACCGGAAGTCCCGCTCGGAAACGGAGCCGTCCTTCTCGTTTTCCTGAGCCCGGTGGTAAAAGTACTTGACCAAATCGGTCCCGTGGTGCTGTTGAATGATGTCGATGATGACCTGCGGCAGCTTAGCCTCTCTGGCCAGCTCCACCCCATCTTTAACGTGGGAGGTTATGATTAGCGTGCTCAAGCTCGGCGAAATCTTATCATGTGGGTTCTCCTGGGAAAACTGGTTCTCCACGAAAAAGTAGGGACGTTTGAGTTTGCCGATATCGTGGTAGTAGGCCCCAACCCTGGCCAAGAGTGGGTCTCCACCGATGGCCTCGGCGGCAGCTTCAGCCAGATTGGCCACCATCAGACTGTGGTGATAGGTGCCGGGGGCCTCCACCAAGAGCCGCTTGATCAACGGTTGGTTAGGATTAGCCAGCTCCAAAAGTTTGATCGAAGAAGTGATCCCAAAGAGGCTCTCTAAATATGCCAAAGAACCGATGGCCAGGATTGATGAAACAATGCCGTTTACCAAACCGAGGTAGCTCTGTTTGATCACTGACAAATCATTCTGGAAGAGGCCGAGGCCGAGAATGGTGAAGAAGGTGACTCCGGCGATAATCCCACCGGCCCGCATCAAGTCACTGCGCTGACTCACTTCGGACACACTGAAAATAGCCGTAAGCCCGCCCACTAAAGCTACCAAGACAAAGCGGTAATCACCGCCGGTCACCGTGCCCACCAGAATGCTAAGGATGATGGCCGTGATCACGGCCAGCACCGAATCAACTAAGATGGCGATGAGCATGGTGGCAAAAGCCACCGGGATGACGTAGCCGATCCCAGGCCAGGGGATGGTGCTCATGATCTTGGCGGCGAAGGCCATGGTAACCAGGACCAAACCTAAAAGGGCGAGCATGGACTCATCTTTGAGGGCCTTAGGCTCGTTCTGGTAGATGTAAACCCCCAATAGGCTCACTAAGATGCCGGTAAGAATGATCACCCCCAGGAGAGTGGTCCAGCCGCCGCCTTCCCGCTGCAGGCCCAGCTCCCGTAGGATCCGCAGGTCTTCCTGGTCAATGACATCCCCCCGCCGGACAATTGCTTGTCCCTTCAAAATCCGAATCGGTTCCACCGACTGCCGGGCGATCTCCCGAGCCCTTTGCACAGCCTCCGGATCCAGGACAAGATTGGGCTTTAAGAGTCCGGCGACAATGGAGGCCACAGGCTCCGCCGGAGCCAAACCGTTCAAGCGGTCGATAAACTCCTTCCGGATCTCTTCCCTGGCCCCCTCCAGGTTTTCGGGGGTGAGGCGTTCGGAAAGAAGGTAAGTATTTAAGAGCGATTCAGCCGTGCTCTCCAAAGTGGGCAGGGACTGAGAGTGGTCCCGCAGCTGCACGAGGGAGGAGGCGCTGATCCTGACCTCAGTGATGTCGTAGATTTGATCGGCGGCATCTTCCAAGAGTTTGGTTTCCCGGGCCTTTAGCTGAGTAATATCGCCGGTCTCAGCCAGCTGCTCCAGGTTGATGACGGTCTCCGAAAGGAGCTGAAAAACCTGATCCAGTTGGTCGCCGGCTTCCTGGGCGATCTCCCGGTTGATCACGTAGTTGGCCGGATCTTCTCTGGTGAGCTTCTCAGCCTGCTCCTCGGCTTTCTTCCGGAGTTCCTCAGTTCCGGCTTTATCGATAATGGTTCGGGGAGCCTGAATATCCCGAGGGGCAACTTGTCCCACCTGCAGGTTCACCTGTCGTGGTTCCAGGTCAGCTGCTAAGATGGCGATCAAAGAGATGGTAATTAAGCTACCTAAGACCCAGTTCTTCTTAAAAAAGGAACCTAGGTCCCGAGCTAGATCCCGGTTGAAATAGCCCCTTAAGATCTGCCAAAAGTCACTCTTCGTCATTGGCAAGGTATCCTTCCAATCCGGCAGGAGGCACATCCCCCACCTGAATCCTGCTGCTCATTCCGATGTTCTCCAGCGCGCTGACTAAAATGCGCACGCTTATGGTGCCGTCCTCGGCAGTGGTTTCCACTTCTTCGTCGAGGATTTTGGCCTCCGGCGGTATCTGGGCTCTGAGCTTTCTCCTGGCTGCCTCCAGAGCCTCTCTCTTGGCTTCGGCCAAATCCTTTTCGATCCTTACCCTTTCTAACTGGCGGTAGATGGTTTTATCCAAGGTAACCGGCTGAAAGAAAAAGGGAATCTGCCACTTTCGGCGAACTTTCTCCGTCTCAAATTCCACGAAAGAAGGCTCTTTCCTGCCCCAGCTCAGCACAAACCCAGCCAGAGTCAGTTTGAAACCCGCTTCCTCTTTGCCGGTGGGGGTCAGCTTCTCAGCGGCATAGGGCACTTGAGCCGTGGCCTCGTACCAGGTTTGGGCCTCCACCAGCCCGTCGGCGTAGAGGTAGCCCCAGGCTCCGGCCTGTCCCAACAGGGGATCCGGCTCTTGTACTTCCTCCCCTTCTCGCGGAGCCAAGTACCACTTTAGAGGGACAATGCCGCTGATTAGAGGCTGCCCTTTCTCCACCGTCTGCCCCTCAGAAACCAGAGGCACCCCGTGAAAGGCGATCACTGACTGCACCACCCCGGCTTTGGCCGCCACCAGGTGGCTGGGGTGATCCCGGTCCACCTCGTAAGTGGTCCGCTCCACAACCTCCACAAAGGCCGCCGTCCCCTGTAGCCGTACCGCTGCCCAGGAGAGGTCATCCAAGTTGGTAAGGATCTCCCGCTCAACATTCCTGGGGTTCACCTGAGACCGGCGCACACCCGGCCGCAAACCGGCCGCCTGGACCTGAACCTTGACCTTTTCCCGGAGCTCGTTCGGAACCCGGCTCAGGTCGATGAACCAAATGTAACTGCTGGCGACGTACATGGCCAGGGCAAAAATGATGATGCCGGCCACCAGCGCCCGCCTGCGGAAGACCCGCTGCAGAACAAAGGGGAACCCCCGCCTACGCCTGATGTCCACCGAGAGCCGGAGAGCCCTGATAATCGGACGCAGCCGCCGAAAACCATCCACGGAAACAGAACAATACAACCGGTCTGGGAGCGGCCTGGAGACATTCCAGAGCAAAATCCCTTCACGGTTGGCCATATTGAGAAAAGTTTCCAATCTGCTTCCTTTGATTCTAATTATAACATAACCAGTAGTGGCTAACCATAGACGCCCCATCTATCTTTCCCCCTCAGTTTCAGAGGCGGTAGGCAGGAACATGGCCGAAAGCTTGCCGTCGACCACGATCTCCGTAGCATTGATGGAGGCGATGGAAAGGTTTGTTCCTTCTAAACGCAGTTCTCCGGCGCTGGTCCTTATCCGCAAACAAGAGGGGCGGTACTGGATGACGCCCCGGTGGTTTTCGATGATCACTTGAACCCCGGCGATCACCGTCACTTTCGGCAGAGCAAGGATTACCTCTTCGGGTAAATCCAGGAACTGGGAGGCCCCTTTGATAAGCTCCCTACAACGAGCTGAGCGCATAGCAATCCTCCTCTGGATAAATCTATGCGCTCAAAAGGCCCATCATTACGCGGATAGACTAGGCCGATCCAAACTCCACACTGCCCCGGAAACCGTACCGCTTTTGGAAGGAACTGAGCTGCTGCTTCCACCTGCGGCTCAGCTCAGCCTCCATATCCTTGCGCATCAGCGCCAGCTGCGCCTGGACATCGCGCTGGTAGGCCTCGCAAAGCTCCCGCTCCAGGGAAGCTCGGGCCTCCTCCAGTCTCCGGGCGTATTCCAACTCCAACTGTCTGCGGAGATCGGTCTCGTCCTGAAGGGTTTCATCCGGTTCCTCAGCAAGCCGGGACGGCCTTTGAGTCACCGGTTCAGGCCAAGGCGCATCCTGAAGCATGAACTCTTCGGTCTTGACACCTATGATACCCCGTTCATCTTCCACAGTGATAAAAAGACTTACTAAAGTGACGCCGCTCTTTTGCCAATCAGTCTTAGGCTTGGTATTCTTAATCTCGGTGTCCACGTTCACCACGTGCCCCGGCAGGGCTCCGGGGATTTGAACCTGACGGCTCAAGGGTATTGTTCTTTCATGCCTGCGTACTACTCCCTGATCATCTATGTAGCTTAAGTGTTGGCGCAAGCCGCCTTCGACCAGGACCAGATCCGGGCGCACGACCCGGGCGCTGACTTCCTGTGGAATTGAGTCTACGTCTTTGATCATCCACTCTCTTTTCATCATTGGTTGATCCTCCCAAGTAGATGCCTGAATTTAGACCGCAGCCTGCTTTGGCTGTATCTGGTGGCAGCCCTGCAGCCTTCTTGCGCCAGCCTGGCCCGGAGGCGGTGGTCCCTGGCCAAGAGAATGGTCTTTTCGGCCAGCTGCTGGGGGGTACTCCAAAAGAAGCCTGTGACCCCGTCAGCCACGATCTCCGCCGGCCCACCTACCGGGTAAACCAGAGGTACCGCCTTGGCGGCCAAGGCCTCTACGATACTGATGCCAAAGTGCTCGGCGGACTCCGGCTGGTTGGGATGGGTGAAACCGGTCCCGTGCCAGTAAACCTTGGCCGCGGCCAAAAGCTCCAAAAGCTCCTGACGAGGCAGGTCCGAGCACAGGTGTACACCGCACTCAGCGGCCAGCCTGGACAAAGTCTGGTAGTAGCTGCAGTCCTCGTGACTTCGTCCCCTTCCTCCAATTACATAATATTCCCAAGAGGGCATCTTGTCCCTGATGTAGGCAGAAAAAGTCCGCATCAGAACAGGAAGGCACTTGGTGTTAAGGCCCACTTGGAGCCTGCCCACACTGAGGATCAGATCCTTCTTCTCCTTCACCGGCAGCGGCCCCTCAGGTGGAGCCGGGTAGAGGATCTCCGGGGTGAGCCCCCACCTCCTCTGAATCCACTCCCGCGAGTAGTGGGAATAGCACAGGATGAGGTGATAGCTCTCAGCAACCCGTCTCGGCGGCCGGGGTCCAAAGGGAAACTGAATGATTAAGATTCCGCGTCTCGCCCGGTTCTGAGGTGGATTGGCCAAGGTAGTGCAGAGGAAACACTCATACCGAGCCGAGAGCCGGCTGACCTCCCCAGTAGTCACTCTACCGACCTGCCAGTTGATTCCGGCCAGATCCAGGCCGAAGCGCTCCTTAAGCCCCGCAATGAGCCCCTCTTCCGGCACCAGAAAGGTGACCTCACCTTGAGAGGCCAGCTCCTGGGCAAGCATGAGGATGTAGAGCTCACCACCGCCTAGAGCGGCGAGGTAAGGATCATAGACCAGAGTTCGCAATCTGGTTCAGCCTCTCTTTGATCCGGGCCGCGCTGTGGGCCCATGTGAAGTTGGCCAGAACGTCCTGGCGGGCCTTGGCTCCCACGGCTTTGGCCTCATCCCGGTTCTGATAGACCCAGCGCATCAGCATCCTAAGGTGTTTGACACTGGGACGGGCCCAACTGAACCCGTTGTAAAACTGATCCGTCCAGAAACCGGAAGGTTTGGCCTGCTCCAGCCTTTCCATGTTCAAGAGGAAGCTGTTGGTGTAGTTCATATACTCCAAGTGGGCGGACCAAGCGGTACAAATGACCGGCAGGCCGCTGGCCATGGCCTCAATGGCCGGGAGATTCCAACCCTCACCCCGGGTCGGCAAAACGAAACAATCCCCGGAAGAGTAAAGCCTAGGCATATCTGCATACCCGATGACCTGATCCAAGAAGATGATCTTGGGTTTGTGGGGGGCCGGTTTGTAGAAGCGGTTCAGTTCCCGCCTGAGCCGGGCCGGTTCCAATTTGGCGGTGTTGGAGACCTTCAAAACCAGGCAGACATCGTCTTTGCTTGTGAACTCCTCGGAGAAGGCCTGCAGCAAAAACTCGAAGCCCTTGCGGGGGCGCCAGTCGAAAATAGAAAGGAAAGTATACCCCTTGCGTTCCGGAATATCCAGAGGCGAAAGGCCCGGCCGAAACCGCTCCCCATCCACCCCGAAGGGCATCACCTTCACCTTCTCTTCCGCCACTCCACTGGCGATAAAACCCTGGCGGTTGAAGTGTGAGGGCACCCAAATCTCATCCATCCGGTTACAAGCTGCCACCCAGGCCGGGGCCAGCCCGTTGGTTTCGATCATAGTCAGTCCGATGTTGTACCGGCCGGGAAATACTCTAAAGGCAGGAGCGATCATACTCTGCAGAACCGGCCAACGGAGATCCTCAGAGGTCTGGGTCAGGCGCTGGAAAAACTGAAGCTGCTTTGGACTGAGCCCGGCGTTTGGCAAATCGATCCGCAACGAGTAGAGTTTGACCTGCACCCCCTGGGACACCAGCTGGGAGATGAGGTTTCGGTTGGATTCGGCGTAACCTGAAATATCATTGACGTGACCATAGTAGGTGAGACCGAGCATACTCTACCCTCCCTATAAAGTTGTATAGAAACCGTTCCTGCCGAAGTGCGTCCACAGGGTCGCAAGCCGTCGGAACATCTTTTGGCAGGACGCATCCCAGGTGAAATTGTTCAGAACGTGCTCTCTGCCCATCCGGCCGATGTTCTTCGCCCCTTCTTTGTTCTCGTAGATGGAACGCAGGATGACGGTCAGATGATGTTCACTGGGTCTGGCCCACATGGCCCCTTTGTAGACGTAGTCATTCCAGGGATCCACCGGGGGAACCGGCTCAAGACACTCCACATTAAGCATAAAGGCAACGCCGGTGTTGGTGTACTCGGTATGCCCTGACCAGTTAGTTACCACTACCGGCAGTCCCGCCGCCATGGCCTCGATGGTCGGCATGCTCCAGCCTTCCCCGTGGCTGGGCAGGACGAAGCAGTCTGCTGCCCGGTAGAAAGCAGGCATCTCCTGGCGGGAGACGTTCTGACTCCAGATGATGATGCGCGGAGGATCCGGCCGGACCTCCCGGCTGATCTTCTCGATCTCATCAGGCACATGACTAAAGTCGGCCCCCATGGTGTTGGTGACCTTGAGGACCAAACAGACGTCATCCTGTTCCGAGAAGACCTTGCTGAAGGCCCTGACCAGGATATCCCAGCCTTTGCGTTTATGCCAATCTAAAACTGATAAAAAGGTGTAGCCGCGCCTTCCTGGAATGGGATAAACCGGACCGTCAGGAGTGAAACGGTTCTGGTCCACTCCAAAGGGAAAGACCTTGAC
This sequence comes from Bacillota bacterium, assembly GCA_017656135.1. GTDB lineage: Bacteria > Bacillota > UBA5301 > UBA5301 > UBA5301 > JACDOJ01. Next base: position 5,525 of record JACDOJ010000016.1, on the reverse strand, counting down.
TTTGCCAGGCTGGACACCGCTTTTGGTAAAAGTTTCGTAGTTGAACCGGGAGGGGACCCAGATTTCATCCATCCTGTTGCACTTAGCCACCCATTGGGGGGTTAACCGGTCCGCTTCCAGCATAGTGATACCAATATTGTACCTGCTGGCCTTTCGCTCGAAACCTTCGGCCGGTTTGGTCTGAACCACCAGGGCTCTACGGGAAACGCGGTTATTGATAGACCTGATCAAAAGGCTCTCCAGCTCCGGTTCCAGGGGCACCTTCACCATCGGGACCTGAGTCTGCTCTAACTGAATGCGGACGTCTAACTTGGCGAGTCCGGCGATAATCTCCCGGCTGACTTCGGCGTAGCCGGAAATATCAAAGACATTGCCGCTGTAAACTATCTCCATAGCAGTTAAACTCTCCCTTCTTGCCGGCAGTCAGAAGTTCAAACGTTCTGCAACCTTTTCGCTGGCGTTCTGCCAGGACCAGTAGGTGCGGATGTGAATACTGCCTAATCGCGCCTTCTCCTTGGCTTCCCCGTAGTGGTTGTAGACGTGGCGCATCAGTTCCCGAAGCTGCTGCAGGCTAGGTTCAAACCAGAAAGGCCGCCCTACGGTCTGGATACCGCCGATCATTCCGGGGTCAATCTCCCTGATCCGGCCTCGGAGGAAGTAGAGCATGTCGGCGTTGGCGTACTCTGGCACCGGCCCCCAGAAAGAAGTGATGGTCGGGATACCACAAGCCAGAGCTTCAGCCACCGGCAAGCAGAAACCCTCGGTCCGGTAAGGGTGAACCAGGCAATGGCAGGCCCGGTAGATCCCAGGCATCTTTTCGGCCGGGATTTCATTGTAGAGGTAAACAACCTCGGGCTTGGTTGGGTCCCGGCCGACCGCATCCAGGTAGCCGGAACGTCCGTAGAAGAAGTCTTTGACCACCAGACAGACGTCTTCCCTGGGGCTGAACTCTTCTAGATACGCCCTGAGCAAAAGATCAAAGCCCTTGCGTCCACCGGCCCTGGTCCCGCCGACGTAAAGAAAGCGAAAACCACGCCTGGTCTCTAGCCTGGTCGGCGGGGCTTCTGGGTTAAAAAGGTCCGGGTCTACTCCGCAGGGGACCACATGCAGTCTATTATAGGGAATGCCGCTGCGCAGGAAAATGTCCCGGACGAAATTGGAGTAGACCCAGACCTCATCCACACTGGATTGGAGGGGCTTTATCCAGTCAACAGGGAGGAAACCATACTCCCAAGGCAAGACAACCGCCAGACGTTGACCCTGGGGGCGCCCGAAATCCGGCGGGTAGACGTGGCGGGCAACAAGACCGTAGGCCCTTGGGTAGGCGGGCAGATGTAGGAGCTGTTGGTAACGGGGATTGGCCACGATGTTCTCCATCTGAGCTCCCCGCTGCCTCAAAGAGACAGGCACCCCTCTGGCTAAGAGCGCCAAGGCGATCTCCCGGTTAAAATGAGCGAAGCTGTGGTAGGTGAAAAACTCACCCTCCAGAGTCAGCGGGCGCATTCCTAACCTCTCCTCGCAAACCAGAGGTAACGGGAGGCCCACTGGATGGACTTGCTCAGTTCATAGGCTGCTCGCCAGTTGCGGCTTAAGGTCTCAGTGATTTCGGCCTGACGCCAGTTCCAGATCAGACGCTCCCAAACCTTGGACCAGACCATGAAGGCATAGATGAAAGCTCCCATGGCCAAAACCACCGAAGGCCACTGGGGATCGGGGTAGTATTTCAGGATATTTAGGGAGTTGGTGAGAATCTCCCGGTCCACAAAGCCCCTGACCCTCTGGACGAGGTTGTCGGCATCCCGGTCAGAGAGACGGTTGGCTTCCCCTAAAAAGGAGTTCACATCCTTTTTAACCAGCCAGCTGAGGCTCTCGTTGAGCCCTGTGTAACTTTGAGGGTAGGAATGGCGGTTAAACCTGTTCTGGATTTGGGAGATCTTGAAGAGGGCTTCCTTGAACTGCTTGAGAGCAGTTATGTTGGCCCCTTCCCAGCGGATAAGATTGTGTCTTCCGGATTGTTCGTAATGGTAGAGGGCTTTCAAGTACTTAGAAAACTCGTATATGGCCAGACCTGTGCTGATCGCCAGGCCGTGGGTCCCGTCCCGCCAACCCTGCTGGGTAATGAAGGCGGTGACAAACTTGTCACAAAACCGTCGGAAGGGGTCCAGATCCGAAACAACGCTGGAGCTTTCGGCCAAATCAGCCACTTCCAGGTTAGTGTAGTTGTTGGATTTGCCGAAATAATGAGATAGGGATTTGTAGGAATAGTGGAAGATCGGATTGTTCAAAACACCGACGGGGCCCTCGACCTCTACGGATTCGTGGACATTGAAGGGCCGAAACCAGCCGGCACCTTTTTTGAACAGCCTGAGCTGCCAGTCAGGGTACCAGCCGCACCCCTGCACCCAGTGGCCTAAGAAGATGTTTCTCCTGGGAAAGCGAAATCCTACTGCAGATGGGGCCGAAAGAACCCTCTTGATCTCCTCAACTGTCTCAGGAGGCAGGACCTCATCGGCATCGACGCTCAAAATCCAGGGGCCCGCGGCTTGGGAGATGGCGTAGTTTTTCTGATTGGCGTAACCGGGCCACTCTCGCTGAATGATTTTATCGGTATACCGCCGGGCGATTTCGACGGTATTGTCGGAGCTGAAGGAGTCAACGACGACTATCTCTGAAACCCACTTCAAACAATCCAAACACCTGGGCAAGTCATCTGCCGCATTCTTAACGATGAGGACGGCGGAAACAGCTTCCAACTTCATCCCTGCCTTTCCGGCAATCTCGTTTCATACTATGCAGATGTCCCAGGCGTCGCCAATGGAGACGGATTGAATTTTTGCCGGCAAAGTTAACTAGCCTTTTTCGTACAACCGAAACCTTACATGTTCAAACAGCCTGTGAGTAATAACTTCTTCATTATTATAGGCCTCCTTAATAATCTTTCGCTGGCTAGTAGCATAAATAGGCCTACAATTTCTGGAAAAAGCCCATTTTACCATTAAATACGTTGCACCAAAGTCTCCCTGTACTAATAAATAGTCTCCTTGCTTTACCCGATTTTCAAGCCACCGCTTTATCGGTTGGATATGGCCAGCCACCTCAGGGATTTCAGGGGGAATTTGTGACCATAAAATCTGCAAGTTTTCGGGTAAATAGTAAATTTCTCTAACCCCTAATACTTCATAGGCATCTCTTTTTTGCTGGTCAGTTAGTTCATGAGAAAAGAGCAAATAAAGATCGGGCAAAAAGGCCACCACTTTCTATTAATCGTCTATTTGGCTGAACGGTATTTCTTCCGGTAATTTTTCTAAAGCTCTATTATTAAATACATATCTCTCAACATTGTTTAAATGAATATTAGCTATTTTAATATCCTTTTCAAAGGAACTTTTTTCAGTAAAACCGGCATGGGCAATTCGGTTTCGTATTTTGCAAATCGCATCATATTCTTCATGTAACTGTTTATACTCTGGCCTTTGCAAGAATTCTTGTTTATAAATCAAGTTTTTTATTTTGTCTCGGTTTCGCTTAGCCCAGCTTATCCTGGAGTCGGTTGCTCGATATATTTCCAATATTTTTGTGATAATTGATTCCGCCAAACAGATGTAACCAGTAGCATACCGGTTATTTTCAAAGTACCATTGGGCTAGGGCAAACTGAAGTCTCCCACTGGAACTAATACCTTTAAACCTGGTGATAAAAGACTTTAAATATGGTTGCATATATTTGACTACCGGCTCATCTGCAACGCCGGCTTCTAAGAGGGAATTTAGCCTATCGATTTCTCTCTTAAAGTCATTGATATAATTTATATTGACCTGTTCAGAAATGTTTTTAAATTTTGCTGAAACTTTTTCATTATCTATCAAATCTGCCAAAAGATAACCATTCCCAAAGTTGATAAAATTATACGCTCCCCTAATCCACATGGAAATATTGAAGAGCGGGCTTAAGTCTACTATCGGCGCGTACCCGAAGTCTGCCCTTGCATCTAACATTCCGTAAAATAGCCCAGCCAATTTTATGTTCTTAAACTGCAACACATTTATTAAATCCATCATCAAGTACATAAATAGCGGTATGGAACGGAAACCATGCGTAATATCAAGATAAATTTCATCATTTTCTTCTAAGCTTTCCCCTATTCGCATAAAAACATCAAAATTGCTCCAAAGTTCAGTTTCGTTAAGTCCATAGTCAATTATGTAACAATGGGAGCCACCGGTAGCGGAATTTCTTAAATGCCTTAAGTAACCATCGATAGCTTTGTTAACTTTTATTAGATGGTTTTCATCTATTGTCTTATTCCCAATCTGAAAAGCAGCAACTTTTTCACCAAGGTCTACCCAATAATTTTCATCCAGCTTCTGCTTACTTTCGCTGGCAAAATAACGGTATACTTCCTCCCACATGGATTTACAAGTCCCGACCAAAAACAATTTGTCGACTCGCAAGTATTCACTTAAAGCAGCAGCTACAAATGGTGTCTCATATTTAGCACCGGAATCTTGAAACTTATAAATAGCCCTTGTGTATTCCCTGTTAGACGTATTATTTCGCTCCAGCCTCCCAACTCCCAGCGACGAAATAAGGATTTTTGCCATATAAAAAACACCTGCCTCTCCTGTATAGTGGACTTTATAGACTACCCTAAACTCCAGGTAATGGCGGTAAAATTAAGTTTTTTCTTAAACTATTCTTTAGATATCCTAATCCAACCGGGAACCTCTATGCAAAACCCTTCAATTATTATCGTCCAGGTTATTGGAAATGAGTTAACATCCACCTTGTTGTAGTTTCTACGTATCACCTGACATAATAAGTGTTTCGATAGTTTTTGTGCAATTGTATTGTCATAAAAGGTTTTACCTGAACCGATTCTTAAATAAGCCTCTTTACTATGGTCAGCCTTTATCACAGTGTCCAAGAGATTAATATAAAACTCCTCGATATCTTTTAGTTGATTTCCTCGATGTTTTTGAAGTTGCTCTAATTCTATTTCAATATTTTTTTGAGAGTAAGTATTGATGATCCCTAGTAAACTTTCTTCATTACCTTCATATAGGAAAGAAAATTTATCTTCAACTTCACCTTTTTTAGCTATTGTTTTAATTGTAAAAGTGCTCACGCTACCCTGCGCAATGACTTCTTTTATGACCGGGATAGTAGACTTTTTGCTCTCCAAATTTAATTTATAAAACCTGGCAATCCGCAAGACATCCCCTTGAAAAGGCATAGTATCCGAGACCAGCATATATTTTAAAATATCATTTCCGTACCTACCAAAAATATCTTCACCAATATACCCCTTCTTCTTTATTAATTTGTCCCCCTCGCTTTCGAAGAAGAAGCTTACTAAGGCCGTCCGAATAGCACCTTTCAAACTACTTCCTGGGATATAAGGTTGGTTACCTGATTTAATATGTAACTGGATCTGTTCTCTCACTTCTCCAGCAACTGGTATTTTCTTCAGGGAGTGTTTTTTAAAGTCCAGTCCAACCTCTTCCAGAAAACCTTTCAGTTTGTAT
>JACDOJ010000015.1 GCA_017656135.1 Bacillota bacterium | reverse complement strand
TTCCGCCTCATCATGAAGGCCACCCCCGCGATTGCCAAGAGAAGCGCCGCTGCATAAGGCAAGTACTTGGCTACTTCCACTCCGGTATTTGCCGGGACCGGCTCCTCCTCGAACTGTAGGGCTTCTGGCTCCTCAAAATTCATGGTTTCGATGGTAACCTGATCACCACGGTCTGCCGAAAAACCTACAGCTGACTGGACTGCTGCGCGCACCTGGTCCAACTGCTCGGAAGAAAGCTCTCCATCTAACCAGACCGCTACCGTCAAACGGTTGATGGACCCAGGTGGGGTAACAACCCGTTCGTTGACTCTGTTCAGCTCATAATTGCGGGTGACGTCCTTCTTGGTATACTGGGAGGACTCTCCACTGTCGGTTGTTTCGTAAGTAGGAATGTTTGAGGTTATGCCTGGAACCCCTATCGCTCCACTGGGAGCTCCGGTGTACTCTTCGATGTACTCTTGCTCACTGCGCAAGAGCCCGGTATCATCCACTACCGGTAGGTACCTCTCTGCCTCTGATTCCTTATACTCAAAATTGAGGTCGGCATTGACTCTCACCACAGCCTTGCCAAAGCCAAAGACCCGATCCAGCATAGTCTTGACGCTTTTTTCCAACTGCTCTTCAGTGCGCTCCTTCAACTCAAACTGGGCAGCGATCAGATCACCGCTGACCGGAACTTCCGGGTCAAACCGCACTGAATCGGAGAGAATATTTCCGTTGGTATCCAAAATGGTGACGTTTTCCGGCTTCAAACCCTCGACTGCATAGGCCACTAAGTTAGCGATGCCCCTAACCTGACCTTTGGAGAGCCGAGCATAAGGTCTGAGTTTCAATAGAACGGAGGCTGTAGCCGGGGTTTCCTCCTCGATGAAAAGGGATTTTTCCGGCAGAACAATGTGGACCCTGGCATCCTCCACCTCCCGCATCTCCCGAATGGTACGGGTGAGCTCTCCCTGCAATGCCCAATTATACTTCAGCTTGCGCTCGAAATCGGTGGTCCCCAGAGAGCTCTGGTTAAAGAGCTCGAAACCCACTGTGCCCCCTCGAGGCATACCTGCCGAAGCCAGTTTAAGCCGGGTCTCGTAGACCAGGTCTTCGGGAACCAAAATAGTAGAGCCGCCGTCAGTCAGGCGGTACGGAATTTTATCCTCCTTTAAAGCCTCAATAATCTCCCCGGCGTCACGGGAATCAAGATCGGTGAAAAGAGGTGAAAAATTGCCTTTTTGAACGATGCTGGTGATTAAAATCAGACTGCCAATGAGCAGAGCCACCCCAGCCAGAAAAGCCATGCGCCGTCCGGGACTAAGCTTTTCCCAGAGTTCGGCAGCTTTGGGACTGATTTTTTTAACCCACTCCGCCATCTTCTAAAACTCCAACCTGTCTAAATCTGCATTCGCATTACTTCGTTATACGCATCCATCACCTTGTTTCGGATAGCCAAGGTCAAATCTAGGGCCAAACGCGCCTGTTCAGTGATGACCATGACTTCATGGAGGCTGATATCCCCACCTGTGGCTAAGGCCAATTCGGCTTGGGTTCGACGGTGCTGAAGCTCATTGACTTTCTTGAGGGCATCAGATAACAAACCCGCAAAACCAGGTTTGGTCTCTTGGGTCTTCTCGGGCTTGTCCAGCTTAAAGTCGATTAACCTGGGAAAGCTGGAAATATCCAAAGACTTGCCGATTAACCAATCCATTCTTTAACCCCCTCAGTATTAATCGCCAATCTGGAGCGCCTTCTGCACCATCTTCTTGGCCTCGTTGATAACCGTGACATTGGCCTCGTAGCTTCTTGCAGCAGAGATTAGGTCTACCATTTCACTGACTACATCCACATTGGGCATGGCCACATACCCATCTGGATTGGCATCTGGATGGCCGGGCTTGTACACCAGTTTTGGCGGTGAAGGGTCTTTGACTACACCCACTACCTGAACCCCGGCAGGCCGGCCTTTCTCCAAGCGGGTGGCAAATACAGCCATGTGCCGTTGGAAGGGCCCTCCCTCAGGGGTTCTGGTAGTGTTGGCATTGGCAATGTTATTGGAAATGATGTCCATACGGAAACGTTCTGCGGTTAATGCGGTGGCAGAGTTCTCAATGGCTTGAAAGAGCTTCATCCCTTATCGCCCTCCTTCTTTGATGACCGAGCGCAGCGTAGAAATCCGCCGGCTCAAGAGCTCGGCCAAAGCCGAGTAGAGCAAGGAGTTCTCCGCTAACTTGGCCATCTCCGTTTCCACATTAACGTTGTTTCCGTCAACACGGGTGGCCGTGGTGTCCACAATTTGAGCTGGCGAAAAGGCAGGACCTTTGGCACGAGAGGCTGGAATATGCCGGGGATCGGTAGTCACCAACCTGACCGAAGGAATATCTATCGTTTTCCTTAATATCTCTTGAAAAGGCACATCTCTCCGCTTGTATCCCGGTGTGTTGGCATTGGCGATATTGTTGGCCAGGGCTTCATGTCTGGCTTCCGCGCCCTTGAGCGCTGTAGAAAGTAGCGTTATGGAGAAATCCTTGGTAAGCTTGTCCAGCATGTAACCCCCTCCCAGCCGTACAAAAGAAAAAAGCAAACTCTAAGCCACACCCATGTCGAACTGGACCCTGAGTTGCCTCCGTGGAACCTCTTCTGGACATCCTTATCCAGAATAACCTAATTTTTCTAGGTTATTGTTGAATTTTCTACAACCCGCGATAAACTCCTTCAGAGTGGAAGAAAGTCTCACAAAGCTGTTTACCGCAAGTTGGCCAGTTCGGGGATTAAGTACTCATTCAGTACTTTGATGTAAGTGCCTTTCATGCCCAAAGAGCGGGTTTCAATAACTCCGGCCGATTCGAACTTCCGCAGGGCGTTAACAATCACCGACCGGGTTATACCTACTCTATCGGCAATTTTGCTGGCGACCAAAAGCCCTTCTTCACCATCGAGTTCGGCAAAGATGTGTTCAACGGCTTCCATTTCGGAGTACGAGAGGGTCCCTAAGGCCACCTGGACAGCAGCCTTCTTACGGGCCTCAGTCTCGATCTCCTGGCTTTTGGCCCTCAGAATCTCCATACCAGCAACCGTGGCACCATACTCGGCTAAGAGAAGGTCTTCATCATTGAAACTGGTGTTAAAACGGGCTAAAATAAGGGTTCCTAAGCGCTTTTCTCCAGCGTAGATCGGCACGATTGTGGTGACCTTGCCGGGAAAGACACACTCCACATTTTCATCGAAAACACACTGGTTGTAATTGGGTTTGAGATTGATGGTGGTCTTGACGATTTTCAGGAGATCTTCATTGTAATCAGTGGGGAAAGCTCCCCGGTCCAATATCTCTCCTTCGATGATCCCACACTCAAAATCGCGCATCAGAGCATGTCCCAGCAGTTTACCTTGGTGGTCCACAAGATAGATATTGGCATCGATTACATCCCGTAAAACCTGGCTCATGTGCTCAAAATCTACGGAACCACCAGCTGTTTGAACCACTTTGCTGATCTGTCTAGTTTTTTCCAATAGTTCTTTCACGACTGCTACTTCCTTTCACCATTTTTACAGAATGTATCTGGAGAGGTCCACGCTGCTAACGACTTCTCCAAGCCGCTTTTTCACGTACTCCGCATCGATGACGAACTCCTGCCCGGCCAAGCTAGGAGCCTCAAAAGAAACTTCTTCCAGAACCCGTTCCATAATGGTATTGAGGCGGCGAGCACCGATGTTCTCCGTGCGCTCGTTGACCTCATAAGCCGCATCAGCCAGAGCCTCAATCCCTGAGTCGGTGAAAACCACCTTGACACCCTCTGTGGCAAGTAACGCGGTATATTGCTTGATCAGGGAAGTCCTGGGCTCGATCAAGATGCGTTTGAAGTCTTCCCTTGTCAAACTGTTTAATTCTACTCGAATAGGGAAACGTCCTTGCAGCTCCGGGATTAAATCGGAGGGTTTAGAGACATGGAAGGCCCCGGCGGCAATGAACAGCACATGGTCGGTTTTGACCGGGCCGTACTTGGTCATCACCGTGGAACCCTCCACTATCGGCAAGATGTCCCGCTGGACACCCTCCCGAGAAACATCCGGGCCATATCCTCCACCTTGGTTTCCCACTATTTTATCAATTTCGTCTATGAAAATGAGGCCGTAATTCTCTGCCCGGTTAATGGCCTCGGCAGTCACCTTGTCCATATCAATGAGCTTTTGAGCTTCTTCCTGAGCCAGAATCTTTCTGGCCTCTTTGACCGTGACTTTCCGGGTCTTCTTGCGTTTAGGGACAAGTCCGCCCAAAATGTCCTGAAGGTTGACCCCCATCTCCTCCATACCTGAACCGCTGAAAACCTCCAGCATAGCCGGGGCCTGGTCATCGACCTCGATCTCCACAATTTTATCCTCTAATTGACCGGCTTCGAGCAGCTGTCTGATCTCCTGCCGCTCCCTTCTGAGCTGCTCCGTATTATCGGCGTCCTGGTCAGCATCATCGGAGCCTGTGTTATTGAAAGCAAACAAGGCCTCGAAGGGGTTCTGCACCCGTCTGTTCCGTCTTGGCTGCGGAACCAAAATCTCCACCAGCCGGTCTTCAGCCAGCTTTTCGGCCTTTTCCCTGACCTCTTCCATCCGTTCCTGTTTAACCATCCGAATAGCCGTCTCCACCAGGTCTCTAACCATAGACTCTACGTCCCGGCCAACATAACCCACTTCGGTGAACTTGGTTGCCTCGACTTTGACAAAGGGGGAGTTGGTTAGTTTAGCCAAGCGCCTGGCGATCTCGGTTTTGCCGACTCCGGTGGGGCCGATCATCAGGATGTTTTTCGGCAGAATCTCATCCTGAAGTTCCTCATCGAGCATCCGCCGGCGGTAGCGGTTCCGCAAAGCGATGGCCACCGCCCGCTTGGCCTCAGCTTGGCCCACAATAAACTTATCCAGTTCCTCAACAATCTCTTGGGGAGTGAGTTCGGTAATCTCCTGCACAGCCCAGTCCCCCTCACAAAGCCTCCACAGTAATGGTATCGTTGGTGTACACGCAGATCGAAGCCGCAATCTTCAGGCTCTCTTCCACAATGCTTTTAGCATCCAAGTTGCTGTGGTGGTAAAGGGCTTTGGCAGCGGCCATGGCGTAAGGCCCGCCTGAACCTATGGCCACCACCGGCTCGTCCGGTTCGATGATTTCCCCGTTACCGGAGATGACCAAGAGGTGCTCTTTGTCAACAACTAGAAGCATGGCCTCTAACTGCCGAAGCACTTTGTCAGTACGCCACTCCTTGGCCAATTCCACCGCAGCCCGAGGTAGGTTGCCCCGGAACTCCTGGAGTTTGGCCTCAAACTTTTCGAACAGGGTGAAAGCATCGGCCACAGAGCCCGCAAACCCAGCTAGCACTGACCCGTTGTAGAGGCGCCTGACCTTGCGGGCAGTCTGCTTCATGATCGTCTTCTCGGCCAGGGTCACCTGGCCGTCACCGGCGATGGCACAGCTTATGCCCTTTTTGACTGCTACAATGGTTGTGCCCTTTAACACTCTCTGCCCTCCTTGGTACCAGAAAACAATAATATCATATATTAACTGTTTTCGCAAAATGTTCTAACACTTTCAAAGACCGCCGGGCTTTGGCCAGTTTCCGCTCTTTTTTGGATTTGATCTTTTCCGGCAGTTCCGGGAGAAGACCAAAATTCGCATTCATGGGCTGAAAATCCTGCCGGCTAGGGTCGGTGATGTAGGCAGTTAGACTCCCCAGCATAGTCTCCTCCGGGAGGGTAATGCTTTCTTTTCCCTGAACGATTCTGGCCAGGTTGATTCCGGCATAGAGCCCACAAGCGGCCGACTCTAAGTACCCCTCCACTCCGGTGATCTGGCCGGCGAAGAAAATCTGGGGGTGTTCTTTGAGACTCAGGTTTCTATCTAGGAGCTTGGGGGAGTTGATATAGGTGTTACGATGCATCACCCCATAACGGACAAACTCCGCCTCAGCGAAACCAGGCAAAGTCCTGAAGACCCGTTTTTGTTCCCCCCACTTAAGCCTGGTCTGGCAGCCCACTAAATTCAGAAGCCGTCCTTCGGCATCCTCCTTGCGCAGCTGCAGTACCGCCCAGGGACGTTCGCCGTTTTTCTCCAGGCCCACCGGACGCAAGGGGCCGAAGCGAAGGGTATCTAACCCCCGCCTGGCCAACTCCTCAATGGGCATACAGCCCTCGAAGAGAATCAGTTTGTCATGTTCTGCCAAGGGAACAACCTCGGCGTTCACTAGCTCATGCCAGAACCTCTCATACTCCTCTTTATTCAGGGGAACGTTGAGATAGTCCCCCGTCCCCCTCTCATCGTAGCGCGACTTCCAGTAGAGCACCGACTCATTAAGGCTTTCCCGCTCCACGATAGGGGCAGCGGCATCAAAAAAATAGAGCCCTTCATCGCCGGTGAGCTTTTTGATGGACTCAGAGAGGCTGTCAGAGGTCAGAGGGCCGGAAGCCACCAGTACCAGTCCTTCCAGGCCGGAGAGGTCTTCGACTTCTTCCCGCCGAACCGTAATCAGCGGGTGCCCGGTCAGTTTCTGGGTTATGTAGCCGGCAAATTCTTCTCGGTTTACCGCCAGGGCTCGACCGGCAGGAACCCGCGCAAAGTAGGCCGCTTCCATCACCAGAGAACCCAAAAGGACCATCTCTTCCTTAAGCAGTCCGGCACCGGTAGCCAGCCCCTCGCCTCCCAGAGAATTGCTGCACACCAGTTCGGCAAAATCACCTGTCCGGTGAACCGGGGTTTGAACCTTGGGCCTCATCTCGTACAGAACTACTGGGACGCCTCGGTTTGCCAAGTACCAGGCTGCCTCTGAACCGGCAAGCCCGGCCCCGATGATCTTAATTGAGTTCTCGGTCACATCACTCATCCTTCTTATACCCGCAATGGTTATCGATACAAACCAAACTCTCTTTGCCCTTCCGCCTCTTCTTCACCAGAATTTTGCCGCACTCAGGACAGGTTTCAGAGCTGGGTTCGTACCAAGAAACGAAATCGCATTCTGGGTAGTTACTGCAGCCGTAAAAGACTTTACCCTTCTTAGACCTGCGTTCCACAATCTCTCCACCGCACTGGGGGCACTTGACCCCCACCTCTTTGACCAACGGTTTAGTATTCCGGCACTCAGGAAAGCCCGGACAGGCCAGAAACTTGCCGTAGCGGCCGTGTTTAATCACCATATTGCGCCCGCAGACCTCGCAGACCTCGTCGGTGACCTCCTCCGGGACCTCGACCTTCTCCATCTCCGCTTTAGCCTTTTCCACTTGGGGTTCAAATGATTTGTAGAAATCGGCCAGAAGCTTGCGCCAGTCAATCTCCCCGGTTTCCACCAGGTCCAGTTTCTCTTCAAGCTCGGCGGTGAACTCGGTATCGATGATCTCAGGGAAGAACTCTTTCAAGAGATCAACAACGATGAAACCAAGCTCAGTTGGTTGGAAGGTCTTGTTCTCCATGACCACATAGCCCCGGGACCGGATGGTTTCGATGGTGGGGGCATAGGTGCTGGGCCGCCCGATGCCCAGCTCTTCTAAGGTCTTAACCAGCTGGGCCTCGGTGTACCGGGCCGGCGGCTGGGTGAAGTGTTGTTTGGGATGGACCTCTTTGACCGTAAGTGGCGTCCCCGCTTGCAACTCGGGAAGGCGGGCGTGTTGCGGTTCCGCTTGGGCCTGATGGTCTTGGTCACCGTAAACCTTCAAAAAGCCGGCAAAGGCCAAGCGGGAACTGGTGGCGGTAAAGAGCAGGTCATCGCCGATGATCTCCAGTTTTTGAGTGTCATAGACCGCCGGTACCATCTGGCTTGCCACAAAACGCTCCCAAATCAGCCGGTAGAGCCGGAGGTGGTCTCTCTTCAAAGCCCCCTTCAAAGACTCGGGAGTCCGGAAAGGCGATGTCGGCCTGATGGCTTCGTGGGCCTCCTGGACGTTTTTCTTATTGGTCTTGTAGTAGTTGGGTTTGGCCGGTAGATACTCTTGGCCCAGCTCGCCAGCGATATACTCCCTGACACTTTTGATAGCCTCATCAGCCACCCTCAGTGAGTCAGTCCTGATGTAGGTTACCAAACCGACCCGGCCTTCCCCAGGAACATCCATGCCTTCGTAGAGGTCCTGGGCCAGGCGCATGGTCTTTCTGGCCGAGAAATTCAAGCGCTTGGAAGCCTCCTGCTGCAGGGTGCTGGTGGTGAAAGGCGGCAGGGGGTTCTTACGACGCTGAGACTTTTCAGCCTTGGCCACGGTAAAAGCCGCCTTTTTGATCCGTTGGACCAATTCGTTGGCTTCTTCTTCTGAAGAAATCGCCGGCTTCCTTCCGGCTATTTTGGCCAGTTCCGCCTCAAATTGGTCTTGGCCTGAGGCAAACTGGGTGTGAATACTCCAGTACTCCTCAGGTTCAAATTCTTCGATCTCCCGCTCCCGCTCGCAAATGAGCCTGAGGGCCACCGACTGCACTCGACCGGCGGAGAGGCCCTTCTTGACTTTCTGCCAGAGAATCGGACTGATTTCGTAACCGACAATTCGATCCAAGATTCGCCGGGCCTGCTGGGCATCGACTAATTCCTGGTCGATGGACCGAGGCGATTTCAGTGATTTTTTGATGGCATCTTTGGTGATCTCATGGAAGACGATCCGAATCGGCTCATTCTGATCAATCTTCAAGAGGTGGGCCAAATGCCAGCTGATGGCTTCCCCTTCCCGATCAGGATCGGTGGCAAGATAGACCTTGCCCGCCTTTTTGGCCTGGGCACGAAGGTTAGAGATGATTTTACCCTTGCCCCTGATAGTGATGTATTTGGGTTCAAAATTATTTTCAATGTCTACTCCAAATTGGCTTTTGGGCAGATCGCGAACGTGTCCCGCCGAGGCCTCAACAGTATAACCCCGGCCTAAAAATTTCTTGATTGTTCTGGCTTTAGCAGGTGATTCGACGATTACAAGCTTGTTAGCCAAGTAGGCACCCCCGAACTTAAATATTTCCAGCATCACTTCCATAATATTATAGAGACGTTGGCCCCTTTTGTAAACCAAGATTCACCCGTGACCAGAGAGGTCCCGGCAGGATCCGGCCCTCAGAATTAACAGATATGTACTTCTTGACCTGGAGATTACTGACAGTATACGCCGCCTCCCCCCAACTTAATCCCACCAGAGCCGGCAGGTCCTCAAGGCTGCAGGGCTTTTCTGCCACAGCTGCCAGAATCTTTCTCTCCGAAGCCGAGAAAAAGGCATCCGCCAGACTCGGCACCTCAAAAGGCAAATGCTGAAATTCACTAAGGATATCATCCAGCTCGGTGACGAGTTTCGCCCCGGCCTTAAGCAGGTTGTTTGAACCGGTCCAGTTGGGGTTGGCCAAACTTCCCGGCAGGGCAAAAACCTCCTTTCCGGCTTCCAGGCCGTAGCCAGCGGTTAGTAAAGCCCCGCTCTTTTTAGGCGCCTCCACCACCAAGACTCCGTGGGCGATTCCGGCGATAATCCGGTTTCTGGCTTTGAACTGAGGAGCCAGGGGCGGATGGGAAGGCCTGTACTCCGAGATGAGCGCTCCCCCGCTCCGCAAGATTTCCCGGGCCAATTTGCCATGCTCAGGCGGGTAAATGCGGGCCAAGCCGCCTCCAAGCACAGCCGCGGTGTAGCCCCTACCCCCAGCCTTGAGCGCCCCTCTGTGGGCAGCCCCGTCTATCCCTCTGGCCAGCCCGCTGATAACCGCCACCCCAGCCTGGACCAATTCCAACCCGAAACGGGCAGCCAGATTCAACCCTTCCTGAGTCGCCCGCCTGGTACCGACGACCGCCACTGTTAGCTTCTCTTGGAGGGGCCTCAGGTCCCCTTTATAGTATAGAAAACCCGGGGCCACAGCAGGTAGATGGAGCAAGTTTGGTGGGAAAAGCGGATCTTTCCAGGAGATTAAAGAGACACCGGTCTCTTCCAGCTCAGCCCTAAGCTTTCCAGCCGCTGCAGTGTAGTCGAAAGCTTCTTTGGCTTCCCAAGCTGCAGGGGTAGCCCCGGCCTGGCACCACTCTTGGCGCGAGGCGGCCCAAACCTTACCGGCGCTGCCAAAGTGAGTCAGAAGACGTCGGAAACTTAGAGGACCCACTCCCGGAACCTCCATCAACAAGGCCAGGCTGATGGCTTCAGGAGAGGGCGGCATCTTCCACAGCCCCTTCCAAATACTCCGCAGCCTGCCAGCGATACTGCCAAGCCTCACCTAGATGCTCCCCGGAAATGAGCTCACTGCCCTCCAAAGCGGAGATGGTGGATGCCACTGAGAGCAACTGGTAGTAGGCCCTGGCGCTGAGCTGCTCTTCCTTAAACAAGAGCCGGAGAAAATGTCTGCCCTCCTGAACCAGCCGGGATTCCAACCGGGCCTGATCCCGGTTTTCCACTTCTGCCCTAGCAGCCTCGATGGAAACCGGAAATGCCTCACGTCGACTCGAAGCCTGTTCCTCCCAAAGCGGCCGGGCCACCGCCAAGCGGAGATGGATCCGGTCCGCCAGGGGACCGATCACAGGGCGCAGGTAGGCGTTGATCTCTCGGTAGGTGCAGCGGCACTTTTCCGGCTGAAAGCGATGAAAACCGCAGGGACAGGGGTTAAAGGCACAGGCCAGTTGAAAGTCGCTGGGAAAGTAATAACACTTATTCCCTCTGGAAAGCCTGATCACCTTGCTCTCCAAGGGCTCCCTGAGGACGGCCAGGGCCTTTCGGGAAAATTCCGGAAGCTCATCCAAGAACAGCAATCCCTTGTGGGCCAAGGTCATCTCTCCGGGCTTGGGGGGAAGTCCGCCGCCTAGGAGGCCGGTGAGAGTCACTGTGTGGTGTGGGGCTCGAAAAGGAGGCTCCCCCTTTAAAACCGCCTTGACCTCCAGGCCAACAGCCGAATAAATTCTGGCCACTTCCAGAATCTCTGCCTGTCTTAACGGCGGCAGCAGCTCTTTTAAAGCCTGAACCAGCATAGTCTTACCCACTCCCGGCGGACCCACCAAGGCCAGGTTGTGCCTGCCGGCAGCAGCCACGGTTAGGAACCTTTTGGCCAGTAAGCCGCCGCTGATCTTCAACTGCTGCCAAGGATCAGGGATTTGGAAAACGCCTACTTTCCTCAAGCCTTTGGAGATGCGCCACTTTGGCTTCCCCTGGTTGAAGACGGAAACCAGCTCGGATAGATCAGCGAAACCTTGGGCCGAAAGCCCACTTACGCTCTCCACGGCCGGCCGGTCGCTTTTGGGATAGATCAGGGACATACCCTCTTTGCCGGCCAAAAGAGCTGCATTGATGATACCGCGACAGGACTGAATCTGCCCATCCAAGGAAAGCTCGCCCCAAAAAAGGCAGTCACCAAGATCAGTCCAGTTAATCTGATCGGTAGCTAACAGAATTGCCACGGCTATGGGTAAATCCAAAGTGGAACTGGTTTTAGGAAAATCGGCAGGGGCCAGGTTCACTGTCACTCTGGTGGGAGGGAACTGGAAACCGGTGTTTCGAAAGGCGGAGCGGATCCGGTCCCGGCTCTCTTTGACGGTTCGGTTGGGTAGGCCCACCACCTCGAAGGCGGGGAGGCCCCTTCCGACATCCACCTCCACCTTCACCAGCTGAGCAGAAAGTCCATCTAAAGCGCACCCCCAGACCGATGCATACATCAAAGCCCCACCCCCCGCTCCAGACAATTCTCCAAGAGGTTGAGGTGAATGCGACCGTCATGTAAACTTATTTCCACTAGATCGAAGCGAAAGGGAACCTGCCAGCCTGAGGGGCCGAGCTTAGAGGAGATGTAAAAAGAGGCTGCGCGATAAAGACGGCACTGTTTTCTTTTGGTCACTGATTCTGCCGGGGTGCCGAAATTACTGCCTCGACGGCAGCGCACCTCGATAAAAATAAGCATAAACCCAAGTCTTCCAATGAGATCGATTTCGCCATAGCGGCAGGTGTAGTTGTGCTCGATAATGCGATAGCCGAGAGAGGAAAGCCAGTCAGCGGCCAGTTTTTCAGCGGCCCTTCCCAGTTCTCTGCGATCCAAATTCTTTCTGCTCCTTTCCGCACAGGGCAGATACCGGAGCAAAAGAACGCCTGTGCACAGGCGACGGCCCTAACTGCTTGAGAGAGGCCAAGTGGTCCGGGGTCGGGTAGCCTTTATGCTTGGCGAAACCGTACCCAGGATACAGCGCATCCAGATCAACCATCAGCCTATCCCGAGTCTCTTTGGCTATGATGGAGGCAGCGGCGATGCTCACTGACAAGGCATCACCTTTAACGATAGGACGTTGTGGGAAGTCCAAAAGCCGGCACGGCATGTTCCCGTCCACGAAGAGGTGAGTAAAACTTACCTCCAAACCTTCCACAGCCTGCTTCATCGCCAGCTGAGTGGCGTGGAAGATGTTGAGCTCATCTATTTGAGCTGGCCCTACGATTCCCACACTCCAGTCCAAGGCTACTTCGGTGATTTTCTCTAAAAGCGCCGAACGCTGCCGGGGGGAAAGGGTCTTGGAGTCAGCCAACCCAGGCAAATAACAGTCAGGAGGCAGCACTACCGCGGCAGCCACCACCGGACCAGCCAAGGGGCCCCGGCCTGCTTCATCCACACCGATGACCAGCCCACCGGCGGACCAGACTTCTTTCTCGTAAGCGCACATCTCACGCCATCGCCGCATCAGAGTTTCCTGATGTTTCTTTCTCCGGTAGTAGGCTGATACCAGATCTTGGACACCTTTGCGGGAATCGTTCTGTAAGGCATTCAGGAATTGAGGAGTGCAGTCTCCAGAGAGCAGCTCCTTGATCTTTGATATGGTTAGCTTGTCCACAGAAGGAAGGGGTTTCATCATCTAAGTAGTTCTCTGCCGGTCTCAAGGTTCCTGCAGGATCAGTCAGTCTCTTGGCGATTCCAGGGAAATCCGCCCCAATTTGCCCCTTTGAAACTCCCGGAGCAGGGTCTGGGCCATCTTTTCAGTGTCCCCAGCTCCGCCGGAGCGCAAATAGCCCCGTTTTCGGGCCAATTCTCCCAAATAGTCATAGAGAATAGGAAACTCGTTGGAAGCAGGGTAATCCACTCCATACCGTTCTTTGAGAGAACCGGGGCGCTTCCCTTCCACAATCCTTAAAAGATGCAGGGCAGCCTCTTCCACATCAAAACGCTGCTCATCGATGGAACCAATTAAAGAGAGATGGAGAGCGGCCTCCGGTGTGAATTTGCGCCACAAGAGCCCAGGCGTATCCAGAAGCTCTAGGTGTTCATTGACCCTCACCCACTGTAGACCTCTGGTAACTCCCGGCCTATCTCCGGTTTTAGCCGAGCTCCGCCGCCCAATGGCATTGATCAGGGTGGATTTCCCCACGTTGGGGACGCCTACGATCATGTACCGTTTTACTGCCCGCTTGCCACGGGAAGCCAAAAACTCGGCCAAAGCCTTAACAGAGGCTTTCGCCCTGGGGTCTACTGTGTAAAAGGGGATTCCCTGGGCGCTGAAATATTCGGCCCAATCCTCGGTCACCTGGGGATCGGCCAGATCGGCTTTGGTGAAGACAACCAACCGCTCCTTCTGTTGCGTCAATTTGTCTACCTCGGGGTTCGCAGTACTCAGCGGGGCTCTGGCGTCTCTGAGCTCCACCACCGCCTCCACCAGTTTTAAGCCTTCTCTCAATTGGCGCAGGGTCTTGGCCATGTGACCCGGAAACCACTGAACCTGCACGGAAAGCTCCTCCTTGAAAAAGGGCCGACTTGTGCATCCCAAGCCGGCCCGGAAGTAATCTGCCCATTAGCGCCGCTCTTTGATCCTGGCGGCTTTGCCTTTCAGATTCCGGAGATAATATAGACGGCTGCGGCGGACTTTCCCCCGAGAAAGAACTTTGATCGCAGCGATCTTCGGAGAGTGTAGAGGGAAGATCCTCTCAACACCAACACCGTTGGAAATCTTCCGGACGGTGAAGGTCTCGCTAAGACCACTACCCCGCCGACGAATAACCACACCTTCAAAAACCTGGATCCGTTCACGGCCGGCCTCAACAACCTTCACGGCCACCTGAACCTTGTCACCAGGCCTGAAATCAGGAATATCCTTCCTCAACTGACTGTTTTCCACAGCGGAAATCAGATCCATTGACTTTCGCCTCCTTTCAGCGAAGCTTTAATTTTTTCCAAAAGAGCACGGTCTTCTTGAGACAGATCAGCCTGCTCTAAGAGATCCGGGCGGCGCAAGAGCGTCCTCTTGAGGGACTCTTCCCGGCGCCAGGCCGCTATCTTGGCGTGATGGCCGCTGAGCAGAACCTCAGGGACCTCCATTCCCTCGAAAGAGGCGGGACGGGTGTACTGAGGGTACTCCAGCAGTCCGTCTTGAAAAGACTCCTCCTGGTAGGATTCCTCCGAACCAAGAACCCCAGGCAACAGGCGGACAACCGCATCTACCACGACCATCGCCGGCAGTTCCCCACCGGTAAGGACATAGTCACCAATGGAAATCTCTCTCGTGATTAGTTTGGCGCGTACCCGCTCATCGACCCCCTCGTAATGACCGCAGACCAGCACAAGCCTTTTTTTAGCAGCCAAGTCATGGGCATCGGCTTGGCGAAAGACGCTCCCCTGGGGTGTCAGTAGAATCACTTCATCCGGAGGTTCAGCCATGGCAGAGACAGCTCGGATTGACCGAAATAAAGGCTCCGGTTTCATGACCATGCCCGGACCGCCGCCGTAGGGAGTGTCATCCACTACCTTATGCTTGTCTAGGGCCCAGTCTCTGATGTTGTGGATTTTAATCTCCACCGCCCCTGCTTGCTGGGCTCTGCCGATGATGCTCTCACTGAAGACCCCGGAAAACATCTCCGGGAAGAGGGTGAGAACGTCAATACGCATCAAATCTCCTCCAAACCAGGGGGGATGGTCGCAACCACCTGCCGTTTGTCCAGGTCAATCCGGTGAACGAATTCCTTAACCATAGGCAGAAGGATCTCGCCCTCAGGTTTATCGATGACCAAGAGGTCATTCCCTGGATTATTGACCACGGATTTCACCGCGCCCAACCTCACCCCGCCAGGTGAAACCACTTCCAAGCCCACCAGGTCATCGATGTAAAACCGGTCCTTTGGCAGATCAAAGCGCCACTTCTTAGGTATCAGCAAGTAGTGGCCGACCAGCCGCTGAGCTTTTTCCCGCTCGGTGATGCCTGTGAAGGCCAAGAGCACTTTGCCGCCGGAGTAGTCCACTCCTTCCACAGCCAAAGGCAAGGGAAACTGTTCGTTGGCGTCCCCAGCTGCCCAAACCTGAGTGAGCTCACTGAAACGCTCGGGAAAGTCGGTATAAGGCTCGACGCTGACCCAACCTTCTCCACCTACCGGACGGACCACCTTGCCAATAATGACTGCTTCCTTCCCAGGTCCTGGTGACGGCATATGGTTCACCCTTAGTCTAGAATGTCCAAAGAAACCTTTTTGCCGTTTTTAACCGCCGCTGCCTTGAGTACCGTGCGGATGGCTTTAGCTATCCGGCCCTGCCTGCCAATGACCTTACCAATATCAGCATCGGCCACTTTCAGTTCCAACCGGATGTTGTCCTCCTCTTCAAAGACAGCTACTTGCACCTGGTCTGGATTATCCACCAATGCTTTTGCCAGAAATTCAACAAGTTCTTTCAAGTAAATACCTCCGTATTAGCCCTCAGCACCCTCAGAAGCCACAGTAACCTTGCCGGCTTTAACGTTGTGGAAGAGCTCCAGCACACCGGCCTGACTCAACAGCCTACGGGCTGCCTCAGAAGGCTGTGCGCCTTTCTGAAGCCAAGCTAAAGCTTTGTCCTTGTCTACACTTAATTCAGCCGGCTCAACGATGGGATTGTAGTAGCCAATCTCCTCAATAAACCGTCCATCCCGGGGTGACCGGGAATCTGCCACCACCAAACGGTAAAAAGGACGTTTCTTGGCTCCCATCCTCTTCAAGCGAATTTTTACTGCCATTTATTCTCACCTCCCACGGATAGATTATCTATTTGAAGAGTGAAAAGAAACCACTCTTCTTAGCTTTCTTCTCCAACAGCCCTAACTGCTTCATCAACTTCTTGGACTCATTGAACTGTTTCAGGAGTTTATTCACATCTTGTACCTTGACCCCGGCACCGGCGGCAATCCGCCTGCGCCTGCTGCCGTCGATGATCTCCGGGCGACGCCTTTCTTCAAGGGTCATGGACTGGATGATGGCTTCGATTCTTTTTAACTGTTTCTCATCTACTTTGATGTTTTTGAGACCCCTGATCTTATTGGCCCCAGGTAGCATCTGCAGTATTTCATCTAAGGGACCCATCTTCCGCATCTGGGCCATATATTCAAGGAAATCCTCCAGGGTGAACTCGGCAGTCAGAATGCGCTTGCCCATCTCCTCGGCCCTTTGCTGGTCCAAATTGGCCTCAGCCTTCTCAATGAGGGTCAGGACATCCCCCATACCCAGGATCCGGCTGGCCATCCGGTCAGGATGAAAGACCTCCAGAGCCTCGGTTTTTTCTCCGAAACCGCCGAAGAGAATAGGCTTGCCGGTAACCGCCCGCACTGAAAGGGCGGCACCACCCCGGGCGTCACCGTCTAGCTTAGTGAGGATGACCCCATCAATATTTAAAGCCTGGTCAAATTCTTCAGCAACAGTCACCGCATCCTGGCCGGTCATGGCATCGACCACCAGGACGGTGTACTCCACCTTCACTGCCTCTTTAATGGCCTGGAGCTCGGCCATGAGCTCGGTATCAATATGGAGACGGCCGGCGGTATCCAGGATGATCACATCGTTGTTGTTTTCCAGGGCATGTTCCTTAGCGGCCTTGGCGATGACGACCGGGTCTTCTTCGCCTAGGGTAAAGACCGGAATCCCCACTTTCTCCCCGACAACCTGCAGTTGTTTGATGGCAGCGGGCCGGTAAATGTCACAGGCCACCAGGAGCGGCCTTCGCCCCTGTTTCTGCAAGTGCTTTGCCAGTTTACCGGCGGTAGTGGTTTTGCCGGAACCCTGCAAACCACAGAGCATCAGAATGTGAGGTGGGCTGCTTTCAAAACGTAGCTGGACCGCCTTGCCACCCATCAACTCGGTGAGCTCATCCCGGACGATCTTGACCACATGCTGCCCAGGGGTGAGGCTCTCCATCACTTCGGCACCGACAGCCCGTTCCTGGACCTTTTTCACGAAGTCCCGGACCACTTTGTAGTTGACATCAGCCTCCAAAAGGGCCAGTTTCACTTCCCTTAAGGCTGCTTTCACATCTTTTTCCGTCAGTTTTCCCCGGCCCTTGAGACGTTTGAAAGTCTCCTGTAGGCGGGAGGAAAGGCCTTCAAAAATCACAGTATCCCTCCGCTAGATGCTCTCGAGCTCAGTGAGTTTGGTTTTAATGCTCTCAATCAGCCGGCTGGCGTCCTTCGGCAGGCCGCTTAGCCCCGCTAACTCCTGGAGATCCTCTCTGATCTGGGCGATCCGCTTCCGGCGCTTCCGGTCTTTGCCGGCCAGACCCAGCCTTTCCTCGAGGGAACGAAGCTGGTTCGCTGACCGCTGCAGAAGGTCATGGACTCCCGGCCTGCTAATGCCCAGGTTCTCAGCGATCTCCCCTAAAGATAAGTCTTCCTCGTAGTATGCCGCCATGGCCTCCCGCTGCCGGTCGGTGAGAAGTTGACCGTAGAAGTCCAAGAGTATGGCAGCCTCAGTCCGGTCTAACAAAGCAAAAATACCTCATCTGTTAAGTAAAAATACTTTACACACAGATGAAGTATATCCAAAAAACGCCGGCCTGTCAATGAATTTATCAGCTTAATTGGTGGGTAAACCACTCCACCACTCTGGGAACTAATTCACAGGCTGCCCAGTCGAACTAATCCCTCTCAAAAAGTGCCTCCACGAAGGAGTCAGTGTCAAAGGGTTTGAGGTCATCGGGGCCCTCGCCCAGGCCGATGAACTTCACCGGCACCTTCAAGGTGTCAGCAACTGCGGCGACGATTCCGCCTTTTGCCGTGCCGTCCAGCTTGGTGAGGATGATTCCGGTAATGGGCACGGCCTTGGAGAACAACTTGGCCTGGCTGAGGGCGTTTTGGCCGGTGGTGGCATCGATAACCAAGAGAATCTCGTGGGGAGCCCCGGGCATGGCCCTGCCGATGACCCGGCCTATCTTCTCCAGTTCCTGCATGAGATTGGTCTGGGTATGCAGCCGCCCGGCAGTGTCAATGAGGATGTAGTCCGAGCCCCGAGAAAGCCCGGCCTGGACCGCATCATAGGCCACTGCCGCCGGATCGGAGCCCATCTGGTGTTTGATGACACTGGCCCTGGAGCGTTCGCCCCAGATCTCCAGCTGCTCAATGGCAGCCGCCCGGAAAGTATCCGCCGCTCCTAAGAGGACCTTGTTCCCTTCACCGACCAGGTGGTAGGCCAGCTTTCCGGTGCTAGTGGTCTTGCCGGTGCCGTTGACCCCAACCACCATAACCACTGTTGGCCCTTCAGGGTTTTTGGCCAGCTTCCCGGGCTCACCGATGAGCTCTTTCAGCTCTTCTTTGAGGATCTCAGTTAAGCGCCTGGCCTCTTTGATCCGTTCGGCCTTGACCCGCTCCCTTAGGGTTTCCACCAAATTAAGGGCGGCGTCGACCCCTAAATCAGCCTGAACCAGAATAGCTTCCAGATCCTCGTAGAGCTCTTCGGTAATCTCGCTCTGCCCCTGGAAGAGGTTTTCGATCTTTGCGACTAACCCGTTCCTAGTTTTCGCCAGTCCCTCTTTGAGCTTGCTGAAAAAACCTACTCTGGCTATCTCCATCAACCCCCACATCTACTCTATATCCGAAAGTTTCACCGAGACTACCTCGGAATATCCCTTGCTCTTTTGCATGGTGACCCCGTAGAGTGTGCCGGCCACCTCCATAGTTCGGCGGCGGTGGGTAATCACGATAAACTGGGTCTTTTGGGAGAACTCCACCAACAGCTCGCCGAAACGCTCCAAATTGGCCTCATCCAAAGCGGCATCCACCTCATCCAAGACCGTGAATGGCGCCGGATTGACCTTCAGTATCGCCATTAACAGGGCAATCGCCGTCAGGCTCCGTTCGCCGGTGGAGAGGAGCGCCAGATCCTGCAACTTCTTACCGGGCGGCCGGGCTTTGATCTCCACTCCCGTGGCTGTTAAGTCATCAGGGTCGGTCAGCTTCAAATAGGCCTCACCGCCTCCAAAGAGACGTTTGAAAAGCTCTCCGAATTCCTTCTGAATTTCGTTGAAAGCGGCGGCAAACTGCTCCTCCACTGTAGCCTCAATATCAGCGATAACCCGGTACAGATCCTCTTTGGCCTCCAGCAAGTCGTTGTACTGCTCAGTAAGAAAGTCAAAGCGCTCTCTGGCGGCTTGATACTCCTTCTCGGCCTCAGGGTTGATCGGCCCCAGCATCTTCAACTTATTCTGAAGTTCGGCAGCCTTTTCCTGAGCCGCGGCCAGATCAACAGCAGCCAGGTTAACCACCTGCAAGTCGGCCTCAGTCAAACCGTAGTGTTCGGCGGCCTTTTCCACCAAGGCAGTCTGGTCCGATTGAAGCTTCGTCAGCTCCAGTTCCTGCTGGTGGAGGCGGTCCGTAAGCTCGCTCACTTCCCGGCGCAGACTCCTCAGCCGGTTCTCTTCTTCCGCTATCTGGGCCTGGAGGGCTTCCCGCTCCTCTCTCTTTTGCTTGTACTGCCGGGAGATCTCTGCCTGCTTCTGGACCAGTTCTTCTTTGGCCTGCTCCGCTTGGCGGCGTGCCTCAGCGGCTTGCTTCATGCCGGTTTCTGCAGCCTCGGCCCGTCGCCGGTTCTCAGCCTTCCGCTTTTCCAAGGCAGCCAGCTGCTCTTTGACCTGTTCCAACTCGGCCTGAAAGCGGCCATACTGTTCCCGCTTAATAGCCAGATTGGTCTCAGCTTGAGCTGCCTCAGCCTTGGCCTCATCCAGCTCACTTTGCCCTTTTTGCAGCACTGCCTTGGCCTCGGCTAAGCGGGCCTCCAGATCCTTTTGCTCCCTTTCCGCCTGGGCCAGCTCCTCCTCTAACTCGGCCACCAGCTGGGCCAAAGATTGGGAGGATAGCTGGTTGTAGCGGGTAGCCAAGGCTTCCTTCCTCTTTTCCAAAGCCGCTTTATGCTGTTCTAAGCTATTTTTCTCTCTTTCAGTAGAAACCAGTTCCAGACGGAGTTCATGGTATTCCTGATCTAAGCGATGCAGGGCTTTGGCCAGCTCTTGGTCTTTGGTGGAAAGCCGGGAAAGATCCTCCTTGGCAGTGGAAACCAGCTTGACCAGTCTGGCCCCGGCCTCTTCCAGTTCCTTAATGCGGCCTTTACGGGCCAGGAGCCCATAGGAATTTTTCCGCTGGTATCCACCGGTCATGGAACCACCGGGCCGAATGATCTCGCCGTCCACCGTCACCACCTGGTAACGGTACCCGGTCTCCTTGGCCACGGCCCGGGCCGCCGGAAGGTCTGCCGCAATCAACGTGCGGCCCAATAGATAAGCTTTCAAATTGGCCAGCTCAGCTGCGGCCTTAACCTGCTGGGCCGCGAGGCCCAGAAAGCCCGAGATTTTTTCCAGTTTGACCAGTTCCCGGTCGGGAACCGGCCGCCCGGAGACGATGTTTAAAGGCAGGAAGGTGGCCCGCCCCGCTTTTTTCTCTTTTAACCAGCGGATGGCTTTCTCGGCAGCCAGGTCATCTTGGGCCACAATGCACTGGACGTTGCTGCCCAGAGCTGTTTCCACCGCCAGCTCAAAACCTCTGGGAACCTCGAGAAGGTCAGCCACCACACCGATGATTCCGGCTAGGCCACCGGCGTCAGCCTCCTCCATCACCCGGCGAACGCCGGTGTAAAGGTCTTCCCCCCGTTCATCCAGCTGCTTTAAAGCCTGATACTGTGAGTGGACCCGGCTCAGTTCCTCTTTGGTCTCCTCCAGTTTCCGGGCTGCCTTGGCCAGCTCCTGGCTAAGCTCCTCTCTCTCCTGGGCGAGCTGGGCTTTATCTTCGGTAATCTGGTTCCTCTTCGCCTCCAAAGAGGCCAGCTCTCCTTCTTTCCCCTGGATGCTTTCGATTACCGAATCGATCTCTGCCGCAAGCTCCTGGAGCTCCCGGCCCAACCTGGCCAGCTCACCTTGGGCCTGTTCCCCCTTGGACCGGGCTGTTTCCAGACGGGTCCGGAGGTCGTTACGCCACTCCAAAGCCGCAAAGAGGTGCTCTTCTATGGAAGTCACCTTCTTCGAGCTTTCCTCGACCAAGGCCCGGAGCCGACTGACCTCCTCCTGGGCTCTACCTACTTCGGCCTCAGCCTCTTTTAGGGCGCTGGCTGCCTCGGCTACCCGCGCTTCCCGCTGAGCAAGTTGGGATGTGCCTTCCTCGGCCAGTTCTGCCAGAGCCTCCAGCTCTTCCTGGACCCGGTGCAGTTCTGCCTGCCAGTTGCGGTATTTCTCCTCGGCCAGACTCAAAGAGGAGTTGCTCTGCTCCAACTGCTTGGTGGTAGCCAGGTCCGCCAGTCTCAACTCCTCCTGCTCCCTCTCTAAGGTAGTCAGAGCGTATCTCTTCTCCTCCAGAGCTGCCTCAGAGGCGCTGAGTTTGCCGGCTTCCCCGGCCGAAATGGCCTTAAGCTTGTCCACTTCAGCCTGGAGCTGTTGGAGACGGGCTCGCAAAGACTGGTATTGGTCTGCATAAATCAGGGTTTGGGCCTCTTTCAGGCCGGCGGTGTATTCCCGGTAACGCTCGGCCTTTTTGGCCTGCCTCGCCAAGGGCCCTAACTGTCCCTTAATCTCGTGGAGAATATCATCCAGCCGTGTCAGGTTGGCTTCCGTCTCGGCAAGCCGGCGCTCAGCCTCAGCCTTACGCACCCTGAACTTGACCACCCCGGCCGCTTCTTCGAAAACACGCTTGCGGTCTTCGGAATTAGGGCTCAGAATCGCGTCGATATCACTCTGGCCGAGGACACAGTAGGCATCCCGACCCACACCGGTATCCATGAACAGCTCTTGAATGTCCCGCAGGCGGCAGGGACTGTTGTTGATCAGAAACTCGCTGTCCCCGGAGCGGTAGACCCGACGGGCCACCGAAACCTCGCTGTAATCCAAGTTCAGCCGGGCATCTGAGTTGTCCAAAACGATGGAGACCTCCGCCATGCCCACCGGTTTGCTTCCTTGACTGCCGGCGAAGACCACATCCTCCAGTTTTGATCCTCTAAGGTTTTTAATCCGCTGTTCCCCTAAGATCCAACGAATGGCGTCGGCGATATTACTCTTCCCGCTGCCGTTGGGGCCGACAATGGCCGTGATCCCAGACTCAAACTCGATGTTGGTCCGGTTGGCGAAGGATTTAAAACCCTGTAGAGACAGCTTTTTCAGGTACAACAGGTTCTCACGCTCTCTTAACAAATTCAGGTTTCATTCTAACACAGGGCCCATAAAAAAGAAACCCTGGTAAAGGGTTTCCGGCTAGTAGTCTGTGGTGCCCACCCGGCGCATGGCCGGTGGGTCGAAGTCGTAGTAGAGATCCTCCCTGCGCCGGGCCTTCTTCGGGACCTGCGGGTTAAGCAGAGACCCGTACTTATTGACGAGTTTCTGCAGTTTCAAACGGACCCGGGTGCGGGCATTGTCGATGACCTTGGGAGGAATACCGCACTCCTCCTGGATCTCGCTGTAGCTGTAGCCCTCCAAGAGCTTGCGGATGACGGTGTACTCCAAGATGGAGAGATGGTTCTTAAGGATCTCGTCGACCCGTTCATCGATAAACCGGGCCTCCATCACCTCTTCCGGGTCGGCCTTCTGGTCATCGCTTTCGATGACATCCATCACAGTCCGGGTTTCATCCAGATTGATGTAGCTAAAGAGTGAAACCGCGTCATTAAGGGCTTTATGTTTACTGCCGTTGATCCGTTTGATGATGTTGTAGATTTTTCGGATGACGCAAATGTAGGCGAATGATGAAAACTTGATGTTGTAGCGGGTGTGGTCATACTCGTTGACCGCATTCATCAAGCCGATCATGCCTTCCTGCATCAGATCATCAAACTCAAAAAACTTGGCATAGTAGTTGCGCACGATGTAGCGGACCAATGGAGTGTACTTTTGGATGAGCTCCTCCATAGCCCCGGCATCACCGGTCCGGATCCGGTGGATCAGCTCAAGGTCGACCTCCTGGTTTTTCCCAGACATCTAGATTCCCCCACAAGCTTCTTTGGGAAAATCTTATGCTTGTCTAGGAAAAATATGACACCTATCTCTTTCTGCTATCTTTTTTCTACTAAAAAACGGATGGCAGTCCTCTCTTCCCCGTCAATTTCGATTTCACTGAAAGAAGGAATCGCCACCAAGTCAATGCCGTTAGGAGCCACATAACCTCTGGCAATGGAGATGGCCTTGATGGCCTGGTTGACCGCGGCGGCTCCCACAGCCTGCATCTGAGCCCGCCCCTGTTGGCGGACCAAGGCGGCGATGGCACCAGCTAAAGCTTTTGGTTTAGACCTGCCAGAAACTTTTAATACTTCCACAACAAAACCCCCTTGAGCTTATTGAGCGACAGCTAGTATTTCGAAGCGGCGATTCAGTGAATCTAAAGTAGCTTTGACTGTAGACATTATCAGATCCCGTTCTACTACGCATGTACCAACTAAAGTCTCGTGGTGGCGGGGAGACAAGATTTTCACCACAACCACAACCACATCCAAATGCCCAACCCGTTCAATACCGGTGGTTTCCAGAGCCAGTTGGTAATCATCGGGAAGAAACTGGCTGACGGCGTCCAAGGTGCTCCCTGCCACAATGCGCATTTTGTTGGAAGTGGTATCCGGACCGCTGGCTGCGCCGCGCTTCACGGTACCGTTCAAAGCCAGTTCAACTGCAACCTCAAAATTGAGCCCCTTACTTCTGGTTTCCAATTCATGAATCTGCAGCCTCAGGGGTTTTTGGGGTTTTCGGTTCTTTCCCACCTGGGCAACACTGATGATCTTTTTATCTATCGAAAGATTCCAGCGGGTTTCTAAAACCGACTGAATATCTTGAGCAACGTACTTAGGGGCACGTTTTCCCTCATAAAGTACGTGAATTTCCACAATCGAACCTTTACGGTCAGTGACAACTTTGCTGGCAATCACCCCGGATAAGTGGTTGATGACAGCCTCAATCTCCCGAATCAGTTCTGAATTCACTGAGATGCTCTCCGTAGCAGCCACTGGTGGCCGTCCTCCCCAGGAATCTTCTACCTTAATTACCAGCCTGTTTAATAATTCTTGGCTTTTTCTTTGGTTCCTTTATTCTCTAGATAAAAGGTGGCCCAAAGCCACCTATCCTAACTTCTGAAGGGCCTTTTTAGCTGCCCGTTGTTCTGCCTGTTTCTTGGACCGACCCTCACTTTGCGCCCAAACCCGATCAGCAAAAACCACCTGAACCAAAAAGCGCTTAGCGTGATCCGGGCCCCAGGAGGAAACCACCTGATAGGTAGGAATCTCTCCATACTCCTTTTGGACCACGGCCTGAAGCATACCTTTGTAGTCGGTGTTGAACTCCGGTTCTATTTTCCGAAGATAATTTTCCCAATGTTGTAAAATCCATTCCTTGGCTTCAGCCAGCCCCCGATTGGCAGCAATCCAGCCAATGATGGCCTCAACTGCGTCAGCTTGAACCGAGGGACGGTTCTCCAGGTTCTCGGCTCGGGCGCCCTGGCCCAGCCGGAGGAGAACGGGAATCTCCAGATTCCGGGCGATCTCGGCCAGGACAGGCTCCCGGACCAACTCACTCTTGAGCCTGGTCAAATCCCCCTCAGGCTGCTGGGGGTAACGGTTGAAGAGATATTCGGCAATCACATAACCTAAGACGGCATCTCCCAGAAACTCCAACCGCTCATTGGACATCTCCCGGCCCCCATGCTCATTGGCCCAGGAGGTGTGGGTCAGAGCCTGAAGAAAGTCTGGAACCTCCTCAGGTTCCAGATCCACTATCACTTTTAGTTTTCGAGCTAAATCCAAAGCTATCCCTCGTACTTCTTAAAGGCAATTACTGCATTGTGGCCGCCAAACCCAAAAGAATTGGAGAGGGCGTATCTCACCTCACACTTGCGGGCGCCTTCCGGAACATAGTCCAGGTCACACTCAGGATCCGGGTTCTCACAGTTGATGGTCGGCGGAATAATCCCGTGGTAGACAGTGAGGACGGTAGCCACACCTTCCACACCCCCGGCCGCACCTAAAAGGTGGCCGATCATGGACTTAATGGAACTGACGGCCAAATTCTTAACATCCCCTAAAGCCTCTTTAATAGCCTTGGTTTCTATGGCATCATTGAGCCTGGTGCCAGTGCCGTGGGCATTGATGTAGTCTACCTGGCTCCCGTCGATTCCTGCGTCTTCCAGAGCCAGCTTGATAGCTCGGGCTGCGCCATTGCCGTCAGGAGCCGGAGCGGTCACATGGTAAGCATCGGCGGTGGCGCCGTAACCCACTACCTCGCAGAGTATTCTGGCGCCTCGGGAGAGAGCGTGCTCCAATTCTTCCAGAATCAGGATCCCCGTCCCCTCTCCCATGACGAAACCGTCTCTCTCGGCGTCAAAGGGACGGGAGGCCTTCTCTGGTTCATCGTTTCTGGTTGAAAGGGAGCGGGCCGCACAAAAGCCGGCCAGAGCCAACGGAGACACCGCAGCCTCAGCGCCGCCGCAGATCATCACATCCGCCACACCCTGTTGAATCTGCCGGAAAGCGGCTCCGATGGCATGACTCCCGGAGGCACAGGCAGAAACTGTAGCGTAATTGGGGCCCTTAGCTCCGAGGGCGATGGAGATCTGCCCTGCAGCCATATCCGGAATCATCATCGGAACAAAGAAGGGGCTGACCCGGGAAGGACCCTTTTGAAAATACGTGCTGAACTGGTCGTGTAGGGTGTCCATACCGCCGATGCCGGCGCCGATAATAACTCCAACCCGCTCGGCCTTAAGCTTGTCCCGGGACAGGCCAGCATCTTCGAAGGCCTGCAGGCTGGCGGCTACCCCTAACTGGGTAAAGCGGTCCATGCGCCGGGCTTCCTTGCGATCCAGGTACTCCTGGGGGTCAAAGTCCTTGATCTCACCGGCGATCTGGCTGGTGAACTCGCTGGGGTCAAACCGGGTAATTCGTCCGATACCTGAACGCCCAGCCAGCAAAGACTCCCAAGTCTGCTCCACATTCTTCCCTACCGGGGTAATGGCACCTAACCCCGTTACCACAACTCTGCGTTTCATCGTGCCCTCCCTAAGTAAACCGGAGGGGAGGGGTTCCCCATCCCCTCCGTTAGAATAAGACCTGCTTATTCAATGCGTTCTTTGATGTAGTTCACCGCATCAGCGACAGTCGTGATACCCTCTGCATCCTCATCAGGTATCTCCAAGTCAAACTTATCCTCAAAGGCCATGACCAGCTCCACAATATCCAGGGAATCGGCCCCTAAATCGTCGATGAAAGAAGCCTCCATGGTGACCTCGTCTTCACTGACACCTAACTGCTCCACAACAATCTCCTTTACTTTCTCAAAAACATCCATTTGTCTCACCTCCTTCCAAAACAAGAGACTAATACATTACTAATCCCCCGTCAACGACCAAAGTCTGCCCGGTAATGTAGGAGGCTTCATCCGAGGCCAAAAAGGTCACGGCCGCCGCCACATCCTCAGGCTTGCCTAACCGGTTCAGGGGAATGTTGCTCTTATACTCTTCCACAACTTTTTCCGACAGTTTCGCGGTCATATCGCTCTCAATGAAACCAGGAGCCACAGCATTCACCCTGACCTGACGGGGAGCCGCCTCCCTGGCCACGGACTTGGTGAAGGCAATGATTCCCGCTTTAGCTGCAGCGTAGTTGGCCTGCCCGGCATTTCCGATCAGGCCCACCACTGAGGCCACGTTAATGATGACTCCACTGCGCCTCCTGAACATCGGCCGGCAAACATGCTTGGTACAATTATATACGCTCTTCAGATTAGTATTTATAACCTTATCCCAGGACTCCTCATTCATTCTGAGCAGCAGAGTATCCTGAGTAATGCCGGCGTTATTGACCAAGCAGTCCACCTGTCCCCATGTCTCTAGGACCCGGTCGATGAGAGAACCTGCCGACTCATAGTCACTGACATCGGCCTGAATAGCAATTCCGTCGCCCCCGGCGGCCTTAATCTTCTCCACCACCTCCTGGGCAGCATCCGCGCTCTTCAAGTAGTTCACCGCCACCTTAGCCCCGAGTTCACCGAACCGAAGAGCTATGGCCCTGCCGATGCCCCGGGAACCGCCGGTGACAACCACAACCTTATCCCGAAACACTACACCACCCCTCTCAGCCATTTTTCTCAGCCCAGGCAGCGATGTCCGCTGCCGTTTGAATGTTCACTCTCCCCAAAGACCTGTCAATGCGCCGGATAAGTCCGGTCAAAACCTTACCTGGGCCCACCTCCACCACCGTTTGGACCCCGCTTTGAACCAACCAGGAAACGGTGTCAGTCCAGAGCACCGGGGAGGTGAACTGCTTAACCAAAATCTCTTTCAGTTCGGCAGGGTCCTTGACCACCTGGGCCGTGGTTGCCGAAACCAGAGGCAGGGCCGGTTCCTGAAAAGTGAATTCCGAAAGGGAGGACCGGAAAGCCTCGGCCACCGGTTCCATCAACGGTGAGTGGAAAGGACCGGTCACTTTCAACCGGACGGCCTTAAGACCCTTTTCCTTCGCCTTGCCGCCGAAGAACTCCAGGCCCTTTTCGGTCCCGGAGATGACTGTCTGTTGGGCTGAGTTGCGGTTGGCCGGAAAGACTTCCTCCGTCAAATCCCACTCTTGAATCAACCTGACAAGCTCAGCGTACTCCACACCCATCACGGCCATCATCCCACCGGAAACCTCCCGGGCGGCTTCACCCATCAGCCTGGCCCGCTCTTTGACCAGCCGCAAGGTGTCAGCGAAGCTCAGAAACCCAGCTGCATAGAGGGCCGAGTACTCACCTAGGCTGTGCCCGGTGACGTACCCCTCCCGTAAGTCTTGGGGCAAGAGTTCCCAGAGAGCGGCCGAGACGGTGACTATCGCCGGCTGAACGATTTCCGTTTGGTTCAAAACCGTATCATCATCGCTGAAACAGGCTTCCAAAAGACCAGGCACCAGGCTTTCCGCCTGATCCATGATGGCCCGGGCCTCAGGATGAGTTTGGTAGAGGTCTTGACCCATGCCAGGTTCCTGAGACCCCTGGCCTGGAAAGAGATAAGCTCTAGTCATCACTTCTATTCCCTCCCGCGTACCACCGCAGGACAGCTCCACCCCAAGTCAGGCCGGCGCCGAAACCCACCAGCGCCAGGTTGGCACCGTCAGTGACTTTCCCTTCTTGGCAAGCCTCATCCAGGGCCAAACCAATGGAAGCAGAAGAGGTGTTGCCGTATTTATCCACATTCAGAAAGACCCGCTCAGATGGAACTCCCATCCGGCTCAAGGAGGCCTCAATGATTCTCACGTTGGCCTGGTGCGGCACAAAGAGATCGATCTCATCCAGGCTGAGTCCGGCCTTTTCCACCACCTGCAAGGTGGCTTCCTGCATGATCCGGACGGCGAACTTAAAGACCTCCCGCCCCTCCATCTTGATGAAGTGCTCCCGAGCCTGAACCGTCTCCAGGCTGGCCGGACGGCGGCTGCCGCCGGCAGGAAGCATAAGGGTCTCTCCGCCAGATCCGTCTGCCCCCAGCACCGAGGCCAACAGACCGTATCCTTCAGGAACCCGGCCGATTACAGCAGCCGAGGCCCCGTCACCAAAGAGAACACAAGTCCGCCGATCCTCCCAGTCAGTCAGCCGGGAGAGGGCGTCGGCACCGATAATTAAGACCTTTTCATACAAGCCGCTGGCCACAAACTGAGCACCTGTCACCAGGGCGTAGACGAAACCGCTGCAGCCTGCCGAAAGGTCAAAAGCGGCGGCGTTATTCGCCTCTAAGGCATCCTGAACCAAGCAGGCAGTGGCCGGGAAGAGCATGTCCGGCGAAATGGTGGCAACAATGATTAAATCGATTTCCGCTCCGCTGACCCCGGCCTGAGCCAGGGCCTTTCTGGCCGCCTCTACAGCCAAATCGGAAGTGGCCTGGTCTTGGGCTACGATCCTCCGTTCCTTGATGCCGGTTCGGGTGGAGATCCACTCATCCGAGGTCTCCACTATTCTCTCCAAATCGGCGTTGGTCAGTATTTTGTCCGGTGCATACGAGCCTATGCCCAAGATCCCTGCGCTGTACAACTTCTCTCCCACCCGTCCTCTTTTACTCTGTCAGTGCCTGGGTCAGCTTGCCGACGAAGTTGCTTTTGACTCCTTCCGCCGCTACCCGAATGGCGTTTTTGATGGCTTTGGCATCAGAGCGGCCGTGGCTAATGATGTAAACCCCGTTGACGCCCAATAGCGGTGCACCACCGTATTCGGCATAATCCATGCTGCGCTTCATTTCCTCCAGGTTGCCCTTGACCAAGAGGCCGGCGAACTTGCCGGCGGTTCCGGCAAAAATCTGTGACTTCAAAGACTTGGCAAACTGTTTCCACATGCCTTCAATGAGCTTAAGAACAGTATTTCCCACAAATCCGTCGCAAACCACAACATCTGCGACCCCGGCTGGGATGTCCTTGCCCTCAATATTGCCGATGAAGTTAATCCCCTCGAGCTCGCTCAAGAGTTTATAGGCCTCTTTGGTCAGCTCATTGCCTTTCTCCGCCTCTTCCCCGATGTTGAGCAGCCCAACCTTGGGATCAGCCACATGCAGGACTTCTTTCGCATATATACTGCCCATTTTGGCAAACTGCATGAGGTTGGCGGGTTTACAATCAGCATTGGCACCGCCGTCAACCAGGAGAAAAAACTTCTCTCCTACCGGCAGCGGAATTCCGATGGCCGGCCTGTCCACACCTTTGATCCGGCCAATTTTGAAGAGCGCCGATGCCATCGCCGCCCCAGTGTTGCCGGCGCTGAGCCCGGCATTGGCCTGGCCCTCTTTAACCAGCTCCGCCGAGCGGACGATGGAGGAGTCAGGTTTGGACCTGATCACCTTGCTAGGGTGCTCATCCATGGCCACGCTCTGAGGAGCGTTTACGATTTCGAGTCTGGAGAAGTCTACCTGGCGCCCGTTAAGTGCCTGCTTGAGAAGGCCCTCCGGGCCGGTCAAAAGCACTTTGACCTCAGAGTATTCCCGCAAGGCCCAAAGCGTCCCCTCAATGGTAACCTCCGGGGCATGGTCCCCACCCATGGCATCAACTGCTATCTTGATCATTAGCTCACCTCTTGTCCTCACTTGAATTGGCCAAAGCAAACAGGGTGAAGTCTCCGACAAAGACATCCTTATCCCCGACGTAACTGCGAACCTTGATTAGTCGCTTGCGTCCTTCGATTTTGGTAACCTTAGCCTTGGCCACAATGCGCTGGCCGGCATAAACCGGGGCAAGGTACTTAATCTGGGCCGAACCGGTCAGGGCCACCGGAGCATCCACCAAAGCGGCAGCCAGTGAGTTGGCCTGGGCGAAGATATGGTGCCCCCTGACGATCTCCGAGGCGGCAAAAGTCATGGAGCTGTCGGTATCCAAAACAGAGAGGGCCGACTCATCCAAGTTGATCTCTATCAAGTCACCGATGATGTCAGTGGAGGAAACCGACTTGACCCGGCCGTAAGCCTGCTCCGCCACTTGCTTGAGCCGCTCCCTCAGCTCCGGCAGGCCCAGCTCCATCCGATCCAGCCGGATAGTCTGGATGCTGACCCCAAAACGGGCCGCCAGCTCCTGATCGGTCAGGAACGGATTGCGTTCCAAAAGCTCACTCAAAGCCTCTTGTCTTTGCCGTTTACGCAGCTTGGCCACAAGAACACCTTCAGATGTTTTAGTATCTACTACTAATATCTAGTATCATTCTATCTCTCTTCCCCTAATACCTTTCCTCCCCGAAAAAAAATAAAAAAGGTGTGAATTCATTGGAATTCACACCTCAAGAAACTCTTTTGACTCCCGTTTACTCCGCCCGCGGTTCAACAACCTTGCGCCCTGCATAATATCCACAGCTGGGGCAGGCCATATGGGGGAGCTTCGGTTCATGGCACTGAGGGCACTCAACTAGGTTAGGAGCCTCGACTTTCCAATGTGTGCGTCGCTTAGCGCCTCTGGCCTTCGAACTCTTCCGCTTTGGGTTAGCCACCGAAATACACCTCCTAAAACTCACAACAATCTGGCAAACTTAATCAGTCTTTTTTGGCCTTCTGTTCTGTATTATCCAGGAGGCTGCGCAAAACCTCCATCCTGGGGTCGATGGAGTCATCAACACAGTCGCATTGGCCCTCATTGAGGTTTTGTCCACATGAGGAGCAGAGTCCTTTGCAATCCTCCCGACAGAGCATCTTCATGGGCAAACCCACTGTGAGCTCATCCTCGACGACCTTGGTCAAATCGAGGGTGTTGCCCTCATAAGTGTAGACCGAGCCCTCTTCATTGAACTGCCGGTCTTGGGATTCTCTCGCCACATCCCCCTGCTTGCTTTTAGCCTTCTGAAACTCGGCCTCAAACTCAAGCTCCACCGGGTACTCAAAAGGCTGGAGGCAGCGGCCGCATTCCACTGCCAGTCTAGTCTCGATCTTCCCTTGAACCAAAAAGTACTTGCCGGTATTGGTAACTCGTCCTTTGACCTTTACCGGGTCGACGAAACCGCTGACCGCAAAAGGAAAAACAAGCGGCAGTCGCTCAACGGAAAGGTCAAAATCCAAGGACGCCGCCTTAACACCGACAATATCCGAAATATCAACTTTCATGAGAGATTTCCTCCCGGACAACTGGAATAATTATACCTGGAGCGCCCCCCCTTGTCAACCACTAGTAGTATTTTAAACCGGCAGCAGCCATGACCATCCGCTGGTGATCCTCATCGACCCGGCGGGTCTTGTGAATCCTGCTCCCCAGAAAATGGATGCAGAAATGGCCTGGAAAATCATTGTTGACGTGCTCAAAACCATGTGGAAACCCGTTCATGGAAGCGGCAATCCTCCG
>JACDOJ010000014.1 GCA_017656135.1 Bacillota bacterium | reverse complement strand
CCTAAGCGGTTTTTCTTCTTTTTGAACTCCCGTTCTTTCACTAGCGCAGCTCCCTTCCTCCGGTTTGACTGGTTGTTTTGTCGTATGTTAAAATTACTTAGTTATGATAGGCAGAAAAAGGGAGATTTATGAGTAGCAAAGGATGGATACCTAATTACGCTCTGGACTTGACAGTAACCGAGCGGGGCACGTTGTCGGTTGCCGGTTGTGACTTAACCCAATTAGCAAAAGAATACGGAACCCCTCTTTACGTCTACGACGAAGGAGCTCTCCGCAGGCGTTGTCAGGAGTATTATCGGGCCTTTGCTGACTACTCCCCTGGCGCGCTGGTTCTTTACGCCTCCAAGGCCTTTTTGCCTTTGGCCATGGCCGAATTGGTGAAAGAAGAGGGCCTAGGTTTGGATGTCATGAGCGGGGGAGAGCTGTATACTGCCCTTCAGGCGGGAATGCCCCCTGAACGGATCTACTTCAACGGTAATAACAAGAGTGAGACGGAACTTTCTGAGGCGGTAGAGGCTGGAATTGGTGGGGTTATTGTCGATAATTTCCACGAGCTGGCCGTTTTAGATGAGATCGCCGGCCGGTTGGGCAAAGTGCAAAGGGTGCTCCTTCGGATTAACCCAGGGGTAGAGGCCCACACCCATGAATACATCAAAACCGGTCAGTTGGATAGCAAGTTTGGCTTTCCTCTCCTGGAGGGTCTGGCCGTAGAGGCAACCAGGATTGCCTTGGATAGCGAAAACCTAAGGCTCTTGGGTTTCCACTGCCACATCGGTTCCCAAATATTTGCCTTGGACTCCTTTGAAGTTGCGGTCGAGACCGTGTTGGATTTTGCAGCTAGAGTCAAAGCTAAACTGGGCTACACTTGGAAAGAACTGAACTTAGGCGGTGGTCTGGGTATCCGCTACACCCAAGATGATGAACCAAAACCCGTAGCTGAACTGGTGAAGCGGATTACCGAGGCACTAGTTGTCGGCTGCCAAAGGTACGGCCTGCCTCTTCCTAAACTACTGGTAGAGCCGGGCCGCTCCATTGCCGGCGAGGCCGGTTTAACCTTGTACACCATCGGTTCTGTGAAAACCATTCCTGGAATTAGGACCTACGTTGCCGTAGACGGAGGTATGCCGGACAATCCCCGGGTTGCACTGTACCAAGCCAGGTACAACGCGGTAATTGCCAACAAAGCCACTGTTCCTCCGGATAAAGTGGTCTCGGTGGCCGGTAAGTGCTGCGAGTCAGGGGATATGCTGATCTGGGATCTGCCCCTGCCCTCTCCGAAGAGCGGCGACATCCTGGCGGTCTTTTCCACCGGAGCATACACCTACTCCATGGCCTCAAACTACAACAGGCTGCTTAGGCCGGCAGTAGTTTTCTGCAAAGACGGAGAGAGCCAGTTGGTGGTGAAGAGGCAGACTTACCGCGATTTACTGCGGGGCGAATTATCCTTGAACCGGAGAGATTGAGATGTCCTTGTTTGAAATAGTGGTTTACACCTTCGCCTTTTTGTTGGCGTTATCAACCCACGAGTATGCCCACGGGGCTATTTCATACCGTTTAGGTGACCCGACCCCTGCCTACGCCGGACGGCTCACTCTCAACCCCCTGCGCCACCTGGATTTTTTAGGCACTTTGGCCTTTATTCTCTCTGTTCAAGCCGGGGTGGGTTTTGGCTGGGCCAAACCGGTTCCTGTGAATCCCCGTTACTACCGGGATTATAAACAGGGTTTGGTGCTGGTGGGCCTCGCCGGTCCGCTGGCCAATTTTACCTTGGCCTTGTTTTTTTCCATCATTCTGAAGCTAGGTTTGGCTCAGGGACTCTGGGCTGAATTTTTGATCCTGAACATATTGATCAATATCAGTTTAGGGGTCTTCAACTTGGTTCCGGTTCCACCTTTAGACGGGTCCAAGGTACTTTACGGCTTGCTCCCGTATCGCTACACTTATAACTGGTACCGGTTTGAACAGTACGGCCCTTTTATTCTCCTGCTTCTATTGTTCACCGGAACCATTTCCCAGATTGTGTTTCCCATTATCATGATCCTGCAGCGTCTGTTTCTGTTTTAAGCCTGGTGAGACTGATGAAACTGAGACAAACCTTCTTGCAGCGTCTCAAGCAATTTTATAGCGCTCTGACAGCTTCTGTTACCGAATCCGATCTTGCCTTTATTCAGAAAAATCTTTCCAAACAAGAACAGGCCCTCTTCTTTCAGATGGATGTGGTTGACCAGCGGCATGCCCTGGATGTGGCGGGTTACGCCTACCAGGCTGCCACAGCCAGGGGCCTGGGCTCCAAGCGTAAGGTCTTAGTGAAAGCGGCCCTTCTACACGACATCGGGAAGGTCCGGGGAGAGCTGACTCTCCTAACCCGTCTGGCTTTTGTTCTCTGCCCTGCTTTGGTAGCGAAATACCGGAAGAAAGCCTGGAAGTCCCTCAAGGAGCATGCCAGCCGGGGTGCTCACATGGCCGAAACCTTCGGGGTGGAGAAGGAAGTCGTCGACCTCATCCGCGAACATCACAACCAGGAGGCTTCCAGTGAGAGCCTCGAAGTCTTACAGGAGGCTGACGCTTTGCTTTAATATAAAAATGATAGGGAAAAGGGGAGAGGTATATGGTTAAAGAAGCGTGCTTGGATTCTGCAGATGATGAGAGTTTTCGAGACCGTCTCAACTATTTCTTGGACCACTGGAACGGGGCAGAGGCCTTCCAGGTAGCGGTCGTCATTGTCATCGGTCTGATTTGCGGGTTGGCTTCTGTACTGCTCTACTACGGCGTCAGTTGGGTCCATGGGCTTTTCTTCCAGACTGCACCGGCCAGTCTGGGAACCCTAGGTAAGTATTTCATCTTTTTAGCCCCCGCCATCGGCGGTTTGCTGTCAGCACTTATCACTTCTCTTTCCAAAGAAGCCAAAGGCCATGGTGTGCCAGGAGTAATGGAGGCCGTGGCGATGAGGGGCGGGAACATCCCTGGAGTGGTAGCTCCCATCACTATGCTGGCTTCCGCTTTTACCATCGGATCCGGGGGATCTGCCGGTAGGGAAGGTCCGATCATTCAGATCGGAAGCAGTATTGGGTCTTTTGTTGGCAGGTACCTACACATGTCAGATATCCGGGTCCGGAACATGGTCGCCACCGGGGCTGCCGCCGGGTTGGCGGCGACCTTCAACGCCCCCTTGGCTGGGGTCATTTTTTCCCTCGAGGTCATATTGGGAGAATTCTCAGTCTATGCCTTCAGCCACATAGTCATTGCGGCGGTGGTCGCGGCTTCAGTGGCCCACTCTTTTTTGGGTAACGCTCCTGCCTTTTCGGTAACCGGTTACCAGCTGGTCTCTTACCACGAATATATCCTGTACGCTGCCTTAGGGGTCGTTGCGGCTCTGGGCTCCCGGCTCTTCACCCGGGTGCTCTACGGTGTCGAAGACTATTTCGACCAGAGGGTCAATGTCCCCGAGTTTCTGAAACCGGCTTTGGGCGGCCTCTTGGTCGGCTTGATTGGGCTCTTTACCCCCCAGGTCTTCGGTGCCGGTGACCTGACCGTTGAGGAGACCATTCTGGGCGAGCTGCCGTTTTTACTTATGTTTGCCCTGATCTTCACAAAACCACTGGCAACTGCTTTTACGTTGGGGTCGGGCGGGACTGGTGGAGTTTTTTCGCCTTCCCTGTTCATCGGGGCTGTTTTGGGAGGAACCTTTGGTGTATTGGCAAACCTCCTCTTTCCGGAAATCACTGCCCCAGCCGGAGCCTATGCCATTGTAGGCATGGGGGCTGTGCTGGCCGGGTCAATGCAGGCACCTCTCACAGCCATCATCATGCTCTTCGAGTTAACCAGAAACTACCAGATCATCCTCCCGCTGATGATCGCCTGTGTGATCTCGTATATAATCGCTAACTTCTTAGGGGAGGATACCATCTACACTTACAAGCTCCTCCGCCGAGGCATCCAGCTCAGAGCTGGTAAAGACCTTAATATCCTGCGTTCTATCAAAGTAAGCCAGGTCATGCACCGGCGAGTGGACACAGTCTCTTCCGATATGACTATCGGAGATGTGGTCAAATTGATGCAGTCCTCCCGCCACACTGGTTATCCGGTTCTGGATCCTGATGGTAAGCTGGTGGGAATAATTACCCTGCAGGACATCAGAGATATACCAGACCCCGGGCGCCGCTTGGAGGTGCCGGTACGGGCGGCCATGACCTCCAACCTGGTAGTGGCTTACCCCGACGAAAACCTGGCCGAAGTCGGACGGAAGATGTTAAATAGGGGAATCGGAAGGATACCGGTGGTTGATAGGGAAGATAATAGCAAGCTGGTTGGCTTGATTACCCGGTCCACACTGCTTGATTCCTATAACAAGGCTGTGGTTATCTGCCAGCGGCCGGAATTAAAACAAGAGATAACAGCAGAAAGTCCCAACCTATGTAGTTAGGTCTCTGCTAAATACGGCTAGGAGGTCCCAGTGATTGACGAACTACCTGGTCCTGGATTGGGCCAGGCACCTACCGTGGGGCTTTCTGGTCTTCACTTCCCTAGGCGCTCTGGTTGGAATGATAGCCGGAAAACTAACAGATTCGACCCCGGAAACTGCCTTTAGGCAGAGAAGGCCCTTCAGTTTATGCCCGGGCGGTGGCCACAATTTGGATTACAACACGTGAGTAGGTTAAGGCAGATGAATCAAAAGCCCAGTTCCTTTGAGGTTAAGCTGCCGGTTTTCACCGGTCCCCTGGACCTCCTTTTACACCTGGTCCAAAAGGAAGAAGTGAGCATCTGGGATGTCTCCCTGGCCAAAGTGACCGAGGAGTACATGTCCTACTTAGCCACCATGCAGAAGCTTAATCTGGAGGTCACCTGTGAATTCCTGGTAGTGGCGGCCACTCTCCTGGAAATCAAGTCCAGGTCCCTCTTGCCCAAACCTTCGGTGGCGAGCAAAGAAGAGGAGGAAGATGTCCGGGAGAACTTGATTAAGAGGCTCTTAGAGTACAAGAAATTCAAGCTGGCTGCGGCCAATTTCAGCCAGCGAGCCCAGAAAGAGTCGACGGTCTTTACCAAGACCTATGAAGATCCCTGGCTTGCCGATGATGAACCTCCTGTAGTCACAGTTCAAACCGGAGCCTCGGTCTGGGATTTGCTGGAGATCGTGCAGAAAATGTTCGTCGCCAAAAAAGTGGAGCTGGAAGCTAAAGGCAAGCCCCAAGTTCCCCGGAAACAGGTCTCCCTGACTGAGACCATCTTGAAGCTGCGTCAGCGTTTTCAGCGTGGCTACAGGTGCTCCTTCAAGGCCCTTCTCGGGGAGGCCGGCTCTAAAGAAGAGCTGATCGTGACTTTTCTGGCCAGCTTGGAACTGGTGAGACTGGGCGTGGTGAACCTGGTGCGTGATTCCAGGCAGGAGATTTATTTAGTTGCAGAGGGGTAGAAAGCTTGAACATCCAAGAAGCTAAGGCCATCCTCGAAGCGGTAATATTTGCTGCCCCGGAGCCCATAACTCTAAAGGAGTGTGCCGGGATTTTAGGAGTCGGCGAGCAAACAGCAGAGCTCCTCATTCAGCAACTCGAGGATGATTACAGAGCCCAAAAGAGGGGCCTCACCCTGCGGCGGGTGGCTGGTGGTTTCCAGATTGCGACCCGGCCTGAATACTCTGAGTATGTAAAGCTCATTGGCCGGGCACCCAAAACCCAGCAGCTTTCCCAGGCTGCCTTGGAGTGCCTGGCTATTGTAGCCTATAGGCAGCCGATAACCCGGGTGGAAATCGATGAAATTCGCGGGGTTAAATCCGAGAGTCCCCTACAGACCCTTTTAGAGCGGGAACTCATCACCGAGGTGGGCCGTAAGGACACAGTGGGCAGACCGGTCCTCTTCGGTACCACCAAGAAATTTTTGGAGGTCTTTGGCCTCAAGGACCTAGATGAACTACCGCCCCTGGAAGATGATGCGGAAATGCTCCTGACTTTGGAGCCGACTCCAGGTATTAACGAGCCAAAATAACAAATACTAAGCACATGCTCATCCTGGCCCTACTCCTGATACTGCTCTTTACTTTGCTGGCCTTCTTCTGGCTAAAGTTGGAGATAGGGGTTTTCTTTGTCAAGGAAGGCAGCGCTGATCAGGGCGAGGTCTTTTTAGCCATCCCACCGCTCTTCAAAAAACGTTTTGAAATACCTGTGGTAGAACTGGTCGAAAAGCACGGCTCCCTGGCATCGCGGCTCGTCACTGAATCAGAGGAAGCCCCGAGTTGGGAGAAAGTGACCTCCTTGGCCCAAGGCAGGAGGAGCAAACTCTTGACTCTTGGGTCCGGCATCGCTCCGCGACTGCACATTGAGGTTCGAAAGCTTTCCCTCACCTCGCGCATCGGCCTAGGAGACCCAGCCCTCACCGGTGTAGGCATCGGTTTCATCTGGATGCTTCTCTTCAATGGGCTGGCCTTAGCTCAAAGGGTCTTCACCGGGCTCAGGTACGTTCGGGAGCCGCGCGTTAGCATCGTTCCGGTCTACGATGGCTGGCACTTTGAGGGTAGACTCGAGTGCATACTTTCCCTTCGCCTGGGTGAAATTATCGTTGAAGGTGTAAAAAGCCTTGTTAGCCGGGGTTCGGCGAGGAGGTCTGCGGATGGAAGGACAACACCCCATTGAAGGACTGATGAAGACAGCCCTAGACAGCATCAAGAGCATGGTCGATGTCAATACAATACTCGGCGAGCCGGTGGAAACCCCTGGGGGTAAGGTGATTGTTCCGGTCTCCCGGGTGACTTTCGGTTTTGCAGCCGGAGGTAGTGAGTTTGAACCTGCTGATTCCGGTGAGGAGAAAAGGAAAGAGGGAGACGGGGAAGGAAAAAACCACCCTTTCGGCGGCGGCAGTGGTGCCGGGGTATCTATTAATCCCATGGGTTTTTTGGTGGTCAGTGAGGATGAAATGCGTATCCTGCCCATAGGCGGCCAGGCCATTTACGACCGGCTCTTGGATATGGCCCCTAAAGTCCTGGAACAACTCCAAGGTAAAACCAAAAGCGTCAAGAGTGGAATCAAAAAGATCAAGTATAAGATAACCGAAGAAGACTGAAGTCAAAGAGAAAATGGCAAAAGGGCGGGTAACACCGTCCTTTTTTTATGGGAGAAAGTAGGTTTAGCCTGTCTATTTGAGAATATATAGGTGGGGAGGGGAGAGTGACTGCTTTCACCTATGCGGTTACAGAAGTATCTGGCCCAGGCTGGGGTAGCCTCCCGGCGCAAGGCTGAGGAACTTATCACCCAGGGGCGGGTTCGGGTAAACGGCGAAATCGCTGTGCTGGGGTCCAAGGTTGCCGAGGGCGACCTGGTCGAAGTGGACGGCAGGCCGGTTGAAATTAAGGTGAAACCGGTTTACCTTTTATTGAACAAACCTGTCGGAGTCCTTAGCACAGTCAGTG
Organism: Bacillota bacterium; assembly: GCA_017656135.1. Taxonomy (GTDB): domain Bacteria; phylum Bacillota; class UBA5301; order UBA5301; family UBA5301; genus JACDOJ01. The sequence goes on along the minus strand of JACDOJ010000014.1, from coordinate 26,022 downwards.
ACCCTCAGGGACGTCCCAAAGTAGTGGATTACATTCCTCGCAAATACCGGCAGTACCGCCTTTTTCCTGTGGGCAGGCTGGACTATGATACTGAAGGGCTTTTGATCCTTACTAATGACGGGGAGTTCACCTACCGGCTCACCCACCCGAAGTTCCATGTTCCCAAAACTTATCTGGCCCAGGTCAAGGGCCTTCCTTCCCCTGAGACTCTAAAGGCTCTTCGTTTCGGGGTCAGGCTGGAGGACGGCCCCACCCTGCCGGCCAAAGTCAGAGTGGTCAAAGCAGGAAAAGGCAGCTCCCTTTTGGAACTTGTTTTGACTGAAGGGCGCAAACGTCAAGTGAAGCGGATGTGCAGCCATGTCGGGCATCCGGTCTTGAAGTTGGTGCGGATCGGTTTTGGCAAGCTAACTCTAGAGGGCCTGCCCCCCGGCCAAGTCCGGGAGTTAACCGAAGAAGAAGTGCAAGATTTACTGGCACTTGCCGAGAAGGGGGAGAGGCAGTGAAGGTACGGGGCATCCGAGGTGCTACCACGGTCAGCGAAGACAAGCCTGAATTAATCATTGAAGCAACGAAGGAATTACTTTCTAAGATGGAGAAAGACAATAGCTTAGACATCAGGGAGATTGCCGCAGTTACCTTTGTGGTGACCCCTGATCTCAAGTCGGCCTACCCGGCTCTTGCCGCCCGGGAGCTAGGTTGGACATCGGTACCCCTGTTATGCTATGCGGACTTGGCAGTTGTCGGGTCTTTACCTCGTTGCATCCGGGTACTGATTCTTTACAATACCCATCTCGATCAGGATGAGATTGTACACGTTTACCTGCGGGGAGCCAAGGTTCTCCGTCCAGATCTGGTAGGAGGTTAACCTGGTGAAGTCGTTTCAGGAACTGAGCCGCCGGGAGCTCACCCAAATCAGACCCTACGAACCCGGTAAACCCATTGAAGAAGTGAAAAAAGAGTACGGCTTGACTGACATTGTTAAACTGGCATCAAACGAAAACCCCTTAGGCCCGTCACCTAAGGCGGCTTCAGCTATCAGTAAAGCCTTAAGCGAGTTACACCTGTACCCGGACGGGGGCAGTGTGGATCTGAAAAATGCTCTTGCTGAAAGGTTCAATGTAGAGCCCAACTGGATCACTGTAGGCAACGGTTCTGATGAGATCATCAAGAGGCTGGCTGAGACCTTCTTGACCCCGGCTGATTCGATTGTGGTCGCCAAACCAACCTTCAGTGAATACAAGTTTGCCGCCCAGCTCATGGGAGCGGAGATTGTGGAGATTCCTTGCCAAAAGGGACGCTTGGATCTGCCTCTGATGGCCGCGGCAGTTTCAGAAAACACCAAACTGGTCTTTGTTTGCAACCCCAACAACCCTACTGGGACTATTGTGTCCAAAGCTGAGGTGGAGAGGTTCCTGTCGGAGGTCCCCCAGGATGTACTGGTGGTTTTCGATGAGGCTTATGCCGAGTATGTGGATTCAGAGGATTACTTGAGCGCAGTCAACTATCTCAAAGAGTACCCCAATGTCGTGGTGTTGCGTACTTTTTCCAAGATTTACGGCTTGGCCTCCCTGCGCATTGGGTATGCCCTGGCCGACCCAGAGGTTATCTCCCTGGTGGAGAAGGCCAGAGAGCCCTTTAATGTCAACCGTCTGGCTCAGATCGGGGCTCTGGCAGCTTTAGCTGACACCGAACACGTAGAGCGCTCCCGCCGGGTTAATCAAGAGGGTAAAAAGCAGTTGGCTGCCGGATTTGCCAAACTCGGTTGGCGTCCGCTGGATTCTCAGACCAATTTTATGCTGGTAGAGACCTTTCAAGACTGCCGTCGCCTCTTCCAGGACTTGCTTAAGAAGGGCATCATCATTCGTCCCGCCGATATCTTCGGCCTGCCGACCTCGATTCGGGTAACTGTGGGCACCGAAGAGCAGAATGCGGCCTTTTTGGCGGCGGTCCAAGAGATCATGGCTGCTAAAGAGGGCGAAGCAGTATGACCAAGGTCAGGCTTGGCTCTTGGGAGCATAAGAAAGAACCAACTGTGGTTAAGGTGGAAGAAACCCAGATCGGTGGCCAACATCCACCTTTAATCATTGCCGGTCCCTGTTCCGTGGAAGACCGGGAGGGTACCATTCTGCTGGCCAAGGCCTTGAAAGAAGCAGGTGCACACTGGCTGCGAGGAGGGGCTTTTAAACCCCGGACCAGCCCTTATTCTTTCCAGGGACTTAAGGAAGAAGGCCTCCGGATTCTGGCCGAAGCCAGGGAAGCCACCGGCCTGCCGGTGGTCAGTGAGGTCTTATCACCAAACGCCGTCCCGCTGGTCTCTGAGTACGTAGATGTACTGCAGGTTGGATCCAGAAACATGCAGAATTTCCCTTTATTGGAGGCAGTTGGGCGTTCAGGTAAACCCGTGCTTTTGAAAAGAGGGTTTGCCGCCACTATCGACGAGTGGCTTCTGGCTGCAGAGTATATCCTTAACGCTGGCAATGACCAGGTTATCCTCTGTGAGCGGGGTATTAGAACCTTCGAGACCGCCACCCGAAATACTCTGGATATCAGCGCTGTTCCAGTGATTAAACTTTTGAGCCACCTCCCGATCATTGTTGATCCCAGCCATGCCTCCGGCCGGAGGGAACTGGTGACTCCTTTGTGCCGGGCGGCTATAGCTGCTGGGGCTGATGGCATCATGGTTGAGGTCCATCCCAAACCGGATCAGGCTCTCTCAGACGGTCGGCAGTCCATCACTGTAGAGCAGTTTACAGAGCTGGTGAAAGACCTGCAGAAACTGACCGGAATCTAAGGATAAACAGAGGTTGAAGATGGAGTTCATCATTGATCCCGCCGGAATACCGGCCCAGATTACCAAAAAGATTACTGTACCCGGGGACAAGTCCATATCTCACCGGGCTCTCATGATTGGTAGTTTAGCCAGAGGCACTTCTTACTTTTCCAACTGCTTAGTCTCGGAAGACGTCATGGCCACCTGCAGAATGCTCGAGCATTTAGGGGTTAAGATCGAAAGCAGCGGGGATCAGTTCCAGGTTATCGGTAGGGGTTTGGCCAGCTTCACTGAGCCTTCCACGGTCTTGGATTTAGGTAATTCTGGGACCACCACCCGGCTAGGAATGGGGCTTATCGTTCCTAGCCGGATTTTTGCTGTCTTGACCGGTGATGCCTCTCTGCGTAGGCGGCCGATGGATAGGGTGATCATCCCGTTGTCCCTGTTGGGGGCCCGGTTTCAGGCACGCCAGGAGAACACCCTTCCGCCGGTGGCCATCCTTCCTTCCGGACCTTTGAAACCTGCGGAATATCAAGGGATTGTTCCCAGTGCTCAGGTCAAGTCGGCCTTCTTACTGGCGGCGCTGCAGATTCCCGGAACTAGCATTTACCACGAACCTGTGCCAACCCGGGACCACACCGAACGGATGCTTCAGGCGGCAGGTGCCGACCTGACTGTCTTGGGGAGTACCATTTCCGTCACCGGGGGAAAGCCGCTCAATCCCTTAATCATGGAGATTCCGGGGGATCCGTCGGCTGCAGCTTTCTGGGTCGTCGCAGGATTGTTGGTCCCTGAGGCCGAATTTCATATTCTTAATGTTGGCGTTAACCCGCGGCGCACTGGGTTCATCCGGGTATTGGAACGAATGGGTGGTAACGTTCACTTGACCAACCTGCGAACACAAGGCGGGGAAGAGGTCTGTGACCTGATCGTGAAATCCTCCGAACTCAGAGGGTGTGTGGTTTCAGCAGCTGAAATTCCTGACCTCATCGACGAGGTTCCAATCCTGGCGGTTGCCGCGGCCTTTGCCAAGGGGACGACTGTCTTCGAGGGAGTCGGGGAGCTGCGATACAAAGAGTCGGACCGAGTCGAGAGTATTGTTACCCAGTTCGGAGGGCTTGGCGTTCAAGCTTCAGCCAGAGAGGACGTTTTAGAGATTACCGGCGGGGACAGGGTTTCACCAGGAGTGATTGACAGTTTGCACGATCACCGGATCGCTATGGCCGGAGCGATTTTGGCTTTGAGAGCCGCAGGACCGGTGAAAATTACCGGCGGAGAATCCATCTACACATCGTATCCGGACTTCATAGAGCAGTTTAAGAGACTATTTGGACCAGAATCTGTACAAGAATTGCCGTAATAGGGAAGGGGAAAGCGATGACCGGCGGAAAAATATCAATTGCCATTGATGGACCTTCAGGAGCGGGAAAGAGCACCATTTCCAAGCGCTTAGCCCGTGAGTTGGGGATAGTCCACGTGGATACCGGTGCCATGTACCGGGCTTTGACCTACAAAGCCCTTCAGGAAAAGGTGGACCTGACTGATGAGGCGGCACTGACAGAAATGGCCCTTGATACAGCGATCGAGATTATTCCTCCCCGCAACCAGCGGGACCAGGTCATCATCATGGATGGCAAGGATGTTACTGAGGCCATCAGGAGTCAAGAGGTGAACCGGTACGTCTCAGAGGTGGCTAAGGTTCCCGGGGTCAGGGCTCACCTTTTGCACCTCCAGCGGAAGTTTGCTGAAGAGAACTCAGTGGTCATGGACGGCAGAGATATTGGAACAGTGGTCCTGCCGTCAGCCGATTACAAGTTCTTTTTGACCGCGGATATCGAAACCAGAGCTAAGCGTCGCTGTCTGGAGCTCTACGGTACCACTGAGGATGAGGATAAACTGGCAGCAGTGCGGAACAACTTGCGCCACCGGGATGAGATCGACTCCTCCCGGGAGTATGCTCCCTTGCGGCAAGCTGCAGATGCAATACTGGTTGATACTTCCAATCTGAGTATTGACCAAGTCGTGGCCAAAATTAAATCTTACCTTAACAGGTGAAACCATGTTTTATCGATTTGCCAAAGTGCTATTGGGAATAATAATCAGACTAATAATTCGGTTTCGCGTTGAGGGCGTGGAGAATGAACCCACCGAGGGCAGGTTGATTGTGGCTGCCAACCACCACAGCGCCTGGGATCCGATTTTTGTGGGGCTGGCTTTAAGGCGGCAGCTCAGGTTCATGGCCAAGGTTGAACTCTTTAAGTATCCGGTTTTTAAAACGATCCTATACTGGTTAGGAGCATTTCCGGTTAATAGGGGGACAGGGGATAGCAGGGCTATCCGGTCGGCACTGGCTATATTAAAGAATAATGAAGTCTTGGCGATGTTTCCCGAAGGGACCAGGGTGAAAGCTGGTGAGGCCCGGGAGGCTCAAAGTGGGATCGCTCTTTTGGCCGCCAAAACCGGAGCACCGGTGCTGCCGGTGCGGGTGCTCCGGGAGCACCGGAAGGTGGTCGTGCGGATCGGCAAGCCGGTGAAGTTCACCCTCCCTCCCGGCGTGACTAAGGCGTCCAAGGATGGCCTCTATGCGTTTAGTCAAGACATCATGGCCCGGATTCGCGATTTGTGATAGCTGGGATTCGTGCAGAGCAGTACAGTCAAGTTTAAGAAGGATTTTGCCTGATTATGAAGAACTTGCTTCTTCGTATGGCTTATATATCTGACTTTTTAGTAATAATAGGGATTGAGAGAATTTGGGTTTAAAGATTACCTTGGCTGAAAGTGCCGGGTATTGTCCCGGAGTGGCAAAAGCCGTAAACCTGGCCCTGGAAACTGCGAGCCAAAGCGAGGGGAAGGTTCATTCTCTCGGGCCAATTATTCATAATCCGCAGGCCGTTGAATACCTCCGGTCCAAGGGGGTCGAGGTGGCGGAAGAATTGGAAGATTTGGAATCCGGCTCAAGGCTTTTGATCCGCTCCCATGGACTGCCGCCCAAAAAGATTGAGTCGGCTCGGGAAATGGGTTTAGAGATCGTCGATGCCACCTGTGTTTTCGTTAAACGGGCACAGAAATACGCAGAAGTGTTGTATCAAGAGGGATACAAGGTCTGTGTCATCGGCGACTATAATCACCCCGAAGTCATTGCCCTGGTGGCTCACACCAATGACACTGCGGTAGTTATCAGGGGGCCGGATGATATAGACAGCCTCGAGCTCTCCCGCACAGACAAGGTCGGGGTAATAGCGCAGACGACCCAACAGATGGCGAACTTTGTAGCCTGTATCACAAAACTCCTGTCCCGGGTCGCAGAAGTTCGGGCTTTTTCCACCATCTGTCCGGCATCCACCGAGAGACAGGCTGAAGCCAGGAAACTGGCCCAACAAAACGAAGTCGTCTTGGTGGTAGGTGGCAAGAACAGTGCCAACACCACCAACTTGGCCAATATCGCTCGAGCAGAAGGCGCTCGAACTTACCATATAGAAAGTGCGGATGAAATTCGCCCGGAGTGGTTTCGAGGAATTAATACCGTTGGAATTACCGCTGGTGCCTCGACTCCAAGTTGGATTATTGAGGGGGTTATTGCAAGAATGGAGGAAATGAAAGATTTACAAACGAGCACGGCAAGTGAGGAGGTAGAGGAGCAGGCAACACCGGCACCAGATGCTGAGCCAACTGAGTCAGCACCGGAGACCATGTCAGAAGCTGCCTTAGATAAGGCCACCTCCAAGCTTGAAAAAGGGGCAACGGTTAAAGCCACGGTAGTTCAGGTTGAGCCTGAGCGGGTTCTAGTTGACGTTGGCTACAAAACCGAGGGAATCATCGAGCTGAGAGACCTGAGCCGGTTTAAGGTAGATGATGCCCGAGAAGTGGTCTCGGTGGGGGACATTTTCAATGTGATTGTGATAAAGCCTGAAAACGAGGATGGACATCCGATCCTCTCCAAGAAACGGGCTGACGCCCAAGAGGCCTGGGAACAGATTATGCGGGCCAAAGAGGGAGACGGCATCATTACCGCAACCGTCAAGGAAGAGGTCAAAGGCGGCCTTTTGGTGGACTTGGGTGTCCGGGCCTTTGTTCCCGCCTCACAGGTTTCCGTCAAATATGTGGAAGACTTGAGCCAGTACATTGGCAAGGAACTGCAGTTCAAAATCATAGAAGTCGATGAGAAACGCAGAAACGTAGTCCTCTCTCACAAAGAGATCGAAGAAGAGCAGCAGGAAGCAGCCAGAGAAGAGGTCTTCACCACCCTCAAAGAGGGTGATGTCATCACCGGTACCGTCAAGCGTCTAACTGACTTTGGAGCTTTCGTGGAGATTAAACCTGGAGTGGAAGGCCTACTGCACGTTTCCGAGATTGCCTGGGAGCGGGTCAAGCATCCTAGGGATGTTCTCACCGAAGGCGAACAGATTCAGGTCAAGGTGCTGGGAGTCGACAAGGAGAAAGGCCGGATCTCTCTCGGCCGCAAACAGGTACTCCCAGATCCCTGGACTACCTTAGCTCAAAAGGTCAGTGAAGGTGATATTATCAAGGGTACTGTTACCCGGACTGTCGACTTTGGTGCTTTTGTCAAAATCGAGCCGGGCGTCGAGGGTCTGGTTCACATCTCCGAACTGGCTTACCACCATGTAGCCACCCCGGAAGAGGTGGTTAAACCCGGTGACGAAGTAGATGTGAAAGTCCTGAGCATCGATCCCGAAGCCCGGAGGGTCAGTCTCTCCATTAAACAGACCCAACCTCAGCCCAAGAAGGAAGCGTCCAAACCCAAACAGGAGGAGCCGATCCAGGAGGAACCGGAACGGGAAGGCTACACCATCGGCGACGTGGTCGGCAATATCCTGGGTTCAGCCTTCAAGGACAAAACCGAATAAAGACGGGCTTAAACCAACTAATGCTCAAGGGCCTTCTCAAAGGCCCTTTTTTCTGCGGCATAGGCTGGATGAGCCCAGGGCAAGCTAAGCGGTGAGCTTATTCCTTCTCGGAGGGAAACCATGAAGGTCGTTTATCTTGGTTACGGGGGCAGTCACGCTTCACCGGTAGCTGCAGCTATCCATTTAGGGACTTTGCCGGCTGACGTGATTCCAGACAACAAGACCCTGTACTCTCTGCCCCTGTTTGATTCAGTTCCACCTTCTTTTCACGGATCACTGATCCAGGTGGGCACTGATGCTACAGGCAACGATGTTTTCGTTCTGGGAACCCGCGGCCATAGTGATATCCTAATCAAGACCATCAAGGGTATCACCCGGATAATAAGGGAAGATCACCGGGATTACTTGTTTGCCGACGTCAAGCCGTGTATTAACCTGTACATGCGAATCGGGGGCTTTCTCTCTCGCTATCTGGGCCTGGTAGCGATCGGTCGTCCTTTAGTCGCCTGGGGTGTCAGGCGGGCCTACCCCAAAATTGTCGCCCTCGTAAAGCGGACTTATCAGCGGTTGGGTCAAGATGTACAGGGAGGTAGTTGATGAATCTTAAGATAATCTACCACTGCTACGGTAGTTCTCATTCCTCGGTTGTGGCCGCCGCCATCCACTTAGGCTACCTACCGAAAGATCGTCCTCCGACTACTTCGGAGCTTATTAATATTCCCCATTACGACCGGACGATGACTCGGGACTTGGGAACCCTGTTCTTCTTTGGCAGGGATGCCCAGGGACACGAGGTTTACATCTTAGGTCGCAAGAACGCCGAGGAGTTAATCTCCAACCTGGTTCCCAGCATCCTGAAGTATTACGGCCATCCGCCTCAGGAGATTCTGCTGGTGAATGCTTTGGAACGTTTAAGCCTTTTGACTACCGTTGGGGGAACGCTTTCTCGGGGAGCGGGACTTGTCTCCATCGGCCGGCCCCTCACCATATGGGGGATCAAAAGGTGCTACTTCAATTTCGTTCAGTTGGTGGAATCTGTCCAAAAGCACATTGCCCTCACCCTCGAGCATAATTCACCAACCGGAACAGGAAACCCTCGTTGAAGTCGAGAAAAGAGGGGGATGGAGGTGCTGTTGGTTGGCTGAAGCCGGAATTCCCATTCACGATATTGAACCGGGGTCTATAGCCGCGGGAGTTGGGCTCAAACCAGGATACCGCCTCTTAGAGGTCAATCATATCCAACCTGAGGATATTCTGGAGTACAAAGAAGCAATCTTAGGAGAGAAAGTCGTCCTCAAGTATCAGGACGAGGCAGGGAGAATTAAAGAGGTAACCATTCAGAAAGATCCCTACAGCGAATTGGGGATCATCTTTGAATCCAGTCTCTTTAGCGGCATCAAAAGGTGCAGGAACAACTGTACTTTTTGTTTCGTCCGCCAGCTTCCCAAAGGCATGCGGAGGACCCTCTATGTCAAAGATGACGACTTTCGGCTCTCCTTTTTGGAAGGCAGTTTTATCACTCTGACCAATTTGACTGAAGCGGATTACGACCGGATCATTCAGAGCCGACTCTCCCCCTTGTATATCTCGGTCCATACCTTTAATCCAGAGCTTCGTCAGAAGCTCATGGGTAATCCTCGGGCCGGTAAGATTAAGGAGCAGCTCAGCCGGTTAGCCGCCGGTGGCATCCAGTTTCACCTTCAGCTGGTCTTAATACCCGGTGTGAACGACGGTCCCGAGCTGGAACGCTCCCTGGAGGAAGTGGAAAAGCTGGGCGAAGCCTGTTTATCCTTGGGAGTGGTTCCGGTGGGGCTCACCGCTCACCGGAAGTCCTTGCCCGAGGTCAGACTATATACTCCGGAGGCCGCCGGTGAGGTGCTGGATACCGTCCACCGCTGGCAGGCCCGGCTCTTCCGCAATCGGGGGGAACGGGTTGTCCACGCTGCCGATGAGTTCTACTGGATTGCCAACCACCCTATACCTCCCGAGGAGGTTTATGAGGGCTATCCCCAGCTGGAAAATGGTATCGGTTTGACCCGGCTCTTCTGGAATACCTTCGAGGCCAAGTTGACCAACCCGGGTTTCTCAGAGAAGTTTCTGCTGGTAACTGGGGTTTCCGGAGCCAAGGTTCTGCAACCTCTGGTTCTCAGCCTCCCCCGGAGGCTCCAGAACCGCCTCCGCCTGGTTACCGCAGAAAATTCGGTCTTTGGTCCCACGGTGACCGTCACCGGGCTGTTAACCGGGGCAGACGTGGCTAAGACTCTGGAAACCTGGCGCCGTCTAGGGTATGATAATGACTGGACAGTTTTGGTCCCGAATGTGATCTTTAACAATCAGGGTCTGACCCTGGATGACTGGACTTTAGACGATCTCTCCCAGCGCACCGGATACCGGTTTATAGTTTTGGATTCCACCGGGGCCGATTTGGCCAAACTCTGGTCGCAAAAGAGGAGAGTCAGATTCAAGAGGTGCATCCATGAGTAAACCAGTTGTTGCCATCGTTGGCAGACCAAATGTGGGTAAGTCCACGTTATTCAATCGACTGGTCCAGGACCGCTGGGCCATAGTGGAGGAAACCCCCGGTGTGACCAGGGACCGAATTTATCGCACAGTAGAGTGGAACGACCGCAGTTTTGTCCTGGTTGATACCGGTGGAATCGATTTTGGAGAGAGCGATTTAATCGCCACCCAAGTCAAGAAACAGGCCGAACTGGCTGTGGCCGAAGCCGATCTCCTGCTGTTTGTAGTTGACGGCAAGACCGGAATCACCCCCCAGGATAAAGAGGTAGCTCAGATCCTTCGGAAGGCCCAAAAACCGGTACTGGTGGTTGTCAATAAGCTGGACAATAACTTAGATAGTAAAGAAATCTACGAGTTTTACGAGTTAGGTTTCGAAAAGCTTTTTCCTTCGAGCGCACTGCATGGAATTGGCACCGGAGATCTCCTGGATGAAGTGGTCAAGCTCCTGCCGGAAAAGACCGAAGCCGAGGAGCCGGCCATCATCAAAATCGCCGTGGTAGGCAGGCCCAATGTAGGGAAATCCTCACTGGTGAATAGGATCATCGGTACCGAACGTGTTATCGTCAGTGATATTGCCGGCACCACCAGGGATGCGGTGGACACCCCTTTGATCTGGAAAGGACAGCATTATCTCCTGGTAGACACCGCGGGGATTCGCCGACGGCCGAAAATCGCCGAGTCGGTGGAGTACTACAGCGTCCTCCGGGCTATGCGGGTAATAGAACAATCGGATATCGTGATCTTGGTAGTGGACGCCAATGAACCCGCCACCGTCCAGGACCAAAAGATTGTCGGTTATGCCCATGATGCCGGCAAGGGCATCATCATTGCCGTGAACAAGTGGGACACCATCAAGAAAGACTCCCAGACCTACCTGGAGTACGAAAAAGAGGTGCGTAACCACTTCGCCTACCTGCTGTACGCTCCGTTGATCTTCATTTCGGCTAAGACCGGGCAGCGGGTGCCGGAATTAATGGACCTGGTTCAGTATGTCTCAGAACAACAGAACAGGAGAGTGCCTACTGCGGAACTAAATAGAGTATTAGAGGAAGCGGTCTTAAGGCATGCTCCTCCGACTTACAAGGACAAACGATTGAAGATCAAATACATCACCCAGGTAGGGGTCAAGCCACCTACCTTTGCCCTCTTCGTCAATGACCGCAACCTGATGCATTTTTCCTACGAACGGTACTTAGAGAATCAATTGCGAACGGCTTTTGGCTTTGAGGGCACACCCATAGTTTTCAAGCTCAACGAAAAGGATAGACGTAAAAAATGATGAACTCTCTACTACATCTCTTACTCGCCTACTTCTTAGGGGCAATCCCCTTCGGTTACTTGCTGCCGAAGCTGGTCACCGGCAAGGATGTCCGGGAGTACGGCAGTGGGAACATTGGCTTTACCAACGTGTTGCGGACCTTCGGTCCCAAACTGGGTATCCCGGTTCTGATCGGTGATTTGGCCAAGGGCTATCTGGCCGTTAAATTGGTTCAGCTTACAGCGTCTTGGACGTACCTGCCCCTGGTTGCCGCTGTAGTGGTAGCTTTGGGCCATAACTACACTCTCTTTCTGGGTTTCAAAGGCGGACGGGGCATAGCAACCTCAGCTGGGGCAATTCTGGCTTTGATGCCGGAAGTTGTGGGCCTTTTACTATTGATCTGGGCAACAATGCTTTTTCTCTTTCGCTACGTCTCCTTGGCTTCGATCACGGCAGCTTTGTCTTTTCCTGTGCTGGTAGCCGTTTTAGGCTATTCCCTGCCTTACATCGCATTTGCTCTCTTGTTAGGCCTGTTGGCCGTCTACAGGCACCGCCCCAATATCCAGCGTCTTCTGGCAGGGAAGGAGTTAAAACTTGGACAAAAAGGTGAGAAGCGCAATGCAAAATAAGATAGCTGTTATCGGTGCCGGAGGTTGGGGAACCGCTCTTTCCATCATTGCCCAGGCCGCTGGAAATACCGTCTCCCTCTGGGCCCGAAACCCGGAAAAGGCCAAACGACTTAACGCAGAGCGGGAAAACCGGGAGTATTTGCCTGGAATCACTATTCCTCAGGAGATAACGATCTCCAGCGATCTGGAGGAAGTCATTTTCGGGGCCAAGCTGGTTTTATTTGTTGTCCCAGCTCAGGCCCTACGGAAGACATTAAATACCGCGGCCCCCTTTCTCTCGGCGGACCAGATTCTGTTTATCGCCTCCAAGGGAATCGAGGATAAAACCCTTAAGTTAATGTCCGAGGTGGCCAGGGATGTGCTGCCTGAAGAGTTCCACGGGCAGATCGGCGTCCTTTCCGGCCCCAACCACGCTGAGGAGGTGGGCAGGCAGATCCCCAGTGCCACGGTGGTCAGCGCCACCCGGCACGAAGTGGCAGCTGAGGCCCAAGGACTCCTGATTTCCCGGCACTTTCGGGTTTACACCAATAACGATCTCACCGGAGTGGAGGTTGCCGGGTCGATGAAGAACGTCATTGCTTTGGCTGCCGGAATCGCCGATGGACTGGGTTTCGGCGACAATACGAAAGCAGCTTTGATGACCAGAGGCCTCGCCGAAATAGCCCGGCTGGGAGTAAGCATGGGCGCCGATCCTTTGACTTTTTCCGGGTTAGCCGGGATGGGGGACCTCATTGCCACCTGTACCAGCCAGCACAGCCGCAATGCCCGTGCCGGCAGAGCCATTGGAGGTGGTAAGACCCTCAAGGAGGTTCTGGAATCCACAAATATGGTAGTGGAAGGGGTCTATACCACCCAAGCCGCCTACGAGTTGGGGCGTCGGAATAACATCGAACTGCCTATCACCGCCCAAGTCCACGCTATTCTCTTCGAAGATAAAGACCCTGGACAAGCAGTAATCGATTTGATGGAACGGGATGCCACCAGAGAAGAGGAGTCCTACATCTTAGCATCCTACATCCTGCGGGGATGAGAAAATGCCGCCTAAGACCGTCAGAATCTTAGCCCTGTTACTAGTTGCTTTGCTCTTGGCCGTTGGGAGGACAACAGCAGCTGAGTTCACCCTTGAACCTGTCCCCCGGGGGCTAGTGGTCCCTGACGGTCGTCTCACTGATTGGCCCGACTCATCCTTCCGGCCTCTGACCGGTACCGATACAAAAAATCCTCCTCTATGGGCCTCTGCCTACGATGGAGTCTTTTTGCATTTTGCACTTAAAGTTTCCGATTCAACCCCTGAGTTTAATGACTACCTTCACCCTGATTTTTTGACCAACGACACCGTCCTGCTGCTTTTAGAAGGCCGGGAGTCCTTTGAGTTCAGCATCACTTATCTTGCTCAGCCCGGCCGGACTCTGGTTTTTCCTCCTGTTCCGTGGCTCGCCGCAACCCTCCTTCCCTCTAAAACCGGTTATACTGTGGAGATCAGCCTAGCTGTGCATAGGCTCGGTGGGCTCAAAGAGACCGGTTCCATCCGAGTTCAGCTGGTGGTACTGGACGTGTCCCAGGGCATCTTGGAGAAGGTGTATACCCTCAGCGGCTCAGAGACCCTCTGGCGGGACTCAGCAGATTTTTCCACCCTCGCCCTCAAAACCTGACCTCCTTAAGAAAAACGAATTTTTTCATTTCAGTGATATATTCGGACGGGGCTCACATATATATTTAGTGCTACTGAGGGGAGAGGCTTATTTCTTTACAAGCTATTTAGAGACCATCGGCATAAGCGGCGCTCATCCCCGTTGGTTCCTCTACACGAGTTCTGAGGAGGGAAGGTTTTAATGGAAAAATTTGATTTATTCAAGGACATTACGGAACGTACCGGTGGCGACATCTACCTAGGTGTGGTGGGACCGGTTCGTACAGGGAAGTCCACGTTTATCAAGCGCTTCATGGAGCTTTTGGTGCTTCCTAATATTGGGGATGCCGCCGTCAAGAATAGAACTAAGGATGAACTCCCCCAAAGTGGCTCAGGCAAGACCATCATGACCACTGAGCCGAAATTCGTTCCTGATGAAGCGGTCAAAATTGACCTAGGCGAAGGGCTTGCTCCTAAAGTGCGTCTGGTGGACTGTGTGGGGTACGCCGTTTCGGGTGCCGTTGGGTATGCCGATGACATGGGACCCAGGTTAGTCAATACACCCTGGTACGATGACCCGATTCCCTTTGCCCAGGCCGCTGAGATCGGTACCCGCAAAGTGATCACCGAACACTCCACCATCGGGCTGGTGGTCGTCACCGACGGATCCATAACCGACATCCCGCGGGAAAACTACATCCATGCCGAGGAGAGAGTCATCAGCGAACTGAAAGAACTGGGCAAACCCTTTGTGATCATCCTGAACACCACTCGGCCCAGGGCTGAGGAAACTCAGAAGTTGGCGGCCAGCTTAAGCGCCAAGCACGGTGTGGCAGTCAGCGTCATGGACTGCCTGAAAATGAAAACCGACGATATTTACGACCTTTTAAATCTCATTCTCCATGAGTTTCCTGTCCGGGAAGTGGCCTTGCGCTACTCCAAATGGCTCGATGCTCTACAGCCTGACTACTGGCTGCGGCAAACGGCATATGAGGCAGGTTTCGAACAAATTGAAACCGTGGGCAAAGTCAATGACACCTACCAAGTGGCCGCGGCCCTCAAGGAACTGGACTTCATTACCAATGCTGAAGTGGTCGAGGTGGATTTGGGCTCCGGCCGGGTTCTCATCGACGCCGAAATCAAGAAAGACCTCTTCTATGAGGTTGTCAAAGACCTCACCGGTTTCTCTATCGATGGTGAGCTCGATATGCTGACCCTAATGGTGGAGATGGCAACCACCAAGAAGAAGTATGATAGAGTAGCAGCCGCCATGGCGGAAGTGGAGGAGAAAGGCTACGGCATCGTTCCGCCCAGCATTGAGGATATCGTCTTCGAAGAACCGGAGCTCTTCCGGCAAGGCGGGCGTTTTGGGATCAGGCTCAAAGCGGGGGCACCATCCTTGCATATCATTCAGACCGACCTGAAGACTGAAGTCATCCCCTTCGTGGGCAATGAGCGCCAGGGCCAGGAGATGCTCCGGTATTTGACCGAGGAATTCGAAAAAGATGCCACCGCCCTCTGGAACTCCGTCTTCCTGGGCAAACCCCTCCATGAATTTGTGGAAGAGGGCATCCAGAATAAGTTGTACCAGATGCCGGAAAACGCTCAGGAGAAATTGCGGGAGACTCTGACCAGGATTGTCAACGAAGGCAGCGGCGGGCTGATCTGCATCATCCTGTAACAATTGCCAGATTACACTTTGAGAAAGCCGGGTTTTTGACCCGGTTTTTTTCTTTAGCTGGAAGGATATTGCACTATTTTGTATAATGGGAATTAAATTATACATTCCATGGACGAGCGGGGTGCACAAGTGGAACCACTGAAGATCGGACTCTTAGGTTTAGGTACAGTTGGCAGCGGAGTCTTCCAAATCATCCAAAAAAACGGGGAAGAGTTGGCCCAACGCACCGGTAGAAAACTGGTTATCAAAAAAATACTGGTGAGAGACTTGACAAAAAAGCGGGCCGTGGAGGTGCCGCCGGAGCTGTTGACCACCAACCTTAACGAGATTTTGGATGATCCAGAGATCGATTTGATTGTGGAGGTAATGGGCGGAGTTGACCCAGCCTCCAGTTACATTCGCCGGAGCATTCAAGCCGGTAAGCATATTGTGACTGCCAATAAAGAGCTCTTGGCCAAGAACGGCCGGGAACTTCTCTCCCTTGCTGATGAGAAAGGGGTCCACTTTCATTTTGAGGCCAGTGTGGCCGGAGGCATACCGGTGATCAAGGCCCTCAAAGAATCACTGGCAGCCAACCAAGTTTCCAAAATCATGGGCATCATTAACGGCACTACCAACTATATCCTCACTAAGATGACGGCTGAGGGGGTTTCCTTGGAGAGCGCACTGATGGAGGCCCAGGCCAAGGGGTATGCCGAGGCCGATCCGTCCAGTGATATCGACGGGTATGACGCCGCCTACAAACTGCTGATCTTGGGAAGCATCGCCTTCGGTTCCCGGCTGGACTTAGCTGGAGTCTACACCGAGGGAATTCGCAAAGTAACCCCGGTGGACCTGGACTACGGCCGGCAGTTGGGCTACACCTTGAAGCTTTTGGCCATAGCCAAAGAAACCCCGGCCGGCATCGAGGCCCGGGTCCATCCCACTTTCATTCCTAACTCCCATCCTTTGGCGTCCGTCTCCGATGTCTTTAATGCCATCTATATAGAAGGAGATGCGGTGGGAGAGTTGATGTTTTACGGACGGGGCGCCGGAGACTTGCCGACGGCCAGCGCCGTCTGCTCAGATATCATCGACGTGGCCAGGGACAGTGGGGCTAAAAAGGCCTGCTCCTGCCTGCATGTGAAGAAACAACTTCCCATGGCCAACACGGTGACCAGGTACTACATCCGCATCTCGGTCCAAGACAGCCCCGGGGTTTTAGGACAGATCGCCCAAAAATTCGGGGCCAACGACGTCAGCCTGCAGTCTGTGATTCAGCAGGGCAGAGGCGAGCCGGTTCCCCTTGTCTTTGTGACCCATGAGGTCTCCGAGGCCAACCTAGAGCGGGCCATCAGCGGCATCAAAGCGTTGGACTGCGTTTACAGCGTAGACAATATCATCCGGGTGGAGGGCGAGGCCTGATGTGGCGTGGATTGATTCACCAGTACAGAGAGTACCTGCCGGTGGATGAAAATACCCCGGTGATTACTTTGCAGGAAGGCAACACTCCCTTGCTTGAGGTGGGGGAGGCCTTGGGCTTTGACTTTCCGGTCTACCTGAAGTATGAAGGCCTCAACCCCACGGGATCCTTCAAAGACCGGGGGATGACCGTCGCCGTCTCCAAAGCGGTGGAGGCGGGATCACAGGCGGTGATCTGTGCGTCTACCGGCAACACTTCGGCATCAGCAGCGGCTTACGCCGCCAAAGCCGGTTTGCGCTCTTTTGTTGTCCTTCCTAAAGGCGCCATTGCCATGGGGAAGCTCTCCCAGGCCTTAATCCACGGCGCTAAGGTCATAGCCATCGAAGGAAATTTTGATGTCGCTCTGGAGATTGTCAGAGAACTTACCGAAAATGAACCGATCACCCTGGTCAACTCCTTGAATCCCCATCGAATTGAAGGGCAGAAAACAGCGGCATTCGAAATCTGTGATCAGCTAGGGAGTGAAGCTCCGACTCATCTCTGCATCCCGGTAGGAAACGCTGGAAACATCACCGCCTACTGGAAGGGGTTTAAGGAATACCACAGTGCCGGAGTGACAAATACCCTCCCGGTGATGCTGGGCTTCCAAGCAGAAGGGGCAGCGCCGATTGTCCGAGGACACCGGATCGAAAACCCGGAGACCGTGGCCACCGCCATCCGGATCGGAAACCCCGCCAGTTGGGAAAAGGCAGTTGCGGCTCGGGATGAATCCGGCGGGTTAATCGACCTGGTTTCCGACACTGAGATTCTCGCAGCCTATCGGCTTTTGGCGGCAAAGACCGGGGTCTTCTGTGAACCGGCCTCGGCTGCTTCAGTGGCAGGTTTGCTCAAATTACAAAAGCAGGGCTACTTTGAAAATTACCCTAATCCGCGGGTAGTCTGCGTCCTCACCGGTCACGGCCTGAAAGATCCTGATAATGCCATCAAAGAGTCGGGAGAAGTGATCACTGTTCCGGCCGACTACGCTGCCGTTAGAGGCCTGGTGTTAGGTGATTAAGGTGCAGGGAGCGCGCATCAGGACACCAGCAACCACAGCCAACTTTGGTCCAGGTTTCGACTGCGTCGGCTTGGCCCTGGATCTCTATAACGAAGTTGAAGCTTTTTGGGAAGAACCTGTGACCGGAAAGTTTGCTTCCCAAAGGGCTTTTGAAGCCGAACTTAAGACCCAGACCGAGCTAGAGGTTTACGGCGAAGGGGCGAGCCTCCTGGTGGCATCTGGCGCAGAGCTCTTCTTCAAGGCTCTGGCCTACCTTTTGGCCCAGCGCCAAGTGCTTCCAAGGCGACTCAAGGTGGTCATGAAGAACAAAATTCCTCTTTCCCGGGGGCTGGGCAGCAGCGCAGCCGGAATTGTCGCCGCTTTGTACCTAGCGAAGGAGATATTAACTTCAGCCGGATTTCCATTGGAGAAGGAGACACTGGCCAAAGCTGCGGTCCACCTGGAGGGCCACCCTGACAATGTCTTGCCGGCTCTTTACGGCGGTGCCGGTTTATCCTGGCCTGGGACCGACGGAGAACTGGACTGGGTACCCTTTTCAGTGCCGTCTGAACTACATTTTGTGCTGGCAGTCCCGGAGATACAGGTTAGCACCTCAGAAGCCAGGAGGGTACTGCCAAAAAGGGTTCCGTTAAAAATTGCTGTTGAAAATTCTGCGCTTCTAGCAGGGTTGATCCTTTCTCTTGGTGAAAAAAACTACTCTAAACTGCGCTCTCTGATCCAAGGTCCCCTGCATGTTCCCTACCGAAGTGGGATGATTCCCGGCTACCGACAGGTAGAAGAGGCTGCTTATAACAGCGGCGCCCTGGCTTTCACCATCAGTGGTTCCGGACCCACGGTACTGGCTTTGACTCTCCAAGACCCTGAGCAGGTAGGCAAGGCCATGGTTGAGGCTTTCCGGAAGCATGGCCAGATAGATGCCTGGTTTTTCATAAGTAAGGTGGAACAATTCGGAACAACGGTAAAAAGGATAGATAGGCCATGAGTTTAATTGTACAAAAGTTTGGTGGATCCTCAGTCAAAAACATCGAGCGAATCAAAGCTGTAGCCCAAAGGGTTTGCAGTGCCAGAGAGGCCGGTAAGCAGGTTGTAGTAGTGGTCAGCGCCATGGGGGATATGACCGATGAGCTGCTGGAGATGGTTTACCAGATCTCCCCTGAACCGACACCTCGGGAGATCGACATGCTCCTCTCCACCGGCGAGCAGATCTCCATCTCCTTGCTGGCCGTCGCCATCCAAAGCCTGGGTTATACAGCGGTTTCTCTGACCGGTTGGCAAGCAGGGGTACGGACCGAAAACATGCACGGAAAAGCCAAAATCAAAGCCATTGATGTGAATAGGATCAAACGGGAGCTGGAAAAGGGGCAAATCGTCATAGTTGCCGGTTTCCAAGGCATCAACGAAATGGGGGACATCACCACCTTGGGGCGGGGAGGCTCAGATACCTCAGCAGTGGCCTTGGCCGTAGCTCTGAAAGCGGATTCCTGTGAGATTTTCACCGATGTGGACGGTGTCTACACCGCTGACCCCCGGATTCTACCAGTGGCCCGTAAAATGGATGTGATCTCATACGGTGAAATGCTGGAGTTGGCCAGTTCCGGCGCAGTGGTACTGCAACCTCGAGCTGTAGAACTCGCGGCCCAATACCGGATGCCGATACACGTCCGCTCCAGCTTCAACGATAACCCGGGAACTATTGTAAAGGAGGTTTCCGATTTGGAACGGGAGATGTACGTCAGCGGGGTCACCCACGATACCAATGTAGCTAAACTCACGGTCATTGAGGTCCCTGATAAACCGGGCATCGCCTTCACCATCTTTGATGCCCTAGCCAAAGAAAGAATCAACGTGGATATGATTGTGCAGAGTACCAAGGCGGAAGCCGTAACCGACCTACTTTTTACGATTTCCAAGGATGACTCCCGGCGGGCGGTCAAGATTATCGAAGACCTCATACCGCAGTTAGGAGCCAAGGGGCTGCACTGTGATGAATCAGTGGCCAAAGTCTCTGTGGTCGGCGCCGGAATGGTAACCCACCCCGGTGTAGCCGCTCTGATGTTCAAGGCCCTTGCGGACAGCGGAATCAACATTCAGGTCATTAGCACCTCAGAGATTCGGATTTCCTGCCTCATCGACCAGAGCCAGGTCGAAAAGGCAGTAGAGGCCATTCATAGGGCTTTTCAGCTTGAGCTTGAGCCAGGTGAAATTCCGGCTGCTATAGATCTTTTGTAAAATATATTTGATTTAGCGGCGATTCTTTGTTATAATGTGATTTGCGTCGGGGCGTGGCGCAGCTTGGTTAGCGCGTTTGACTGGGGGTCAAAAGGTCGCTGGTTCGAATCCAGTCGCCCCGACCATTAGAAAACAAGCTCCTGAAGCCGATTTTGAAGCTCAGGAGCTTATCTTTTTACCTGTCAATACGCCATTTTGTCAATATATTGTCAATATGTTCCAATATGCCCTAAGTAGTGAAAGAGCACATGTAGCCGGGTGGGCAGGAATAGCTTTACCACTGTGGAAGAATATTAGTGGATGATTTGAAGTGTTGAAGGATGGTACTTCTTGAAATATATTCCACGGTGGACAGTTCTCATAGCTCTTCTCACCCTAGTCGCGGCTTTACCTCTAACTGTCCAGGCAGCAAGTAACGATTACTTGCTACGGCTGGAGACGGGCCGAACTGTGCCTTTGACCGATTCCAACTGGCAGTTGATCGGCGTGGGTGACGTCTCCGGCGATTCCCGTACGGAGCTGGCCTTTGTCCACGGAGATACCATCAGTTTCTACCACATCAACCGCTTAAACCAGTACGTTTTATGGCAAGAGTACAGCTTTGATGCTCCTATCAGCACTGCGAAATTAGGGGATTTGGACGGTGATGGTACTCTCGAGGTCATTGTGGGCTACGATGACATCGGAATCATCGATGTCATCGGTTGGGCTGACAGCAAGTGGTGGAAATCTTACTCTCGGGTTTACCTCTGGTCACAGGTCTCCAATCTGGACATCTTACACCTCTCTGGTTTTCCCTTTAATCTGATTCTGGCGATAACTGAAGACGGCACTATCAATTTGCTGCGTTGGAATGGGATTCATCCAGAGCTGCACTACGAGAACACCTCTCAAAAGGGCAAATCTCTGGAGTATGCAGGTTCCGGTGATTTTAATGGCGACGGAGACTCTGATTTCGCTTTAATTGTAGATGGTGCCGAGGTTCAGGTCTATTCACCTGGCACCGCTGAGCTTAAACCGGTTTGGACCAACTACCCCTGGGGCGGCGTCTCCGGCTCCGATGTCTGGGACATTGATGAGGACGGTCTGGCCGAGGTGGTTACCGCAAGTCCTGTTGGTCTGCTCTACGCTTTTGAATGGAAGGGTTCTTATTACGCTCAGAAATGGCGCTACCAAGACATTCCTGGCATCCCTCAGGGGCTGGAAGTCATCAGACTGCCTAAAAGCGGTCGCCTGGCCTTGATTTCAGGCATCAGGGGGGACGTGGTGGTTTGGCCCTTGAATGAAAATGGGATTCCGCTTTATCGGGTGGAGATTCCTCACCCGTACGGAGACTGGGTGCTCTCTGACCAGTACACAGCCACCGGTATCCTGGGCCGAACCGGCGAGGGTAAGACCTTGACCATCCAGGAATACCCGGACGAGGAAGTCTCCATTTACTATCATTTGGAAGGACGAGAATTTCAGGAGCTCACCGCAGTGATTCACTACGGCAGGCTCTGGCTACCCTTAAGGGAGCTGGCTCCTTTGTACGATCTTAAGGTGGACTGGAATCAGATCAGTGACTTGCTTTACCTCAGTAAAGAACGGCTGTTTATGATTTTTGATGCCGCTGAAAGCACTATTTGGGTTAACGGCTTGCCGTACAAAACCACTGATATAAAGAAGTTTGACGGAATTTATTGTATCGGCTTGCCTTTAGCGGAACAAATCTTTGGCTTCAAGACGCACTGGCTAAACCAGAAGGCGTACCTCTTTACTAAGCACTGACGATGTAGGAGGAAAGCAGCCATGACCGAACTTGCTGCACTCAAAGAAGCCGTGGAGGCCTGTAGACGCTGTCACCTGAGAGACGGTGCCAGAAACGTGGTCTTCGGTGAAGGAAATCCCCATGCTCGGGTAATGCTAATAGGAGAAGGACCCGGCCGACAAGAGGATCTACAAGGTCGTCCCTTTGTGGGAGCTGCAGGACAGCTACTGGATAAGATCATTGCCGCCTGCGGCTGGCAGCGTTCAGAGGTTTATATCGCTAATATTGTTAAGTGTCGGCCACCTAACAACCGCGTTCCCACCATTCAAGAAGCCCAAACCTGTATGGCCTGGTTGGACCAGCAAATTCGGCTAATTGCCCCGGAACTCATCATTGCCCTCGGCTCTACAGCAGCTCGTCACTTAATTAATCCTAACTTTCGGATCACGCGCTCCAGAGGACACTGGTTTGAATACAAGGGAATACCTGTGATGCCCACCTTTCACCCGGCTGCCCTTCTAAGAGACCCTTCCAAGAAGCGACCGGTATGGGAGGATTTTAAACAGGTAATCGCCTTTTTAGAGCAAGACGAAGCCTGTTCTCGGTAATTACCCGAAGGGGGAATTATAACGATCTAGCCTGAAAAGGAGAAGGAGGAATCGAGTTGAAGAAAGTTCCAACTGCTAAGCTGCGCAACATAGCCTTAGTAGGCCACGGTGGAGCCGGCAAGACGACCTTGGCTGAAGCTATGCTTTATGTCAGCGGGGGAATCGACAGGCACGGCAAGGTCGAGGAAGGCACGACCACCATGGACCACGATCCGGAAGAGGTCAAACGCGGCATCTCCATCAACGCTTCGGTGGCGCCCTGTTTCTGGAGAGACTGTAAGATCAACATCGTAGACACTCCGGGGTACTTTGACTTCGTAGGGGAAGTCATCAGCTCCCTTAAGGTGGCGGATACAGCGTTAATCGTCGTCGATGCCACCAGCGGTGTACAGGTAGGTACAGAGAAGGTTGCCGCCTATGCTACGGAGTACGGGTTGCCCAAGGCGATTGTAGTTACCAAGTTGAACCGGGAAAACGTCAACTACGCTAACGTTATCGATGATATCCGCTCCGTCTTTGGGCAAGAAGCGGTTCCGGTGCAGATTCCCAACGGAACCTCCGAGAATTTCACCGGGGTCATTGATCTTTTGAGAATGCAACTGGTTACCAACGAACGAGACAAGGTGGAACGTAAGGATGTCGAGGTTTCGAAAGAAATCGCTAAATACAAGGAGATGCTGGTGGAAGCCGTGGCCAGCACCGAGGATGAGCTGATGGAGAAGTACTTTGAGGGGGAAGAGCTTTCAGTCGATGAAATCATCAACGCCTTCAAAAAGGGACTCCTCTCCGGCAACTTACTGCCCATCTTCTTTGCCTGTGGCACCGATAATACTGGGATTCCGCCTTTGTTAGACGCCATCGTCAACTATTTCCCGTCTCCGGCCGATGTCGGCAGTATCAAGGCCCTCAAAGGAGGGGAAGAAGTGGAGCTTGTCGCCGACCCCAACGGTCCTCTCGCCGCCTTTGTCTTCAAGACCATGGCCGACCCGTACGTTGGGAAACTCTCTCTACTGAGGGTTTATTCCGGAACGCTACGCTCCGATTCCCACGCCTTCAACAAGGGTAAAAACAAAGATGAGCGCATCGGTCAGTTGATGCTAGTCTTTGGCAAGGAACAAAAACCGGTGGATGCTCTAGAAGCCGGGGATATCGGAGCCGTCGCCAAGCTCCAGGAGACGGTCACCGGTGACACTCTCTCCAGTAAGGAATCTCCCATCGAACTCCCCCGGATCAAATTCCCAGAACCAGTCTTGGCCATGGCGGTAGAACCAAAGAGCAAGGGGGACGAGGAAAAAATTGGCGTTGGCCTGCACCGCTTGGCCGAAGAGGACCCGACATTCAAGATGGAGAAGAATACGGAAACCGGACAGTTCTTAGCCAAAGGAATGGGTGACTTGCACCTGGAGGTCATCATCAGCCGGTTGAAGAGCAAGTTCGGTACCGAGGTGGAGCTCTCAGTTCCTAAGATTGCCTATAGGGAGACTATCAAAGGCAAGGTTAAAGTGGAAGGCAAGCACAAGAAGCAGTCCGGCGGACGGGGCCAGTACGGTCACGTTTGGATTGAAATTGAGCCCTTACACACCGGGGAACGCTTCGAGTTTGTTGATAAGATCTTCGGTGGAGCTGTGCCCAAGCAGTACATTCCTGCCGTGGAAAAAGGAATCCTCGAGACCATGGATGAAGGAGTCTTGGCCGGCTACCCGGTGACTAATGTCAAAGTTACCCTCTTTGACGGGTCTTACCACAGTGTGGACTCATCGGAAATGGCCTTCAAGATTGCCGCTTCCATGGCCTTCAAGAAGGGTTTCATGGATGCAAAACCTGTGCTCTTAGAGCCCATTCTCAAGGTTGAGATCGTTGTACCCGAGGAGTACATGGGCGATGTGATGGGCGACTTGAACAAGAAACGTGGTAAGATTTTGGGCATGGACCCCCAAAATGGTTACCAGGTTATCAAGGCCTTAGTGCCCCAGGCGGAGATGTTCCGCTATGCCACTGACCTCAGGTCCATCACCCAAGCCAGAGGCAGTTTTACCACTGAGTTCGACCACTATGAGGAAGTTCCCGCCCAGCTTGCAGAACAAGTGATAGCGGAAGCCAAAGCAGCCAGGGAGGAAGCTTCCTAAACCGTAAGGGCCCAGTCTCGGTAGAAAAGGTGGAGTATTTTGCCTGATTTCCACTTCACAACACACCGGTCTAAACTGTACCACTATCTAGGGGTAGGCATAATCTGCCTACTCCTAGTGTTTCTTCTCTTTGGAGGGGATAAGACTCCATCTTCCGGGCTTTCCGATGTGCAGCCTCCTCCCAAAACAGAGTTTTGGCGGACCAAGGCAGAGGAAGCCAAAGCCCGCCTACAAGTCGATCCCAATAACAAAGACTATCTCTTTCAACTGGGAATTTCTCAGGCCATGCTAGGGGAGATCGAGGCGAGCATACAGACTTTCCAGACCATCGACCGCCTGGACCAGGAGGGAACCTATGCCCAGGAAGTCATTGCCCGCTACGCTGGCGATCCTAAGTACAGCGAGAATTTATTGGTCCAAAGCTACCTTGCTTTTGCCTATTACGTCCAGGAGGACTATCCGGCTTCGGTGGAGGCCTTCGACCGGGTCATTCGCTTGGACCCAGGGAACCCATGGCCCCTGAACTACCAGGGTTTTTCATTATACCAGTGCGGACGTTTAGATAAAGCCGTGCAAACCCTGGAGAAATCAGTGAGGCTGGACGAATCCAACCAGTACAGTCACATGTTGCTTGGTATGGCCTACTACGAGCAAGGGCACCTCTTCAAAGCCCTGGCCGAACTGGCCAAAGCCCGGGGTGTCATTGGCAAGTTCCTGAAGTGAATGGAAAACAACTACTGTAATAGAGGGCCCACTCCCCGAATACCTTTGGTTATGAGGAAAAACAATCCAAAGTGGGGAGGGGCTTTTTGATGAAGATAAACAGCCGAATTGATACAGGGGGCGGCAAATCCTCCAGGAGAAGCCTGCTTCTGGCTGCTCTCAAAGGACTGGCTGTCAGTATCTGCGTGGCGGTGATTGTCAGCATCATTATGACAATTATCATAGCCGGAACCAGGTGGCTTAAGCTAGGTACCTCCAGCTTGCTCTTAGTGAATTGTCTCAGCATCGCCATCGGTGGTGTATACGCAGCCAAAAGCTTAGGCGAGTCTGGATGGCTGGTTGGTCTTTCTGTTGGGGCCCTCTATGGTCTTTTGGCTCTCTTTTTCGGCGGGCTGGGAATTGGAGAAGAGGTTTTAGCTGTAACTCTCAGGCACGGCGCCGGCGGTGTAGTAGTCTCGGCCCTGGTCGGAACGGTAGCTGGGATGATCGGTGTCAATCTTAAATAAAAAAACCAAGTTCAGCACTTGGTTGTCGATAAAATATTAATGGTGGAGGGAGAAGGATTCGAACCTTCGAAGGCAAATGCCAGCAGATTTACAGTCTGCCCCCTTTGACCACTCGGGTATCCCTCCACACAATTCTTAATTATACTGGGTATTTGTTTAATTGTCAATAAGAATCTGGTTAGCTATGATTTCTTTTCGGGTCAGCGTTTTGCGCTGACGTTTTTATATTATAGCGGCATTTTTTCCTTCGCGCAACCCTTTGGTACAA
>JACDOJ010000013.1 GCA_017656135.1 Bacillota bacterium | reverse complement strand
TCGATGTAGTTGACCCCGTTTTCGATGGCGTAATGGAGCATTTCGGTAGCTTTGGTCTCATCAATTGTTCCTTCCGCATCGGTGGGAAAGCGCATGCACCCAAAACCTAAAACCGACAGTTCCTGGCCAGATTTGGGCATTCTTCTATACAACAAGCAAATCACCTCAGCTGACGTTTTCCCTGCAGCGTCTCCCAGACCGCCTTACTGTGCCTACAGTTCATTAGGATAATAATCTTCATTAGAGCAGGCCCTTTTCCCTCTAATGCTTCCCTTGCGAAATTCAGACACAAAAAAAGAGACTACTTAACGTAATCTCTGTCTTCTAGAATAATCATGGGGTGAGTGATGGGAGTCGAACCCACGACCTCCAGGGCCACAACCTGGCGCTCTAACCAACTGAGCTACACCCACCATGTATATTGCATTTACTGGCGCGCCTGGTAGGAATCGAACCTACGACCCACGGATTAGAAGTCCGTTGCTCTATCCCCTGAGCTACAGGCGCACATTTTAAAAAATGGTCGGGGCGACTGGATTCGAACCAGCGACCCCTTGCTCCCAAGGCAAGTGCGCTACCAAGCTGCGCCACGCCCCGAACCTCTATCCGAACAGTGCTTTATTATGATAACATGAGAGTCTAACTCTGTCAACAGCATCTAGGAAGCAGTTAATTTGGCCAAAATTTCCCGAGCCTTCTCCATGGCCCGGGCTCGGTGGCTGACTCTGTTCTTCTCCTCCGGGGTGAGTTCGGCATAGGTTTTACCCAGCTCAGGCAGGACGAACAGGGGATCATAACCAAAACCATTGAAACCCTTGGCTTCAGTGCCTACGAGACCCCGGCAAATGCCTTCAGCAAAGAGGGTTTCTTCTCCCGGCCGGGCAATGGCGATCACCGACCGGAACTGAGCCCCCCGCTTTTCCCTAGGAACGTCTTTCATCAGCCCTAAAAGCTTGGCGTTATTCTCGGCATCCGAGGCGTCTTCGCCGGCAAAACGGGCTGAGTACACCCCTGGCTTGCCTTGGAGGAACTCCACTTCCAGGCCGGAATCATCGGCCAAAGTCCACTCTCCGGTGTACCTGGCTATAGTCTCCGCCTTTTTGGCCGCATTGGCCTGAAATGTCTTACCGTCCTCAACAACTTCTGGCGCCTCTGGATAGTCGCTGACGGAAACAACCTCCAGAGGCAACCCGGCGAGCATAGCTTTGATCTCTTCCACCTTGTGCAGGTTGCGGGTGGCTAAAACCAGTTTACGCAAGGGGCCACCGCCCCACTTTCAAGGCGTCTTCACCCAGTACCTCCTCTTGAATCTGGATGAGCTCTTCAATCCCCTTTTGGGCCAGAGCGAGCAGTTGGCCTAATTCTTCTTGGGTGAAAGGATACTCTTCCGCCGTTCCCTGAATCTCGATGACCTGATTCCCCTTCGTCATCACAAAGTTCATGTCCACCTGAGCGGCAGAGTCCTCGCTGAAATTGAGATCCAGAAGGGGAATCCCTTCGACGATGCCGGCACTGACCGCAGCCACGTAATGGGTTATCGGTATGGTCCGCCAGTTAAGGTCGGTGCTGTTTTGCCAGAGGTTAAGCAAAGCATCTACCAGGGCGATGAAAGCGCCGGTAATAGAAGCAGTTCGCGTACCGCCGTCGGCTTGAATGACATCACAGTCCAACCAAATGGTCCGCTCCCCTAAAGCCTCCAGGTCCACTACCGACCTCAAGGCCCGGCCAATCAGGCGCTGGATCTCCATGGTCCGACCCCCCAGTTTTCCCTTGGAGGATTCCCGGACGTTCCTGATCTCTGTAGCCCGGGGAAGCATGGAATATTCAGCGGTAATCCACCCTTTCCCGGTCCCTTTAAGCCAACTCGGCACTCGTTCTTCCACTGAGGCGGTACAAATCACTTTAGTATCACCGGTTTCGATCAAGACGGAGCCTTCCGGGTATTTTAGGTAGTTGCGAGTTATCTTTATCGGTCTTAATTGGTTTGGTTGCCGTCCGTCAATACGCTCCAATGAATACCCTCCTGTTCAACGATTACAAATTGTTGACGATCTCCTTAAAAATTCGCCCTCGCTCCCGGTAGTTGGGAAACATGTCAAAACTGGCACAGGCCGGGGAGAGCAAAACCACATCTCCTGGCTCACTAAGACTTCTAGCCTTCTCCACCGCCTCCTGCAAGGAATTGGTAAGTGTATACCCTGGACCATCAGGCAGCTGATCGACAAGTTTGGCTATGGCCGGAGCAGTGTCTCCCAGAAGCAAAAGGTGTTTCACCCGTCCGGGCAGTTCTTTAGCGAAATCATCGAAGGGGATTTTTTTATCGTAGCCACCGGCAATAAGTATAACCGGCTCCTCGAAAGAACGCAATCCGGCTACAGCCCGAGCAGGCGAAGTAGCTATTGAGTCGTTATAGTATTTTGTCCCGTCAATCTCCCGGACAAACTCCAACCGATGTTCGATAGGTTTGAATTCTCTGACCGCCTCTCGAATGGTGCTCGCTTCAATCCCACTGGCCCTGGCCACAGCTGCGGCCGCCAGAACATTTTCCCAGTTATGTTGGCCCCGTAAGGGAATCTCCGCAAGAGTCAGCACCGGTTCGGCTTGGCCCTGGTGTACCCAGACCACCTGACCATCTTTCAGACAGGCCCCTTCGTCCAAAGCCTGCTGCCGGGAGAAGAGAATCACCTGTCCAGGGGCTTTGCGTGCCAGCTCGAAAACTATGGGGTCATCAGCATTGGCCACCAGGACTCCGCTCTCCGTTTGGTTGGCAAAGATTTTGCTCTTAGCTTCGATGTACTCGGCCATGGTCGGATGGTAATCCAAGTGGTTGGGTGTGATGTTGGTGATCACCGCTAGATTAGGGCTTTTCCGGACAGTCATCAACTGAAAGCTGCTGAGTTCTAAAACCAAATAGGTCTCGAGTGTCATCTCGGGCAGCGCCTTAATCAGGGGCTCACCGATATTGCCACCAACCAGCACTCTTCTTTCCGCCTTGCGGAAGATGTGGCCGATTAAGCTGGTGGTGGTAGTCTTTCCGCTGGAACCGGTTATGCCCACCACAAAGCCCGGAGCCTTCTGCAGAAGAAGATCAATCTCGCTGGTGACAATGGCCCCTGCTCGCACCCCTTGAGCGATCATCGGAATGTCCGGCCGGATCCCGGGGGTAACGAAAATGTAGTCGAAACCGGTCAGATCAGACTTGAAACTTTCCGGACCCAAAACCAAGTCCACCCCAAGCTCCTCCAGGCTCTTGGCGGCATCTCCCAAGGCCTCGGGGGTCTTTTGGTCATAGCCTGTCACTTGGACCCCCAACCCGACCAGATAGGCGGCTACGGCCTGGTTGGTGATACCCAGGCCGACAAGAGCAGCCGTTTTCCCTGGTCCTAAATCTGCAAACATAAACACCCAGCTTTCTAAGGTAATACTTTCAAAGCATTTTCGCCGAAGACGTCCACTTTCTGAGGCGCCGGTAGGATCCTGCCGGCCAAGCGGGACCCCAAAGCAGCAAAGTGTCCAGGATCGCCGCTGACAAAATAACGGTCTTCTCCCCTGGCTTCCTGGGCCAAAAGCGCATTTTGCTGCAGGTATTCCCGAACCTCCCGAACACAGCTCTTGGCTGGATCAACCAGCTTGAACCGCCCTGGGTAGAGTCTAGTTATCACAGAATCCAAGAAAGGATAGTGGGTACAGCCGTAAATCAAGGTATCCACCCCGGCCTCAGCCAGAGGGTCGATGTACTCCTGGAGGGCACCTTCCGTCTCCGGTGAGTCCAGCTCTCCCTTTTCAATCAACGGCACCAATTTTGGGCAAGCCATCGGAAAGACTTGAGCCGTCGGCTCCAGAGCTAGGATGGCTCGTTCGTAGGCACCGCTCTTTACAGTGGCCTCAGTGGCAAGCAAACCAATTCGCCGGTTGGAACTGGTGGCCAAGGCCGCTTTGGCCCCCGGTTTGATGATTCCGAACATGGGAACCGGGTAACGCTTTCGCATCTCCTGTAGGGCCAAGGCAGAAGAGGTGTTACAGGCGAAAATGACGGCCTTGATCCCTTCTTGAAGCATGAACTCGATGATTTGTGAGTTAAATTCTGTAATCTCAGCGGCGCTGCGGCCCCCGTAGGGCACTCTAGCGGTATCCCCGAAATAGGTGATTCTCTCCTGTGGTAAATCACGCCAGATCTCCCGGACAACGGTCAGGCCGCCTAAACCAGAATCAAATATCCCAATGGGTTTCTCTCTTTCGCTGTTCATCCATAACTCCTCGTTTGTTCTCAAATATCTTGGCTATTGTATTTCTATCACTTTAACCTTATCCACTATACCTTCACCTGGTTTGGTTGGAGTTACCTTCAAGGACTCCCAGGTAAACACCTTTACGCCGGAAGGAGCTTTTTCAGCCTCTTCCTTGGCTTCCGGGGCGGCCTCTTCCTCTGGAGCAGCCTCGGGTTCCTTAGCTTCTTGAGGGCTTTCGACGATCAAATCCCTAAACTGCCAACTGGGTCCGCCAAAATAGGAGGCCAAACCCCGGGCTATAGCCTCAGCCGCTTTCTGCCGAAACTCTGGGTCTTTAAGCTTTTTCTCCTCAGCCCGGTTGCTGATGAAAGCCACCTCAGTCAAAACTGAGGTCAGCTTGGTTTCTTTGAGAACAACGAAATCTCGGTTAGGCCGGGGAGCCCGGTTGTTCAGATCCAGGGCAGCCAGCATCTCCCGCTGGATCAAGGCAGCCAGTTCTTGTCCCTCGGCATCAGCATAGTAATAGTAGGTTTCCGCTCCGTTGGCTGCTCTATTGATCGACGAATTCACATGGATGCTGATGAAGACGTCGGCATTAGCGGTATTGGCGAGTGCCGCCCGCTCCATCAGTGGCACATAGTAATCAGCATCCCGAACCATGATGACCTCTGCCCCTTGGCTCTCCAAGAGCTTCTCCAGTTTCAGAGCGATATCCAAGACCACATCTTTCTCCATCAGCCCACTTCGGCCAATGGCCCCAGGGTCTTGCCCTCCGTGCCCCGGATCCAAGACAATCCGTCGGCCGGCCAGAGGCGAGTTGTTTACCAATACCTGGAGACCGTCTGCCACCCGCCGCGTCTCATGCCCCAGATAACCCCTGAGACCGATCTGGACTTGCACTGTGGTGGGAGCCACCTGGAGCAGCTTGATGTCAGTCACCGGGCCCCGGGTGAAACTCAGTCGGGGCTGATCCGTGCTCAGCATAGCCGAGGGGATATCCACCAAAATCTGGGCCAGATCGGGGAAATACTCCACCCGGTACTCATCGATGCCGAAACCCTTGATGAGGAGGGACTCCCGCCCCTGATAGGCGGAGACCGCCACACCGGTGATCTTTTTCACCAGCTCCAAAACCAGTGTATTTTCATCATCGGCAGGTGCTACCACGTAGCCGGCAGGGTATTTCAAATCCAACACCACCCTGACGATGTTCGGCAGAAACTGGTGCATCCTGATTCTTTTCACCAGGGGATCATCGATTTCAATCTCTTCGCCCTCTGTGACCAAGGTGGCCTTCTCTAAATCTACGACCAGCCGGTCTGGGTTCTTTAGGTAGGTGACCGAATAGTCCTCCTGCCCCACTCCTTCCACAGTCAGCTGGGCCTTGCCAAAGACACGTTGGAAAGAAACTCCTTCCACTTGTCGAAAGAGGGCCACTGTCAGCCCTTTACCATCCAGAGAAGGCAAGATCTCATAGCCGATCCCCTGCGCGAGGTCAATAACGATTCTGGCCACATTGGACTTGAACTGGTCCCACCGGATACCCTTGATTCTGCTTTCCGGGGGCAAATCGGTACAGGTGGCCACGTCACCATTGAGATCCAAGCGGGTATCGTAAAAGTCCACCACAATCCGGTCCGGTTCCGTCAAGAGATACGACTCGAACCGGGGAATCCCGGAGGTTTTGATAGTAACGTTCGGGCGACCGTCCTTCATGGCAAAGTCTATCCCGGTGATCTTCTCAGTGGGAGTGGTGATCACCAGCTTCCCCTCCTCCACCACTGCCTTATAACCAAAGACATCCTCAAAAAAGCTCACCGGAACCAGAAGACGCCCTTGAGAAAGGCGCAAGGCCTCCGAAAGGTTGTATTGGGTGGTGCCCACCAGAGCCACTTCACACCCTACCTGGAGGTAGGCCACTGTGCTGCTGTCCTTTAAGCGAACCGTCTTGGTTTCCTCCAGCCAGCCCACGGTAAGCCCGGTTTCACCGGCCACATCCCGCAGGGATACCAGCCACTCACCCTCTGAACTGCCGGGGATAGCCGTGAAAGGCAGTTCCCGGCCGTTGATGACCACAGGTATAACATTAGCTGATCCGTTTTCGGCCGCGACATAGATGGGAAAAAAGAAAAAAGACAGGAACAAAACGACCAGAGCAACCGATATCCATCTATACGTCAGCGCGACGGTTTTAGCCACGTCTTCTACCCCTTGTTCAAGCTACAGAGTAACAGTTCTACTCTGGTCAGCCTATTCCTCTCCCGGGGTTTTGTTGGCAGCTTCTAGCAATCATATTATACAAGCCAAGATGATTTTTTCAGGCTAGGTGTGGGGGTTCCAATCGTCATCCAAAACGCACTGGGTTTCCAATAATTCCATTATGGCCAGACTGGCATCCCACTGGGCCTGAGAGGCGTAAACGCACTTGAGGGTATAAAGCCCGTCGGCAATGGGGTTAGGGAGGGGAGGCAGGTTGATGATATAGTGCTCTCCCGGCTGATAAAAGACGGCCATCCGGGGTTTGCTGACAAAATTGGTGTCACTTAAGGTTCCGGTGATCTCCCGGTAGTCATCCTCGGTCTTGAGGAGGTTCAAGCTCTCCACACCCAGGGGATTGTAAACCACAAGTTCCAGGAGGTAATAGTTTTCCGAGGAGCCGTTGGCGATGCCGATCTCCCCAAAACACCGCCCCTGCTCCAGGCTGGCTTCGGTGTAGTAGATGTGAAAATCCAAAGCGAAACTGTTGGGAAACAGCCCGTGATCGTACTTGAACTCCAGGTAGTTGGATCCGGCATCGATCCGCACCACTTGGGTAAAAGGCTTGTATCCCTCTGCTTCCAAAGCCAACTGCTGATGCCCCATGGGGATCCGGAGAAAGGAGAACTCTCCCTTTTCCCCGGTAACGGTGTGTTTTCCCGCCAGGGTAACCGAAACCCCCGGCAGCGGATCACCAAAGACATCACAAACCTTGCCGGTAACCACTCCGGTATCAGGAAACTCCCGATCAGGAATAGTCAAATCGACTCTGATGGCGTAATTGGAAAAGACAACCCACAAGCCCCCCATCACCACGAGAGCCAACAGAACCAAAAGATGGTACCAGCGCACCCGGATGTACAAGCCGCTCACCTCAGAGTTTCCAGATTAGTACTATCCTATGGTGCGCCACCTGCAACTATATCTCTTACCGGCCCAAGATGTTGTAGCCGGCGTCAACGTGGATGATCTCGCCGGTGATTCCCCGGGAGAGGTCGCTGAGCAAGAAGAGGGCGGTATCCCCCACTTCTTCTTGGGTTACCGTGCGGCGCAGGGGAGCTTTTTCCTCGATTTCCTTGAGGATTTGGTTAAAGCCTGAGATCCCTTTGGCAGCCAAAGTCCGGATGGGTCCTGCGGAAATGGCGTTCACCCGGATACCGTCGGGGCCCAAGTCATTGGCCAGGTATCTGACGGAGGCATCCAAAGCTGCCTTGGCCACTCCCATGACGTTGTAGTTGGAGACCACTCGCTCACCGCCCAAGTAAGTCAAGGTGACGATGCTCCCACCTTCGGTCATCAAACCTCTGGCGGCATTTGCCACGGCCACTAGGGAATAAGTGCTGATATCCAGGGCTATCCGGAAACCCTCTCTGGTGGTGTCCACGTACATACCTTCCAGGTCTTCCTTTTGGGCAAAAGCGATACAGTGGGCCAAACCGTGGAGGGTTCCGACCTTGTTCTTGATGGTTTCGAAAGCATTGGTTATCTCGGCATCGCTGGTGACATCACAGGGTATCAAGAGGCTGTCCTGGCCTTCCAAAGTAGAAACCAGAGCCTCGACCTTGTCTTTTAATCGTTCTCCCTGGTAGGTAAAGATTAACCTGGCCCCGGCATTATGGAGGGACCTGGCTATGCCCCAGGCGATGCTGCGCTGATTGGCAACTCCCATAATTAAAAAGTTCTTACCCTTTAAAAGCTGGTTCACACTCTCTCCTCCTAGTACAATAGAGTTAGTTTCCGAACCCTGACAAGTGAAGAGGGATCTTACTCTTCCTGCGGCAGTCCATCAACTTTGGGATCGTAGGCTACCACTCGGTTCCGGCCGGACTCCTTGGCCCGGTACAGGGCCAGGTCAGCCGCTTTAATAAAAGCCTCGGCCGTATCAATAGATACGGCGGGGAAGGTGGCTAGACCAAGGCTGATGGTGATCGGGATGCGTCCGGCACAAGTCGGGAAAGGCATAGCCTCCACTTTGGCTCGAATTCGCTCGGCGACAATCTGAGCGCCTTGAGAATCGGTCTCCGGCAGCACTAGAATGAACTCCTCCCCACCGTACCGTCCCAAAATATCGGTGGCCCGGGTACTAGTCCGGCAGACCTCCATCAGGTGTTTAAGAACATCATCCCCGGCCTGGTGGCCATAGGTATCGTTGACCTTTTTAAAGTGATCTACATCCATCATGACCAGGGAAAGACTGGCTTTATGCCTTCTGCTCAGGCGGATCGCTTCCTTAAGGCGCTCTTCGATGTACCGGCGGTTATAGACCTTGGTCAAACCGTCGGTGATGGAGAGCTGTCGGATCTGTTCATACAGCCAGGCGTTTTCCACTACCACTGTGCCGTGGACCCCAAAAAGTTCCAGAGAACTCTGGTCCATGCGCAGGGCTCGTTTCTTATCACCGGCCACTGATAACAGGCCAACAACCTTGCCTTTGGATTGAAGAAAAACCGTGCAGGTCGCCTGGGGATCGAACTCGGCTTCACCGGTATCGGGGATGATCCCTGTCTTGGCCCTATCAAGGACCTCCCAGCTGTATCCGGCCGGGGGAATGCTCTCTGGGTGCTCTCTCTTAATCTTGGCCTCCAGATAGTGCCGATAATCCTGAAGATACCCCTTGTCCACGTTAAGCAGCACCTTCACCAGCATCAGGCCCTCTTCCCCATGGGAGAAGGCCAGCACGCCGGCGGAAAAGGTGCCTAAGTTGGCCATAAGGTCAAATAACCCAGAAACCGTCTCCTGAAAGGTACTCAAATTGGTGGCCAGCTTACCGATCTCATTGATGATGGTGGCTTCAAAAAGCTTGGCGTCTAAAAGATCGTTGGAACGGGCCAAAATATCGAATTCATCGGCAATCAGGTCTCCGCTCGGTTCAGCCAAGCCGGCCGCGGCCTCAGCTCTTCCGACGGTGAGCTCCTTTACCGCCGCCAGGAGCGGGCCCTGGTCAAAACCTTTGGTGACGTACTTGTCGGCCCCGGTCTGATAGCCCCAGAACTTCTCCCGGGGCTGGTCTTTAGAGGTCAAAATGATGATAGGGATGGCTTGGGTGGCCGGCTCGTTTTTGAGCAGACGGCAGACCTGGTACCCATTCATCTTGGGCATGGTAACATCCAAAAGGATAAGGTCTGGACGCTCCGAGAAGGCCTTTATAGCCGCTTCTACGCCGTCTGAGGCAGTAATAACTTCAAATCCCTCGCTTTCTAAGAGAGACCCCACCACCTTCAAGATGGTCATACTGTCATC
This sequence comes from Bacillota bacterium, assembly GCA_017656135.1. Classification (GTDB taxonomy): domain Bacteria; phylum Bacillota; class UBA5301; order UBA5301; family UBA5301; genus JACDOJ01. The sequence continues at coordinate 25,003 of JACDOJ010000013.1, read as the reverse complement.
GGCCAGCAATACCCGCACTGAAAGCACCTCCGTTTTAGCAAATCCGGGGCAAGAGTTCCCCTTCCATCATATCCAAAATCCGCTCTCCCCCAAATGCAGTCCGCAGAGTAACCATGCCAGGATGCTCTGCCACGACTTCACCGATCACAGCCGATTTCTTTCCTAAGGGATGCCGGCGCATGGCCGCCAAGACTTCCTCACTCTCTGCGGCGGGAACTATTACCAGGACCTTTCCTTCATTGGCAACATAGAGAGGATCAAAACCCAGCATCTCACAGGCTCCCAGTACTCCCTGGGAGATGGGAAGGTCAGCTTCCACCAGTTTAATCCCGACACCGGACTGACCGGCGATCTCGTTGAGAGTTGTGGCCACGCCGCCCCGGGTGGGATCCCGCATCACATGGACATTGGGGGTGACTTTGAAGATCTCGGTAATCAGTCCGTTCAAAGGAGCACAATCGCTGACCAAATCAGTCTCCCAGTCGATTCCGGAGCGCTGGGACATGACGGCCATGCCGTGCTCGCCGATGCCCCCGTTGATAATAACCACATCTCCAGGCTTGGCCAGACTCCCGCCGACCTGGCGGCCCCGGGGAACATAACCGACGCCGGTGGTGTTGATGTAAATGCCGTCGGCTTGCCCCCTGTTGACAACCTTAGTATCCCCGGCCACGATCTTCACACCGGCCTGAGCACAGGTGTCAGCGATGGATCCCACGATCCGTTCTAAATCGCTGAAGAGGAAACCCTCTTCGATGATCAAGCCCAAGGTGAGAAATTTAGGTTCCGCCCCTTGAACTGCCAAATCGTTCACGGTCCCGCAGACCGCCAGCTTGCCGATGTCGCCTCCTTTGAAGAAAATCGGCTGAATCACAAAAGAGTCAGTGCTCATGGCAATTCTCCCAGGTAGCTCCGGCAGAACCGTGGCATCGTTTTTCTGCAGGAGCAGTTCGTTGCCGAGTTTCTTCATAAACAAGTCATCAATCAACCGCTGGCTGGCCCCGCCACCGGCCCCGTGGCTGAGCAGAATCTTCTCACTCATCTGATCACCTCTACCTAAACAGCTTTACTGCGGCGTTCGTACTTGTAGTAGGCGGCGCAGGAACCCTCGAGGGAAACCATGCAGGGGCCCACCGGTCGGCTGGGCGTGCAAGCCCGGCCAAAGAGAGGGCAATCATAAGGCAAAATGACCCCTTTGAGCACATCACCGCAGCGGCAGCCTTTAATTTCAGATTTAACTCCTTCCAGACGCCGGCTGGCCCTCTCTACTGCCGACGTGTACTTAGCGTTGTAGTCAGCGTATTGAGGGGCGAGTTCCAGACCGCTTTGGGGAATGGTCCCGATGCCCCGCCAAGTGGCATCCACTGGGATGAAGAACTCGGCCAGCATCTCTTGGGCCACCGGGTTACCCTCCCATTTCACCGCCCGAGTGTAAGCGTTCTCAACCTCAGCACGACCTTCCACCAGCTGGGTTACCAGCCTCTCCACCCCCATGATGATATCTAAGGGCTCGAAGCCGGTGATTACCGCCGGTACCCCCCGCTCTTCAGTAACAGGGCGGTAAGCCTGTCCTCCCAATACCGTGCTGACGTGTCCCGGCAGGATGAAGCCGTCAATTTTCACATCCTCCGCGCTGACCAGGATATCCAAGGCCGGAGGAACGGTCTTGTGCACCGAATAGATCTTGAAGTTCTTCACTTTTTCACTGGCCGCCATCTCCAAAGTGGCAGCTGCCATCGGAGCAGTGGTTTCAAAGCCGACGGAGTAAAAGATCACTGTTTTGTCCGGGTTTTGTTTGGCCAGCTTCAAGGCGTCAAGGGGTGAGTAAACCACCTGCACCGCCCGACCTTGGGCCTTGGCCTCCTGCAAACTGCCCTTCGTCCCAGGGACATGGATCATATCCCCATAAGTGGTTAAAATTACCTCCGGTTCACTGACTACTTCGATGATAAGGTCGATATCCCTTTGATCGGTGACACAAACCGGACAGCCAGGACCGGAAACAAGTCTCAGGTTTTCCGGCAGGATCTGGCGGATGCCAGCTCGACTGATGCTGACGGTGTGAGTGCCGCAGACCTCCATCAAGTTGATCTGGCGCCCCAAAACCTTACAGCCTTCTTTGATTCGATCCAAGAGATGGGTGGCGAGCTTAGGGTCGCGAAAGCGGTCTTTTATACTCATGCCCCAGCCTCCTCTTCTTTTTCCACAGCCTCCGCCATCTCCTCGAGGATCTTGAGGGTTTCCATAGCCCGTTCTTCGTCAATCTTCTCCAGGGCAAAACCGGCGTGAATCAAAACCCAGTCTCCCACTTTTAGGTCCGGCACCAACCTGGTTCCAACCTCCCGGATGTTGCCGTAGACTTCCACCCTGGCTAAAAACCCCTCAATCTCAGTTACTTTGGCTGGAATAGCTAGACACATTATTGTAACCTCCTTCTGTTAGCAGGTGACCCAGTACGGCTTGACCTACAGATATGCCGCCATCATTCACCGGCAGCAGCCGGGGAAACAAAACCTTGAAACCTTTGGCTGCGAGGTGTTTCGGCAAGTAGGTGCTTAGATAGCTGTTCTGAAAAACCCCGCCGCTTAAAGCAACTGTATCCAGGTCGTACTCTGAGGCTGCCTGTTCAACGATGCTGGTAATTATGGCCGCAATGGTATGGTGAAACCGGGCCGCTAAGTCTCGGGGATCCTCGCCGGCCGACTGCCTCTCCCAGAGATCACGCCAGGTAGCCACGGGATCAATGATGTAGCTTCCCTCCTGCCTCTTAACGTCAAAGGCCAGTCCCTCGTTCCACTTCCCGGCCAGGCCCGACCCTTTGGCTGCTACCTCCAGTTCAATAGCCGGCTGCCCTTCATAGGTTCCCTGAGTTCCAATGCCCAAAAAGGCCGAAACCGCATCGAAAAACCGGCCGGCGCTGGAGGTCTCCGGGCTGTTCAAACCCAACTCCAGTTGGCGCTCGACTAGTTTGGCCTGATTGGCCGGTCTGCCTTGTTCCGCTGCGAACTCCCGGGCCCACGCCGGACCCAAGTGGGTGTAGAGGTGGCTAAAGGCCATCCGCCAGGGTTCTTTGATGGCGATCTCTCCCCCCGGCAGTGGCGTGTAGCTTAGATGACCAATTCGGCGAAAGTTGGGCAAGGCTCCTGTAAAGATCTCAAATCCCCACAATTTTCCGTCCGAACCGTAGCCGGTACCGTCGCAGACAACCCCGAGAACAGGGTCGGTGCAGTCGTACTCCAAGAGGCAGGCCGCCAAGTGGGCCTCATGGTGCTGGACTGCCACCGTAGGCAAGCCTCTCTCCTGAGCCCATTTTTTGGCGATTTTAGTACTGCGGTACTCCGGGTGAAGGTCATGGACAACCAGCCCCGGATTGACCTGAAAATAGTGTTCAAACCGGCTGATGGCCTTCTCCAAGAAACTGACGGACTCCAGGTTGTTGATCTCCCCGATGTGCTGGCTGACGAAGTAGCTCCTTCCCCGGCTCAAGCAGAAGGTGTTCTTCTCGTCTCCACCAAAGGCCAAGGTTCGACCGGCACTAAGGCGGAAATTCAAAGGCTGGGGCGCATAGCCCCGGGCCCGCCTGATCGGCCGAAACTCCCCGTCATCTACCTTGACCACCGAGTCGTCACAGCGATTGAAGATCTCTCGGTTGTGGAAGAGGTACGAATCAACAATGGGCCTCAGTTTCTCCCAGGCTACAGCGTTGTCAGTCACTAGGGGGTAGTCGGAGAAATTGGCGCTGGTGGCCACCAGGCACTCGATTCCGTCCTCAAAAAGCAGTAGGTGCAAAGGAGTGTAGGCTAACATCACCCCGAGCTTATCCAACCCGGGAGCCACCGAAGGGGCCAGGCGCTTGCCCCCTGGTAACACGTCCAAAAGCACGATGGGTTTGCGCCAGGAAGTGAGAAGCTCCTCCTCTTCCTCAGAGACCCGGCAGTAGTCTTTGACCTTGGCCAGGTCTTTAAACATGACCGCGAAGGGTTTGGCCGGACGGCGTTTCCGCTTTCGCAGAGCGGCGACCGCCTCTTCGTTTGTGGCATCACAGATCAGATGGAAACCTCCTAGGCCTTTGACCGCCAAAATCTGGCCTTGGCGGATCTTTGCTCGGGCCTGCCTGAAGACCTCATCTGGGTCAGGCCGCTTTTCTGGGGCCTCAGGGCCCTCATCCAGCCAGACCCACGGACCGCACCGGGGACAGGCATTAGGCTGGGCGTGAAACCGCCGGTCCAGCGGGTCGTCGTATTCACCCTGACAGGATGGACACATGATGAAAGGGGCCATGGTGGTGTAGGGCCTGTCGTAAGGCAGGTTTTTAACAATGGTGAATCGCGGTCCGCAGTTAGTGCAGTTGATGAAAGGATACCGGTATCGCTTATCCTCGGGGTCAAAGAGCTCCCGCTGGCAGTCAGGGCAGATACCTACATCGGGGGTGACTAAAACGGTGGTCTCCTGCTCCCCTACACTGGTATCAATGGTGAAGTCGTCGTACCCGCCTACCTCAGCCCACTCCAGTTTTGACTGGAGGATCTGAGCCAGGGGAGGCTTTTCTTCTGGGATGCTCCGGTAGAAGGCTTCGATATCTTCCTTTGGTCCTTGGACCTCGATAACCACTCCGCCTGAGGAATTGTAGACTTTACCTTTTAACTGGTACTTTTTGGCCAAACGGTAAACAAAAGGGCGAAACCCCACCCCTTGGACCACGCCGTTCAGCCGGATTACAGCCCCTGCCATTACTCTCTCCCCCAAATTAGTTGCCTTACTTCTTCTTTTTCTCAGCAACCCTGTCCGCTAGCCACTGGCACCATTCATCCATACCGGTCCCCTTGGTGGCAGAGGTTTCAAAAACGGTGATATCGGGGTTGATTTCGGCCAAATCCCTCAAGGCTTTCTCTTTGTCAAAACCGCTGATCTCCAAAAGGTCGATTTTATTTAAAAGCAGCACCTTAGCCCTCCGGAAGATACCGGGGTATTTGGCCGGTTTATCGTCTCCCTCGGGGACGCTGAGAACCACAATTTTAGCATCCTCCCCCAGGTCAAAGGTGGCAGGACAGACCAGATTTCCCACGTTTTCAATGATCAAGAGATCAACCTTATCCAGATCCAGGTGCTCCAAAGCGTTCTCCAGCATCCGGGCGTCCAGGTGACAAGCTCCCTGGGTCTCAATTTGGTGTACCGGGACACCGTGCCGGGCAATGCGGTCAGCATCTCTGGTGGTGGTGATATCCCCTTCGACCACGGCGATACCCAGCTTGTCTTTCAACCGGGCGCAGGTTTCCTCTAAAATCGTGGTCTTACCGGCTCCCGGGGAGCTAATCAGGTTGATGGCGAAAATACCCTTTTCACTCAGGTACTTGCGGATCTCAGCCGCCAGCCTATCGTTCTTCCCCAACACATTCTTCTTAACTTTAATTTCCATCTATCCAGCCTCCAGTGCAGTTGGAATTGTTCATCAGTCATCGGTTTCAATGTAATCTATGTACAGTTCATCGCCGCCCAGCCGCTTAGCATTGCGGGAGCCGCACTTGGGGCAGCGAAACCGGAATTCTTCCACCACAAACTCCTCGCTACAGTCCTGGCAGAGGGCTGTAACAGGCCGGACCTCCAGTTCCAACTCAGCGCCGTCAGCCACGGTATCCTGGCTCACCACTTCAAAGCTAAATTTCAAGGAATCTGGGACAATACCTGCCATCTCCCCGACCACAACTTTTACCTTTCTGACTTTCTTAACCTGGTTTTTGCGGCACTCTTCCTCAATGATCTCCATCAGGGACATGGCGATGGATAGCTCATGCATGAAAATCCTCCTAAAAATCTGAAAAAAAATAGACGGAGTGATATTCCTTAATTTATCACACCGTCTAGAAAGTTACACTTTAACCCTTGATTTCCTGCAAGACTAGCTCACAAACCCTGTCCAGCTTCGCGGCAACCTCGGGGCTCAGTTCCAGGTCTACCTCAATGGCCTTAGGTTCGACGCCTATGACGATGACCTTATCAGGCATGTCTCCGGTCTGTTTAGCCACGGCCAAGACCTCATGCAGGTTTAGCTGATGCATAGAAGTGAGTGGCATCCGGTCCGGGTGGACTTCATCAGCGGAAAACCGGTAGATAGCCCCCGGTTCTCCGCCGCCCTTGACCGCATCAATGACCACGACCTTCTTGGCCCTTCCGAAGTCGTTCAAGAGATCCAGCCCGGATGTACCCCCGTCGATGAGTTCCACTCCGGGAGGAACTCCCATCTCCTCCAGGCGCCGGATAGCATGGATACCTAAACCATCGTCCTTAAGAAGAAGGTTACCGATCCCCACAACGAGGACCGGTACCTTCTCCTTTGCATCCTGGTTAGAATTATTTGACAGGTTCTTCATACCCCGTAATCATACCACGCAGCAGGCCAAGGCCATGGTAGAGACTGAGGTAGATATGAACCGCAGTGGTGATGATGAAGAGCCAGTTGCCTAAGAAATGGACCACCCGAACCCAATACAGGGAACCGCCCAAGAGAGCTGTTACCCAACCAAATCCGGGCAGCTGATACAGGGCGAAGCCGGTCAAGGCCTCGATGATCATCAGGAATAGCCACATGCTGTATGTAGCACGCTGGCCAGGGTTGAGGTGACCGTCTTTAGGCTCTACATCGCTCATCCATAGGTAGTACTTAGCCAAGGGAACCAAGTCCTTGGTGTGCCGCATGTAGAACCAGATCTGCTTATAGTAGCCTGTGACCAAAGCATGGTAGACTTTAATGATCAAATTCATGGTTACCACGTACATCGCGAGGAAGTGGACGTAACGGGCACCATTCATTGAACCCGGGAACCAGAAGCTACCAGGATAGTGGATAAACATTCCTGACCAGGCTAACAGGACGATACACAGGGCATGGACCCAGTGCATAATCCGGATCGCTAAGGGCTGATCAGGCTCTCTGCGTACAGCTTTTTCAGCCATCAATTAAACCTCCTTCTCCTGGTCTTTAGCAACCGACCTGGAACTTGGCAGCAATCTTCTCCTTCTCCAAGTCCACTACGTGGACCGCACAGGCGATACACGGGTCGAAGGAACGGATGATACGGGTCAGCTCAATGGGTCTCTCGGGGTCTTTGACCTCGGTGCCGATGAGAGCCTGCTCATAGGGGCCAGGCTGTCCCATAGCATCCCGGGGGCCTGCGTTCCAGGTGGTCGGAATGATCATCTGGTAGTTGGCGATACGTCCACCTTCCGCTTCGATCCAGTGACCGATGGCACCGCGCGGAGCCTCGTCTAAGCCGACACCCCGGCCGCTGGTGGGCTCGTACTGAGCGCAGGCGACCTTGCCGTCTGGCTTGAGCTCGGCGATCATCTCTGGGATGTGGTCGGCGATGAGCTGAGCCTCTAGTGCGCGGGCTGCGATACGGGCCAGAACGGAAGGACCGATCTTGAGCTTGGCAGCCAGATCCAAGAGACCAGCGTCCTGACGGACGAGCATACGGGCCAGAGGACCGACTTCCATCGGCTTGCCATTGAGGCGAGGAGCCTTGAGCCAGGAGTATTTGCCACCGTCTCTGGGATCGGCGGGTACACCGGTAAAGTTAGGTTGGGTCTCGCCTTCAGACGGGTGCCTCGGATTGCCATCCTCATAGTAGGAGTAAGCAACGTGCTCACTGAAGCCGGCGGGATCAAGTTCCTGAACGTTGTTAATGTCTCCGTCGAAGATGACCCCCCGGGGCAGGATGGAGTTATAGGGATCCCGATCGGCGCCTTCCAGCATGCCGTATGCCAAGAAGTTGCCGGGACCGACACCGATGTGGCCGTAATCCTGATAGTAAGGAGCGATAGCCAGGACATCAGGCACATAGGTGTTGTCACAGAAGTCTTTGAGCTCTTTGGCGTAGCCAACCAACTCAGTGACGAGAGTCGGGGTCACTTTGACGGTGGCACCGCCGGGTACGATACCTACAGCGTGCGGGAACTTACCGCCTAAGAGAGCGATAGCCTCGTTGCAGCGCTTGTAGATGTGTATCGCATCGATGTAGTGCTTGGTAGCCAGGATATTCAAGTCAGTGGGAAGACGGAAGTCATTGTCCCACCGAGGAGTGAACGGAGCAGTGTCACCGGCGGCGATCAAGCTCTTCAGATCCAAGAGCTCCGGATCGCTTCCTTTATACTCAGCAACGGCGGCCGGATCAACGTAATCCAGGGCTACCAGGTGGTAGAAGTGGAGAATGTGAGAGTTTAGGAACTGGAAGGCCTGAATCAGGTTCCGGATTACCCGGGCATTGTCGGGAATCTCAATGCCGTAAGCATCCTCAATGGCTTTGGAGCTAGCCACGGAATAAGGAATCGGGCAGACACCGCAAGCCCGCTGAGTAATCAAGACCGCGTCCTCGGATTTGCGTCCTCGCAAGATATTTTCCAAACCACGGAACAGGGTTCCGGATGTCCAAGCATTGACAACTTTACCGTTTTCTACTTCAACCTGAATTTTGAGGTGTCCCTCAATTCGGTTTACCGGGTCGACAGTAATAATGCGACTCATCTAGTTAGCTTCCTCCTTTCGCCTTTAGGCCTCGGTTTTGGCCTTGTCTTCGCTAGCCTCATGCTTTCCTAACTTGCCTTTGGCTGCGGCACCAACCAGATGGGCACCGATACCGATGGCGGTAGCAGCTCCGAGAACTGTACCAACCAAGTCTGCGTCGGCCCGCAATCCTGCGTAACCCGGCAGGGCAATGTCAGGCAGCCTGTCGTGGAAGGGCATGAAGGCATCCGGCCAACCCGGTTCCACACAACCGATACAACCGGCACCGACACCGACACACCAGCTCTTCCCGGAGTTCCAGCGAACCTGCGGGCAGTTGGAGAAGGTGTTCGGGCCCTTGCAGCCGACCTTGACCAAGCAGTAGTCGCGGCCAATCTCTTCATCCCCGTATTTTTCCACGTACATGCCTTCGTCAAAGGAAGCACGACGTTCGCAGTTATCATGGATGCACTGACCGAAGATGACCTTCGGACGACCGTAACTGTCAAGCTCAGGCATACCGAACATCAGTACGTGAACAACAGTGGTCAACAACCAACTGGGGTTGGCAGGACAACCAGGAATGTTGATAACTTTCTCTTTACCGATCAATTCACTGACAGGTTTGACCTCACCAGGATTGGGCTTGGCTCCCGGGATGCCGCCAAAAGCAGAGCAAGAACCCAATGCGATGACAGCTTTGGCATTCGCCGCAACTTCCTCCAGAACCTCATAGAAGTTCCGGCCGGCGATCATGCCGTAACCGTCCTTGGTGGGCACGACGCCCTCAACTACTACAATGTACTCACCGGCTTCGTTGGTGATAGTCTCATGCAGCACTTCTTCGGTCATAGCGCCCTGAGCGGCCATAATAACCTCAATATAGCGCACAGAGAGGTGGTTGAGAAGTACATCCACAGCATTGGGTGAGTCAGCGTTTAAAAATGATGTACTACAACCAGAACAAGAACCGAATTCAAGCCAAACTACCGGTGGCTTTTTAGAGCTAGCTGCTAAAACCTCAGCAACTTCCGGAACGGAGACTTCGGAAAGGCCAAGGGCAGCTGCGACTCCGCCGCAGAGTTTCAGAAAGTCCCTACGGCTGACCTCGCGAAACAATTCACGACTCACTAAACGACAACTCCTTTCATTTTAGAGATATTAATACATTCCGGCTGGTAAAAAAATTCCTCTTTGCTACCATTTCCCCTCCTTAAAACCGTGTGTAAATACACGAACCGCACCCTATAATCTTTTAGTTCACCCATGAATTGCCTTTTCCTGCTAAAGATTTTAGGTTTTTACTGAGGAAAACCTTGACATCTGTCCTTGATTTCTCTATTTTTAGGTGGAACGTTAATCAAACTTAATAACGAAGGAGATCAGTCCAATGACGAGAGATGAAATCTTACAGGCGGTTAAGACGGAAGATGTGGAGATTATCAGGCTTCAGTTTGTGGACATCCTGGGAATCATGAAAAATGTAGCAATACCCGTCAACCAGCTGCCTAAAGCCTTAGATGGGAAGATCATGTTTGACGGCTCGTCCATCGAAGGCTTCACCCGCATCGAAGAATCGGACATGTACCTTAAACCCGACTTTGATACCTTCACAATTTACCCCTGGAAGACCAATGGCGGCGGCAAAATCGCCCGGATCATCTGCAATGTCTACACCGCTGACAACAAACCTTTCATCGGCTGCCCTCGAAACGTGCTGCAGCGCCAGATGGAGAGGGCTCGTGAATTGGGTTACACTATGATGGCCGGCCCGGAGGCTGAGTTTTTCCTCTTCAAAAAGACCGCTGACGGAGAACCGACCACCATCACCAATGATGAAGGCTCCTACTTTGACCTTTCTCCCATCGACAAAGGGGAGGAGGCCCGCCGGGAAATCACCCTTCTATTGGAGAAGCTGAACTTTGATGTGGAAGCCAGCCACCACGAGGTTGCCCCTGGCCAGCATGAAATCGATTTCAAGTACGCCGATGCCCTGACCACAGCTGACCGGGTCCAGACCTTCAAGTTCATCACCAGGGCCGTGGCTTTAAAACACAACCTGCACGCCACCTTCATGCCCAAGCCCATCTACGGGATCAACGGCTCCGGAATGCACGTGAACCTTTCCCTCTTCAAAGACGGTGAAAACGCCTTCTACAATCCGAACAAAGAGTTACAGCTCAGCAATGTGGCCCTCTATTTCATCGGCGGATTGCTGAAACACATCGGAGCCATCACTGCCATCGCCAATCCCCTGGTCAACTCCTACAAGCGTTTGGTACCCGGCTACGAAGCGCCGGTTTACACAGCCTGGTCCGCTGCCAACCGCACTGCGCTGATCCGGGTGCCCACAGCCAGGGGTTTGAGCACCAGGATCGAACTGCGCAGCCCTGATCCTGCCTGCAACCCTTACCTGGCCTTCGCTGTAATTCTGGCAGCGGGATTGGACGGCATCATCAATAAAATATCTCCCCCACCTTCAACCACCAAAAACATTTACACCATGACCCCTGAAGAGAGAGCGGCTGAGGGCATCGGAAACCTGCCTGCTAACCTAATGGAGGCCTTGGAACACTTGGCTGAGGATGAAGTGGTTAAAGATGCTTTGGGCCCCCATGTCTACCACAAGTTCATGGAAGCCAAGTGGCTGGAGTGGGAGGCCTACAGCTGTCAGGTGCACCCCTGGGAGATTGAGCAGTACCTGGCCCGTTTCTAGACCCAGAAAAAGGCCAAAAACACCGCGACAAACAGTGATGGCAAGAAGTTGGCCACCTTGATCTTTTTGATCTCCAGCATTCCCAGGCCCAAAGCCACAATCAACAGGCCCCCAGTGGCAGTCATAGCTGCCACTGCGGGGTCGTTTAATAAGTTTTTTAGATAGAAGGCCAGCAGGGTGAGAGCGCCCTGATAGACCAAAATGGTCACACCGGAGAAAGCAACCCCCCAGCCTAAACTAGCGGCCAATGCCGCGGCAGTCACACCGTCGATGATACCTTTGTTAATAAGGATAGTGTAGTCCGCTCTCAATCCGGCATCAAAAGCCCCCATGATAGCCAAAGGTCCGACGGCAAAGAGCAGGCTGGCGGTGATGAAACCCCGGGCGAAGCCGTCTCCCCCCTTGGTGGCAAAACGCTTTTCCACCCGCTGACTCCAGTTATGCAGTCTCTCTTCGATTTGCAGGTACTCTCCAAGAAGTCCCCCGATAACCAGGCTAGTCAAGACCAAGAGGATGTTGGTTTCGGTCATGGCCATGTCCAGACCTAACAACAGGATGATGAGGGCCACTCCTTCCATCACCCTCATCACATACTGCTCTGGCAAGCGGCCCCTAAGGAAAAGGCCGGCAAGGCTGCCGGCAAAAATCAGGACAACATTAATGATTGTTCCCAGCACACTGAGCCCCCCGTAGTACTCGCTACTCTCCTACACTGGCCAACTTCTCTTTGGCCGCGGGAATCAATTTGTTTTTAATAGTATCAATGTAGTTCTGGGGTGGGTCAAGCTCCAAAACCTTCTCCCACTCCTCAATAGCCTCCTGAGGTTTATTTAACCCGTAGAACAGTACGAGGCCCTTGTTGTAGTGAGCATTGATGAAGGTGGGTTCCAAGGCAATGGCCCGGTTATAAAGTTCCACCGCTTTAGTGGGCTGCGGCGGCTCCAGATACCAGTAAGATGTCCCCAGATCCGCCAGAACCCCTACCATGTTCGGGTTCTGCTCCAAAGCCTGTTCGTAATATTTAATGGCATCGGCAAAATTCTCGCTGTCATAGGCCGCGTTACCCCTGTTCACCAGGTCGGTAACTGACCCAGGGCTGGCTGTGTCGGTATAGGAGGTTCCTCCGGAGGGCGTCAGGGGAGCCCTACCGACGAAGAGAACGCTCATACCTAAAACCAAACCTAGAGCAACAAAGATGATGATGCCTTGACTGTTGCGAAGCTTCCGCATAGGGCTTGTGCCTTTGTGATGTTGTTTGCCTTTGGCCATCCAGTGAATCTCCTTTCTCAGATTAGAACGACTTCCCCTTCACGGTCCAAAACCGCTTGGGCAATGTTGGCAGCATGGTCTGAAACCCGCTCTAAGTTGCTGAGAATGTCCAGATAAATAATACCTGCTTTCGGTATACACGATCCTTCATTGAGCCGGAAGATATGGTTGTTTCTGAGCTCCCTCTCCATCTCATCGGTCTCATTCTCCCGCTCTAAAACCGAGCGTGCCAAGTTATAATCATCGGTTTCCAAAGCCTTGATGGTCTCGGAGAAGGTGCCTTTCACCAAAGTGAAGATCTCGGCTAGCTCCTGGTAGGCCTGCTGGGAGAACTCGATTCGGGAATCCACCCTGAACTCTGCCAATTCAGCGATGTTTTCCAGGTGGTCTCCGACCCGTTCGATGTCGTTAACCACGTGCATCAGGTTGGTTAAGCGGTCAGATTGTTCCTCCGTCAAAGAACCTTGGGAAAGCTCAGTCAGGTAGATGGTAATCTCTTTTTGGAAGTGATTGACCATATTCTCCAACTCGTAAATGCGTTGGACTGCCTTCATATCCTTATTAGCCACGGCTGTCTCAGCCTTCTCCATCATCTCAGAAGCTAAGGAAGCCATGTTCACCAACTCCCTGGTGGCCTGGCCCAAGGCTACCGAAGGAGTGTTGTACAGGTGTTTGTCCAGGTAAACCGGGCCGGAGATTTCACCCTCAGCTCCAGGAATGACCCTGGTTACTATCTTAACCATCAAGTTGACCATAAACAGCCAGATCATTGTATTCATTACGTTAAACGAGGTGTGGGCATTGGCGATGAGCCGAGTAACGTCAGCATCACCGGAGATGGCCAGAACGAAGGATTTAAACCAAGGGAGTAAGAGGATGAAGAGAGCCGCTCCGAAAACATTGAATAGAACATGGGCCAGCGCCGTACGCTTGGCTGCCTTACTCACCCCGATACTGGCCAGAGCCGCCGTAATACAGGTCCCGATGTTATCACCGAAGAGAATGGGCAAAGCGGCATCGAAAGAGATCAGACCTTGACTGGCCACAGCCATGAGCATAGCGATTGTGGCACTGCTGCTCTGGATGAGGCTGGTCATTGCGGCTCCTATCAAAACCCCGAGCAGCGGATACTTGCCGAAGGTCGCCATAAGGTCAATGAAAGCTTGGCTCCCCCGCAGGGGTTTCATCGCCCCGCTCATAAAGTCCAGACCCATGAAGAGCAGACCCAGGCCTAAGAGAACCAGTCCGAAATACTTGTGCAGTTTGCGCCGGCCAAAAAGGTTGATGAGAAAACCGACCCCGACAAAGGCCAGGGCCAGTTTGGTGATCTTGAAGGCTATGAGCTGGGCGGTCATAGTGGTACCGATGTTGGCTCCCATGATGACCCCAAAGGCCTGTTTCAAGGTCATCAGCCCAGCATTCACAAAGCCCACCAGCATAACCGTGGTAGCACTGCTGCTCTGGATAATTGCTGTAACCAGCGCACCGACGATGACGCCCCGGAAAGCTGTGGTAGTCAGGACCTCCAACACTCTCCGCATCCGATCCCCGGCCACTTTCTGCAGGCCGTCACCCATCACTCGCATGCCGAAAAGAAATACACCAAGTCCGCCAAGAAAGTCGAAGATCATTTTGACTGTATCCATATTCTACCTCAAATCTTCCGTAGTCTGAGTTAGCACCCTTATTGTGTTTCTGCAGATTGGTGCAATATCCTTTCTCCAAATGAAACCACCCACCTCGGCGGAAAGGTGGGTGGCGAAGACTGGTATTCGATTACCGAACCGGCGCGGGAAAAGCACCGTATCCGAAGCAGGCCCCGCCACAAAAACCGGGGCCGAAACCGCCCATCATAGGGCCGAATCCCCTCATCGGACCGGCAAAACGACCACCGCGGCGACCCCAACCCCAAAAGCCGGGAGCGGTGTAGGTAGGATCGAACTCATCGGAGTTGATCCACTCGATGCGAATGTCGATGTTCTTCTTGATCAGATCGGCTTGAGCCTGGGTCAACTGACCGGCCTCAACCAAGGCGTCGATGTACTCCTTCTGAGCCTCGAGCCTCTGGGTGTATGCCTTGACCAGAGCATCACCATTCTCAGAGGCGAAAGCCGGAACCACGACACCAAGAGCCAAAACTACGGTCAAAGCCATTACCAACACTTTTTTCATCCGTTTCACAACCTCCTTTGTTTTTGTGCCTTCAGTATAACCGGCAGCTGTGAAGAGATTGTGAAGCTGGTTGTAAAGATGTTGTGAAGATTACTTTTTAGCGGGAATCACCAGGGTAAACACGCTCCCCTGACCGGGGGCGCTTTCCACAGAAACCCGTCCGCCGTGGACTTCGGCAATCTCTTTGACCAGAGAGAGTCCGATGCCGCTACCTCCGGTGCTCCTGGCCCGGGAGGGATCCGCCCGGTAGAACCGGTCAAAAACGTAGGGCAAGTCCTTCTCATGAATCCCGATGCCAGTGTCGGCCACTGAAATCTCCACCTCTTTGCCGTGGAACCTGGCCTGGACAGTAACCTCACCGCCGGGGTCAGTGTACTTCAAGGCGTTGTTCACCAAGTTCCCCACTGCCCTGAGAAGCAGCTTACGGTCGGCCTGGACCACCAACCGCTCAGGTAAGTCCCACCTGAAAGCGATCTCCTTTTCCGCAAAAAGAGGGGTCATCCGCTGAACCAAACCTCTGATCTCAGCCGCTAAATCAAAAGAGGTCAGCTCCGGTTTTAAACGGCCGCTCTCAACCATGGTCAGGCTCTGTAGATCAGTGATCAGATCAGTAAGCCTTATCGTCTCCTCCTCCAGCTCTTTTAAACGCTCCGGAGTAGGCTCCAAAACCCCGTCTTGAAAACCCTCGATGTAGCTGCGAATGGTTGTCACCGGGGTACGCAGTTCATGAGCCACATCGGCAGTGAACTTCTTGCGCATCCTATCTACTTCCTCCAGACGCCTGGCCATGTCATTGATAGTCCTGGCCAGGGTGCCCAATTCGTCTTGGCGGCCGACCCTGGCCCGGGCGCTGAACCTTCCAGCCCGCAGCTCCTGTGCAACTTTAGTCATGTCCAGGACCGGTTTGGTTACCCGGTGAGCAAAAATGAGACTGAGCACCAGGGCCAACAAACCTGCCGTCACCGATGCTGTGGTAACAACGTCCTGGATAGTATTTTTGAACTCCAAGTCCTCTTCGGTGAGACGTCCGCTCACTCCGATAACAGTGATTTCAGCAGTCCCAATGCGCTCCCCCCGGTACTCTAAAGGATAGGAGTAAGTGTTTTCGGGTGTCTGGCCCCAAGAGCGACCTCTCATCCACATTCTGCCCATCATGCCCTCTCGCATCATCCAGCCGTGCATGTAACCGGAGGAGCTGTCTAAAACCAACACACCCCGAGTATCCCGTACTCTGATGACAGTGTTCATGGTAGGTGCCACACTGTCCAAGCGCTCCGCCACCGCCCGCCAGTCTCCGTAATAGCCGTAAAGCTCCTCGATCACTTCGACGATACGCTCGTTTCTCTGCTCGATGGACCGGTCCAAATAGACGTCAAAGCGTTCTTTGAGCACAGCATTAATACCAAAAGCAAAAAGCCCCGACGTCAGCAGGGCTGTTCCTAAGACGACCAGTAAGACTTTGGCCCGCAAGCCTAATTTCAATCCCTTAAGTCTCTTACTCATCGGGATCAACTCCGAACTTATACCCGACACCGTAGACCGTCAGGATGTATTCAGGCTTCTGGCTGTTATCCTCCACCTTTTTGCGCAAGTTCTTGACGTGAACGTCGATGGTCCGGTCGTACCCCTCGTAATCGTAGCCCTGAAGGCGCTCGGTTAGAACGGACCGGGAGAAAACCTGCCCTGGAGACTGGGCCAGAAGAGTCAAGAGTTTAAATTCTGTGGGGGTGAGATTCACCCGCTCTCCCCGTTTGTAAACTTCATGGCCGTTCAAATCGATCTCCAAATCTTTGTTCTTGAAACTCAACCTGCCCCCTCTGCATCTGGTTTTAGCGGTGCGGCGCAGGACAGCTTTGACCCTGGCCACTACCTCCCGAGGGCTGAAGGGCTTAATCACGTAATCGTCAGCCCCTAAGTTGAGGCCACCGATGCGATCGCTTTCGCTGGTCTTAGCGGTCAACATGATGATCGGCACCTCACTGAACTCCCGAAGGCGCCCGCAGACTTCCTCGCCGGAAAGCTCCGGGAGCATCAGGTCCAAGATGATCAAATCCGGGTCTTCTGAGGCCACTTTATCCAGAGCCTCCAGGCCGGTGTAGGCTGTAATAACGCTGTAGCCCTCGCTCTCGAGGTAGGCTTTAAGCACCTCGGTAATTTTCTTTTCGTCATCTACCACCAGGACTTTACAGGGCATGAGGCCGCTAACCCTCCCCTTTTCACCTCTACTTTACCGGAGACTTGTGAAGATACTCTGAAGGTTTCATCACCAAAAGCCTCTTAGCAAGTTCGCCGAAGAGAAGGGTCGCACCTGCCAAAAAAACCACCGTCCACACCTCACCTGGTGAGAGCAGCGTAAGGCCAAAGATCTCCCTCAAGGGAGGCAGGATAAAGACAATCAGTTGAAGCAATATGGAAACCCCTACTCCCAACACCAGTTTAGGGTTGCCAAAAAGTCCGACCTCAGTCAAGGGCTGGGTCAACGACCGGAAGTTGAAGACGAAGAAGAGCTGGGCCAGGGAGAGAGTGGCAAAGGCCATGCTCCGAGCGGCAAGCAAACTGTCCTTCAGACCTGAGAAATAGGCCACCAGGGTAATGCCGCCGATGAAAACTCCGGCCAGGCCCAGGAAGAACCCGGTACCAGGCCTGAATAGCCCTTCGGAAACCGGCCTGGGAGGCCGTTCCATCAACCCATCCTCTGCAGGTTCCACTCCCAGGGCCAGGGCCGGGAAACTGTCGGTGATCAAATTGATCCAGAGAATTTGAATGGGCAAAAGGGGAACCGCTCGCCAACCCAACATGATGGGGGCAAAAATGGACAGGACCTCTCCGGCGTTGCAGGCCAAGAGAAAGTAAATGGCCTTGCGAATATTCTCAAAAATCACCCGTCCCTCTTTGACCGCAGCCACAATAGTTGCGAAGTTATCATCAGCCAAGACCATGTCTGAAGCCTCTTTGGCTACATCGGTGCCGACTTTCCCCATGGCCGCACCGATGTCGGCGTGCTTCAAAGCCGGACCGTCATTAACTCCGTCACCGGTCATGGCCACAATCTCTCCTCTGCTCTTGAGGGCCTTGACAATTCGCACCTTGTGTTGGGGAGCCACCCGGGCAAAGACACTGATGCCATCAATCCGGGAGGCGAGCTCCTCATCGCTCATCTCCTCCAACTGGGCTCCGGTAACAATCTCCTGCCCTTTGAGTATACCCAGCTCATCGGCGATAGCCATGGCGGTTCTGCGGTGATCCCCGGTTATCATGATCGTCCGGATCCCAGCTCTCTGGGCCACCTTAACCGCTTCCAGGGCCTCAGGCCTTGGCGGGTCAATCATACCCTGAAGACCGAGGTAGATTAGATCCTCTTCTAAGTCGTCCCTCTCCGGGTCGATATCCGGCCGGTAAGCCACGGCTAGAACCCGCAAAGCCTGGCCGGCCATTTCCTCATTGAGGGCCTGGATTTTCTCCCGGTCTGCCTGGGTCAGCTCTCTAACCTCTCCAGAATCATAAATCCGAGTGCAGTGGGGAAGGACGGTGTCAGGGGCCCCTTTGACCACCGCCGACAGTTCCTCCTCCGGCCAGCGGTGGACAGTGGTCATCCTTTTCCGCTCTGAGTCAAAGGGTATCTCCTTAAGCCGGGGGTGCTTCTCCTTAAGCTCCCGGAAATCCAGACCCGCTTTGACCCCGGCAGCGGCTAAAGCCGTTTCTGTGGGGTCTCCGATGAAGCGTCCGCCCTCCTCTGGCTCAGAGTCATTGCAAAGCATACCCGCCTCCAGGAGCAGACGGTGCCCGGAATCGGTCAAATCCGCCTCGTCCAACGGGATTTTTTCGAGGCCGGCCACCAGCTGGCGTACGGTCATGTCGTTCATGGTCAGGGTACCGGTCTTATCCGAGCAGATCACCGTAGCCGCCCCCAGGGTTTCCACAGCAGGGAGGCGCCGGATGATGGCATTGCGTATACTCATTCTCTGAACTCCTAAAGCCAAGACGATGGTGACAATGGCCGGCAGCCCCTCTGGGATCGCCGCCACCGCCAAACTAACCGCAGTCATGAACATCTCAAAGGCCGGAAACCCTCTGACAACACCTACGATGAAGATGAAGACCACGATCCCCAGAATAGCCTGTCCAAGGCGTTTGCCGAAAGAATCCAGGCGTCTCTGGAGGGGGGTGCTCTCCGTCTCCACCTCTTGAAGCATCCCGGCGATCTTCCCGATCTCGGTCTCCATCCCGGTCCCGGTTACCACTGCGCTGCCACGACCGTAGGAAACCACAGTGCCCATAAAGACCATATTGGTACGGTCCCCCAGCCCTGCCTCGGCCTGGACCGGTTCAGTGGTCTTCTCAACCGGCACCGATTCACCGGTTAGCGCCGCCTCTTGAACCTGAAGATTGGCACTGTGGATAATCCGGGCATCGGCAGGGATATATTTTCCGGCCTCAAAAAAGATAATATCCCCGGGAACCAGCTGATTGGCAGGGATCTCCTGGATTCGGCCACCTCGTTTCACTGTGGCCTGAGGTGCGGACATGGCCTTTAAGGCAGCCAGGGCATTTTCGGCTTTTCGCTCTTGAATCACACTGAGCAGGGCGTTGATCAGCACGATAATCATAATTACCACACTGTCCTGGATTTCTCCTAAAAAGGCGGAAACCAAGGCAGCACCGATGAGGATTAAAATCAGGTAGTCAGTAAACTGCTCCACCAGCATAATCCAGAGAGAGCGCGGCGGTGCCTCCTTTAACTCGTTAACTCCGTACTGTCTCTGGCGCTCTTGGACTTGCTCTAGAGTGAGTCCGACCTCCGGCGAAATCCCCAACTCTTGGAAGACCCTTTCCACCGGATAAGCATGCCATGTCTTCACTGGGTTTCACCTCTGGTTCGGTAGTTGCATTCGGCCGCCAGGGGGCACTCAGCACACTTAGGTTTACGCTTGGTGCAAAACCGCCGGCCGAACTCTATAAGTAAGATGTGCAGGTCTTTTTGAATTTCGCTGGGAGCGGCTTCTTCCAGAGCCTTCTGGATTTTCACCGGATCGGAGGTATCAAATAAGCCCAAGCGGATCAAAACCCTGCCGACATGGGTGTCCACCGGGAGAGCCGGCTTATCGAAACCAAAGGCCCAGACACAAGCAGCAGTCTTGGTGCCCACTCCAGGCAAACTAGTCAGGTAAGCATAGGCCTCATCCCGGCTAACCTCGCCCAGCCGGTTCAGGGAAAACTCCCCCTCCTGGTCCCTGATGACTTTGAGGATCTGCTGCAGGCGAGGGGCCTTGTTATTGGCCAATCCCCCAGGAGCTATGGCCCGGGCGATCTCCCTGGAGTCAGCTTGAACCAGTTCATCCCAGGTAGGGAACCTTTTCACCAGGGCCTCATAGGCCCGGCGGCAGTTGAGATCTGTAGTTGCCTGGGAAAGGACGGCAATGATGAGAACCTTTAGAGGGTCTCCTTTCCCTAAGGAAAGAGGGCTGGCCGAATGCAGCTCTTGGGCGGGAGAGAGATGGGAAGATAACTTTTGATACAGCTTTCGCAGTTTTTTTTCGATATCGATTGTGACCGCTTCCTTTGACTTGCCGTCTATGCAACATTTTCCAATTACACAGAAGAGGGAAAAACTCCTGCTACTTTGCTTCCGCTAGAAAAGGTTTGCCAGCCAAACCAGGTGAAGGCCGGCTGCCCAGGTATAGATCAGGGCACAAAAAAGAAGTCCCCAGTAAACCCAGGTCCTGCCTTGGCCTTTCCAGACAACCACCATGACCCCTAAAGGCACCAGAGCCACTTTGCCGGCGAAAGTCAGAAGCGGGTTCAGGCTGAAAAAGAAGTTCAGCAGAGGATTAACTTCCGTCACCACCCCTTGGGCCAGGCCGGCTGTGGTTAAGACCGCGTCAAAGAAATTGAGAATGATGACTAGGATCCCGAGAGGAAGCATAAACAACCTCCAGCTGTTCGCTGGTAGTAGTATATGCAAACCCCATGTATACACAATACTCGAGGTAAGTTAGGAGGAATTTGAGAGGAATTCCAGAACGATAATTAGAACTCTAGCTAATTTTCTGTACTATCATATTCCGACCGGCTCTGAACCAGTACCTTACGCTACAGTTGGTGTGGAGAAAGGAGTAGAAGGCATTTATGCCCAACCAAGAAACCTCCAACAAGATTTGCCCGTATTGCCTAGAGCCTATCACCCGCGAGGACGAGATCACCTATTGCTCCAAGTGTGGCGTCCCTCACCACACTGAGTGCTGGCGCCAAAAAAGTGCCGGGCTCACCGTAGTGGAAAAACCAAAAATCCCGGAGACACCAACCCCAAAAAAGCCCTCCGGCGAACCGATCATCAGTTTCCAAGGCGTCAATAAGTGGTTCGGCAAGCTACACGTCCTTAAAGATATTAACGAGGAAATATATCCCGGTGAAGTAGTAGTCATCATCGGTCCCTCAGGTTCTGGCAAGAGCACCATGCTGAGGTGTATTAACCGGCTGGAGACCATCCAAAAGGGCAAGCTCTTCGTAGACGGCTACGAAATCAGCAACCCCAAGTTGAACATCACCCCGGTCCGGGCCGAGATTGGCATGGTTTTCCAGCACTTTAATCTCTACCCCCACATGACCGTGCTGGAGAACATCACCCTTGCTCCCCGGAAAGTCCGGAAGATGTCGGAAGCTGAAGCAGAAGAGATCGCTCTGGAGCTTTTAGAAAAGGTAGGAATTCCGGAAAAAGCCCACGCCTACCCTTCCCAGCTCTCCGGTGGACAGCAGCAAAGGGTCGCCATCGCCCGGGGCTTGGCCATGCGGCCGAAAATAATGCTCTTCGATGAACCCACCTCAGCCCTGGATCCGGAGATGATCAAAGAAGTCCTTGATGTCATGAAAGCCCTGGCCCGAGAGGGAATGACCATGGTTGTGGTCACCCACGAAATGGGTTTCGCCCGGGAGGTGGCTGATAGGGTTCTCTTTATGGACGGAGGAGTGATCGTGGAAAGAGGAACCCCAGAGCACTTCTTCGTCAATCCGGTAGAAGAGCGGACCAAACTTTTCCTGCGCCAAATCCTGTAAGCTAATTCCAGTGAAATGAGTCTTTGAGGCAATTTGAGGAGGTGACTGTTAGGGATTCACTGTCATTTAAAGTCACTTTGCACCTGTTTACCAAAAAAAAATCAGGAGGGAAAGCGTAATGAAGTTTAAGCAGAGAGTAGTTCTTTGCGCCTTAACGCTTGTTTTGGCACTGGGCATGGGCCTTACAGCCATCGCCGCGCCCCAGAACACCTTGGAGAAAGTTAAATCCACGGGGAAACTGGTGGCCGGAGTTAAATTTGACGCTCCACCCTTTGGTTTTGTCGATGAAAGCGGCAAGGTAGTCGGTTTTGACATTGACGTAGCTCAGTACATCGCCGACTATCTGGGAGTCGAGCTCGAGCTCAAACAGGTCACGTCCAAGACCCGTATCCCCATGCTCACCGAGGGAACCGTGGACATGGTGGTAGCCACCATGACCCACCAGAAAGCTCGGGATGAGAACATTGACTTCAGCATCACCTATTTCTTCACCGGCCAGAGGCTGCTGGTTAAAAAAGGCAGCGGGATCAAGAGCGTCGAGGACCTGGCAGGCAAGACCGTATCCACCGTCCAGGGCTCGACCAGTGAGCACAACATCGCCAAGGCTCAGCCTAAAGCCAAAATCCTTACCTTCCAAGAATATCCTCAGGCCTTCTTAGCCCTGCAGCAGGGCCGGGCTCAGGCCATGACCACCGATGCCAGTATTTTAGCCGGTTTTGTCAAAGAAGGTTACGAAATTGTAGGTCCTTTCATCGCTCCTGAACCCTATGGGATCGGTGTCAGAGAGAATGACTCCGATTTCCGGGATGCCATCAACTTCGCCCTGATGGAGATGTGGGAAACCGGTGTCTACAAGAAGGTTTATAACAAATGGTTCGGTCCTAACAGCGATTACCCGATTCCTCTGGGCGGAGAGATCGAAGTTTGGCCGTAAAAGGCAGTGACTCCGGGGTGGGAGTGAACTCCCACCCCGACCGGAGAGATCATTAAGTAAGGCGGGACAGATATGGACTACGAATTCAACTGGTTGGTCCTGTGGGAGTATCGTGACTTGCTCCTTGAAGGCCTAGTATTAACCATAAAGCTCTCAGCAATTTCCATAGTCCTCAGTACCATTGTCGGTACCATCTTCGGCATCATGCGCCTCTCGAAAAGTTTGATTATCAGGTTAATAGCCTCCTCCTATGTAGAGTTCTTTTTAAATACGCCCTTAATTATCCAGCTCTTTTTCTGGTACTTTGCCCTGCCGATGGCCCTTCCCGGGTGGTTGCAGAGCTGGCTGTGGGCCCACAACTACGAGTTTATCGCCAGTGTCATAGGGCTTACCATTTACACCAGCACCTTCATCGCCGAAGCAGTGCGGGCGGGAATTCAATCCATTGATAAGGGCCAAAGGGAGGCTGCCTTGGCCAGTGGGCTCACCGGCTTTCAGACCCTCTGGTACGTCATCCTTCCCCAGGCCATCAGGATAGTAATCCCCCCCGTTGTCAACCAGTTTTTGAACCTGACCAAAAACTCTTCCCTGGCCATGACTATAGCCGTGCCTGAATTGACCTATCAGGCCCAGGCCATTGAATCCCTGACCTTCCGGGGCTTTGAAGCCTTTACAGCCGCCACCCTGATTTATATCTGTCTGACCCTGACTATCTCCCTGGTCATGGGCAAAGTGGAACGCTGGGCGGCCAAGGGCCAAAGACCGATGGCAGCGTAAGGAGGTTAGCAGCAGATGTCCTTTGATGTGATCACCAATAATATTCCGTACCTCTGGGAAGGCCTAAAAACTACCCTGAAACTGGCGGCAATCTCCATCGGCTTAAGCTTTGTTTTGGGAACGCTTTTAGGAATGGCCAAGCTCTCCAAAAGGGCTCTCATTCGGATTCCGGCAACTCTCTACGTCGAAATCGTCCGGGGGACCCCCTTAATCATGGTCATTTTCTGGGTTTTCTTCCTCATCCCCATTCTGGTGGGACACTCCATTCAGCCCTTCACCAGCGCTGTGGCAGCCTTTACCATTTTTACCAGCGCCTATATAGCCGAAATTGTCCGGGCCGGAATCAACTCCATCCCAGTAGGGCAAACCGAAGCAGCTCTGGCTTCCGGCTTGACCTACTGGCAGGCTATGCGCTACATCATCCTGCCTCAGGCCATCACCAGGATGATACCGCCACTGGTGGGCCAGTTCATTTCCCTCTTCAAGGATACATCCTTGGCTTATATCATCGGGGTCTTGGAGCTCACCAGGCGAGCAACGATCATCAACAACCGGGAGTTCAAGTCCTTTGAGATTTTCACCTTCACCGCCCTGATTTACTTCGTCCTCTGCTACGCCATGTCCAGGTTCGCCAAGTACCTGGAGAAACGGCGGCGAGTTGGTGAAACCAAAAATGAAAAAATCCCCGAACCAGAGATAATGGCCGGGGACATTGGAGCCCAAACCACCCCTTAAATTACTCCTCTTTGATGGCTTCCGTCGGGCAGCTGTCCACCGCTTCATGGACACAGTCCTCTTGATCGCTTGGGACTGTGTCCACAGTGGCGTAGGACTTGTCGTTTCCATCCCACTCAAAGACATCCGGGCACAATGAAATACAGAGCCCGCAGCTGATACACAAATCAGGATCGACAGAGACTTTCATCGCACCAACTCCTCCACCTTCTTGACTTCCGCAACAACTTGGTTTGCATCTAGGCCGCTGGCATCTATGACTTTCGCCTCAGTGGAGATTGCTTGATGGCCCAGAAAGTCATCATCCATACCGCTGACGACCACCGCCAGCACATCGGAGAGGTTGTCAGTAAGACCGGTTACCTGATACCCCTCTGCCTCCAGCACCGCTTTCACGCTATCCAGTTTGTCATCGACAGCAACGTATCTGCTCATATCTTAACCTCCTTTGCCAGTAACACACATCTATTTTTCCCAGGTCCTACCGACCTATGCACCTTGCAACAACCGAAAAGAACGAGCCTATTTATTACTAAATTCTTCTAAAAATGAGTTGACATATGCGTTTTTTTAACATATACTTTATAAATAATACGAAACCGATGACCGGGAAGAGTAGGCTCCAAAGAGGCACAGAGAGGCGGCGGGTGGTGCAAGCCGCACCAATGCGGAGTACAAAATACCCCTGGGAGGGCAGCCCGAAAACCGAGTAGGCGCTGACGGCACTCCACCGTTACTAGGAGGCGGGTATGAACACGTACCCAGCAAAGAGGGCCAGGCGTGGCCAAGAAGGGTGGTACCGCGGAAACACCGGTTTTCGTCCCTGACCAGGGGGATGAAGGCCGGTTTTTTA
>JACDOJ010000012.1 GCA_017656135.1 Bacillota bacterium | reverse complement strand
GGCTTGGCTGGGGTTTGCAGATAATTTAGTTGATTTTCGCCATCTAAGGAGGGGAGCTGTTATGCCTTATTTGGCCTATTGGCTGGGCGGGCTTGTTTTGGCCAAGTTAGGTTCACCGGTGCCGAGTTTTCCGCCTTTTAGGGATTGGATCTTCCCCAAGTGGGTTTCTTACGCCCTGCTCCTTTTGATGTTAGGTGGCCCGTTGGTGGCCCAAGCCAGTCCGGTCTTGGAAGCGGTATTTACCAATCTTCTTTTTGTAGGGTTCTTTGCCTTGAGTGTTGAAGGCTTAGCCCTGGCCTGGTCAGTGATTGACATCAAACTGCAAGCAGGCACAGGCGTGAAAGTGCTTATTCTCGTGGTGGTTTTCTTCATTGCCAGTCCGTTTCTGGCTTGGCTGGGGTTTGCAGATAATTTAGTTGATTTTCGCCATCTAAGGAGGGGAACAGATGAAGGTCATTTTAAAGGCTGATGTTAAAGGGGTCGGCAAAGCCGGTTCGGCTGTGGAGGTAAAAGATGGATACGCCCGTAACTTCCTGCTGCCCAAGGGCCTGGCTGTGGAGGCCACCGCCGGGAACCTGAAGAACCTCAAACAGCAGCAGGCAGCGGAAAAGGCCCGGCTCCGGAAGGAAAAGGAGGAGGCTCAGGCCGCGGCCGACAAGATCAACGGTAAGACGGTGGTTATCAAGGCCAAGACCGGAGAAGGCGGTAAACTCTTCGGTTCCATTACCTCAAAAGATATTGCTGAAACCATCACCAAGACCTTCCAGGTCACAATCGATAAACGTAAAGTAGAATTAAGTGAACCGATTAAGACCTTAGGTGCTCGGGAAATTGAGATTAAAATGCACCCGGAAGTGACGGCCAGAGTTAACCTGCAAGTTGTCGCTGAATAGTATGAGCAAGCTAACGATGGCAAGCAGGAGAAAGGGGCTTTGCTGTGAGGGGTTTCATGGATAAGTTTTTGAAAGGCGAGCGCAAGATGGCCAAAACCGATTTTTTAGGCGAAGATCAGCTGGCTTTGCAGGTCAACGCTGTTTTTGGCCTGCTCTCTGATATCTTCGGTTCAGACCGTTTGGTCCTGCGCGCAGGAAAGCTGGAGGCTTTGCACTTGATGCGCTCCGATGACGTCCGGGAAAGAGCTTTGGCTCTGGAAAGGATCGTCTACGAGGACCCTACCATTGATGAACTGCCCGCTTTAGAGGACATACCTGATCTTCTGGATGAGCTGGAGTCAGAGATCGCCGAGATTCTGGCCAGGCGCACCGTTGAGGAGCAGATTGAAAAGAAAATAGCCGAGAAGATGCAGGAGCGGCATGAGGAGTACATCCGTGAGATCAGGCTGCAGGTTCTGAAAGAGGACGGCGGACCTGATAACGCCCAGACCTTGAAGAAATACGCCGAGCTTGAGCTCCTGGAGCAGAAGTCCCTCTCCAAATCTACACTGGAGGCTTTTCGCCCCAAAAATATCCACCAGGTTGTCGGGCAGGACCGGGCCATTAAAGCCTTGATGGCCAAGATCGCCTCCCCGTATCCGCAGCATGTGATCCTTTACGGGCCACCGGGAGTCGGCAAGACAACTGTGGCCCGACTGGCTTTGGAAGAGGCCAAAAAGCTCAAGTACACCCCTTTTGATGCCGAAGCACCCTTCGTTGAGGCTGATGGGGCCACCTTGCGCTGGGATCCCCGGGAGGTTACTAACCCGCTGTTGGGTTCGGTTCATGATCCCATTTATCAGGGTGCTCGCCGCGATCTGGCCGAGAGCGGTATTCCGGAACCAAAACCGGGTCTGGTCACGGAGGCCCACGGTGGTATCCTCTTCATCGATGAGATCGGTGAAATGGATCCGATGCTTCAGAATAAGCTCCTGAAAGTCTTAGAGGATAAGCGGGTCTACTTTGATTCGGCCTACTACGATCCGGATGATGAGAACGTCCCGAAATACATCAAAAAACTTTTTGAAGAAGGAGCTCCGGCTGACTTCATCCTGATCGGTGCCACCACCCGTGATCCTTCCGAGATCAATCCAGCGTTGCGTTCTCGCTGTGCTGAGGTCTTCTTTGAGCCCCTCACCCCCCAGGATATCCAGCGGATAGTCCGGGAGGCAGCCGAACGGATTGGGGTTCGTCTTGCCGACGGAGTGGCGGAGCTAATCTCTGATTATACCATTGAAGGCCGGCAGGCCACCCGGATTCTCGCTGACGCCTATGGCATTGCTCTGTACCGGCTGAATTCCGAGGATCCCGACCGGGAGAATTCTGTGGTGGAGATCACCAAAGAGGATCTCTTGGAGGTTCTGCAGTCTTCACGACTCACCCCCTATGTCACTACCAAAGGGTCAGATGTGGCTGAAGTGGGGCACATTTTCGGTTTGGGTGTTTCCGGATTTTTAGGTTCGGTGCTGGAGATCGAGGCTGTGGCCTTCCCGGCCCGGGAGAAAGGCAAGGGACAGCTGCGGTTCAATGAGACCGCCGGAAGCATGGCCAAGGATTCGGTCTTTAACGCTGCTTCTGTGCTAAGGCGCCTCACCGGCAAAGAGATCTCCGATTACGATATTCACGTGAATGTGGTCGGCGGCGGACGGATAGATGGGCCCTCAGCTGGAGCAGCTATTCTCTTGGTGATCATCAGCGCTATTGAGAACTGGCCGATCTATCAGAATGTTGCTATAACCGGGGAGATCTCCATCCAAGGCAAAGTCAAACCTGTAGGTGGGGTCTATGAGAAGATCTATGGTGCCAAACAAGCCGGCATCGCCAAGGTCTTGATTCCTAAAGAGAATGCCTCCGATATTCCCACTGATTTACGGGGCATGGAAATCATCCCCATCTCCACTATCAGTGAGGCGATCCCCCATTTCTTCGGAGAAGAGGTAAATAAAGGCCTGGAAAACCTGGCCGGCTAAATCACAGCCCCAAAACGGAATGCTCCCACAAACCAGGGATGGCTTGTGGGTTTTTCTTTTCACCACTTCACATCCGTGGGCATAGGCTAACCAGACAGCCTAAGATGAGGTGAGGTGGTTTCCTGTGTTCAAACCTGTCAAGGTGCTTAAATTCGGTGATAAGGGCCCTAAAGTCAAAGAGATCCAGCGTCAGCTGGCTCTGTTAGGCTATGAAGTGGGACCGGTGGACGGCTTTTTCGGCCTGGTCACCGAGGAGGCGGTAGAAGCCCTGCAAAGGGATCATCACATCTACCCTGATGGAATTGTTGGCCCTCGCACCTGGAGCGTTCTCAACTCCAACACCTTTGGTCGTTACCGCTTCCATCTGGTCAAACAGGGTGAAACCCTGCGCAGCATCGCCCAGGCCCACCAGATTTCCCCTCAAGTCTTAGCTACTGAAAACGGAATTACCGACTTTCGAGTCACCGCCGGTCAGCGCTTGAAAATCCCCAAACGCATCTTGCTGGCCCTCCATTCCTCCGGCGAATACCAGCCAGTCCAACCCCTCTTCCGACACGGGAGCAAACTGGATGCTTTTATCACCGCCGGTTTGGCCTTGACCGCAGAGAAGACGGTTACCGGGGAGCTTTGCACCCGCCGGGACCTGCAGGACTGGGCCAGACGTCACCGGCTTCCGTTCTGGGTTGCCCTCAAGCTACCCGATGCCCACCGAGATCTGGAGGCATTGCTCTTCACCGGCAAGGGCTGCAAGAAGGCCCTCTCAGCCATGACAGCCAGCATCAAAGCTCTGAGCCCTGAGGGGTTGGTAATTCAGGGTCCGGCTGGGCTGCTGCCCCGCCACTTCTACCTCTACTCCCGGTTCCTACGACTTACCCGACGGGCCTTCTCCAGACAGACTCTTGCCCTCACCCTGCCCTATCCCTCATCAGAGACCCAGAAAGCCATTGATTACTCCTGCCTGGCCCAAGACGCTGACTACCTGATCTTTGAGCCTTTTTCTGATTCCGGGGAAATGGGACGCAGCATCAGAGCGGCTTTGAAGGAGGTTCCCTGCTGGCAAATGGTGATCGGCTTAGGGGGCTCAGGCTACGACCGGGAGCTGCCTCAAAAAGTTGCCTTCATCAACAAGTATAACTTAGGTGGGGCCTGCATCTTTGATTTTGGCCGGGAGGGAGAGTCCTTTTGGCACCAGATCGGCAAAGAGTTCATTAGCGGAGAAATAATTCCCGCCCGGAGTTCATAGGTATGTACAGAAAAAGCGGAATGGCCTGACTATGGCTTAAATATACTGTACTAGTTTGGTAAAGGGGGAAGGAGCATGAGCATCAATGTTCAGGAGCGGGTGCTGAAGATACCGATACCTCTCAGCGGGGCCGACGGCAGCAGTGTCGAGGAGTGCACTCTGGAGCTGCCCCCGGGTTTCCCAGAGGTTCACAAGATCGTTTATGCCGAAGGATTGGTGTGCCCCGAGGAACCTGTTTTCGAATTAGGGCAGGTGATCTTGAAAGGTACAGTGGACATCGGAATCATCTACGCCGCCAAAGGCGGAGAGCAGCTGGCCTTCAAAGGTGTGGAATTTCCCAAAGCCTTGGAGTACGTGATTCCGGTGGATTTAGGTGGAGAGGTGGCACCCCAGACCCAGATCTCTGCCAGTGTACAGGTTGAGAGTGTAACTGCCTCTGCCGGCAAAGACAAGACCATCAAGTGTGACCTAGTTCTGGCCTATGAGGTGGAAGCGGCTCAGCTCACCGAAACCAGGGTTTTAACCGATATAACCGGGGCCGACCTGAAAGTCAACGTCACTAAAGAGAGCAAAGAAATCAAGAGCTTTGTCACTCCTCTTGCCCTAGAAAAAGCCATCGAGGCCAGTCTCGTCCTGGCCAAAGCTGATCCTCCCATAGCTGAACTGCTGCGGGTTGGGGTGAAACCCAGAATCGACAAAAGCCGCTGCCTGGCCGGGAAAGTGATCGTCGAAGGAGAGCTGGATTTCGAACTGCTTTACCAGCCCCAGCAGCCTGAGCCTCCCCAGCCGGAGCAAAAAGATGAGCCGCAAGGGGAAGAGTCGGAAGCAGATGAGGATTTCCTGACCGACTTCTCCGAGGCCGCTCCCAGCGTTCCGAAAATTGTCAAGAAGGAAATCTCCGCCGGGGCTAAGTTTATGCTCTCCCAGGATGTATCCGGTTTAAAGCCGGATATGACTCCGGAACTGAAAGTGGCTGTCACTGGCTGCACCGCCAAAGCTGTGGCAGCTGAAAAAGTTGAGGCCACGGTGCTTCTTCAGGCCAAAGGTGCCGTTTATGAAGAGTTCTCCCTGGAAACCGTGGTTTCTGCGGAAACCGAAGGGGAAGAGAGGGTCGATCTGAACCGGCGGCTTTTTAACGTGCCCCAGACTGCGGCTGAAACCCACAAGGAATTGGTAGTCACCGGTTCTCCAGGCATCGCTGCTTCCAAGTCAGAGCTCAAAGATGTCTTGAGTGTTCGGTCAAAACCAAAGGTGAGTCAGTGCAAGGTTGCTCAGGATAAGATCACCGTCGGCGGCAAGGTGCACCTGGATGTCCTCTACCTCGGTGAGAATGAGTTAGGCGAAGAGGTCTTGGATAGCCTTAGCATCGACCATGGGTTTGAATTCAAAGAGACCTTTGAGCTGGCCGGGGTAGAACCTGGTATGTTGGTCAAAGTCGATGCCAATGTGACTACGGCTGCAGTCAATGTCCTAGATCCCTTCACCTTGGAGGCCAATATCCTGGTGACCCTGGATATTGAGGCGGTGGATGTAGTCGAAACGGAACTGGTTATGGAAGCAGCTCTAGCTGTACCGGCACCCAAGGACGGTGCCAGTATCCGGGTGGTTGTTGTTCAAAAGGGCGACACCCTCTGGAAGCTGGCCCGGCAGTACGGGACGACAGTGGAGTTCCTCGCTGAATACAACAAGTTGGAAGATACCGATGAACTGGCTGTCGGCCAAAGGCTGCGCATTCCTTCGGTAGGATAAGAAAACCACTGCCAGAGACCTTCTTTTCGGGTGTGGACCGACAAGGTTCACACCCGGTTTTTATTTCTTAAAAGTTCTCCGGAAGGACGATGACATCCCCAGGAATCAGTAATGTGGGTTTGTGGAGCTTGTTTAGCTCGCAGATCCGGCGGGGGGTGGTGTGGAACCTGCGGGCCAGGTTGTAGATGGTGTCTCCTGGTTGGACTACATACCGGATGAGCTCGTCATCTGTGAAGTCAGAGGTCTTCTTCTTTTTTCGACTGCTGCTGGAACGGCTTTTCTTGGGCCCCGCGGTTTCCCGTTTCTTTTTGCCTTTGGCTTTGGTCGGGGGAGGAGTTTCACCATCTTCTTTTTTGGCGAAAAACTGCAAATCAAAGGGGATTAGTTCCTGCATCCAGACCACTCCTTGCCTTAAACTGAAACCAGATTATTATATGAACTCCCCTGGCAGGTTGGGAATGGAGGAAAAGCCGGCAAGGAGCAGAAAAAGAGAGGTGTTAGGAGGGAAACACAGATGAAAGTGTTGGTAACAGGGGGGGCCGGCTTTATCGGCTCCCATGTGGTAGATAGATTGGTGGCCGCCGGCTACAGAGTCTTTGTGCTGGATAACCTCAGCACAGGCCGGCTGGCGAATCTTAATCCCAAGGCGGAGTTCTTCCAGATTGACCTGACTGACTATGCTGCGGTGAGAGAGATGCTAAAGGCGGTGCAGCCGGATTACGTGATTCACCACGCTGCCCAGGTGGATGTAACTACCTCTTTGTCCAAGCCCCTGCATGATGCCCAGGTTAACATCTTGGGGAGTATAAATCTGTTTCAAGAGGCCTTTCGGGTCGGAGCGCGGCGAATAGTTTACGCTTCGTCTGCAGCTATTTATGGTAACCCTGTTCGGCTGCCGCTGAAAGAAGAAGATGCCATCGTGCCCCTGGCGCCTTACGGGATCAGTAAGTACACACCTGAGCACTACCTCAGGATTTTAGCCAGAGAGGCCGGTAGCGGGTATACTATCTTGCGCTACGCCAATGTCTACGGTCCTCGCCAGAGTGCCACCGGGGAAGGTGGGGTGGTAGCCATCTTTGCTCATCGCCTGGCCGCCGGGGAGCAGCCGGTTATCTTTGGTGACGGGGAACAGACCCGTGATTTCGTCTATGTGGAGGATGTGGCCAGGGCCAACTTGGTCGCTCTTGAGACCGGTGTAGATGACACCTTCAACATCAGCACCGGCAGCCGGATCTCCGTCAATGAACTGGTCCGTGCCTTTGAGAAAGTCATCAAAAGAAGCATAACCCCTCGGTATGAAAAACCACGGCCTGGGGAGATCCTGCACAGCGCCTTGGATCCCAGCAAGGCCAGGGAAGTGCTGGGGTGGCAGGCCGAGACTGACCTGCTCACCGGGTTGAAACGTACGCATGCGTCTTTAGAGCCGGGTCTTTAAAAAGTCACCCAAACTTTTGTTAACTTTAGTGAAGTGCTTGTTGAGCCAATCCACGACCGCAGTAGATTTGTTTTTCTCTTACAAGTAATGGTATTATTTTCCGAGTTCTGGGCATCAATATATATCAGACTATACTTACTTTCACGCTACTTGCGGGAGGGATTGTTTTGGCTGAAACAGCAAGTTTACGTCGTTATACGCCGGAAGAGGACAACCTGATACTC
Source organism: Bacillota bacterium (assembly GCA_017656135.1). Classification (GTDB taxonomy): domain Bacteria; phylum Bacillota; class UBA5301; order UBA5301; family UBA5301; genus JACDOJ01. The sequence goes on along the minus strand of JACDOJ010000012.1, from coordinate 35,087 downwards.
AACACCTGGTACAATAAGGAGGGCCGGCGGGATTTGGCCAAAAAATTAGACCGCCCTTTAGGGGGGTTGGCCTATCGGTTTTATCAGCTTCTCAAGGAGCGCAACATCCAACCAAAAGAGTACCGCCGCCTGGCTAAGCAGGGCCGTTTGGAAGAAGTGCTGAACAAGCCTGTTTCTTCCCAACAGGAAGCAGGTCGGTGTTCTGAGGAAACGGATTCCGCAGAGAATGAGGACCTTTTGGAGGCCCTGAAGTATTTTCCGGCCAGGGCCAGAAAGATAGAGCTGGAGCTGGAGTTGATCAAGAAACAGGTAAACCAGCTGCGGGAGGAAAAATACACCGGTTTGCCTGAGTTTTTGCAGAGTTTCAAGAAATATGACGAACTGAAGCAGGAGAATATCCGGCTGAAGGACCATGTTGAACATTTGACCCGGGAGAAAGAGGTGCTCCAGGCTGAGCTCGCCAGTGAACGCCAGAGGCTGGAGGCGGAGCGGAAAGAGCTCCGGGAGGTCTATGATGACTTGGAAGCCATCTTCAGCGAGTTTATGCGGCTGAGCTCTGTGGATAAAATCAGGGTCCTAGGGGATTTTGCGTCCCGCCTGGAAGTTACCGTGGATAAATTTGGGAATGTGGTTAAACTGAAACGCTCCCTTTAGGAAGTTTCCTCCTGTATGCCACGGCCGGTCGACGGTAAAGCTATGACCAAAGGCCAGGCAAAGGAGGTTTGAAGGTGGGCAGTTTCCAAGGGAAAGATAAAGGCGGGCTCCGGGTTGGCCGTGACAAAGACCAGGGTGAGAGCCAGGATGTGACTCTGGAACGAACTGGGGTTGAAGACGGTATTGTTTTACCAATGATTATGGGTTGGCACTGGTCAACATTGGATCCCAGCGACCTCTCTCGGGCCAGGTACATGGAAGAGGTAGCTGCGGAACTGGGCACTCCTATCGAGGGAGAGGAACGGAGCAAACCGCACCCAAAACGGTATTAAAAAAAGAAGCTATGCGGTGATGCGCGGCCCAAGCGGGTCGCTTTCTTATTTTGGAAGGAGAATTCACCGTACTTGGATAATCACAGATAAGTAATTGCTTACCTGGAGGGAGCGTTTTTGACCACGTCTTCGAATATTACTGCAGATATTGAACGGGAAGTGATGCTGGATTTAGTCCGGGTTACAGAGACAGCGGCTTTGAGGGCCGGGCGCTTCATGGGACGCGGCGACAAAGAAGCCGCCGACCAGGCTGCTGTTGACGGTATGCGGGGAATGCTGGACCTAGTGGATATCAGGGGCACGGTCGTCATCGGTGAGGGGGAGAAGGACCAGGCTCCAATGTTATACATCGGTGAAAAGGTCGGGAATTGGGCATATGACGGGCCTGAGATGGACATCGCCGTGGACCCGGTGGAAGGCACCCGCCTAGTGGCCTATGGCCTTCCAAATGCCGTTTCCGTGATTGTAGCCGCCAAAAAAGGGTCCCTGGCCCCCATCACCGCCTGGTACATGAATAAGATTGCAGTGGGACCGGAGGCAGCCGGCCAAATTGACATCAATGCTCCGGTGCGGGAGAACCTCCGGGTGGTGGCCGCCACCTTGCGCAAGAAAGTCCGGGATTTGACGGTGGTCATTCTCGACCGCCCCCGGCACGCGAGACTGATTCAGGAGGTCCGGGATTGCGGGGCCAGAATCAAACTCATCAGTGACGGGGATGTCTCCGGCGGCATCTCCGCGGCCCTGCCAGATACCGGTGTGGACATGCTCATGGGTATCGGGGGGGCACCGGAAGGGGTTTTGACCGCTGCCGCCTTCAAGTGTCTAGGTGGAGAGATCCAGGCCAAACTATGGTTTCCAGATGAAGAGTCCAAGGAAAAAGCCGTCCAGCAGGGCTTTGACCCGGAGAAGGTCTACTACACCGAGAACCTGGCTTCCGGAGATCAGATCATCTTTGCAGCCACCGGTATTACCGATGGGGAATTGCTCCAAGGCGTCCGTTACCAAGGTGATCGGGCCATAACCCACTCAGTGGTCATGCGGGCCAAGACCAGAACAGTCCGTTTTATCCAGGCCTACCATGACCTTAGGTACAAGACTGTGCGCTCCAAGCAACGCAGTCGCGAGTTGACGGTCTGATGGACGAAAAAGCGCTGAAAAAACGGATCGCCGAACTGAATAAAGAGATTGAAAGGGTAACTAAAGCCGAGCTAGTAGAGTATCAGAAAAGGCAGGAGGCTGAGGCCAGACACTCTTCCGAGGTCCGAACCGCCGCCCCCTTGGCCCTGTTTTTAGCGGGAATTTTAGGCTTCACCTACGCCTATTTTGCTCTGGGTTTGGGGCCTCTCGCCTATTTCTTTATCTTCGCGGTGGCCACTCCGGGGGCGTTGTGGTTCATGATCTCGGCCAGCCGGATTCCCAAGTGGACCAGGTGGCGGGAAAAAGAGGGAACCATCCAGTACTTGAATCAGTTATACATGGAGAAGAGTAATCTAGTTAAAACCCTCAGGCGCTTGGAACGGGAGCGCGCAAAGAAAACCAAAAAAAGCTGGGAGTGAAATCGTGGAACGGGTTGTAGCTATTGATGTTGGCAGAGGGACACAAGACATCATCATCTACGAGCCGGGCATTCCCCTAGAAAACTGTGTGAAGATGGTCCTCCCTTCCCCGACAGTGCTGGTCGCTGAAAGAATCAAAAGAATCACTGAGGCAGGGAAACCTCTGGGGCTCACCGGAGTTACCATGGGCGGTGGCCCTAGTTCCAAGGCGGTGAAGAAACACCTCGCGGCGGGTCTCCCTGTCTATGCCACTGAAGCGGCGGCCCTGACCATCGGGGACAACCTTGATGAGGTGAGGTCTGGGGGGGTTCAGATCGTAGAGAGGATCCCAGAGGAAGCCGAAGAGGTCTGGCTGGGAGATGTGGATGTTCCTGCTCTCCAGGCCGCTCTGGCTCCTTTTGGAATAACCCTACCCAGCCAGTACGCGGTGGCGGTGCAGGATCACGGCTATTCCCCTCAGGGCAGCAACCGGGAGTTCCGCTTCAGCCTCTGGAGACGCTTTTTGGAGCAGGGAGGGCGTCTTTCCGACCTGGTTTACCGAGAAGTACCCGAAGTTTACAACCGGATGCGGGCGGTTCAGGAGACGGTTCCCGGGGCTTTGCTGATGGATACTGGGGGTGCCGCTGTCTGGGGCGCTCTCTGTGACCCTGAGGTCAGAGCCATTCAAGAGCGGGGTTTCACTCTCCTCAACATCGGGAACGGTCATACCTTAATTTTTCTGGTTAAAGGAGACGAGGTCTGGGGACTGGCAGAACACCACACCGGGGCCATGACTACAGGAAAGATAGCCGAACTGGTGGAGAAATTGCAGTCCGGCCAGCTGACCCACGAAGAGGTCTTTAATGACGGGGGCCACGGTGCCAGCATCAGAGCAGAGTACCGGGAGCTTGACCCTGAGGATTTCAAACAGGTAGTGGTGACAGGGCCCAACCGAGGCTTGGTTAAAGACCTAGGTTATTACTTTGCCGTTCCTTTTGGCGACATGATGCTCTCAGGGTCATTCGGCCTCTTGGCAGCCGGCGGCTACCTCGACCTCCCCTAGGTCAGGGCGCCGTGTTTTTTGCAGATGAGGTTGACTTTCTCAGCATCTGCGTCATCTTTGACGACCACGGTCAACTGCCAATTGGTGCCGTCGGCGGCTTCCTCCTGAGGCGCTCCGGCCATGCCGCTGGCTCCTGGGTCAGCAGCGTAAAGGGTGCCTACATAGGTGCTGTCCTCCCCGACGGTGACTTGGTCTAAGTCAGTGTCCAGGGTGAGCTTGGCCAAGGAGCCAAAGCGCCCGGTCAGAGGGTTCATTCTCTTGATGATCCCCTCTCCCGGGAACTTGTGGACCGAGTCTATCTGGGTTTTGTATCCTTGTTTTTCGAGGATGTCCGCTACTTTCTGGGCCTTTTGGGAAGATGGGAAATAAGCGAGGACGCTGCGCATGCTCTCATCTCCTTTCTTATTCTTATTCCTGTCCACCACCGTTGGCAGGTATTCTGGTTTTAGCTGGGGAATAAAAATTTATTGACTTGTCCTAAGGGAGGTTATCGGGTTGTCGACCGTGGCCATAGTGACCGACAGCACCGCAGACATTCCAGCGGAATACAAAGAGAAGTACGATATTCACGTTGTTCCTCTCTACGTGCATATAGGCAAAAGATCCTATAAAGACCAAACGGAGCTCCCTCCGGACACCTTTTTCCCCATGCTCAAAGAGTGTGTGGAGATGCCGTCTACCTCTCAGCCCGCGGTGGGGGATTTTGTGAAGGTTTACGAAGAGCTGATTTCCCAGGGCAAGAAAGTTCTCTCCATCCACTTGTCATCGGTTCTCTCCGGTACCTTTCAAAGTGCCAGCCTAGCCAAACTCTCGGCACCGGCCGGCCAGGTCGAGGTTATTGACTCAGAGGCGGTAACACTCAGTTTGGGCTGGCAGGTCATCGCTGCCGCTGAGGCAGCAGCCAATGGTTGGGAGCTGGAAGACATTGTGGACTTAGTCAAAGAGGTTCGGTCCCAAGTCAAACTGTATTTTGCCATCGATACCTTGGAGTATTTGTATAAAGGGGGACGTATTGGCAAGGTTGCCGCTTTCCTCGGATCCATGCTGAATTTCAAGCCTATCATCACCATGGAAAATGGCGGGCTGGTCCCTCACTCCAGAGTACGTTCTCAAAAACAGATTTTCCTTAAGCTGGTGGAGCTGGCCCAGGCTGATTTGGAGAAACGGGGCAAAATCAGGTTAGGTGTGGTTCACACTGCAGCTCCGGATAAGGTTCAGGAATTGCGGGAACTTCTCAAGGTCAAACTAGGGCTAGAGGAGCTGCCGCCGGTGGCGGAAGCCGGGGCCGTGCTGGGGACGCACGTTGGACCAGGAGCCTTAGGAATCTCGTATTACTAGGAGTGCTGCCAGTGAGAGATAGTAAAAGTCTGATCAGGGCGGCCATCATAGCTGCCCTCTACGTTATTCTGATTTGGCTGCTCGCGCCGGTGAGCTTTGGCCCTATTCAGTTCCGGGTGGCCGAAGCCCTTACCCTCTTGCCCATGCTGTACCCTGAGGCCATTCCCGGCCTGTACATCGGGGTCCTTTTAGGCAACCTCCTGGGCGGTCTGGGACTTTGGGACATCTTCGGAGGCAGCCTGGTGACCCTGCTGGCCGCCTATGTCACTTGGAGATACCGGAGAAAACCAATCATCGCTTACCTATCGCCGGTGGTCTTCAATGCCTTTCTGATCAGCATCTACCTTCACTACATCTACACCCTGCCTTACTGGTATATGGTCTTCAGTATCGGGGCCAGTGAGGCAGTGGTGGTCTTTCTCTTAGGCGTTCCTTTGGTAAAACTCCTGAAAAACATGGGTGTTCGTGATTAGACGCCCATGCATTCTGGGGTCTTTCCCTTTGCTGAAACCGTCGTCTTCTTGATGATTTTGCCTGCTTTAGCTGGAGAGCTTAGTTGGAATTAACTTTCTGGCTATGGGCCAGCTGGTTTCCTAATGCTCTCCCTTCAGCAAAGGCCAGTCGGTTCAGCTCGAGGTGTTTAGGGGGCACCACCAATTCCAGAGCCTCTTCCCAGACCGCTTCAAGGATCTCTTCCAAGAAGATGGAAAGGACACCCAGCATTAAGACATTGGCTACCTTAGGGTTGCCCAGTTTTTCCGCTTTGTACTCGGCGCTGAAGCTGTAGAAGCGGGGGCACTTCTTTTTCAGCCGGTCCAGGATGTCCCTAGGGTAGGGAGCGCTGCCGGTGGCTGTGGTAATTGGCTGAATGATAGTATCACTAAGCAGGAGTACTCCGTCATCAGCGAGGATATCTTGATGGCGCAGGGCTTCCAGACGCTCAAAGGCGACCAGGTAGTCTGCGCTGCCTTTGCCGAAAGTGGGGGAGTAGACTTTTTCGCCAAACCTGACCTGGGTGATGACACTCCCTCCCCGCTGGGCCATGCCGTGAACCTCGGCGAGCTTAACATCGTACCCGGAGAGCGCGGCGGCTTGGGCTAGGAGGTTACCGGCGAGGATGATCCCTTGCCCGCCGACCCCGGCCAGGGCTATATTAGTGACTTTAGGCACTGGTTTCACCTACTTTCTTGATGGCTTGCTGCGGACAGACTTGGGCACAGAGCCCACAGCCGACACAGGTAGTCTGATTGATGGCTACGTGACAGCCGGTAACGGAGATCGCCGGGCAACCCACTTGGATGCAGGAGTGGCATCCATCACATTTGGTGGAATCTACCTGGTAGGGCTCAGAGTATTTTTTAACCTTCAGGATACAGGGCCGCCGGGAGATGACCACGGCCGGACCTTCATAAGCCAGGGAATCTTCCACCGCCTTTTTGAATTTCTCCTGGTCCATAGGGTCAACCACGGTGACCTTTTCCACCCCCAGGGCCTCCACCAGTCTGGAGAGGTTAACGGCCTTGGTCTTCTCGCCTCTTAAGGTTTTCCCTGTGCCGGGGTGTTCCTGGTGGCCGGTCATGGCTGTAGTCCGGTTGTCCAAGATGACCACAGTGATGTTGACATTGTTGTAAACCGCGTCCAAAAGGCCCTGGATGCCGGTGTGTAGGAAAGTGGAGTCGCCGATGACAGCCACGGTGTTACCTTCGTACTCCTCGTTGCCTAGGGTAAAGCCTTCAGCCATTCCGATGCTGGCACCCATGCAGACCGTGGAGTCCATGCCGGAAAGAGGCGGCAGGGCACCCAAGGTATAACAGCCAATATCTCCAGTAACTTTTAAGCCCAATCGCTTGAGACCGTAGATACTGGCCCGATGGGGACAGCCGGCGCAGAGAACCGGAGGCCTTTTGGCCAGGGGTTTAGGCCTGTTTTTGAAGAGTGACTCTTCTTTAGGGGAGAAGGCCTTCCGGAGAATTTCAGTGCTGAGCTCTCCGGTTTCCGGTATAATCTCTTTGCCGGTAACCTCTATGCCTAAGGCCCTGATTTGCTCCTCTAAGAAGGGATCCAGTTCCTCCACTACATAGAGCCGTTCCACCTCGCCTGCAAAGAGGCGAATCTGCTTTTCGCAGAGGGGGTAGATGATACTCAGCTTCAGGATAGAGGCCTCCGGAAAAGCCTCTTTGACGTACTGGTAGCTGACTCCCGAGGTGATAATCCCTATGGAGCGGTCTTTGATCTCCCAGTGGTTAATTCGGCTCTTCCAAATCCACTCACTCAGGTCTTTCTGTCTGGCTTCTACCACCAGGTGGCGGAGGCGCCCATGGGCCGGAATCATAACCCATTTTTCAATGTCCTTTTCGTATTTTTTCAGCGGGGTCCACTGGCGGTCTTTCAGTTCCACCAGGCTCTTGGAGTGGGAGATTCTCGTGGTGGTCCGAAGGAGGACCGGTGTCTCAAACTCTTCGCTGATCTGGAGGGCTAGCCCGACGAAGTCTTTGGCCTCTTGGCTGTCGGAGGGCTCTAAGATCGGTACTTTGGCCATTTTGGCGTAATAGCGGTTATCCTGTTCGTTCTGGGAACTGTGCATCCCAGGGTCGTCAGCGGAGACCAGAACCAGGCCGCCGCCTACTCCTGTGTAACTTAAGGTCATCCACGGATCGGCGGCCACATTGAGGCCCACGTGTTTCATGGCGACCAGGGCTCGGACGCCAGCCATGGAGGCCCCGATGGCCACCTCCAGCGCCACCTTTTCGTTGGGAGCCCACTGGGATTTAATTTCCTCATACTTAACCATTGTCTCCAAAATTTCGGTGCTGGGTGTGCCCGGATACGCAGTGGCCACTTTGACATTGGCTTCGTAGGCACCCCGGGCAAGGGCTTCATTACCCGAGAGCAGTACTTTCAAAGCTGTAACCTCCTAATTAATATGGTCAAGCCAGTTTTGGCCGTTTATCAATGACCCGTTTGGCTTTGCCGGTGGTCCGTTCGATGGAACCAGACTCTAACAATTTCACTTTGGCCGTCACCGATAAGACTTTATATAGTTGCTTCTCGATCAATCGCTCTAATCTTTCCAGGTCGGCGTAATTATCGGTGAAATATTCTGGTACTAATTCCACTTGTACTTCCAGGGTATCGAGGTAGCCGTCTTTCTCCACTACCAACTGGTAGAAGGGGGAAACACCGGGAACTTCCATCAAAACCGCTTCGATCTGAGACGGGAACACGTTGACTCCTCTGATGATTAGCATGTCATCTGTACGTCCGGTGACCTTCTCCATCCGAACTGTAGTTCGTCCGCAGGCACAGGGCTCATAAAAGAGCCTGGTGATGTCCTTGGTTCGGTAGCGGATAACCGGCATGGCTTCCTTGGTCAAGGTTGTGACCAAAAGCTCGCCTTTGGAGCCAGGGGGCAACGGCTTCAGGGTGTCGGGGTCAACTAGCTCAACCAGGAAGTGATCCTCAGAGATGTGCATTCCGCACCGGCAGGAACACTCACCGGCGAATCCGGGGCCGCCTATTTCACTGAGACCGTAGTTGTCTGTGGCGGTCATGCCCCAGCGGCTCTCAATCTCCTGGCGCATACTCTCCGACCAGGGTTCTCCGCCGAATAAGCCTAAACGGACGTTCAAGTCCTTGACCGGGTCTAAACCAATGCGCTCGGCGACCTCTGCCAAGTACAGGGCGTAAGAAGGGGTACTGACCAGAACAGTGGTACCGAAGTCTTCCATCAGCATCAACTGTTTCTCGGTGTTTCCGGAGGAGGCGGGGATGACTGTGGCACCTACTCGTTCCAGACCGTAGTGAAGGCCGAAGCCTCCAGTGAAAAGACCGTAGCCGAAGCAGATCTGGGCTACATCCCCCCGGGTTACCCCGGCCTGGGTCACCATTCGGGCTACCAGTTCCGTCCAGGTTTCCATGTCGTTTTCGGTATAACCGACAACAATGGGCTTGCCGGTGGTGCCAGAGGAGGCGTGGAGCCTGACCACATCCTCCAAGGGGACGGCGAAGAGTCCGAAGGGGTAGTTGTGTCTGAGGTCTTCTTTACTGGTGACCGGCAGTTTTTCCAGGTCTTCAAGTCCCTTAATATCATCTGGTTCGAGGCCTAACTCCTGCATCTTCCGGCGGTAAAAGGGGACCCTCTCGTAAGCATACTGGACCGTCTTTTGCAAGCGTTCGGACTGGATCGAGCGGTACTCCTCCCGAGAAAGTTGCTCCTTTTTATCCCAAATCATTACTGACCTCCTTCCGTGTAGAGGTTAGTTTCATCGACTAAGGCAAACCCGGCGCTCTTCAGGACTTCTACCGCCCGCTCATTATCGCTGGTTTTCAGCAAGATTAAAGCGCTGCGGGAGAAGGGGTAAAGGTAATTCACGTTGATGGACTTTTTGGCTAATAACTGAACTACCTCAGCCAGGGCACCGGGTGTGTTGGGAATCTCCACTGCTATCACTTCGTTGAGGGTGCAGGTGATCCCGGCTTTTTTTAGAACCGCCACCGCTTTTTCCGGCTGGTCGACCATGAGCCGAAGGATGCCGAAGTCAGTGGTGTCAGCCACTGAGATGGCCCTGAGGTTTAGGCCTGCTTGGGCCAGGGGGATCAGCACATCGGCCAATCGTCCGGGCCGGTTTTCCAGGAATACCGAAATTTGTCGTGCAATCATCATTTTCGCTCCATTTCTAACCTTTTAAGCCTGATTTACAGAAATATTCCACACTGTAAACTGCTATCCTCCCTCATTATTCGTCTCGGACCACAGGAGTTTCTTCAACAGGGAATTCCTAGGAATGTGAAGAATTCTGCAAATAAGGTAAATTTTGGTCCAGATCACCTTGGGTTTTATTGCTCATACTTGGATTCACTGGAACAACTCTGATACTAGAGGAGAAGATTTTGTATGACGGATGTATTGTACGAAAAGGATGTAGTTTGCCCCATTTGCCAGAGCACCTTTCCCCAAATCATGGTACGCCACTCTCTCTGTATCGTGGAGAAACGGGACAGCGATTTCCGGGTCCAATATCGAAACTGCAATCCTAATTGGTACGGGATTGTGGTTTGCCCTGGTTGCGGCTACTCTGCACCGAAGAGCAGTTTTGATAGTCTCAAACCTGGGGATGCCAAAAAACTGAAACCGGTACTGGAGAAGTTGGGGCCGGTAAACCTCACCGGCAGGCGGACTTTGGTACAGGCGGTCGAGAGTTATCTCCGGGCCATAACCTGTGCCCAAGCCCTCAAATCCCCCCATTCTGTTTTAGGTGGGCTCTATTTAAAGACGGCCTGGCTTTACCGGGAGATGGAAGAGAGGGAAAAAGAACGGGCCTTATTGGAGGCAGCGCTGAGCTCCTATCTTCGTGCCTATGACCACGAACGGGAGATCAAGATGGCCCTCTCTGACCTCACCTACTTAATTGGCGAGCTACACCGGCGGTTGGAGAAATACCAAGAGGCCGTAGTTTGGTTCAGCAGAGCTGTGGGGATGAAGGATATTCGCCCAAGTACCAAGAGGTTGGCCCGGGAGATGTGGCAGTTGGCCCGGGAGGCCAACAGGCGGGAACCGGCGACAGAGTCAGCGGAATCAGAGATTGACTCTCGAGTGGCTGAGCCAGGAGTTATCGCTCAGGCTGAACCGGCGTCGGCAGTGGAGGAAACCACGACCCCTACCCCCCGACGAATCAAGTCGATGGCCAGAGTCCGTATTTACCACGATCAAGTCCGCTGGTTGGAACAGGTGGGGCGCTGGTGGGGTGGCGAGCCGGACCTGGAATCCAGCAGCGTCGTCAGGGCCTTACTTGACCTGGTTATTGATATCCCCCCGCGGGACCTCATGGTTTCCACCGAAGCTGAGCTCAAAGAAGCCTTGCGAAAACATATTTCAGCCAGTTAGGAGTGTTTTTTATGATGGGCAAAGGTGTCAAGCGGATAGGAGTTTTGACTGGAGGCGGAGACTGCCCGGGACTGAATGCGGTCATCAGAGCAGTGGTTAAGACTGCCGTCAACCGCTACGATTTAGAGGTAATGGGGATAAACGACGGTTTTGAAGGATTGATCCATGGCTGGATTAAACCCCTTACCCCTGCTGATGTTGTAGGCATTCTGCCGCGCGGTGGGACGATCTTGGGCACAACCAACCGAGCCAACCCCTTTCAGTACCCTTGGAAGGATGAGAACGGAGTTACCCGACCGCGAGATTGTACCCCCATTATCCTGGACAACTTAGCCAAATACGGCATCGAAGCACTGGTGGTCATTGGTGGTGATGGCTCTCTAAAGGTTGCCCGAGAGCTGGCCCAGCAGGGTGTAAAAATAGTTGGTGTTCCTAAAACCATAGACAATGACTTGAATGCCACCGATGTCACCTTCGGTTTTGATACTGCCGTCAATACGGCCACCGAGGCCTTGGACAAGCTGCACACCACCGCCGAATCCCACCACCGGGTTATGGTCTTGGAAGTCATGGGCCGCTATGCCGGGTGGATCGCCCTGGAGGCCGGTCTAGCCGGGGGAGCCGACGTCATCTTGATCCCGGAGATTCCCTATGATCTCAGCAAGGTCTGTGCCAAGATTATGAGCCGGACGGAACAGGGCAAAAAATTCAGTATCGTGGTGGTAGCCGAAGGGGCGGCACCCAAAGGGGGCAGCATGGTTGTCAGCGAGTATGTAAACGATACCTTTGACCCGGTGCGCTTAGGTGGGATCGGTAAAAAGGTGGCTCAGGACATTGCCGCTGAGTGTGCCGTGGAAACCAGATCCTTGGTACTAGGCCACCTCCAGCGTGGAGGCAGTCCCTCCGCCTTTGACCGGATCTTGGCCACCAGGTTTGGAGCGGCAGCGGTGAAGCTGGTTGTGGAAGGCCGGTTTGGTAGGATGGTTTGCCTAAGAACTCCCAACATCGACAGCGTGGATTTGGATGAAGCGGTCAGGGAGATGAAACGGGTGGACCCAGAGGGGGATCTGGTCTACGCTGCCAAATCGGTGGGTATCTGCTTTGGGGACTAATAAAGACGGTATTTTAAAGAAGCGAGCCGTAGGAAGCACCTGCGGCTCGCTAAGTATCTTCTTGGTCTTATTTGACCAAGAAGATAGAACCGTCATCCTTGACACCGTGGCAGGCTTTGCAATCAAAGTCCTTGTTGTTCACCAGGTGAACTTTGTGTAGGATGGGTCCCAAGGCCATTTTTCCGGACTTGTGGCACTTCAAGCAGGCCTCATAGTCGGTAGTTGTGCCGAGAGACTTATGAGGACCACCCAGTCCTTCGGCGATGTTGCTATGGCAATCGGCGCAGCCGGCGGCCATAGCCAGGGCTCCAAAACTCATCAACAAAAGACTCAAGATGCTCAGGATGATTACCGTTTTCTTCATTTATCTTCACCTCCTTGGTATAATGGTTAAAAAGAACTCACATAGGTATTTACTTCCAAAACAGAGTATTTCCTTTAATTATAATTAAAATAATTTTGATGATGGTGATAAGAATGATAATAGGGGCTATTTCGGATACACATATCCCCCGGAGGGCCAAGAATTTGCCACCAAAAGTCTTTGAGGCCTTCGCTGATGTGGACCTGATTCTCCATGCCGGAGATCTGGTTTCCGAAGAAGTCTTAGTGGAACTGGGGGCCCTTGCTCCGGTTAAAGCGGTGGTCGGGAACTGCGACCCGCTCTACTTGGCCCATGACCTCTCTTTTCAATTGAAGTTGGAGTTGGCGGGCTACCGGATCGGCCTCACCCATGGACATCTGGGGACAGGCAATACCGTCCCAGAGCGGGCGTTGTCCCTCTTTGAGGATGTGGATTTAGTTGTTTTTGGACACAGTCATTCCCCATATAATGAAACCGTCAACGGTATTCACCTCTTTAACCCTGGATCTGCTACCGATCGCCGCTGGGAACCGAAGTGCTCTGTTGGCATAATCGAATTAGGGCGGGGAATTGAATGTCGACACATTTTCTTTTGAAGCATAGGGTTCTGCTCTTCAGTCTGGTGGTTCTCACTCTCCTCCTCTTCGGTCAGTGCGTTGCCTGGGGGGCGGAGCCAGGCCAACTGGAGGTCCACTTCATTGACGTCGGTCAAGGGGACAGCATTTTGGTTCTCACTCCCGGAGGCCGGACCATGTTAATAGATGCCGGTGACCACCGGGCCGGGCCGGATGTTGTTAAGTACCTTAAAGCCCAAGGGGTTCAACAGATTGACGTCTTAATTGGAACTCATCCTCATGCTGACCATATCGGCGGGCTCTTGGCGGTTTTGGACTCCTTTGAAGTGAAACAGGTGTATGATTCCGGGCAGATTCATACCTCCAAAATTTTTGAAAACTACCTTAAAAAATTAGATGCCAAGAACATACCTTTTCAACTGGCCCGAGCAGGAGACAAAATTGACTTGGCCCCCCAAGTTGACCTCACTGTCCTCTGGCCCACCGGTCCCCGAAAGATCATGGACTACGGTAGTCTCAACGAGGCCAGCATCGTTCTCTTCTTACGTTATGGTAAGGTCGGTTTTCTCTTCACCGGGGATGCCGGCCAGGAGGCTGAACTGGAGATGATCTCCGGGGGTCATCTGGAACCGGCAGAGGTCCTCAAAGTCGGCCACCATGGGAGCCACTCCAGCTCAAGTCGGGAGTTCCTGGAAGCAGTGGGTCCGCAAGTAGCTGTCATCATGTGCGGCGCCGGTAATCCCTACGGCCATCCCCACAAAGAGCCTCTAGAGAGGTTGCGGGAAGTCGGGGCCACCATTTTACGCACTGACCGTCAGGGAACCATTGTCATTCGTACCGACGGCAGTAAGTATTCCATCATTAATTCCCAGCAGGTCCTTCTGGAGATCGGGGCTACCGGGGATCTTGAGAGCCACCTGATCAACATCAACACCGCCTCCGTAGAGGAGCTGAAGAAGCTTCCCGGTATCGGCGAGACTTTGGCCAGAAGGATCATTGAATACAGATTGAAAGTCGGTATTTTTACCTCCCCTGAAGACTTGCTGCAGGTTAAAGGGATCGGGGAGAAGACTTTAGCCAAAATCAGAGACCTTATTACCCTGTAAAGGAGGAGCGAGATGAAGTTCCAAGTTACCTTAGAGCAGATTGAGAGTGGACAGGCTAGGCTGCTGATCCGCCCCCAGGAGACTCAGGAGATCCTCTGGCCGGCTGACTGCCTTCCCTCCGGCTCCGAGGAGGGCGACATCCTCACTATCGAAATAGCCAAAGATGAAGCTCAGACTCGTGAAGCCCAGGAGCGAGTGAAAGGCTTGCTTAACAAGTTACTGGAGAAGGGCCGAAAATAGCCTGGAAACCACTTCCTTTCGCCGGACCAGCTCCGAGTGATCTTCCTCCAGAATCAAAGTTACCCGCAAGACCGCTCCTTCCCCGATCTTTCCTAGTGTTTCCCGGGGAAGCGGCCACCAGCTGCCGTCATCGCCAAGGAGAACAGCCCACTTTGGTCCGGACCAATCCAAGACCGCGGTGAATGAATACTCCGCTTTAGCCATTACAGCTCCAGACAAAACCAGTACAAGGATCCAACTGATTAGCATAGATTTACAATATTTGCCGCTCATGGATTTCAGTATGCCACATGTTTTCAATTTTATCAACTCGTTTCATTCCCTTTCTCCTGTGATTAGCTAGCCAAGCGGCAGGGAAAAACTGTCTTACATATCCGAAATTGGCCCTGGACACCATAACCTCGAAGAAGAGGAGGTGTTTAGGGTGTCGATTGGTCTGATAGTCCTAGTCAGCCTGACTGTGTTAATCTTTGCCGGTTTGGCTGACCGTGTATTTGATCGCTTGCACTTAACTGATTCTCAAGCGCTCTTGTTCATTGTGCTGATCGCCGCCGGCAGCTTCATTGATATCCCCATCAGCAGCCGGCCGGTTCAAGTCTCCTTGAATGTGGGCGGAGGCTTGCTGCCGATTGCTCTTGCCATTTACTTGCTCTTCAAAGCTGGTACCACCAAAGAATGGACTAGAGCCCTGGTGGCTACCTTGGTCACCGGTGTTGCCCTTTTGGGGGTCCGTTATTTGCTGCGGGGGTTCGGTCACGGCCGGGCCGATATCATTGATCCGCTTTATGTGATTGGGATGGTTGGAGGCCTGGTCGGTTACTTAGCTGGCCGTTCCAGGCGTTCGGCCTTTATCGCCGGTACCTTGGGAGTCCTCTTCACCGAGGCCGCTTACTACTTTTCGGCTCTCTCCCAGGGCATCCGAGGCACAGTAAGCATCGGCGGAGCCGGTGGCTTTGATGCAGTGGTTATCTCCGGTGTGCTGGCGGTGACTTTGGCTGAAGTTATTGGGGAAACCCGGGAACGCCTGGGCGGGGGACCGGCCAAAGATCGGAAAGCTCCACCCGGCCTCAAGGTTTCTAATGTCATTGAAGACGACATCAATGAAATTGATGCTGACCAAAAGAAAAAAGACTAGTAGCCGCAGAAGGAGGGAGTGGAAATGCAGAGAAGACTGGCGTTACAAATAGCGGCCCTTATCGTTGTCCTGGTGACGCAACCTGTGGCTGCTTTGGATCTGACCCCTTTTGACCAGCACGGTGGGAAGGACTACTACACTATCAAAGATGAAACCGGCAAGATTGTCTCCAAGTTGGCTTCTCTGGTTTCAGTCGGTGACTACTTGATTACTGAGGATGATTCCGGATACAGGATTATCTCAGTCGATAAATTTGAGGCCACTGCCAAGTACGATGGTAAGGTGGACCTGGAGCAGCCGGGCTGGGTTTTAGTCCAGAAAACCGGAGCCATTACCGGCAGCAGGACCGCAGAGAGCATTCCGACTCAAGCCAACGATAACGGGAACCAAGAACCGAAGATCGGCATTTACTTCACCCACAGTGAAGAGTCTTATGTACCTAATTCCGGAACCCACCAGGAAAAGAAGGGTGATATCTACCAAGTCGGTGATGCTTTGGCCAAATCTCTAGAGCAAAACGGGGTCAAGGCCAAGGTTTCCGAGACCCTTCACCATCCCCGGGACGCTAACTCCTACAACCGGAGCCGGTCTACGGCCTTAAAACTCCTCAAAGAGCGTCCTGCGATCCTGGTGGATGTTCACCGTGACGGTATCCCTGACCCTAACTACTACCGCAGGGAGGTCAAAGGGAAACCTATCGCTCAGGTTAGGATCGTAGTCGGCAAACAAAACGCCAACCGTTCCGTCAACTTCGACTTTGCCAAGAGGATTAAAGCTAAAGCCAATGAGATGTTTCCAGGCTTGGTCAAGGAGATCTTCTGGGCCAAAGGCAACTACAACCAGGACCTGGCTCCCAGAGCTATACTCCTTGAGTTTGGAACCCATACTAACAGGTTGGAACGGGCTCAAGCAGCCGCCGAAATGATGGGCAAAGTCCTGGCTTCCATGGTGGGAGTGACCGCACCTCAGGCCAGAGAAGAAGCTCAGAGGGGCCGAGCCCCACAGCAGCCTCCCGCTAGAGGGGTCAGCCTGGAACGACGTGCGGCCGGCGACCAATCCGGTGGTTGGACTTCCGCCCTTTGGCTCTTAGGGATAGCTGTCGTCGGTTTCGTCGGTTATGCCTTGGTCAACTCCAAAGGACTCGGTGGCATCAAGTATATGCTCTCCAAATTCCGGTCCAAGGAGATGGCCGGTTTCTTTGGCCAGGTGGGGAAGACAGAGAAACATAAGCGGGAAATTAAAATTCCGCCTGAGGAAGAAGACCAAGACAAAGATAAAGAGTAGGCCAAAAGCGAGGGCCGGCAATGTCCTCGCTTTCTTCATCCCTTTACAACTTCCAGATGTTGGTAGATAATGAGGGTGAGGTGTACTACCTTTTCAGGTTATCCAGGTACTTGGCAGCGCTGATGGCAGCCACATTGCCTTCGCCTACTGCTTTGGCCAGCTGTAAGGGAGCTCCGGTGCAATCTCCGGCCGCGAAGACACCTGGGATGTTGGTTGAGAGGTTCCGCTTCACGTGAATGGCTCCTTTCGTCATCTCCAGGCCGGGAACTAGCTGGGCTGCTGGGGTGACCTCCCGGACGATGAAAACCCCGTCCACGTCCAGGTTGCGTTCCTGGAGGGATAGCTTGCTAACCCGCTCCTGGCCGACGATACCCAGGGGTTTTTCGGTGATCACCTCAACTTTAGGGTCAAGGTGGACCACGCCTTTGAACTGCTTGACAAAATAGACCTTGTTGCAGATCTCGGCTAGGAAATTGGCTTCCTCTACCGCCTCGCCGCAGTAACCCAAGACAGCCACATCTTTGTTTTTGTACAAATTGGCATCACAGGTGGCACAGTAACTCACGCCCTTGCCGATAAGGTCTTTTTCTCCTGGCAGGTATTTGGTGGTAGCCACTCCGGTGGCCAGGATCACCGTTCGGGCCTGAAAGACATCGGTTTTGACTACCAAGTTGAAGCGGTCTCCTATAGGAAGAATGCTGTCTACCCTTCCAGGGCGTTCTTTAAGGCCCATGCTGTGAAAATGCTCAAAAAACCGGTCTCGAAGCTTGGCTCCGGAAATATCTTTAAAACCGAGGTAGTTGTCTACTTTTTCGGCACTGTGCAGCTTGGGGGTGCAAAACTCCACTCCGAAGACGGCCACCTGTTTATTGCGGATTTTGGCAGTGATGGCGGCAGAGAGCCCTGCCGGTCCGCAGCCGACTACGGCAACATCGTAGAGGACATCAGGAGAGTAAAGGTCATCTGGCATCATACTCCTCCTTTCAAAGACCATTCAAAGCATTGCCAAATGCTTAGCATTATATAACAGGGAAGCTGGGGAAGGTGATTGGATAGGTGCGTTCCACTGAGAGTAAAAGAGAGAAACTGGCATTGGTACTTTCCGGAGGAGGCCTTCGTTCCGCCGCCCAAATTGGGGTGCTTAAGGTTTTGGCTCGGTACGGGATTAAACCTGACTGTGTTGTGGGAACCTCAGGTGGGGCTGTGGTAGCTGCATTGTACGCCTCCGGCTTAACTCCGGCTGAGATTGAAGAGCGTTATTTAGCAATTATAGGGAAGGAAGGGCGGTTCATCGATATCGCCCTGGGCCGGTTGTGGAAGGCCTTGATCAAGTTGGACTTGACTGAGGTCAAAGGGCTGGTGAAAGGGGCCAAGCTCCGCCGCTACATCCACAAGAACCTGCGCTATCTAAAGCACTTTCAGGACTACAGGACCCTATCCCCTAAGCAGGCTGAGCAAGTTCTGGACCTCTATTTGACGGCGGTGGACATCAATGACGGTACTGAGGTGGTTTTTGCACCGGGAAAAGGTCAGCTGATCGCCGGCTACGGACCGGGTTTCTCCGGATTCCGCCTGATTTCCGATATCTCAGTGGCTGACGCGGTCCGCTGCTCCATCGGAATTCCCGGCGTCTTTGAACCCTATCGCTACAAAGGCCACTACTATGTGGACGGCGGTCTCAGGGATAACCTGCCTCTAGGTGTGGCGGTCAAACTGGCCGGAGCCGACCGAGTGATCGCCGTAGACTTGGGCTACGCCGGGCTGCGCCAGGAGAACCTGGTGGATAACGGGGTCATCGATATCCTGGGGCAGAGTGTGGATATCATGAGCATGGACCAGCTGGCTGCAGATCTTCAGGATAATGTTGTCCGGGAGAAACCCATTGTCATCCTCAATCCGCTGATCTACGATATCGGGATTCTGGACACCCAGTACATCCCGGCCATAATTAAGCGGGGCGAGTTCTTGGCGGAGACTTACTGCCACTCCAAGGGGCTTGAGGCCGACTTTTCTCCCCAGAAGAACAGCGCCCTGTTCTTTACAGGGGTGAACCAACCGGTCCTTTACCCGGCCAAAGAGTCCTCGGTCTATGTGGTCTTGCGTAAGCAAATCACCGCCGGAGCAGGAGATGCCGGGAAAGAAGAGCAGGTTGGTTGGTGGCAAAGACTGGAAGGCTCTATCGAAGGCCTTTGGCGCAAAGTGATGGTCGGTCTGAGCCTGTGCTTTGTCGGTCTGGGGCTCTTTTTGGTTTGGAGCGAGCCCGCCGTCATTCAGGGATTAGGGCTCTTCTTCGTCTTCGCCGGCCTGGTCACTCTCTACTATCAACATGTAAAAAGCAGGAATTATAGGATCAATTCCTAATACTTGCAGAGCACCGGGCCAAACAATTCGGCAAAAATGCCACGGCTCACTAACATTATCCCCCTTTTAGCTGAGTACATCTGAAGTAGGAGGTTTCGACATGCGCTCTCCTCTTCAGATGCCAGCGACGTGGTATTTCTGGCTCGCGGTGGTCTCCTTTTTGGGAACCTTGGTCTTAGACGGAGCCCAACTCGCCTTCAGCCTGAACGGGGACAGGTTATTCATGCCGGCAGCGACCCAAAGCTTGCCGGTCTATTTTCTTTTCTACATCTTTGCTGTCATAGCCGGTTATCTTGCCCTTCTCTACTTCTACTACACCTGGTATCTTCCTCAAGGATTCTTTCCGGTTAGCTCGTGGGATAGGGTCTGGTTTGCCCTACTGGCTACAGCCCTGGTGGTGGCCATGGTTTCTGCCCAAGGCGCCTTGCTGATCCTGGGAGCGGACCTCATCGCCCTCTCTGCCAACATCTACTGGCGCTCCCGCTTCACCGCTTCCGGGAGGGCCTGGGGATTTGCCCTGCATGCCGGGCTGTTGGCTTTGGGCCTCTTGGGAGTCTACGCCTTGCTCTGCCTGACGGCGCCGGCACCTTACTGGTTTCAGCTGACCCACCCTTGGTTGGGAGGGGCCGTGGTTTTGCTCTGGGTTACCACCTGGACCTGGCTACTTTTGGATAGGGGGATCATCAGGCCTCATCAGGCTGAAAGGCTTCTGATTACCACGGGGTGGATGATTCTGCTCTGCAGCCTGGCTGGGCTTATCTTGCACATTGTGTGGATATTTACCGGTTGGCATCTATCTGAATTGCCGGGGATTTTGCGTCTGGTGGAGCTGATTCCTCTTTCCTGGCTCATTCTCCGGGAGGTCGTGAGCAAAGACCGAGTTTACCTGGATGGTACTGTTCACTGGACTGGCTGGTCTTGGGTGCTCATCTTGAGCGGGTTGACAGTGGCATTCTTGGCCGATATTCCCTCCTTCACCATCCAGGTCAGGGAGTTTCACTTCAAGAGCCTCATCTGGCCTTTTTTCCTGGCCGGCCTGGTGCTCTTTCCTGCTCGGCACGGGAGGCAGCTTGGTATACCTTTCCAGGCTCGCGCCCTGGGCACCCAGGGCCTCCTTCGCTTTGGACTGAGCCTTTATTTTCTGAGTTTCTGGCAGGTTGCCTTGGTTTCCCTCAACAGTGAATTAGGGGAGTTAATCGCCGGTTGGGGCCGGTTTTGGCATTGGGCCCTGGCCTTGGCCGGCTGCCTTTTGACAGCAGGGTATCTCTATTTCCTCTCCAGTCTGTTCTGGCCGGCAAAAAAAAGGCGGAAAAACATCTTTCCCGGGGAAAGTCACATCAGCGAGTGAAGTAGTCTTTGATGCCGTTAAATATACCTAGGCTGGCCTTATATCTGTAGGCCGGATCAGCCAGCTGTTTTTCCTCCCAATAGTTGGAGATGAAACCCACTTCCACTAGGATTGCCGGCATCCGGGTGCTTTTTAGCACGTGAAAGGGAGCAATTTTGGTGCCGTGATTTCTGGAGCCCAACTGTTTAACCAGGTGGTACTGGATCGATTCGGCCAGGCGTCGGGACTCTCCAGAGCCGTAGTAGTAGGTAGTGGTTCCGACGATGGTCCGATCTTGGTTGGAGTCATTATGGATGCTGACGAAGATGTCGGCATCGGCTGAGTTGGCGATGGCCACTCTGGACTCCAGTTGGTCCATGCCGCCAAATTCCGGGGATATATCACTATCCCTGGTCATAATGACTTTTGCGCCGGCCTTCTCCAACATGTTCTTTAAGTCTTTGGCGATAAAGAGAACGTTGGTTTTTTCAAAGGTTCGCCCGCTGGCTCCAACTGCTCCGGTGTTATAGCCGCCGTGACCGGGGTCAATGACGATGACTTTACCTTCAAGGCTGTTGCTTTTGGAAGCAGTCGATGCTTGTCCAGGTCGGAAGGAAGGGGAACCTGGGTCAGCAAGATTATCCGGAGTACCTGAGGCGGCCCCGGTGAAAAAATAGATGATTAAAAAAAGAATGGTGGCCCAGATGCTGGATTTGAGCTGCATCAAGTCTTCCTCCCCTTCTAGCTGCGTCGGTGACTACGAATCTGCTGTGGACTTTGGCTCACTCTCTCTTAGTACCCTCTGGGTGGGCTGGTTTCCTTGCTGTAATATCTGTTGGGGAAGGGCGATTATTCCAGAATTACAAGGTTTTGAGGAAGTCAATTAAGTCGGCTAGGTCTTGGTCAGCCAGCTGAAACCGGGGCATTAAGTAATCCAGAATGCGTCCGGCAGAATCTATGCCTTGGGTTATAGCCCTGCCGAGGGTGCTTTCGGTATAGGCCGGGCGTAGCATTTCATCGCCGCCCACGTCTTTACTTAGGGTTTCCCAATCAATGGCAGGGGCCACCTTAGACTCGCGGCCCATCTCTACGTACCCGCCTTGACCTTGTGTTCCGTGGCAGCTGGAGCAGCTAATGTTCCGGTGAAAACGGCCCATATTGCGGATTTGGGCTATGACCGGTTCTCCTTCGGCTGTAGTTAGGGTGTAGTAGATGCTTTCGCCGTTGGATTCATAAACTTGCTCCTCTTCATCAGGGGGCTCTGCTTGGTTCCCATCAGGCTGATTCCAGTAAGGACCTGGGACCGGCGGGGTTGGGATGTTGCCTTGAGGAGGCGGCGTATACAGGTTTTGAGGGTCCTGCCAGCCGTACGGGGCGGTGTAGGGACCGAACTGACTGCTCCAGGGGGGACCTCCGGGCCTAGGCGGATACTGCCAGCCTGGGTCGGCCAAGAAGCCTCCGGAGTTGTCGGTGGATGTGACTACAGCACCGACAATTCCAACGGTTAACAGGACTATACCCAGGTAGCGGCTGAATCGGGGCTTCACAAAATCCACTCCTTAATCTTCCAGGTCTTTTTTCATAGCTAGGTACTCTTCTTTGGAGATCTCACCCCTGGCGTAGCGCTTGCGTAAAATCTCCCGGGGGTCCTCACCCAGCAGTGCCTTTTGGGTGCCTGCCAGGTAGGATCGAAGCAAGAAATACCCGCCCACCAGGATGAGACCCAAGAAGAGCAAAGGAAGGAAGGAGTACCAACCAAACCCGCCGTAATATGGTGGCCACCAGTGCATCATAATTAACACCTCCTGGGCTCTTAGTATTCCCGGATTGCAGCCGATGCCTGAAAACAGAGGAAGGTAATTTACACCAAGGGAGAGAAGGATTATGCAGTTTGCCCCTAGGAGATGACTATGTGCGTACGATAGTCTTATTAGGACTGGTCAGTCTGTTCACTGACATCAGCTCCGAAATGGTCTATCCTTTAGTTCCTTTGTTTCTCACCGCCAAGCTCGGCGCCACTCCCGCCTTCGTCGGCATCATCGAAGGGATCGCCGAAAGCCTGGCCAGTTTGCTTAAAGTCTTCTCTGGCTACTATTCAGATCGAATTCAGAGGCGGAAACCCTTGGCAGTCGTCGGATACGCTTCAGCCGCTTTTGGGAAACTCGCTCTTTACCTAGCGACTTCCTGGACCGGGGTGCTTTTGGGGCGTGTCATTGACCGGTTTGGCAAGGGGATCCGGACGGCCCCACGGGATGCCTTGATTGCCGAATCTGCCGACAGAGGGAAGCTGGGCAGCGCCTACGGTTTACACCGGGCGTTGGACACTTTAGGTGCCGTCATCGGGGTGGGAATTGCCTTTGTTCTCTTCACTCGCTACCAGGGAGAGTACTCCAGGGCCTTCTTGTACTCATTGATCCCGGCCACTGTTGGGGTCAGCGTCTTACTGCTGGTCAGAGAAGGAGCGGCACAGCGACAAGGGGCGGAAAGGCCCACCTTTAGCTGGGATTTAAAGGCTTTGGACAGCAGGTTGAAGTGGTTTTTGCTCATCGCCTTTCTCTTCACTCTGGGCAACTCCTCAAACCAGTTCTTATTGCTCAGAGCTGTCGACCTAGGTATATCCCCGGCCCAGGTGATCCTGGTTTACCTGGTCTACAACCTGGTATACAGCCTCTTTTCCATTCCCGCCGGCCGCCGTTCGGACAAAGTGGGGCGGAGGAGGCTGTTGACAGCCGGTTACATATTCTACGGCCTAGTCTACTTTGGCTTCGCTTTTGCCAGTCATGCGGCTCAGATCTGGTGGCTCTTTGGTTTCTACGGGCTTTACGAGGCTCTGACCAAAGGGGTGGAAAGGGCTCTGGTGGCGGAGCTCGCTCCGGCCCACAACCGGGCCACGGCCTTGGGGCTGCACAGCATGTTGGTAGGGTTAGGTCTTTTACCGGCTTCTTTAATTGCCGGTTTCCTCTGGACCAGTATAGGCCCAAAGGCCCCCTTTATCTTTGGGGGGATAATGGGAGTCTCTGCAGCGTTAGGAATGTTTCTGATACTTCCGAAAGGACGTTGACACAAAGAAGTGGTAGTATGAAGATTCGCTTGGCTGAAATAGGGGACCTTAGCCGGATTAACGACATTTACAACACCTTTGTGGAAAAGAGCACGGCCACTTTCGATACCCAGCCTACCAGCATAGAGCAGCGGGAGGAGTGGTTTGCCCAGCATGGGGGGATATATCCGGTCTTGGTGGCTGAAGAGAAAGAAGTCATGGGTTGGGGCTCTCTCTCTCCTTTTTCCCAGCGGCCGGCCTACCGCTTTACGGTGGAACACTCCATTTACGTGGCCGAAGAATACCAGAGACAGGGCATCGGAACCCGCCTATTGGAGGAGCTGATGGCCCGCGCAATTGAAGGCGGTTTTCACACGATGGTGGCCAGGATCACCGGGGAGAACCAGGCCAGTGTGAACCTGCACAAAAAATACGGGTTTGAGCAGGTTGGTCTACTGAAAGAAGTGGGCTATAAATTCGGACGTTGGTTGGATGTCATTTACATGCAGAAAATCCTCTCCCGTGGCTAAACTAATCAGTTAAGGAGCCAATAGGCACTTTTCAAACTTAGAAAAGCGCTGCTCTCCACAGGTTGCGCATCTGTTTTTCTACCCAGGGTATCCGAGAACAAGAATCTACAGGTATTGACATTAAACTCCATCACAGGTAGAATTGGGATTGACTGACCGTCCGGTCGAGAGGAGGTAATATAGTTGGCCAGGGCCGACAAAGTTCTTGCTGTGGGAGAAAGTGAAGAGACTAAAGACAGGATCCTTGAGGCGGCTGTCAAGGTGTTCAGTGAATCCGGGTATCACAACGCGACTATGACCAGAATTGCCGAGAGGGCCGGCGTAGCTAAAGGTACTGTGTACTGGTATTTTGCCAGCAAAGAAGAGCTTTTTATAGGGATTATCGAGACCGGGCTGAGCAGAGTCTATGCTCGGCTGAAATTGGTGTTAAGCGACGGGGAGCTGAAACCAGATGCCAAACTGCGCAGGGTCATTGAGGAGTACCTGCTTTTCTTCAAGGAGCAGCATTACTTAAGCAAAGTAGTTTCCACAGGTATCCAAGGTCTCAGCCAGGGATTCCACGCTCGTTTTATGGAGTGGCGAAAAAGGTTTATAAAAATCAATGCTGAGCTTATTGCCGAAGGGGTAGCGGCCGGGCTCTTCCGGCAGGAGTTGGATCCGGAAAAAGTGGCTTTGGCCCTTTCTGGGATCCTCGCTGGCATCGGCAGCCAGCATTTGCTCACGGGTGAAGAGTTAAACGAGGAAAAAGAAACCCTATTTGTGTTTACTTTGTTACTACACGGTATTAGCAGCTAGATACGGGTTGTAAGGGGGAGAAAAAGATGGTTTTTCGCCTGCGCGACACCTCGCAACTGGTGTTCGCCTGCGTATTGTTATTGACTGCTGTTGGGTCGGCACTGGCAAGCCCCGCCGCCATCCAGCTGGATTTGGAAGAAGCCATTCGGTTGGCGGTTCGGAATGAGCTGAACATGGGTCCGGCTGAAGCTGCTCTGGCTGGAGCTGCAGCCGGGGTGAAGAAGGCCGAGGCTGCCAAAAGGCCGTCCCTTTCGCTGAGCGGGAGTTATTCCAAGTTTGAAGAAGAACAACCTCTCTTTATGTCTGATGATGTGTTCTCCACCAGCCTCAACCTGCAGTGGGCTCTCTACACCGGCGGTAAGATCAGCTCTGGAATAAAGCTGGCTGAATTAGGCGAGGAATCTGCTGAGTTTGAATACGACCGACAGCTTTCCCAAACCATCTACCAGGCCGTGCAGGGCTACATCAACTTGCTCAAGGCCGACAGCTTCCGGAAAGTTAGCCAAGACTATGTTCAAATCGTCCAGGAGCACTTGAAGCTGGTTGAGACCAACCTGGAGCTGGGCTATGCCACCAAAGCCGACCTTCTGGCCACTAAAATCCAGCTGGTCCAGGCCGAGCAAGCGGCGACCCGTGCCCAGCACGGATACTGGCTGGCCGAAGCAAACCTCAAGAACCTTTTGGGCCTCTCTGACCAAGAAGAGATAACACTGGCACCTTTGGCCTATTCCTTTGCCTACTCTTTGCCCAGCGTGGAGGAGGCTACGGCTTTGGCTCTCCAGAGCCGGCCGGAGGTGGCCGGCCTGCGCTTGGCTGTGAAAATGGCCGAAGAGAACCTGAAAATGGCCCAGGACTACTGGAAACCCAGTGTGGTCCTGGTGGGCAGTTACGGAACCCAAGGGGGTACTCTGGATTTGAGTCAGGCTCAGTGGCAGTTGACCCTGAACGCCGAGTGGAAATTTTCGGACGGTGGGGCTGGGGCTGCAGGAGTGGAGGAGGCTCAGGCCAATTTGGAGAAAGCCCGCCAATCTTTTGCCCAGGCCGAGAACGGCATCAAGCTGGAAATCAAACAGAAACACCTGGCGATCTCCGAGGCCAGCCAGGCTCGGGAGCTTGCCCTTCTCAATCTGGAGCAGGCGGAAGAGAACTACGAGTTTACCAAGGCCAAGTATGAACTGGGGGCGGCCACCAACGTGGAGCTCCTTACAGCAGAAAGCACTTTGAACCAGGCTAGAAGTGATAGATGCACTGCCGAGTACGATTACTATCTAGCTGTAGTGGATCTCTTCAAGGCTATGGGCCAGATCGAAAAAATTGTTCCGGGGGTGGATCCAAATGCGTAAGGGGCCGATCATATTGGGTATTATTGTCCTAATTGCCATAGGAGGATACTTTTACATCAGCAATAACTCTGCTGAGAGGCCAGCTATGGCGCTCTCTGTTGACAGTAAAACCCAGCAGGAAAAAGTAGTTCCTGTAGAGACTTATCAGGTGAGCAGAGGTGATATCACTCAAGAGATCGAATTGAATGTGACTTTTGCTCCTGCCAGTACTGTGCCGGTGGTTCCGAAGGTTTCCGGCACCGTTCAAGAGGTTAAGGTGGCAGTAGGTGATTGGGTGGAGAAAGGCCAAGTCCTCTTCACTATTGAGGATCGCCAGTATCGTCTCCAGGTTCAGCAGGCGGAAGCAGCTTACGAGGCTGCCAAAGCCAACTTGGCCCAGCTGGAGAAAGGGGCCTCTGAAGAAGAGATCCGGCAGGCGGAGGCCGCTGTAGCCCAGGCCAAGGCCAGTTTGGCCGGAGCTATTAAGAGTTTGGAGAACGCTGAGCAGATGTTGGCTGACCGGACCCAATACAAGCAGCAGCTGCAAAGTGCTGAGACTCAGGTTGAGCTGGCTAAATCGCAGCTGGAAGCGGCAAAAAGCGGTGTGGATCAGGCTGAGATCGCTTATGAAAACGCGGAAACAGAATACCGGCGGATGCAGGAGCTGTTTCAAAAAGATATGATTTCCCGGCAGCAGCTTGATGGCGTAAGGCTTCAATATGAGTCTGCTAAGGCCTCTTATGAAAGCGCTGTAGAACGGCTGCGTCAAGCCGAAATTGGCTTGGATTCAGCCAAGGAGTCTTTGGAGTTGGCTCAGGAGTCTTACTCTGACCCCATCTCCTTGGTTGGGCAGGTTGATGCTGCTGAGGCTCAAGTTGAAGTGGCTAAAGCCGGTTTAGCCGCAGCTGAGTCTCGCCTGGCGGCGGTGAAAAAGGGCGCTACCAAAGAACAGTTGGATGCCGCTAAAGCCCAGGTTAAGCAAGCCAAGACCGCTTGGGAACTGGCTAAACTTCAGCTGGAATACACTCAGGTCACCGCCCCCATCTTCGGGCAAGTGGCTCAATTGAGTGTAGAAGAAGGCGGTGTAGTGGCACCAGGTAATCCCGGCTGTGTACTGGTGGATACTCGGACCATGGAGGCCGAGGTTTTTGTCCCTGAGTCCTATATTAACAAGTTGTCAGTGGGAGACCAGGTTCCCTTGACTGCAACTGCCTTGCCGGGAGTAACTTTCTACGGGACTATCCAGACCATCAGTCCCATGGCCGATACTAGGACCCAGCAGTTCCCAGTAAAGATCAGCGTTAAAAATGAGGATAATCAGTTAAAGGCCGGCATGTTCGGTACGGTTACTTTTGTTGTCGGAACCGAAAAGGATGTCTTGATTGTGCCGGTTGATGCTGTACTCTATGACCGAGGCCAGCCCTTTGTCTACACCGTTGAAGACGGCAGAGCACAGGTTTGCGAAATCGAAGTGGGTCTGGAGAGTGCAGGGATGATTGCCGTACGGTCAGGCCTGACTGAAGGCGCTCAGGTTATTATCAAAGGGCAACATCAGGTCAAGAACGGTTCTCCAGTTGAGGTGAGATAGATGAAGATATCTGAGCTTTCTATCAAGCGGCCGGTTGCGACCTTAATGATCTTTCTCTTAATTTTGGTTCTGGGCACAGTTTCTATTAGCCGGTTAAATATCGATCTTTTTCCCAAAATGACTTTTCCGGTGGCTGCGGTTATTACTTCTTATGAAGGAGCCGGCCCTCAGGAGATTGAGAACATGATTACCCGGCCGATCGAGGATGTCTTAGGCACAGTGGCAAATGTTAAGAACCTTTCCTCGACCAGTTCTGCCGGACAGTCAGTAGTGGTTGTTGAGTTTGATTGGGGCACCGACATGGACTTTGCCCTCTTGGATATTCGGGAGAAAATTGATATGGTCGAATCTTTTCTTCCGGAAGATGCCGAAAAACCTATGGTGGTAAAGTTTGACCCCTCTTTGCAACCTATGATGTATCTGGCGGTCAGTGGTATCGATGACCTGGCCGAGCTGAAAAGGGTGGCGGAGGATGAAATCAAGCCTCGGATAGAACGGGTTGAGGGAGTAGCTTCAGTCAGCGTTTCGGGGGGGCAGACCCGAATCATTGAGGTCGATGTGGACCAAGAGAAACTCAACGCTTATGGACTTAGCCTGCAGTCGATAGTCCAAACCTTGCAGGCAGAAAATCTGAATCTGCCAGGAGGAGAGGTGCGTTCCGGCAACCTAAAATTACAGGTCAGAACGACCGGCGAGTTTACCGATGTTAACCAGATTGCGAATTTGAATATTCTCTCCCCCTCGGGCGCAGTGGTTAAACTGAAAGAGGTTGCCCAGGTATCAGATACTTTTGATGACGATGACGGGTACGTTTACTTAGACGGCAAGACGGCGGTTCGCCTATCAATTAATAAAGAAACCGATGCCAATACGGTAGAAGTATCCAAAGCCGTCCTTAAAGAGATAGCCAAGATTCGAAAAGACCTGCCTGGTGCTATCTCTTTTGAGGTTGTCTCAAATGATGCTAAATTCATTCAACAGTCTATCGACAGTTTGAAAGACAGCGCAATTTACGGTGGGTTACTAGCTTTGTTAATTCTGCTCCTGTTTTTGCGGAACGTTACCAGCACACTCATAGTTGGCATTGCCATTCCGATTTCGGTTATTACCACGTTTGTTTTGGTATATTTCGCCGGCTTGGACTTAAATATGATGACTCTTGGCGGTTTGGCTTTAGGTGTCGGTATGCTGGTGGATAACTCTATCGTGGTTTTAGAGAACATTTACCGTTACCGGCAACAGGGCTACTCTATGCTGGAGGCTGCCAAAGAAGGGAGCAGTGAAGTGGGGATGGCCATCGTGGCTTCAACCCTCACTACGGTCGTTGTCTTTCTACCCATCGTCTTTACTAGCGGGCTTACCTCCCAGCTCTTCAAGGAAATGGCTCTTACCGTTACCTTCTCGCTGCTGGCGTCGCTGTTTGTAGCTCTGACTCTTGTTCCGATGTTATCTTCCAAATTTTTGACCCTGCACAAAGGGGAACCAAAGAGAGATGTTAGTGAGGGAGCCGAATCCGCTGAAACAGAGAAAAAAGGTGTTAAGTACTGGTACACCTGTCTCCTGGAATGGTGTTTACTTCATAGAAGAACAACCATTGTTCTGGTGACGCTGATGTTTGTAGGAAGTATGGCTCTGGTTCCCAAGATCGGGGCTGAGTTCATGCCGAAAGCTGATTTCAGCATGATACAGGTAAACGTTAAAATGCCGAAAGGCACTGTCTTGGAGAAGACTGAGGAGGTCGCCGGAACAATAGATTCGATTCTGGCACAAGTTCCCGAGATTGAATCGGTGTTTGCAACTGTGGGTGCCCAAGACAACTTTGGGCTTACTTCTGGAAACAGCAGTGACCGTGCTTCCTACTTAATTAGCTTATCAGATAAAGATAAGCGGCAGAGATCTGATGTGGAAATTGCGGAGTGGATCCGCCAGAGGGTCAGTAAGATTCCCGGGGCCGAGATTAGTGTAAATGCCCTGACGATGACGTCGATGATGGGAGAAGGGGGTAAACCCGTTTCCGTAAAGATCAAAGGCCCGGACCTAGAAACCTTGTATCAGATTTCTGATGATGTTGTGGAAATTGTTAAAGGAGTCGAAGGGACCCGGGAGGTGGAATCGAGCCTGGATTCAGGCCGTCCCGAACTGCAGGTGCACATAGATCGAGATCGGGCAGCCGCTTTAGGATTAAATGCCTATACTATAGCTTCCCAAGTTCGCACCGCTGTTGAAGGGACTACCGCTACTAGGTACAAGGTTGACGGCCGGGAGTATGATGTGATAGTGCAGCTGGCCAGAGATGGTACCGCTTCGGTTGACCGGTTGGGTCAATTGATGATAACCTCTCCCACTGGGGTACGTGTCCCCCTGAAGGAAGTGGCACAGCTGGTACTGGAAGAAGGCCCTAACTTCATCACCCGGGAAAATCAGGAGAGGGTCGTCGAGATCTCAGCCGATATTATCGGTGCCGACCTGCGGACTGTAACTCAGGAAATCAAGAAACGGTTAGACCGCTATCCCCTGCCACCGCAGTATTCCTACTCCATGGGTGGTCAGTCTAAGGAGATGGCCAATTCCTTCCAGGACCTTTTCTTGGCACTGGTTCTGGCCATTGTTTTTGTCTACATGATCCTGGCGGCTCAGTTTGAATCACTGGTCCATCCATTTACGATTATGATGGCTGTGCCTTTGGCGTTCATCGGGGTGGTGTGGGGATTGTTCCTCAGCGGCAAGCTTTTCTCGACAGTGTCGATTATTGGGATCATCATGCTTGCCGGAATTGTGGTTAACAACTCCATCGTCCTGGTGGATTACACCAACCAACTGAGGCGGAAAGGTCTCTCTGCTGTGGAAGCCTTGAAGAAAGCCGGGCCCGTGCGCTTGCGGCCAATCTTTATGACGGCTCTGACCACAATTCTGGCTCTTTTACCGATGAGCTTAGGCTTTGGCGAAGGTGCAGAACTGCGCTCTCCCTTAGCCGTGGTGGTTATTGGCGGGCTGACAGTGGCCACCTTCTTAACCCTAGTGGTAGTACCGGTCATATATGCCTCCCTGGACAGTTTGGGGCAAAAAATACGCCGGCTGTTTCAGAGAAAGAACCAACCGGCTGTCGGCAGCCAAGCCTGATGTAAAGCTTACTTAAGAGGGATCGGTAAAGTTAAATCAGCCTGGGGTAGCACTGCTATCTCAGGCTTTGTTTTCAGCTCGGAGCGCAGCTGGCTGATGGCATCCGCCAAGGAGTAGGCAGGCTTCATGCCCAGCTGCAGGCACTCAGATTCACTTAAAGAGCTGACTAAAATCACATTGTAGCTTTCCACAACCTGCGAGTGGAGGAAAGCTACTTGCTTAGCCACGCTGAATTCAGAGGCCAAGGAGAGTTCGATGGATTGGGAGCTCCCCAACTGCATGGATTCAAAAAAAGTAGAATTGCCGTGTCCTTCGCTACATTCAGCTAGGTAGATGATGGTTCCCCCTGGTTTTACTGCCCCGGTGCACTGGTACAGCCCCTTGACGGAACCGTAGAAGGTTTGATCCTTGGGATAGCCTCCCACAGAGGCAATGACTACGTCCACCGGGTCAGGGACCGGGACCGCGTAGATTTGCTGCAGGGCGTAACAGCCGATCTCCCAGGAGGTATCCCAGTCACCGGCGAAATAGGCGACGTGCTTGCCGGTCTCATTACAGATGACGCTGAAATTGAAGATTGGGTGGGCCATGGCACAGATTTCCATCATGTCCTGGTGGAGCGGGTTTGCCGACAAGAGTCCCGGTCCGATCTCAAAGCCGGAACTGCTTAACGTGGCTAAGTTGTGGTTGGCCTTGATGGTTTCAGCCCCACAGATACCAGGGCAGACGCTGGTTCTTCCGCCGCTGAAGCCTGCCAAGAGGTCGTAACTGATCCCATTGGTCAAAATGAGGTGGTCAAAGGATTTCACTAGGCTATTTATGTACACCGGGACTCCCTGGGTGGTAGTGCCAAGGTAGAGGGGTTCATCTTTTTGGCTATCGTGGTCGTAGATTCTGATACGTTCCTGTACTTCATCGCCTACGATACAACGGTGCTGGTCCGGTCTGGGACGGAAGGAACCGTTGCTGATGAGTATGGCGATCTTCTCATCAGGAATCCCGCACTCGTTCAGGTAATCAACTAAGTGCGGGAGGAAAAGGTGGGGACGAAACCAGCGTTGGGTATAATCGTTAACTACCAGAAGAACGCTTTCTCCGGCTTTGACCCGACTGGAGAGAGGCGCACTGCTATCAACCGGTTTATCCAGGGCGCTTCGCACCGAGGCCGCAATATCAGAGATGGTGTTGACACCGCTGGCAGCGATTATGGATTTGAGTTTCACAGTCTCTAAGTCCAAATACTGAAAATCAGCGCCGTATTTTATCCGGACCGTGCCAGTTTCGAAAAGTACCATCTCTAGACCTCATTTCACTTGAATGATTTGCCAATATTTATCTATTATATCCAGTTTCAGGCATATCCTGCTTTGTCTTTGACTTGACAACTAAATTGAAAAGATAGTTCTCCCCGAAAGGTAGAGCGGGGGCCACCAGGATAACCGGGGCTAGGTAGATGATCTGCTGCAAGACCGCCAAGGTAATGGTGATCCACTTGAGATCAGGCACGTACCAGCTGACAACGGTGTCGTGCACTAAGAAACCGAGGGCGGCCAGCAGGGTCAGCCAGAGATGAATTCCCATAATCGCGGCCAAATAGTCGGAGAAGGCTTCCCAGTAGCCTTCTTCCGGCCGGGCCAAGGGCGGAAAGGCTTGGCAAAGGCGGCGTAAGAGGCCGGTAAGGAGCAGGGTCAGGACCACTCCGAGGTAGGCTGGGACTGCAAACACCCTGAAGAAACCGCTTTCAGAGAGGTTCGCTAGGAGCTCCGGACCAAAGGCGTTTTGGAAGACTCCGCTGAAGAAGAGCTGGTACCAGAGAAGATAGAGGAGACCGGCGGCAAAGAGAATCAGCCGGTGGCGGAAGGCCGGTTTGCTCTGGGCCCAAGCGATAAGGGCGACCAATAGAATGACCACCGGCAGCCGCCCCCAGCGTCCCCGCCAGATTTTGTCCTCTCTGACTTGGGCTAAGGCTGCGCTAAGAATCCTGTGGGCATCTTGGGCCGCCTGGAACGCCCCTTCATAGATGGCGGTGCGGTGCAGCCGCTCTGACTCATCGAGGATTAAGGCGGCTTCTGAAAGGTTCTTTCGGGTCAGTCCGGAATACCCCAACTTCGTCACGTAGGCCGAGGCAAACTCGGCAAAAACTTGGGTTCTGGCCCGCTCTAATCTAGAACGGTACTGTGCCGGAACCGTCAGCATCTCCCAGAGAATCCTTCCTTGGGCCTCCGTGGGCCCGGTGATGCCCGACAGGCCGGCGATGGTTGTGGCGAGGTCGATCTGGTTTGCAGGATCATAGTGACCGGGAGAAATCCCTTTGCCTGCAGCAATCAGTGGAACCGTACCAGTTGGGCTGCTGCTTGAGGTGATGAAGAGAGTTTCCTGCTGAAAATCAATATCCGCAGCCAGCCCGGAGATGAACTTGTCAAGGTTATTTACTGTGGACTGCTTGGGGAAATGAACCAAAAGCAGGTGGGAGTCGGAGTTTTGCACAAAGTCCAAGGCCTGGCGGTAAACCCGCTGGTCCATCAGGCTGTTGCTGGATTCGTGGGCGGTGTAGAACAGGGATTTGTCGCTGAAGTAGTTGCCGTTCAGTTCCCGCCACCACCGGTGGGCCACTGCATCGGTCTTGAGTCCTGCTTCTTTCAAACGTAGGAAAAGGTTGTCGACGGCCATGGCTCCCTGATAGCCATCGAACAAGACGCCGTGGACCTCCGGCCAGGCTCCTGAGGAAATGGTGGCGTAACTCGGCTTGCAAAAGCCCGGTTGGCCGGTGGTAAGCTCCCGGTAGGCTCCTTCTTTGGATAATGCGCTTAAAAACGGCAGCTTTCCGACGGCTTCAGGGGAGAGTCCGTCAGCGATGACCCAAATTATGCGCTCGGTTTGGGGCTCTCCCACTGTCTCTCTGGCTGTGACCATGTAAGATGAGAGCGAGAATGGGGTCTGGTACCGCTCTAAGGAAGCGAGGATGATACCGTTCCAAGAAGAGGCTAAAAGGGTCATGATTCCCAGGATTACCACGGCCCCACCATATTTCAACCATCTATCCACAGTCGTCCCCTCCTAAAGGCCCTAATCATTCTCACTTATTTATATTGCGGGGACGGGCTGAGAAGAAGGTCAACTCTACCCAAAAAGAAACCCCCGGAGTCGTCGTGATCCGGGGGTTATAGTCTCGGCTTGTAGATTCTTTACTTGGTGTGGTCGTCGTGACAGCTGGTGCAGTTCATTTTGCCGAAGGAGTTGTTGAGCATGCTGTCTTTGCCGACGTGGCAGCCCATACACTTGGCGGTCTCTGCGGGCACTTTGTAAACAGGTGCGAATTTGCCGTCTTTCCAGGCGTTCAGGAGCTCAACAGCCTTGGCGGCGACGTCACCGGTCAACTTGGCGCACCGGTCCAAGCGCTGCGGAGAACTCTCTTTTTGGCCGCTGGCTTCGCACCAGTTAGAGACGGAAGAGTGGCAGAGGGGAGTTGTGGCAACGCTCTGAGCCTGATCCTGGAATTTGGCAATGGCGTCCAGTTTCTTGCTGGGCAAGGGAGTCTCTGAGTACCAGCCCAAAAGTTCGCTGATCATCGGGAATGCCTCGGGCTTGGGTGCTACGAGGTTGATGACGGCAGCAGCGCCGTTGACAGTGCCGCAGATGGTCCCCCAACCGGCTACTCCGCCGGCACCGTACTTGAACATGTCAACGGGGAAAGAGCTGAACGGGGCGCCGACTTCCTCAGCCAGAGCCTTGATGATTGCGCTAGCAGCACCGTACATGCAGCCACCCTGGTAATACAGTTCATAGCCGTATTTCCGCACTTTTTCCGGGTCCAGCTTCACATACGGATACGGATAAGTAGCTTCGGCAGCCGCGGCTGGAAGTAGGTTGAATACGCCTCCGCCTAAAACTGCGCCTACGGCAGCACCGGCTGCAAATCCACCGGTACCGACTAAGAATTCTCTCCTGCTCATTTTCTCCATTTTCTCTTCCTTCATTTTCGTGCACCTCCGAAAAGATTAGTGGTTATTGGAAACGGGCAGCAAAACTATAACAAAACTATAATTAGTACTTAATACCCCCCCCATAAGGGGGCTCGATAGAAGGTTCTTGGTCATAGTGGCAAAATCCTGCTATATTTCGAACTTTTTTGTTAGCAAGGAGTGTCTTTGTTTGGTCTATCTAATAAACTGTTGGCGGAGATTTTGTAGAAAGTGGCAGGGAAAGAGTAGGCAAGAGGGTGCTTCCCCTCAGAGCTGCGGCCAGTGAAATCAATACCTACGGTGTTCCGGTCATCACCACCGGTCCCCTCTCCTTTGGCCTTCGGGGCCAAAAGACCTTGGGCTATCGGTGGATCGAATTAAACGGCTCTCTTCTCAAGCATCACTGGGTCCCGGTGGCCG
>JACDOJ010000011.1 GCA_017656135.1 Bacillota bacterium | reverse complement strand
TCGTTGATCCTCGCAATCCCGGGGGTGTAGATGAGATTTTGCACCTGGGGGACTTCTGGGATGCTGCCAAATTAAAAGCGAATAAAGAGGAGATCCTGCGCCTGAACACCCGGGTATCCGAGTTCTTCCAGCGGACCTACAAGTATTTAGCAGCTGCCGAATCGGTCTACCAAGATTGGGAAGCAACGATCAAAAAACATATGAGCTCAGGGTATATCAACCAAAAGGCCGCCGAGTTAATCGAGAGGATTTACGGTAATCGGCCGGTCTCGGAGATCGAGGGCAAAATCCGCCACCTCTTTGGTTCAGCCATCACCCCCGACGGCATGATCAATCACCTGGAAACCATCATCGATCCCATGCCAATGAAAATAGTCCTCCACGGGCTGCCGGGCACCGGACGGTCAAAACTCTTAAACAAAGTGGCCGAGGCCGGTATTGAACGGGGCTTGGACCTGGAAATGTTCCACTGCGCCCTCAACCCAGACAGAGTGGAACACCTTGTGGTTCCCGACTTAGGAGTGGCCATCACTACCTCCGAAGAACCCCACGCCTATACCAGGTCCAAATCAGATCTCTGGATTAATCTGAATTCCGGAGTCAGGGAAAAAGGATTGGAAGACGATGCCGAGATTCTGGCCACGGTCCAGAAGTATTACTGGGAGCTTTTAGGCGTCGCCGTCTCCTACATCCGCAAGGCCAAAGAAATCCATGACGAAATGGAGAAATTGTACATCCCCAACATGGACTTTAAAGCCATTGGCCAGCTCAGACAGCGGGTTTTGAATCAGATACTAGAAACACAGAAATGATCTAGAAGGCTGAAGCAAGAGCCAGGGTCAGCCCTGGCTCTCCTTTACTCTTTGGTATCTGTGTTGCGCTCCATGTACGGGCAGCCGGACTGCAAAAGGTTCCAAGATAAGGTAGCAAGCCCCACGGCCAAATCCTCGTTCCGGACGGTTATCCTATCCGGAACCTTCAGGGTGACCGGGGCAAAATTCCAAATGGCACAGATTCCGGCATCAACCATAATATCAGCCACTCTCTGAGCGGCCGGGGCCGGGACAGTGAGGATCCCCATGGGAACCCGCTTTTCACGGATGAAGTCCCCTAGTTCAGAGATGTTTCTGATGGGTTCTCCCCCGAGCACCAATCCGACTTTGGTGGGGTCATTATCAAAGAGCCCAACAATCTCCAAGCCAAATTTGGCAAAGCCGGGATAGCTGTAAATGGCCATCCCCAAGCGGCCGACCCCAATGATCACCGCCTGTTTTTTCTCTTCCAGACCTAAGATGTTCTTGAGCTCATTCTTCAAGCGGTCTACCCGATATCCGATCCGGGGTTTGCCAAATTCACCGCAGTAAGTCAGATCCTTACGAATCTGGGCCGGATCCAAATCCAGCCTCTTCCCCATTTCCACTGAAGATATAACGGTTTCACCGTTCTGCTCCGCCGACAATAACACTCGATAATAAATAAAGAGACGCTCCAGCGCCGGTTTTGGTATTTTTTTCAACCCAGTACCTCCAAAACATGGATAATTATGATTAGTTTAAATAATGTAATTAGTCACTGCCGTTGCCATTCCTTCCTCTGAGAGGATTAGCCCAGCAAAATTTTGTCGTCTGCTAGCCTTTCCCCCCGGAGTCTGGCAAATTCAGAGAGCAAATCGGCGACCTTCATTTGCTCCCGTTTGCGGCCGGAGACATCAAAGATCACTTGACCCTCATGCATCATTATGGTACGGGTTCCGGTCTTTAGCGCATGTTCCATGTTATGGGTGACCATCAGAACGGTCAAGTTGTTTTCTCTGACAATTTTGTCAGTCAGCTGGGAAACCTGCTGAGCGGTTTTGGGGTCCAGGGCCGCCGTGTGTTCATCCAAAAGTAAGAGCTTGGGTTTGGACAAAGTGGCCATCAAGAGGGTGAGGCTCTGCCTCTGACCACCCGAGAGCAGCCGAACCTTATCGGTGAGCCGGTTTTCCAGGCCAAGCCCTAGACCTGCCAACAGCTCCCGAAAGTACGAACGCATCTCACCCTTGATCCCCCGGGCGAGCCCCCTGGCTTGCCCTCGTTTGACAGCCATGGCCATGTTCTCTTCGATGGACATGGATGCGGCGGTACCCATCATTGGATCTTGAAAAACCCGACCCACCAGACTCGCCCGTTTGTATTCAGGCCAGTCAGTAACATCGGTACCATCAATGATAATTTTTCCGCTATCCACAGGAAAGGTTCCGGCAATAGCATTCAAGAGGCTGGATTTACCCGCCCCATTACTGCCTATAATAGTCACGAATTCTCCTGGGCTAAGCTTTAAGCTCACCCCTCTTAAGGCGGGAGTCGGTGTCGGCGTACCCAGGTTGAAGGTTTTTCTAATCTCGTAGAGTTCTAGCACCGGTTTCACGCTCCTGCAGCTGATTTCGGAAGCAGTTTAGCTTGCTTGCGCCAACGGGAAAAGGTCGGTGCAGCCAAAGCAATTATCACCAGTACCGTCGTAACAAGTTTCAAGTCAGTGGGAGCAAAACCTAAGCGAAGGGCTAAAAAAATAGCCAAACGGTAGACCATGGACCCGATGATCACAGAAAGCACCTGGGTGACGACGCGTCTGGGGTGAAACAAAACCTCTCCGATTATCACTGAGGCCAAGCCGGTGACGATAGTGCCGATGCCCATTCCAACATCGGCAAACCCTTGGTATTGGGCGACCAGCCCCCCGGAAAAGGCCACCAAACCGTTGGAGATAGCCAGGCCGAAGACTTTCATCCGGTCGGTGTTCACACCTAAGCTCCGGATCATTATGGGATTGTCACCGGTGGCTCTGAGAGCGAACCCAACCTCGGTGTGAAGAAACCAGTCTAAGACCAGTTTTACCACTACGACCAGAACAAAGAAACTCACGAGGGCCACGTACTCTGAGGGAATTCCCGCCTTCTCCAAAAGGGTCAGAAAGGTGGGCTCCATGAGCAAGGGGATATTAGCCCGACCCATGATTCTAAGGTTCACCGAATAGAGAGCGGTCATGGTCAGAATCCCCGCTAGCAAACTGGAGATCCGGAGTCTGGTGTTGAGAAAACCGGTAAAAGCGCCGGCGGCCAGCCCGGCCGCCAGCGCCACCACCAGAGCCACAAAAGGATTGTAGCCGTCGACGATCAGTTTGGCACTGACGGCCGCGCCCAAGGGAAAACTTCCATCCACGGAGAGGTCGGGGAAATCAAGGACCCGGAAGGTTATATAAACCCCTAGTGCCATCAAAGAGTAAACTAACCCTTGTTCTATTACTCCGGCTACCACCGGAAAAGTCAGCATCTTTTGTCACCTCTAATTGGAACCTCTACACCTCTTATTTCAAGATCT
This sequence comes from Bacillota bacterium, assembly GCA_017656135.1. Classification (GTDB taxonomy): domain Bacteria; phylum Bacillota; class UBA5301; order UBA5301; family UBA5301; genus JACDOJ01. The sequence continues at coordinate 39,799 of JACDOJ010000011.1, read as the reverse complement.
CGTCGGCCCTATCAAGCAAGCTTTGGGGTAGTTTTACATTCTGTTCCTCTGCAGCCTTCAGATTGATCACTAGCTTCATATCCTTCTGATACTGGATAGCCATATCCTGTGGCTTGGCCCTCCCGGTTAAAACGTCCACAGCAATCTCGCCGGTCTGATATCCCAAACGGTAATAGTCAATGCCCACTGTGGCGAGACATCCCCTGGCAACGCTGTTCTCTTCGCCTGCTATCACAGGCAAATCATTCTCTGCTGCCACTTTCACCACTGATTCCAGAGCGGAAACCACCGTATTATCAGTTGGCACATAGATTCCGTCAACCCTACCCACGAGGGAAAGAGCAGCCTGGTATACCTCACTGGAATTGCTGACTGCCGCCTCTACAAGCTTCAGCCCCAGTTTAGCGGCTTCTCTTTGAGCCAACTTCACCTGGACCACGGAATTGGTCTCGCCGGCATTGTAGACTACACCGATGCGTTTGATTCTCGCGTCAATCTCTTTAAAGAGAGCCAGCTGTTCTCCAACGGGGTTCAGGTCAGAGGTTCCTGCCACATTGGTGCCTGAGCGCTCGATGGATTTCACCAAGCCGGCGGAGACCGGGTCGGTCACTGCTGTGATTAAAATTGGAATATCCTTAGTAACATTGGCCGCAGCCTGAGCGGTGGGTGTAGCTACAGCCAGAATCAAGTCCACTCTGTCGTTGACAAATTTTTGAGCGATCATCAGAGCCGTTGACATATCACCCTGGGCGTTTTGGCGGTCATAGACCACTTCGATCCCAGCGTCGGCTAGAGCTTTCTGAAAACCGTCTACCGCCGCATCCAAAGCAGGATGCTCTACAATCTGCGTCACTCCGATGCGATAGGTTTTGGCGCTGGCAATAAGGGCCAAACTGAAGCAAAGGACCGCAACAACAAAACCAAAAAGCAGCTTTCTACTCATCCTTCTCCTCCTCAGTCTCCTTTTTCCTCAGTCCTTTAGCGACCAGGTGTATGCTTCTTTGCTGGTCTTCATGATCATGGAAGTGTCGCTGGATTTCACGCCCTTGATCTCCCGCAGCCGCTTAGTCAAAAACTTGTAAAGCTCCTCGTTAGAGGCGACCACGACCTCTATGATCAAGTCGTGTTCACCGGCCGATATGGCTACATAGCGAACTTCCGGCAGCTTGGCCAGTTCCGTTGCTACTTCCTCACCCTGTTCTCCTTCAACCTCGATCCCCACAATAGCCCTGGTCTTGAGCCCCAGGCCCTCAGGGTTGACCACGGCAACCACCTTAGCCAAACCCTTCTCCACAAGGCGGGCGTACCGCTTCCGGATGGTACCTTCGGCAACTCCGGCGGCATTGGCGATAGTCGTAAAGGGAGTTCTGCCGTCCTCCTGTAAGTACTTGAGAATCAAGCGATCCAGGGTATCCAACCTAGGAGTATCCAAGTCTTTCGCCCCTTTCATCCGATAAATTCGCTGATTTTGGAGAGTTAAGTGATAGGTTCGTCAGGTTAATTGCTTATATTATACGATAAATGCAAGTTTTACGCAATATTTATTTCTTTATCGAACTGAGCAAGGATAAAAAAAGAGCCTCGGCCTCTGCCAAGGCTGACACTGAAAAGCTCACCGGCTATTTGCGCAAGTGTCCCAGTAACCTGCGAATGACCAGGGGCACACCGCCGATGGAGTGGACGTACTTGACATTGATCATCTCCTTAAAGATCGTGGCCGGTAGCCCCTTGAATTTCAGCTTACCCACGTCGGCAATACCAGACCGACCGCCGAGAGAAGTAGCCGAACCCAGGTACTTCTCCTCAAAGGGTTCGAGGTCTTTGCCCTTCTCCAAGTTGTAAATGTTTCTGGCGGCCACAGCCCCCATGTCTATAGCGTTGTGGGCATTGGGAGCCGCCGGTTTACCTGTCTTCGGGTTCACTGCATAAGCGCAGTCGCCGGCTGCAAAGATGTTGAGATGGTCCTTAACCCGCAAATACTGATCAACAACTACTCTCCCCCTACCCGCCGTAGGAAGATTGGACTCATCCAGAATCCGGTTGCCTCGCACCCCAGCGGACCAGACCACGGTCTTACTGCGGATGACTTCCCCGTCTTTGAGATAAACCGCGTCCTCTTCAATCTTGGCCACCGGGCGCCCGATGATGAACTCCACGCCCTTGGCCTCCAACACGCTCTGGGCATGTTTACAAAGGTCGTCATCAACATCACAGAGGATATTAGGCAGAGCCTCGATGATGTAAATTTTGGTTTCTTCCAGAGGAACATCGTACTCCCGGCAGAGTTTGGGCATGATTTCGGCTAACTCTCCGGCAAACTCAATGCCGGTCATACCACCGCCGACAATAACAAAGGTCCAGTAGGCCTTTCTTTTGTCGGCCGGTTGTTCTTTGCCCTCGGCCATCATCTTCTCAATATGGGTCCGAATCAGCCGGGCGGCATTGACACTGCGTAAAGTTAACTTATGATCCGCAAGACCCGGGATGTTGAAGAACTCTGGGTCAGCGCCTAACCCAATCAAGAGGTAGTCGTACGTCTTCTCCTGCCCGTCCTCGAAGATCAGCCGGTTTTCCTCCGGAACAATCTTAGTGACGGTGGCCTTGATAAAATTCACTCGGGACTCGTCGATCAGGTCAAAAATGGGAATTCGAGCATGTTCCACTGAGGCCGTGCCCGCCGCCGGTTTGTGTATTTCCGTGATAAATTGGTGATAATTGTGCTTGTTTATCAGTGTAACCTGATAATCCGGCTCTCGCCTGAAGAGTTTGGCCAGATCCTGCGTTGCCCGAATTCCAGCGTATCCAGCCCCTAAAACCACTATTTCCTTCTTTGCCACTTTTCCCACCTCCGGCGAATCAGCAATTAAGATACCAATTCTTATTAAGTATGTGCATCTTCTCTCATTTTCTTCCTACGCCCTTACGGTACCGTTTTCCTGCTATATTCGTCTGTTTATTCACGATTTTTTTGGTAAATTTTATGCACAAAAAAAAGAAAAACAGCCCTAAAAATTAGACTGTTTTCAGGCAGGAGGATTATTTTCCCCCTTATTCTCCGGGGGCAATCAGATCTGGGTTGCGCCCGATGGGCTCGTCGGTGACTCCGTGCCCCCAGATGGAATCCAAAACTTTTCCCTCCACCTGAAACTGGACGGCCTGGACTTCTGGAAACTCCGTCAAAGTATTTACCACTGAGAAAGTCGTCAACATCTCCCCGGCTGAACCACCCCAGTGCCTCGTCTGGATCTCCCGGGAAAAATTAACCCAAGCCACATTATCCTTTACCTCTAAGCCCAACAGCCGGGTACCCTCAGGAATAGTGATGGTCAAACCTGGTTCAGTTGGACCTTTGATCAACTCGGTGACCGCCACCGCTAACTTGGATTCTCCTGGGGATATTTGCACCCTGCGGGTTTCCGGACGCAGAAACTCGGCGTTTTCGTCACCGAAGTATAAAGTCAACTCTATTTCTCTGGGACGGGTGTTCAGATACCAGAAACCAGCGGCTACTGAAACAAGGATCAGGAGCAAGAGCCATTTTCTCATCTTCAACACCTCAAAGTGTAAATTCTTGATTCTAAAAAGAAAACCCTTTACCGACTTAACGTATATAAAGGCCGCTTTTTTAAAAAACTTACTTCAGGAGGTGTTCAGATGGTCCAAAAAACCGCGAAAAAACACACGGGAGTAAAGTGCACCGTAGACAGCTGTTACTACTGGGGCTCCGGCAACGTCTGTGAGGCCGATGAGATTGAAATCAAGAACAACGTCAGGAACTTCAATATGGAGATCGGTACCATGGGTGCTATGGAGGCTCAGACCTCAGAGGAAACCATGTGTGCAACCTACAGGCCTAAGAATAGCAAATAGGCCAGAGTTTTCCGCCGCAAATACTTGGGGCAAGGTCTCTCCTTGCCCCATTCGCCTTTACTCCACCTTGCAGAGTTCCTTCAGGCGCCGCCACCTTTCAGCCACTTCTTCTTCCAGCTCCTTGAGGATATCCTCGTGATCGCCTCTGAAGAGGTGTTTGAACCTGCCCTGCCGGGCCAGCCACTCCCGGAAAGACTTCTCGACCCGAGGCCGGTAAGTCAATCGCCACTCTCCCTCATCGACCTCATAAAGGGACCAGAAGTTGCACTCCACAGCGTGCCTGGTGACCTCCACGGTCTCTTCCGGGGGAGTGGCCCAGATCAGCCTGCAGGGAGCCATCACATTGATAAAACTGGGACCCTCTTTGGACAGGGCCTTCTCCACCTTCGCAATTAGATCGATGTGGTGGGAAATGGCCGCTTGAGCCACATAAGGGATGTTGTGGGCAGCGATAATTGCCGTCAGGTCTTTGCGGGCCTGGGGTTTGCCGGGAATCACTTGGCCAGGAGGGGTTGTGGTGGTGGCTGCCCCCCTCGGCGTAGCACTAGACCTTTGAATTCCGGTGTTAGCGTACCCGCCGTTGTCGTAGCAGATATAGAGCAACCTGTGCCCCCTTTCCATAGCGCCGGATAAAGCCTGGAGACCAATATCGTAGCTTCCGCCGTCTCCTCCGAAGGCAATGAAACTAAACTTCTCACTGATTCTCCCCTGGCGTTCCAATGAGCGATACGCCGCCTCCACACCGCTTAAAGTCGAGGCGGCATTGGGAAAAGCCGAATGAATGAAGGGGCATTTCCACGCCGTCTGAGGGTAAATGGTGCTGGTTACCTCCAAGCAACCGGTAGCAACACAAACCACCACCGGCCGCCAGACAACGGTCATCACCAGCCTGACCAAAATCGGGAAACCGCACCCGGAACAAGCCCGGTGTCCCCCGGTAAAGAGGGTTTCTTGCTGAGAAAGTTCCTTTAAATTGGCCAAAAAATCCCGCCTCCTGATGTCTTTACCCTAAATTTGCCCTCAGCCAGCCAAATTAATGCAGCACGCCCCACCCGTCAGGAACCTTTTACCCGCATTATTTATTCCCTTTAGGTGATAATACACTTAGACGGTGGAAAGGTTTCAAAAGGAGGTGACAAATAATGTCCAAGGATCTACTGGGAAAGTTCAAGCAAACTTTGAAGCAGAGAATTCGGGAAGGGCAGACACACGGCGTTTCTCCAGAAGTCCAGCAAGAAGGAATGATCAACTTAGCTGATATGATGGTCAACTTCGTTCAGCCCGATACCCCCGAAGAAGCTCTTGTTAAAGAGCTCTGGGAGATCGCCGACGAAGATGAAAAACGGACCCTCACTGGTTTAGTCTATAAACTGGGTCAACAAGAAGACTAGGAGCCATGGATACGAGGTTTTTCTTAACCAAAACCATGCTGGAGAAACAAGAAGCCGTTCGTGACTACCAACGGTTTGCAGAATCAGAGTCCATCTCAGAGATCAAAGAGGCCTTCAAAACCTTTGCTGAGGTGGAAGCGGAACAATCAGCTAAGATCAAGGAACTGCTAGATAAGTACGTACCCGAAGAAAAATAGCCAAAAATAGCAGTGGCCGAGAGCGTATCCTCTCGGCCTAACTTATATCTTTTTTGGGAGTGCCTTGCCGCCAGACAAGGTCCCAGTGAAGGCGATTTTCTCACTCCCAAAGATCTTTAGTATTCCTGTTTATTATGTGCTGAGCTGGTTCCGGTCTTTGCGTCAGGTTCCAGCGGGAAGCCGGCTCCCTTCAACGTCTGTTGGAACTGGCTCTTTACATTGGCGGTAGCCTGTTCGATCAAGGACTGCTCGGCGGCAGCGATCATTCGGCGTACCATATGTCCACCAACGGCACCACACTCCCTGGAGGAAATGTTCCCCCAGTAACCAGTCTGGTACTCGTTGTTGATACCCAACTCACTGGCTACTTCGTACTTGAACTGCTCGAGTGCATTGTAGGCTTGCTGGATGAGAGGCTTGTTGGAAGTATCAGAACCCTGTGCCATTTCGTTATCCCTCCTTTCACATTGCTGTTAATAGCTTATCCTCAGATAACGCTTTTACCCTGGTGAAATACTGGAGAGTAGACAAGGATTTACAGTTTTCGCAAAGACATTAGCACATCTCGCTACCTGTGCGTACTCTATAGAGGATCCCAGACTTCAGAATGAGGGGGCCGCTTTCTTGAGTATACGGGTGGATTCCCATTGGACGCAGCTCGTTCGGGCCGGATTTCGGAGCAAACTTCCTCAGCTTCTCAACCTTTTCTTGCGCCGGCTGTTTCCGTACCTGTTTCTTTTGGCGTTCTGGCAGCTCTCCGCCTGGGGAGTACAGGTCAAAGGAGCACCTTTCCCAACACCCATTGAAACCTTCAGCCGGGCAGCGGAACTCCTCTTTGGCGCAAACTTTCTCCAATATAGCATCTACCAGCATATTGGCTCAAGCCTCCTGAGGTGGGGGATCGGCTTCATCCTGGCAGCAATAGCCGGCCTCGTGCTGGGGATTCTGGCAACCCTCTTTGACCATGCCTATGAGATCATCATTCCCATTACCGCTCTGCTTCAACCTGTCCCTAGCCTGGCCTGGATTCCTCTGGCCATACTGCTTTTGGGCCTCGGACCGCGGTCCACTGTTTTCATCATCTTTTTAGCCGGCCTTTTTCCGGTAATTATCAACGTAACCACCGGCATTAAAAGCGTTCCCTTGGGATTGTTGCGGGCCGGGCAGATGATGGGCGCCAAACAAACCACCATCTTTTTGAAGATTCTGCTGCCCGGTTCCCTGCCCCACCTCTTAAGTGGGCTTAGAACGGCCTTGGCCAACGGATGGCGGGCCCTGATTGCTGCAGAGATGGTCGGCGGATCGGACCAGGGTCTGGGCTACGCCATCTTCCAGTCCAGGTGGAGCCTGGATTACCCTTCGGCCTTTGTGGCCATCATCATCATCGCCATCATCGGCCTGGTTATCGAACGCGGCGTTTTCCGGAAGATTGAAGCCAAGACAGTGGAAATCTGGGGAATGTCCAACAGGAGTGGATGCTAGTGCTGACAGTTCAGAACCTTTGTTACACCTATCAAAACAAAGAGCAACACCAAGGTTTGCCGGCGCTTTCGGATATCAATGTGATCGTGAAAGACGGGGAGCTTCTGTGCATCATCGGCCCTAGTGGCAGCGGCAAGAGCACGTTTTTGGATATCTTGGCCGGTTTCACCAAACCCACCAGCGGAAGCATCTTCCTCGATGGTCACCAAGTCACAGCCCCTCATCCGGAGCGTGGGGTCATCTTCCAAGAGCCCAATCTCTTTCCGTGGTTGACTGTACTGGAAAACGTAGCCTTCGGCCTGCTCTGTCAGGGAACCTTGCGCAAGCGGGCCTTCCGGATTGCCAAGGAAATGCTGGACTTGGTTGGTCTCTCTGATTTTGCCCATTTCAGGCCCCATGAACTCTCCGGAGGTATGCGCCAGAGAGTCGCCTTGGCCCGGGTGCTGGCCTTCGATCCTAAGATCTTGCTGATGGATGAACCTTTCAGCGCCCTAGATGCCCAGACCCGGCGCAAGCTCCAAGATGAGCTCTTATATATCTGCGAATTGAAACGGAAGACCGTTGTTTTCATCACCCACAATGTGGAGGAAGCGGTGTATCTTGCCGACAGAGTCATCGTCTTTTGTTCCCGACCGGGCCAGGTTAAGGCCGAAATCGAAATCGATCTTCCTAAGCCAAGAAAACTCAGCGAGCCGGCGTTCCTTCACTACCGGGATAAAATAACCGATCTCATTGAAGTGCAGGAGGTATTGGCATGAAGACAAAGCTGGGAATCGTAATGATGCTGCTCCTCTTAGCCGCCGGCCAGGCTCAAGGCGCGGACTACGGGTTTGGCTATCAGCCAAGTCTCGGCGCAGCCACGGCAGCAGTGGCCGATCAGTTGGGTTTCTTCCGCGCTGAAGGGGTAGCCTTGGAGACCAGAATCTTTAACGACGGGACTTTGATTAACGAAGCTTTAGCCGCAGGAGCGATCCAATTCGGAGTCGTCGGTGATATGCCGACCATCACCGCCCTAGCCGCCAGGTTGCCGGTGAAAGTCGTCGCCGCAGTCGGAGGCGGTGGCAAGAGAGAGCGCCTGATGGTTCGAGATTCGGAGGTGACCGCTTTCAGCGAACTGCAGGGAAAACGTATCGGAGTCACTAGAGGGACCAGCGGGTTTAACGCCTTTCAACTCCTCTGCCAAAAATACGGATACGAGCTGACTGAATTCAAGCTGATTAACATTCGACCGGCCAACATGCCGGAAGCACTGGCCTCAGCTCAGGTGGATGCGGTGCTCACCTGGGAGCCCACTCCCAGCCTCATCGAAGCCGCCGGCCTGGGCCGTGAGCTCTTGAACCTGAAAGACTCTGAACTGATCTTCCCCCTGACTCTGGTGGTCAGAACTTCGGTGCTGGAAAATGATCCAGAAGCCGTTCGGAAAGTGCTAAAAGCCCTGCGCCGGGCAGCGGAATTTATTCAAGAGAACCCAACCAAAGCCGGAGAAGTAGTTGCCAAGATCAGCGGTCTCAGCCCAGAGCTGGCCCAACGCAGCCTAGGGTATCATTTCTACGAGGTTGGCTGGACTCCCCAAGTAGAGAACAGCCTGAAAAAAACGGCTCAGATGCTTTGGGAGCAAAAAGAGCTCCGGGCTCTACCCGATTGGGACACAGCCATCGACGCCAGTTTCTGTTCCCGCCTGGGTTACTAGGGACCTATCTTTCTACCGGCCCCTTCCAGGCCAACATGCCACCGGAGATGTTGCGCACCTGGCGGAAACCCTTTTCCGCCAGGATTTTTGCTGCCGTTCGGCTGCGGACTCCGCTGCGGCAGACCAGAAAAATCTCTGTCTCTTTATCCAGCTGGTCAAGGTAGTCTTCCAAATTCGGAAGAGGAATTAAAATCGCGCCTGGGATATGCCCGGCGGCATACTCGTCCGGCTGCCGCACATCGACAATAATAAGCTTTTCTCCTCGCTGGAAGCGGGAAAGCACATCATCGGCCGCAACATCTTGGTAACGTTGACTGCCCATCCAAACAGACATACCTATTGCCCCTATGGCTGCAACAACTAGTATTACCAATAAGCTGCCTTTTCGCATCAAAGACTTGCCTCCCCCGCCGCTATCCTGGCCAGCTGGTCACATCTGTTGTTGAGCTCGTTATCGGCGTGTCCCTTAACCTTATGCCAGGTCACATCATGTTTGGAAGTAAGATCCAAAAGAGTTTGCCAGAGGTCCTGATTTTCCACAGGCGACCCTTTGGCTGTCTTCCAACCGCCCTGCTGCCACTTATCCAACCACCCTTGATTGAAGGCATTGACTAAATAGGCGCTGTCGGAAAAGATTCTGACCCTACAGGGCTCTTTAAGGGCTTCCAAGGCCCGGATGGCAGCGGTCAGCTCCATGCGCTGGTTGGTGGTTTGGCGATCCGAGCCAGAAAGCTCTTTCCGGTGACTACCGTAGATGAGGACGGCACCCCAACCGCCGGGTCCCGGATTGCCTGAACAGGCTCCGTCTGTATAGATATCCACCTCTTTCACCGGCGACCCTCCACCTCTACTCTTGCCTTTTTTCTTCGCTTCAACCATTACGGCAAAATATACTCCTCTTCCTGCTACTAACTTTTTTACACTTTTCGGACTGTAGATCGCTTTACGAACAAAGGGGCCGACCGGCCCCTTTGAACTAAATGCCTCAGCCCCCGCCGAAAGAAGGGGTACAAGTCGAACCTCCGCTTGCTGAGGCTCCTTTGGAGCTAAACCGATAGTCCTCGTAGCGCTCCTTCTTATTGGTGGATCCGCACTTGGGGCATTTGGCCTTATCTTTATCTTGCCACCCCACCAGAACCGTATATTTCTCCTGGCAATCGAGGCACTGGAAATCGTAAAAAGGCATGCTGATCACAACCTCCATAAAAAGGATAAGTCTAATGCAATATTATAATATACTAATGATTTTGTCAAAAGGGAAAAGGCTCTCGCCCCTTATTAATTATAACCACCTGCCTGCCGAGTTACTCTAAGCGGGAGGAATCTTTTAAGATTGGTTAGAATTTTACCAACATGGTTGCAGACATCGTCTCTGACTTCGTTAAAGTAAAGCCGCAAGATGCGGTCCTAGTCCTAGGTTGTGGTTCTGGCTCCGCCTTAAGTCAACTGGCCAAGGCCTATCCCCAAAACCGGATAGTTGCCGTAGGTTTCCACCGGATGGTTTCCCAGCCTAACCTCGAGCACCGTAAGACGGTGTTTCCGGTCCTACCCTTCCCTGCAGAAACCTTTCCGGTGGTCATTGGTTTGGAAGTCCTGACCTGTTCCCCCAAAGGCCAGCAACTCATCAATGAGGTTAACCGGGTGCTCAAGCCAAAAGGGCAAGCCCTGTTTGTAGAGTTTCCAACCAGTAAAATGCGCCTCCTGAGAAAGCTTTTCAGAACAGCCGACCGCTCTTTTTCCAATGTGGAAGACCTCCGGTCCTTCTTAGCCGGAAGCTTCCCGACAACAGCAGTGGTCCGAACGGAAGACTATTTAATCGGCATCTGTCACAAACAGGTTAGCTCTTGAGACGTTGGTAGGTCAGGTAAGAGTAAACTAAACTTCCCAAAAGCGGTATTAAAATACCTGCCAGTAGCACAAAGAAACCCACTTTTTCGTTGAGCAAGACAGCCACCAAGCCTACGAGGCCCCCGGTCACCAGGAACTTTCCTGTCCAGCGATGGGTCTTACGCCAGACCTCTTCGTTGTCCAGAGTCCAGGGCGTCCTAATCCCAAAGGTGTAGTTCTTGTACTGAATCTTTGGCAGATAATTTCCTAGAACGATGAAGAGTAGGGCAACCAGGCTCCCGACAACTTTCCCTATTTTAATTTGATAGCCCAGAGCAGTCGCCCAAGTCACACCGGAGAGCACTCCAAAAAAGAGCACCATTAGCCACCGAAAAACGTGCCAGGCCCGACCGTACTTGGGGAAATTGCCTCCTTTCGGATCGACCCTGGGTGTCACCACCAAAAGCAGGTAAACCGCCAAGGCCAGCACGGGTCCAAGGAAAGCACCGAACTCCTTGGAGACGTACCGGTCTACCTCCCCCTCCAGGTTCCAGTGACCGGGAACCTGCTCCGGAAGATGGGGATAGATAATGATGGCAGCCACAAATAACGCCGCGATTACCAACCAGAGCAGCCAGTCTTTTCGATAATCAATCATGATTTTTCCTCCTCTCGAGCTAAAGCAGTTAAAACCCAAGCCAGGGCATCCTCAAAGACGCTGGTGTTCAAGGAATAATAAATGTTTTGCCCCCGCCTTTCGTCCAGGACCAAACCTGCCTGTTTTAAGATACTTAAGTGATGGGATATGCTGGGTTTGGTCATAGCAAACTGATCGGCGATTTCCCCGGCTGTCAGCTCCTGCTTTCGCAGAAGCCGCAAGATGTCCCGACGGGTCCGGTCTGATAAAGCCCTAAAGGTTCGGTCAAAACTCATCGCAGTCCCCCCTTTTCACTCCTTTAGATATTTAGATTATTGTCTAATTATTTAATACCACCTTTTTCTCGACTCGTCAAGTATATGAAGGAAAACGCTAGGTCGTGAAGAAGTACTTTAGATTTTTAAGGAGGTTGTCCAAAACAGTGTTTTTCACCCGCACCCTTAGGCTGCTCTGGTTATTCGCTCGGATTGCCCTGGCCCTGTTTCTTCTGCATCGGAAGGGCACCGGTGCCAAAGCAGCCAGGTTCAAACGAGATATAGTTTACCGGAAGCAGGCAATCCGCTTCCGGGAGACCGCAGCCCGCCTCGGCGGTCTGCCCATTAAAGTGGGGCAGTTTTTAAGCACCAGAGTCGATGTGCTCCCTCGAGCTGCCACTGACGAACTAGCCAAACTCCAAGACAAAGTTGCTCCAGTCCCCTTTGCCGAGATCAAAACCATCCTCCGTCAAGAACTGGGCAAATGGGAGGAACACTTCCGTGAGCTGAACCCAAAGCCTCTAGGCTCTGCCTCTTTAGCCCAGGTCCATGCCGGGATGCTCACCGACGGCACTCCGGTAGCAGTGAAGATTCTCCGGCCGGGGATCGAAAGACAAGTCCAGGCGGATCTTTTGGCCCTTAAGGTGTTAATCGGTTTTCTCCGTCACTTCCGAACCCTGCAAGAACAGGTGGATTTGACAGCTCTTTACCAGGAGTTTACCCGCACCCTAAGAGATGAGCTAAATCTCGTAACCGAAGGCGAGCACTTGGCGGAGTTCAGAAAAAATTTTGCCGCAAGCAAAGAAGTCTACATTCCCTGGCATCTGCCGGATCTGACCACCAAACGGATCTTGGTAATGGAAAAGATAGACGGGATAAAAATAACCGAAATTGCTGAGATGCGCCAGCAGGGTATAAATCCTAAGAAGATCGCCGATGTCCTTTTAGACAGCTATGTACAGCAGGTGGTAGATGACGGCTTCTTTCACGCCGATCCCCATCCCGGCAACCTTCTGGTGGACAAGGAAGGCCGCCTGGTTTATCTGGACTTCGGGATGGTCGGCCGGATCAAAGACGAGCAGAAACCGGTTTTCAAAAAAGGGCTTTCCAGCATCCTGCATGGCGACTCGGAACTGTTGACCCAGGTCCTAGTGGAATTAGGCTTTGTTCTGCCCCATGCCGACCTGAGGAGCATACGTCAAGGAGTGGACCTGCTCCTTAGCCACCTGGCCAAATCAGGCCTCCATGACCTAAGCACTCAAGAGGCCATGCGTCTAATGGATGAAATGAGCCAGTTTTTCTTAAACCAGCCCATTCAGGTTCCTACAGACTTCACTTTTCTAGGGCGAGCGGTAGGGCTTCTGTTGGGTTTGTTGGAAACCCTGGCGCCGGATATCAACGTCTTGGATCTAATGCAGGCGGCAGCGAGGCGCAAGGAAACGCCCTCACTAGATCGCGATTACGAATTCATCTTGAGCGAGCTGAGGGATTACCTTGCAACCATCCTCTCTCTGCCAAGGTCGCTCCGGTCCATCGCCTCCGCACTGGAGCAGGGAAGAATCCCGCCTGAGATAGATACTTTCGAGCTTTCCGCTCAGTTAGATAGGCTCACTGATCAGCTAAAAAGGCTCACCAGACTGGTGCTGGTAGTGGGAGCCATTGCTTTGTACCTGCTTTTTCGGATCTGGGCCGGTTAATCCACGGCAATTATGGAGAGATGCCCGTTTTTGACCCCTTTCTGAGTCAGCAGGCGGTCGCTGAGCTCCCTGATCAGTTTGACCTTTCCCTTGACAACCAGGACCTCCAAGCAGTTGTCGTGATCCAAATGGACATGAACGCTGGAAACAATTATGGAATGGTAATCATGTTGAATCTCGTTGAGCAGTGAATCCAAACCGGTGGTGTGGTGATCATAGATGAGAGCCAGGGTCCCCGCTACCTGGGCCTCAGAATCATTTTCCCAGTTGTATTCGACGATTGCTTTACGGACCAGGTCGGAAATGGCCTGGGAGCGGTTTCTGTACCCTCTGGCCTGGCTCACCTGGTCAAAACTTTTCACTAACTCCGGATCCATGCTGACCCCAAAACGGGTTAGTTTCTTCAATTTACATCACCAAGAACTTACTTTCGGCCAAGGCGAGCCAAATCCTTCAGCTTCAGAACCGTTGGTTTCCAGCAAAAGGAACGGATGACAATTTGCAGCAGTTCAGTCACAAAAAGCGCCCCCAGCAAGGTCTTACTGCTAGTATTCCTGATTGTCCTTCGGCGAATGCTAATCATTGAAGGGAGTGAGATGAGTGAGGTTCGCGAAGAAAGATAATATTCTCGACGACACCAGTTGGGAATTCCTGCGCCCGGCATGGTGGGCCCTGCACACTATAACCATAGGTGCCTTGGCCTACTTTGCCAAGAAGTCGCTGGAAAAACAGTAGCTCCCTTTGTGGCCACTCATCTTGAGTGGTCACTTTATATGTACCGCCAGTAAGGGCTCTCGGTCAGGGCCGGAGCAGAGAAGACTTCCGGAAGCTCTCCGCTGGCCAAAACCTGGCCCTGGTTTAAAAAGACCAGGTAGTCCCCGAGGCGCTTGGCTTCAGCCAAATTGTGGGTGATCAAAACAATCGTCTTGCCCTTCTCCTTCTCTTCCAAGAGCAGCCGGTGCATTAATTCAATGGCTTCGATGTCCAGGTTGCTGGAGGGCTCATCCACAAAGATGAATTCCGGGTCCACCACCAGCGCCCGGGCAATGGATACTTTTTGGGTTTCCCCGCCAGAAAGCCTCTTGGCGTTGACGTGCGCCAACTGAGTAAGGCCAAGCTTGGCCAAAATCGCATCTACCTTGGCCTCGGCCTCCTCTGCTTTAACCCGCCGCAATCTCAGCCCCAGGGCCACGTTGGCCCGAACGGACATGTTATACATAACCGGCCTCTGCCAGATGACGCCGGAACGACGCCGGAATTTCTTCGTCCCCTCCAAAGTTTTCCCGACTTTTTCCCCAGCCACAAGCAGGTCGCCGAAGTAGTCCGTCTCCAAGAAAGCCAAGATCCGTAAGAGGCTGGTCTTTCCGGCCCCATTGGGTCCCATGATAACCGTGGTCTTTCCCAAGGGTAGGTGGAGTTCGGAAAGGCTTAGTATCTCTTTGCCGTCGTATTCTTTCCGGATATTTCGACAGATGTAGTTCATCGTTTACCGCTCCCGCAGCCAGTGCAGTGCTGTGTTGATGATGAAGGAAATCAATAACAAAACCAACCCCAAGGCCAAGGCAAACCCAAAATCACCCTTGCTGGTCTCCAGAGCGATGGCTGTGGTCAAGGTTCTGGTTGAGCCGGCGATGTTGCCACCTAACATCATTGAAACCCCCACTTCCCCCAGAACCCGCCCGAAACCGGCGATAATCGCGCCGGAGATGGCGAAACGGGCTTCCCAAAGCACGAGTAGAGCAGCCTGCCACCTAGAAGCCCCCAAGGACAGGGCGGTCTCCCGATAGCCTTCTTCGATCTCCTTAATGGCGTTAAGGACCAGGGCGGTGATCAAAGGCAGGACCACCACAAACTGTCCGATGACGATGGCCTGCCAGGTGAAAAGCAGCCCTAGGACCCCGAGAATCCCCTGCCTAGAGAGAAAAGCGTAAACGAAAAGCCCGGCAACCACAGTTGGTAAACCCAACAATGAGTTGAGCACGCTGATGATGCCCTGGCGGCCGGTAAACCGCTTGGTAGCCAAAATGAAGCCTAAGGGAAGCCCTAAGACCGAGGCCAGCAAAGTGGAGAGGCTGGAGACTTTAAGGGAAAGAAATACGACTTCCAAAACCTCTGGATCCATCGCTACCAGTAGTTTTAGGGCGTGACTGAAACTGTTTGCCAAATAGTCCACTCTATCACCTGAGTCTAAGGGGTGGTATTTGTTATTCCCAGCAAAACATAACGCAAAATAAAAATAAAAACAACCCTTTTACTCTCCAAAGAGCTCCACAAATTTCTTGTTGGCAAAGGCGGTGACCTCCGACTCCAGCTGGTCGTAGCGATTGAGCATTTCCCTTGCCACCTCGGTGAGAGAAGTTCCTCCACCGTGGGCGCCACCGGTCTGGGTGATTACGAGGGTCTGCCCCATCCGCTTTTCCACCCGGTGAATCTTCTCCCAGGCCCGGCGATAGGACATGTTCAGCTCCTCCGAAGCCCGGTTGATGGACCCAGTCCGCTGGATCGCCAGGAGCAGATTGCGCACCCCTTCACCGAAAATGATCCGCTCATCTTCATCTAGCCAGATCTTGACCCGTACCTTCATAGTATTTACTTGATTCAGCATGAACTGACATGACTCCTGCAAAATAAGGCGCCCCTCGGCCGAAGCCAAGGGGCAGTGATCAGACCTATAGATGGGGGTCTATAGAAAAATGCATCCACCAGAAATTACTGAGCCAGAGTAAAGAGGCCCAGGGCGGTTTCTACAGGATAGCCAGACTGCATCCAGGCCTTCATACCGCCGTCCAGGTTCAGAACGTTGGTGTAGCCCATCCTGACCAACTGCTCGGCAGCAAGAGAAGAACGACCGCCGGATTTGCAGTTGACCACAAACTCGGTTTCAGGATCGGGAACCAGATCCGCGATCTTGAACTCCAAGAGGTCACGGGTGACGTTGACGGCACCGGGAATATGTCCGGCCAGGAACTCCTCTTTGTTCCTGATGTCAATCACCAAGAGTTTCTCACCCATCTCCAAGCGCATCTGGAGTTCCATCGGAGAAATCTGAGTGATCTTTCCTTTGGCCTCAGCAACCAGATCGCCGGCGCTCATGGCCGCAAAAGCGGAGGCTGATAGCGCCATAGCCAAAACCAGGGTCAAGACGACAATTCTGCTAATCCTTTTCATCTACGAAACCTCCTGTTTTTACATTTTAGGCGGCAGTTCCTTGACGACGTAGTCGTAGTTGGCCGCCGGGTCAGTCTCTTTGATGTCATCCTCGGTTAGGAAGAACTTCTTATTATTATGACAGTTCTGGCACTTGAAGTTCTGAGGAGTCAGCTTTTGGATGTTGTGCGGTGTGGTCAGCTTATAGTTGGGAACCTGATCGAAATTGGTCAGAAGTCCTTCACTCTTGGCTGCCAACATATCCCGGGCAGTAGGTACATGCCGCACTAAGACGTACTTCCAGGGATACCGCTCATCCTGTTCCGGATTGAGGGCGATCTTGAAGTCCAATTTGTTGTCGGACTTGCTCCCGTACTTCCCTTCCGGAGTAAGGGTCACATGACAGTCCCAGCAGTTGTTGTAGGGCACAGAGTGGCAGACCTGGCACTCTAAGGTGTTCTCAGGGTGAGCATTGTGGGCCAGGACGTCTCCCTTGCCCGGGAGTGCGTCTGCGTGGCAGTCCACACATTGGGGCAGCTCAGCCAGTTTGTACTTAGCCGTCTCTTCGCCGCCAGTACCGTGGAAGTTGCTGACGGGATGGCAGTCTACACACTGCATGCCGGCTTTCTTCCAGTGGGTATCAGGCATGGTTTTCAGGCCGGCTACATCTCCGATGTACTCTCCAGCGCTTCGGGAACCGTGACAGCTGTAGCAGGCGGTTTCCGCATCGGGCTGGCTGACAATGTTGTGGCCGTCCAAGAGGCCGCCGGTCACTGTGTTGGCCCTGCTGATGTGGCACTGGCCGCAGGTGGCATGACAATTGGAGCACTCTCCCTCGTAAGTCTCAGCCAGGTGATCCACCCGAAGGTGCTCATCACCTAAGACCGCTCCTTGGTGAGAGAGACCCTCAAGACCCAGCGCCTGCCCTACCGTGGTATAGTGGAGACTGGTGATGAAGGTTTCGACTACGTCAGAGTGGCAGTCGGCGCAGACTCCCCCTTCGATGGCTGAAGGGTCCGCAACCAGCCCTTGGTGGGCTTCCTCCTTGTCAACCACGTTGTTTCCGCCGTGACATCCGATGCAACCCAAGGAACCGTGTAAAGAATCAATAAATTCAGACTTTACACCGTATTTTTCGCTCCCGCTCAACTGAGGGGCAGAGACACCTCAACCGCCAGTGGAGGTCTTGGTGACCACCGGAGTCAGCTCGTCCAGCAAATCCGGATTGGTGTGACAGCTGATACAGGCCGAGTCTTCTGCCGCCAGAGCACCAATAACAGAAAGAAAAATGCTGGCTACGGCGAACAAAGTCACAAGTAGCGCTCGGCTAGACTTTCGCACGTTAGTAGGTACCCTCCTTGAAATTAAGAATCCATCCAAAACAGGTGTTCGCCTTATAACTCATTACTGATCATATGTCAAATTATTCACAGTTTTGCCATGTCTTGGTTTGGAGAACATGACTAGAAGTGATAGTGAAAACCTAGGCCGAGGCCAAAACCGGCTTCAAAGCTGCCGCTTCCAGAATCGCTGCTGTCCTCGGCCAGACCCAAGGAAAGCTCAATGCTGGTAGCCAGAGGTGACCCTTTTTCGAACCCGACAAAACCTTGGGCTGCGTAGCTGGTTTCATCCACCTGGACAGCGCCGTCTTCGTAGTTTTTGTGGGTCACAAGGCCCACTCCCCAACCCAGGTAATGCTGGTAGGAACCGTTGGAACCCATATCGTAGAGGACTCTGACGGCAAAAGTGTTATCCAGAACTTTGTTATCGCTGTTTATCCCTTCGGCCGAGATGTAAAAGATAGGCTGGACAATCTGGTCTTCATCAAGCTGATACTTGAAGCTGAAGCCAGAGAAGTGAGGGGTAATTTGAAAACCCACCGCCAATTTATCAGCCAGTTCTGCGGCGCCGGCAGCGGATGAAAAAGTCAAAACTAGGAGAATACTGGTGATCAAAATCTTTTTCATGTTTCCTCCACCCTTGTCTAGTTTGTTATAACCTAGTTTTCTCGTCTCTGGCTATAATTCCTCCGGGTGGGATTCGGTGGAGTTGTCACCAGTGTCTTCCTCTCGACCCGCAAACTTTTGCCAAGCATGCAGGAGGCCCTGGATATTCAAGCTGTCAGATATGTTACTGGGCACGACCATCAGACCGCCCCGTTCCTTCATCCCCTCGTAAAGAATATTCATCGCCCGGAGTTGGAGGGCAATTGGGCTGCCCTCATAGACTTTGGAGGCCTGCACCAGTTTTTGGGCGATCTCGGTCTCAGCTGTCCCCAAGATGATCCTGGCCCGGCGTTCCCGCTCAGCTTGTGCCTCCCGGGACATGGCATCCTGGAGGGCACTGGGAATGACCACGTCCCGAATCTCCACGGACTGGACGGCGATCCCCCAAGGTTCAGTGCGCCGGTCGATCATTTGTTGCAGCATATCATCAAGGTGTTCTCGACCGGCCAACATCTGGGAGAGCTCGGTCTTGCCGATGACATCCCGCAAAGCGGTCTGAGCCGCCCAAGCCACAGCCTGATCGTAATCGGCCACTTCCAAAGCAGCCCGCTGGGGATCCCAGACCACCCAAAAGAGAACCGCATCCACGTCTACCGGGACGTTGTCCTTGGTCAGGGTTTCTTCTGCGGTGAACTGGGTCACCTGAATCCTCTGGTCGATCCAGTGGGAAACCCCGTCCACTACCGGCCAACTCCAAAAGAGCCCTGGCCCGGCCACCCGGTGAAACTTTCCCAATCTGAGAATGACCGCTCTTTCCCATTCAGCGGCCACTTTAACGGAACTGGCCAGGACCCCCCCGACCGTCACCGCCACTGGGATGGCTAACAAACTGTTCTGCCACCAACCAACCAAAACCCCTAATGCCGTGACAAAAGTGAACAAAACCAGTGGAATCGCATTCAGACCATGTTGGCGCGGTGTTTTCATCGACTGCATCCTCCATTCTCCCCGTTAGCTGGAGACAATCTCATCAATTAACTCTCGGACGTCATCGACACTGTAGCCCAACTCATAGGCGGTTTTCAGCAGCTGTTCCAAGCGCGCTTTAAGTTCCTTGCGGCCGGCATCTGAGGGCAGTACATCGGTTTCCTTCACAAAAGTCCCCCGACCCTGGCGGGTTGCCAAGACTCCCTCACTCTCCAGCTCAGAATAGACTCTGGCTACCGTGTTAGGGTTGATTTTAAGAGCAACCGCCAACTGCCTGACCGTAGGCAGCTGAGATCCTGGCGGGTATTTACCCACCAGGATCCAATGTTTGATAGCCTCTTTGAGCTGGACATATATCGGTATCCCGCTCGCTTGGTTAATTTGTAGGTCGATTTCCGCCCGGTCGCCCATTAACACTCACCACACCTATAAGTCTAGCCTAAAAGCAGAGGGTAGATAGCTTGACCAGCGTAGACAATTACGTGTCTGAGGAAGTAACCTCCCACTAACACCAACAGGGGAGCAACAGCAGGGATGTGGCGAGCTTTTCCGAAGGCACCCAGCTCCAAGAGGTTGAGAGCCAGCGGCACCAGAAGACCGAAGACCAAGACTCCGCCTAAGAAGATTCCGGCATACTCACCTGCCAGCAGTATCTGCAGGGCTTTCCCACCTGTCGGTGCCACGGCCCAACCAATCAGAAGAACGGCGATCACAACCAGCTCCAGAATGATCAGGGTACTGTCCACAACAGCCAAGCCTTTGAGACTCTGATGGGAAACCTTGAAGACAAACTGGGCGACTAACATTGCGGCACAAACCCCGGTGCTCAGTGCAGAGACCAAGAAGAGCACACCGAGAACCGGATTACCCCAGAGAGGGTTGGCGCTAATCGCTGCCAACAGCAGCCCGGCATAGGTTCCGATTCCCACACCCAGAGCCATCACGGCCACGGCTAAAGCCTTACGGTACTTTTCAAACCATCCGGTGAAGTGAGAAACCGCAAAAAGCAAGGCTACCGGCGGAAAGAGGTTGAGGAAGACAACACCCCAACTCATCACTGAAGTCCAGTTGTAGTGGAGCATGACCTGATAGAAATTTAAGGGTCTGCTTAAATCCAGCACTAAGGCCAACAAACCACCCATTACCGGGAAGGGTGCCACGTAGGCTGCGGCCTTGGTGACCTTCTCCTCCCAGATTCCAAAGAGCTGGTTCACGGCAGCCAGGACTGCACTACCTGCGGAGATTCCGGCTAAGAAGAGATAGATAGCGATATATACATTCCATAGAACTTCTCCATGCATTTATCTCACCCCAGATTGTTAATATGATTACCGCCGGTTCCAGATGTAGAATATTGACGGTTTGGTATTCCACTCAGGATTAAGGGGCCTGGCCCCTTTGGCCACTGCCCGGGAGACTTCACTATTGGGATCGTTGAGATCGCCTACGGTGATAGCATTGCCGATGCAAGTGGTGGCACAGGCCGGTAGTTCACCCTTGGCCAGCTTGTCCACGCAGAGGGTGCACTTTTCCGGCAAGCCGTTCTCCGGATTGATGGTCCTGGCCCGATACGGACAGGCATGAACACAGTACTTGCAGCCGATACAAAGCTTAGGATCCACTTCACAGGTCCCAAATTCAGTGTGGTAAGATGCTTTGGTAGGGCAGACTTTGACACAAGGCGCATCCTGGCAGTGCATACACTGGTGTTTCCTGAAGGTTATGGCAACGTTAGGAAACTCACCGGTTTCCTCTTCAATAATTTTAGTTCTTTTAATCCCGTCGGGGACTTTATTCTCGGCCTTACAGGCAACTGTACAAGCGTGGCAGCCCGCACACTTTCTCAAGTCAATGACCATTCCATAACGCTTATTGGCCATTTTAATCCTCCTCCCCTTTTTACAAACCCATCAAACTAAGACAGCTCTTTGCTGGACGAAGGCCCCGAGTATTTCAGCTGAGGCCGTGTACAGCGGGTGCTGACTCTCCTCTGTAGTCCTAGCCACAAACTGAGGAATCCAGAGCCTGAAATGATCCTGCCAGAACTCACGCTGGACCAGACGCAATTGGCTGGCAGCTTGACCTGTCCCGGCTTCGGGAATGGACTGGATCAGGTGAATGACAAACTCCAGCTCCACCGGCAGGTAATCAGGGGGCTCTGGGTAGTCAGGGGGTAAAGCCACCCCGGCCCGTTTGTACCATTCGATCACCTGGAGAGTGACCTGCCCGCCCAACATAGGCTGATCGTTCAAGTAGACTGAGGCATACGGGGGTGCCGGCGTTCCCCCGTAGGCGTTCACAAATAAACGGGTGTGTTCCACGGACAGCTCTTCCAACATCTGTTCCCGGTTGTGACAGCCGGTGCCCAACTGCTGCAGCAGGCTGTGCCAGGTGGCAGGCCTAGCCAAACCCAAGACGGCCAGGGTTTCCTCCACATCTGAAACCCAGTTGCCGGCACAGAGTTCTGCGACCCCGGCGGCATCAGGCCCCCGAAAGACCTCATACAACCTGCGTACCAGGGCTATGCTTGCCAGATCTTTTTCTCCCATTGCTGCCACTTGGAATCACCCTTATCCGAGTAGATTATGCCTTGCGCACCTTAACCAATAAGTGACAGTCGTTGTTGCTGCCGGCTACGGGATCCATCTCCAGGGTCTCCTCGATGGACCGGGCCGGAGCCAGATCACCGTCATTGGCCCCTTTGCTGTAGGCATTGCTCAAGTACTTGGACCAATGACCATAGCCGTGAGGAATACAAACTGTATCAGGCCTAATCGCCTCAGTTAGCTTGGCTTTAATCTTAATTTGCCCGTATGGGCTCTCAACAATTACTTCCTCACCATCGGCTATGCCTAATATAGCTGCAGTTTTCTTATTGATGCTAACGTAGTTTTCCGGGTAGATCTCGTGCACCCAGCGGTAGTTCTGCATCTGAGCATGCCGGTGAGTAGCAAACCTGGTGGTCACCAGGTAAAATTCTCCTGCCTTCGGTTTTGGCAGTATCCACTCGTCCCGGTGAGTCGGCAGCGGGTTGTAGCCGTGTTCAGCCAGTCTCGTAGCATAGAGCTCGATTTTGCCCGACGGAGTGGAAAGCTTGGTCAGGTCCTTGTACTTGACCTCGGTGCCTTCCGGTGAGATAACCCCGCCTTGAGCAATTACATCTTTTTGGGTCAGACCGTAGAGAGAAAGTTGCTGATCACGGACACTGCTCCCACTTGGGTTTAAGTACTGGTCAATACCCATCCGCTTGGCAATCTCCCTGATGATCGTGGACCTGCTCTTGGTCTCGTACATGGGTTTAACCATCGGCTCGCTCACAGCAATTTGCGGGTAAAGAGCATGATATTTGCGGACACTGACTGTGGCGCTTTCCATGTAGGTTACATCCGGCAGAACCAAATCAGCCAGGAGGGCCATCTCATCAGGCTGGATATTGATATTGATAATAAACAGTTTTTTGAAGGCCTCGACGAACTTGGCCGGATTGGGCATAGAGAACAAGCCCTGTTTGTATATGATGGCCGCTTTTAGAGGATATGGCTTCTCCTCCAGGATAGCATCAGCGATACTCTGGTAGACCGCGTGTCCGCACTCCAACAGAATGGGCAGACGGTCGGCCCCATCGACCCGGATGGTGGTCTCCAGCCCTGGAGCTTCCTCCGGCGGACTAACTTTGTTCAGCTTGGCCTTCTTTCGGAACATGGCCCCACCACGGCGCTCGAAGTTACCGGTTATGGCCATCAGCGCAATCATACCCTGCACTAGGGCCATGCCGTTGGGGTGCACCTGAGCAGCCTCCCGTTTATGGCAGGGGATAACCGCAGACTTGGCGGCGGCGAACTCCCGGGCGATCCGGACGATATCGGCGGCCGGAACTCCGGTTAGCTCAGCAGCCCATTCCGGGGAGTACTTGCGGACCTCCTCGGCCAGCTTATCAAAACCGGTGGTGTATTTAGCTACATACTCAGCATCGTAGAGTTTCTCGGAGATGATGACATTCAGCATAGCCAAGACCAAGGCGTGGTCAGTACCGGGGACCACCGGATACCACTCCTGAGCCTTGCTGGCAGTCGGAGACAGCCGCGGGTCGAAGACGACCAGTTTGGCTCCTCTGTCCAGCGCCTTTGCCATCAACCGGGCCCAGGCGTTCTTAGCCTTACCAAACTGATCCCAGCCAAAGGAAAGGATGTAGTCGGTTTCTGCAAAGTCAGGGATGTAGGCGGATGTACCTAGCATTACCTCGCAGGCAACTTCCCGAACTGTATCACAGGTAGAGTGGTGGCAAAAGTCATTGGGAGAACCGATGGCTTTCAGGAAATCTGTGCCCTTATGGCCGCCAAACCAAGCTATAGCTTTGCCGCCGTACTGTTCTTTAATCTCAGAAAGTTTCTGGGCAGCCAGGTCAAAGGCTTCCTCCCAACTAATCCGCTTCCACTTAGGATCGACCCCAATTCCTTTCTCCGGATTGGTTCGAACCATAGGGTACTTCAGGCGATCGGGGTTATACAGGATGTTGATTCCAGCATTCCCCTTGGCGCAGAGGGAACCACCGCTCTGCTGGTCCAACTCGTTGCCTTCCAATTTGATCAAAACACCGTCGACAACTTTACCCTTCATAGCACAGTTCATGCCGCAGATACCACAGACTCCGGCTTTGTAAATCACGTTACTTTCGGTCGTAGCCTGCGACGGAACTGGACGCAAGAGATCCAAAGCAATTTTACCCTGAACAGTACCGGCCGCCGCAGCGATGCCCAGGTACTTCAGAAAGTTACGTCTGGTTAACTCCACTGTTCTCCCCCCATAGCAATCCCTTGTGCGCACAAAGTGATGGATTTGTACTATTGTATTAGTTCTTTAGTACAATTTCATTATAGCATGTCCCATGTATTTGTGAAGCGTTTCTTTAATACTCAGGTGATAAGACCTTCTTATGACCGGGATAAGGAAAACTGATATAGGGCTTCACGTCCCAATCTCTCCCCACTTTAACACAAAAGCCCTGTTCACAAACGGTATATCTTGGGCCGACTACCGTCCGGAACAGGGTGAATATCACAATATTATAATAGTGTTATTTGGCACGATTATTAAGCCGTCCCAGGCCTCACTGCTTCCTCAACGCCTCGGTAACATCCATGGGGAAAGCCATCCCCTACCCAAATGCTCACTCTTCAACCCGTTTGGCCTGCTCTGAATGGCAAGTCCAACAAAGTTCTTTGGTGTATTTGGTCCGCAAAAAAGCCTTGGCGGCACCGGGGTCATGGGCATTGTGGCAGGTGATGCAGCCGGCCATGGTTTGACCGGTCTGGGAGTTATAATCCAGTGGTAGGCGGTAACCGTTGGCACCGACGGCCCAGTACCGGCCCTGTTCATCTTTCTCCACCCGGGCATAGGTGGGCAGGTGCCCTTCCTCGCTTGGATAAGGAAACTCCACCCGGTGCCTGGGATGGCGTTCGGCTATGTGCAGATCGGGATTATCGATAACGATCTTCCCCTCTGGGGTAACGACATCACCGTCGTGGCAGCCCATGCAAAGCCCTGAAGTGGGCAGCACAAATTTGCGGCCTGGATCCCAGCCGAAATCTTCGGCTAAGAGGGCCTTGTTAAAAAACGCAGAGTGGCTGGAATGACAAACCGCACAGGGGTTTTCCCCCGCTTTCTCGGCTAAAAGAGGGTATTTGGTGTTGGGGCCACCGTTCTCCGGTGACCTAAAATCATGGGCGCTGCCGGTGACACCCGCGGCCATCAAAGGGGGGCAGGCAGCGGCTGCGAACAGTGTGGCTCCTAAGAGAAAAAGGGACAAAGATCTGGCCTGCATTGCACTCACCTCGGTGTTTTCCTGTAAGTGACATATTCTGTCAGAATAATGGCAAGACCTGCCTAGTTGACCAAGATCATCATTTTATGGTAGATTGTGATGGCAAAGATTTGCTGGAGGTGATTGGTTTGAGTAAGCTGGATGAAAAAAACAGAACGCTTAATTATATCAGCCTCGGGTTGCACTACGGAGTGGCCGGGTTTATTGCTGTTTTAGCTGCTATTACCTTCCTTCACAGCGTGTATATAGCCATAACTGAAATGACTAGTGATGTCTTAGGGACCAGTTTGAAGGTTCTCAACACCCTCTTCTTCGTTATTATCCTGTTGGAGGTCATGAGCACAGTAATCCAGCATCCGCAGTCTCAAGACTTTATCTTGAAACCCTTCTTGACTGTGGGAATAATCTCGACGATCCGCCACATCTTGATGTTAGGAGCCCAGGTCAGTTTGGAACCCCACACCTTTTCCATGGAGCATCTCATTGACCTAGGGCTTCAGGGGGTTTTGACGCTGATCCTGGTTACTGCCTACTGGATCGCCAGTAAATCTGAAGTGCTGAGCTCGAAGGGAAAATAGACAAAAAAATGGAGCGGGCGACGGGACTCGAACCCGCGACATCCAGCTTGGGAAGCTAGCGCTCTACCAGCTGAGCTACGCCCGCTCGCTCTCTGTATTTAGTATTATACCCCGCGGAATTGAAAAAATCAATTCCTTTTTCTTTTGATTAATACAGCCGCGAAAACTGCATTCTATTGATGGAACTCGGTAAACCCACTGGTGGTTTCAGCAGATATTGTGCTTCCTAAAACCACGGCCGTAACACCTTTCGGCCTTGTCCTTGGTGCCGGTGTTCACCTGCTACTCTCTGCCCTCTTTGGAGCCGTCTTTGCTGCACTCGTGCCGGAATTTGGCTCTAAGGTGCTTTGGGGGCTCGGGTACGGAGCACTGCTCGGATACATCGTCGGCTTACTAACCGTTGAGAAAGAAAGAAGCTAGAATTAAAGCAGTTTCCACTCCCGAATGGCCGACCCGGCCTCAGAAAACTGAACCGTTGTCCAAAGAAGGTACTCGGGTTCGTAGTAAATCTCGTTCTTGTTATGGAAAGTGACATTCTCCGCCATCAGCGCTCCGTGAATCTCAGCGTGATTGCCAAAAATGGCTGCGTTCCCAGCGTAAACCAGACCTCGAATGGTCAGGTTTGACTGGCCGTAGGCATTCCCTTTGCCCTCAGGATCGTACTGAACATCGTTTTCTAGGGAAACCACTGCTCCCTCTATCTCCGAAAAGTGCCCTAGTTTAACAGAACCATGGAGTGAGATGATGTCTCCAACCACCTTCACCTCATCATTAATGGTGATATCACCTTGGGCAATTACAGTCCCAGTTACAACCAAATCTTTGTTATTACCTTTTTCTTTGCCGATTTCTATTGTCTCCGCCGCAATGATATCTTGGGTCAGACTGTCGGTAATGCGGAGTTGACCCTCAGCAAAATCGATGCTGTCGATGTCCAGGTTCACCAGAACCTCCGGCAGTGGCTCCACCTGCCTTATGGCCT
The DNA here is from genome assembly GCA_017656135.1 of Bacillota bacterium. GTDB lineage: Bacteria > Bacillota > UBA5301 > UBA5301 > UBA5301 > JACDOJ01. Next base: position 13,272 of record JACDOJ010000011.1, on the reverse strand, counting down.
CCTCGCGCTCCATCTCCCCGCCATCTTGATCGTAAAACTTAATGGAATCCTGACCTGAGCCCAATTCAATCTGTCGAGCGTAGGTGACAGGCTCTGAAACAATAGGAGGCAGTTCGATAGTCAGAGACACTGCCCGGGAAATGGTCCCGTGGAAACCGGTGGACACAATCTCATACCGGCTCCCTTTCTTGGTCACGGTGACAATGTAAGAACCGTCTTCAGCAGCTAACTCTAAGGTATCTTCCCCTCCGACAGATTCCCAATCAGGGGAAACAGGCTGTCCGTTTTCGTCTCTGGACTTCCCGTTCAAATTGAGGTGCCACAGTGCATCATTGATACCGGACTCAGCAGCGTAAAGGGCTTTTGTGCTGGCGAGCTTAGTCTGGGCGCTCCGATAAGAACTGGTCACCGAGAGATAAGTGCTGGATGCAGCCAGCCCTATCACCACCAGAACAACTAAGGTCAATACCAAAGTCGAACCATTCTCACTTTTGATCAGCACCCTTGAACCCTCCTTCCGGGGCGCTAATTGCGCAAGGTCACTTTGGTCTGCAACAGGATTTCACCGGAACCGATCTCCACACTGATAGTGGGAGCGTCGGAATCGTCCACTACGAAGTGGGTCACCCCACCAAAAACTGGAGTACCTACCCCTCCAGGAGGCTGAGCCAGATTGTTCCCAGCTGAAACCGACCGATAAAGGGTGTTTCCGTCCCACTGGTAACTGATGATGGAGTCACTGCCTCCCCCGCCAACAACATAGGATAAAGCCAACCGGTACCCATTCTGTTCTGAGTAGACGGCATAGTCCTTGGCGGAGATCAAGCCCTCTTTTCCGTCGATCATTTGGGAGAGGAGCTTCTGAGCCCGGACGAGGAAACTGCCCTGGTCCACTGCAGTCTCTAGGGCCCGCTGGGAGGCAACCAGTAATGGAACAACTGACACCATGATTAGGGCAATGACGGCGGAGGCAACCAACACCTCAATCAGGGTGAAGCCCGCCTGCTCTCCTCGACTACAAGCCGTTGTATCTGTAGAGGAGGATCTCTGTTTCTGCCACAGGTTCATCGGAACTGCCCCCATCAGCCAAGTAAATACCTAAAGTGACGCGCTTCAGCGCAGCTTGTCCATCAACGGAAGATTTGTCTGCTATATCTACTACTACTCGCTTTAAGGTGTACTTAGAGGAAGTATCTTCCGACGGGTAGGAAATAACGGTTTCTCCTGGTATGAGACTGGTGAAGTCTTCCTGTTTGGTCTCTTCCACCGCTCTCTGCAGGAGCGCACTGGCCTCGGAAAGGTGACGAGCGGCAGTAACCTTAGCTAATCCTGAATTCAGCAGCGAGGCCAGGGGGAGGATGAATAAACTGAGGATACCTAGAGCAACCACGGCTTCCAACAGGCTGAAGCCTCTCTCCCTTCTCGGTCGGTTCACTCTTTTCCTCCTCCCCTCGCCTGGAAATCCGTAAGTCAGCGCCCTGCTCCCACCATCACATTTTCTCTCCCCTTGGTCCCAGTTCCTGCCAGGAAGGGGTTGGCAGGGTTAGCCAACTTAACGGTTTCACCACGTCGATGACCGCTTTATCCCTGTGTGAGTGGTGGAAGGCAGATGCAGCCTAGAGAGAAGCAGTCAGGGGTTCACACGTCTTCGGAAGGTTTATTTTAGGCTCTTACTCGGTCAAAGATGAGACAACCCGATTTCCGCCTAAATCCTTGCCCCGGTACATACGTTTTCTGGCCAGGCTGAGCAAGCCGTCAACAGTGTCGGCTTCATAAGGGGCCACAGCTAGCCCGGCGGAAATCTGTACGTTACCCTCAATCCCCGGGAAAACAGCTTCAGCCAAGGAAGCCTGGAGCCTGGTGGCAATCTGGCGGGCTTCAGCTTCGCCAGTCTCCGGCAGCATGATGACAAACTCCTGCCCACTGTAGCGGGCTACCACATCCCTCTTCCTGACACCGTTTTGAATAAGCTGGGAAAGAGCCACTAAGACCTGGTCTCCCACAGCATAACCATACCGCTCATTCAACTCCTGGAAATTGTCCACATCAATGACCAAAAGGGTCAGGCTCTCGTAACCGGTGCTGGTCAGCTCCTTCTCTAACAGCTGCCGGAAAGGAACTTTGGTCAAAAGACCTGTGAGGGAATCAGTGTCAGCTCCCGCTCTGTGTGGGTAGAGCTCTCGATCCAATAAGATGCCGACAAAGAGAGCCATCACCAAAAACGAGGCGGTTTCCATGAAAAAAGCCGAAGTGAGCTCAGGCAACCGAAAGGCCAAGAGCATCAGGCCGGCCAGGGCAGCTCCTTTTATAGCTTCTACCAGGCCGAAATTAGCAGCCATATTAATGATCGGCAGGTAGTAGAAGAAGATAAGATACTGGCCGCTGGATCCGGAAACATCCACCATAAAAGAGATGAAGAAAAGATCCAAGAATATCTGGATCCACTTCCTGGTCGGAGTCCTGAGCCAACTGACATAAGGACCCTGTAGGAGCAAGATGGCGTGAAGTAGGCCGGCGACAACGATCACGGAACAGACCAGGTTGGTTTCGGCACCCAGTAAGCCAAAAAAGTAATAGAAAGTAAACACCGTGGCTACGACCAGGCGAATAAAGGCCAGAGCTTGATCTTTTGGCACTTTAAGAATTGACCGTGTTCTGCAGTCAGTCATAACATCACCTTGCGTAAGGAATACTTCCAGGTGCCAAGGTGAAATCCTGCCGGCCATTTGACAGCCTTGGGCCAGGTAGAATATAATTATGGCTAAAATTGAAGTATTCTCCAGAGAGGGATTTTGCATTGACTGAACGGGTTTTTTCAGGAATTCAACCAACCGGAGTTGTACACATCGGAAACTACCTTGGGGCCATCAAGAACTGGGTCAATCTCCAGAATGAGTACGAGAGTTTCTTTTGCATAGTGGATTATCACGCTCTGACGGTTCCGTATGAACCTAAGGAGCTGCCGGAGAGGGTCTTGGAGTTGGGGGCAACCCTGTTAGCCTCCGGCCTGGATCCGGAGAAGTGCACGCTCTTCGTCCAATCCGACGTTCCGGAGCACACCGAGTTAACCTGGCTCCTCACCTGTATCACACCTGTGGGCCAGTTGTCTCGCATGACCCAGTTCAAAGATAAATCTCAGGGGCAAGCCGCAGACTCAATTGGAGCAGGGCTCTTGTGTTACCCGATCTTGATGGCTGCCGACATTCTGATCTACAAAGCCAATAGGGTTCCGGTTGGTGAAGATCAAACTCAGCACTTGGAGCTCACCAGGGATATTGCCCGGCGCTTTAATAACATTTACGGCGAGACCTTTCCGGAAGTGCAAGGGCTTTTCACCAAGACTGCCAGGATCATGGCTTTAAACGATCCTGAGAAAAAGATGTCCAAATCAATACCAGGAAGCTACATAGCATTGACCGAGGACGAAGCCTCCATCCGCAAGAAGATCCGGCGGGCGGTAACCGCCACCGGAGCAGATCCGAACACAATTCCCCCTGGTGTGGCCAACCTCTTTGCCCTGCTTGAGGCTTTCGGCGGTGAAGAAGACGCAGCCCGCTTCAGAGAGGATTACCAGGCGGGAACCATCCGCTACTCCGACCTGAAAGAGGCCGTAGCTGAGCACATGTTGGCTGAGCTCAACCCTATCCGCCAGCGCTACCATGAGATCATAGCCGACCGAGAGGGGCTGAAAAAAATCCTGGCCCGAGGAGGCGAGGCTGCCCGCACCATTGCCAGACAGAACCTCCATGAAATCCGGGAAAAGGTCGGTCTAGTTTACCAGTAAATTCGGCAGCTCCGGTATACTCGCCGCCACATTGATTAAGGCCGGTTTGGAGCTGGCCAGAGCCTTGGTGATGGCGGTATCGATTTCGGAGGTCTCTCGAACCTCGAGTCCGAGAGCACCGCAGCTCTCAGCAAATAAGCGTAGATTCCAGAAAGGCAAGTCTACTCCCCGAAGGCTTGCCCCTTCTTTACGCATCCTCTGAACCTCCAGGTCGTAAGAGCCGGTGTTGACCACAACTACGACAATAGGCAGCCGGTACTTAACAGCAGTCAGCAGCTCGCCGGGGTTGGCCAATAAACCCCCGTCCCCCACTACAGCTACCACCTGCCTATCTGGGTAAACCAACTGGGCCGCAACTGCCGCCGGCAGAGCCGCCCCTATTCCCCGCCAGTAGGCTGAGGCCAAGACCGTCTGCTGTTTAGCCCAGAACGACTTGTCGAACCAATGGATGAAACTCCCGGTATCCAGGGTGATTATCGCATCCTGAGAGAGATGTAGGCTGAGTGCCGACATCAGTTTGGATGGATGCACCGGCCGGCTGGAGCGATGCGCCTCTTGGGTCAACTGGCGCCGCAGGTCCCGGCGGCTGGCTTCGATTTTGGCCAGCCAGGCTTGGTTTGATCTCCCGGCCAGCCGTCTTTTGAGGGCCCCAGCCAGAAAAGTGAGGTTTCCGGTGATCGGTTCAGCCAGGGGCAGGCTCCAATCCAGATTTATCGTTCTTGAGGTCACCTGAACAGTAGGAACCTTCGGCAAGAAGGGCTGTTCAAACTTGGCCGTGCCTACCAAAATGATACCGTCGGCTTCTTTTAAAAGGCTGGGCAGATAAGTCTCTCCAATACCTCCAAGGTTCAAGGGGTGGTCCAGAGAAACCAGCCCCTTAATCTCCTGGGCCACAATAACCGCAGCCCCTATGCTCTCCGCAATCTGGAGCCACTCACTCGCCGTGAAAATCGCCTCTTTGCCTAGAACCAAGAGAGGCCGGGAGAAACTATCGATGAGGGCCGCAGCTCTATCGGTGTCACCGGAGAGATTCTCCAGAGGGTACCAATAAAGAGGAGGCTGCGCCACCTGCACCCCTTGGGAAAAAACGTCTTTGGGAACGGTGACTTGAACCGCTGTCCGCTCGGTCAAGGCCACACTGATGGCCCGGGGAAAGACCTCAGTTCCGACCTGTCCATCCAGCACTTCAGCACTGAAACCGGTCACCGGATCAAAGAGGCTGCTCTGGTTGAAGTATTGGCTGGCCCTGGTACCTACTTCCTTGATTTTGACCTGACCGGTGATGGCCAGGACCGGGTCCCCCTCAAAGAAGGCATCAGCCAGACCGTTGACCAAACCCGCCGCTCCCGGTCCGGAAGTGGCGACACAGACCCCGAGGTTTCCTGTCAACCGAGCTTCGTAAGCAGCCATATAGGCAGCACTGGTTTCAGTGGTGGCGGCAACAAACGAGATTTCAGGCTGTCTCTGGACGGCATCAAGTAGAGGAATTACCGCTGAGCCTGCCACACCGTAGATGCGTTTAACTCCGGTTTCAGCCAAAAGTTTCAAGAGATAACCGGCTAGGTTCCCGTTGTACTCCACTGCTTTCCCGCCTCTCTTTAAGAATACAATTACGCACATTACATAATGAGTTTGGAACATGCGGGAAGGGATTATTCGGTATGCGGAGAATGAGAATGGGAGCAATCGGGAGGCCTGGTCTTCGTCATACCAACTCCTTTAGAGTGTACTTCCTTTAAAGGGGCTGTTCCGGCTCTGATTCCGGGCGACCTGAATCAGCCAGTCCAGAACATCTTTTTTCCGTTGAAACTCCAGGTCGCTGAGATAAGAAATAGTGACTTCCACCCAGACTTCTCCCGGCAGTTCCTCCACGTTGTACCTGAAACCTGGGTTGCTCTGCAACAGTTTAATAAAGGCGTAGGCCACCTCGGGAGTGTTCCGGGTGGCCCCACTGGTATCTAAAGTGAAATGATAGTAAAAGGTAAATTCCTCTTCTTGAACGGGGCCTTTGGCCAAGGCCCGTTTCACCTTTTCTCCTGCTTCGTCATTTAAGAGCTGGCAGCAGTGGAAAAGCAGATCCAGCTCTTCCGGGTCCAGAGGATGGCCGGTAACCTCCAGCACTTCCGCCAGTTCGAAACGATCTTCATCCTGGTGATACTCAAAGGGTTGAACCTCCTCCAAGATGCTCTGCAACTTTTGCCAGTCGTCACCGGTCAGTTTCTTTCGAAAAAACGCAGCCACTGCCGGACTACAGTGCATTCCGCACAGCCTCCCCTACCTCACTGGTCGTAGCTTTGCCCCCCATATCCGGAGTGGCAACCTGACCCTCAGAAACCACTTTGCTGATCGCTGCAAGCACGCGCTCACCCCAATTGGTCAATCCCAAGTGGTCCAGCATCAACTTGGCCGTCCAGAGGGAAGCAATGGGGTTGGAAATGCCCTTACCGGCGATATCCGGAGCCGAACCGTGAATCGGCTCGAACATGGACGGGTGCTTGCCTTCAGGATTAATATTTGCTCCAGCAGCAAAGCCTAACCCCCCCTGGAGGGCCGCTCCCAGGTCAGTCAGGATATCCGCAAAAAGATTGGAGGCCACCAACACCCCAAACCGTTCCGGGCTTCTCACCATGAACATGGCGGCTGCATCAACCAAAAGTGAGTTAGTCTCCACCTCGGGATACTCTTTGACCAGCTCTGTGAAGATTTCATCCCAGAGGACCATGGAGTAGTTCAAAGCGTTAGACTTAGTGATGCTGGTTAAAGGCCTGCCGGTAGACCGGGCCAGCTCGAAGGCGTAGCGTTGCACTCGTTCAATTCCGGCTCGGGTGAAGACCCCGGTCTGCAGGGCCAACTCCCGGGGGGTGCCTTCGTACATCCGGCCGCCAACCCCAGCATACTCCCCTTCAGTGTTCTCCCGGATGAAGATCATATCGATGTCTTCCGGTCCTTTTCCGACCAAAACCCGGGGAGCCCCGGGCAAGAGTTTGATCGGCCTGAAGCCAATGTACTGGTCGAAACCCTTGCGGATTTTCAGCAATAAACCGTGGAGGGAAACGTGATCCGGTACACCTGGGAAGCCGATGGCTCCCAGGAGAATCGCATCATAGCCGGCCAGGATCTCCAAGCCGTTCTCGGGCATCATCTCCCCCTTTTCCAGGTAGTACTCACATCCCCAGGGAAAAGTGTCAATTTCAAAGGAAACCTCAGGATCAAGCTCTGAGATCCTCTCTAAAAGCTTATGGGCCTCCGCCATGACCTCGGGGCCAATGCCGTCACCGGGGATACTGGCTATCTTAAAGGTCTTCACTCTGGTCATCTCCCTCAGAGATTTCTTTGACAACTTGATCCAGTTCTGCCTCGGAGACATCGAAGACTGTACCGGTTTCAGGTAGCTCCTCCTGGGAGAAGAACTGGGGCAGCCGGTTCTGGCTGCTGGTGAAACCGGACCGCCGGTTGAACTCATGCTCGGCCTTTAAGGTCTCCCGGGCCAGCCTCTTCAGGTCAGTCACGGTCCACTGGGTACTATACCGATAAGTCAAAAGGTCGGCCAAATACTCTAATTCCCCAGCCAGACCCGGTCCAGTAAAGAGGCAGAGACCTAAGGAATCGAAGATAGGGGCACCCAGCTGAGCATTCTCTGAGACCTTACCTTGCCCCTCTTTGCTCCTGTGGTCAACGTTGGCTCGGACAGTCTGACCGGCGGTGTGGTCCGCCCCCATGGTGGAAGTGGCGAAAGTCACGCCCAGTCCTTTAACGGCCCGCGGGTCGTAAGCCGGCAGGCTCTGGTTCTTAACCGCAGGAATCCTGGTTACACCTAACAGCTTCCCTACGGCCACGGCTCCGTTGCCGATGGCTTTGCCTAGCTCGGTGCCTCTCTCCACCTCATCCAGAAGCCGCATGGCCCCCTCGTAATCGCCGAAGTCGATCTCTCCGGCCTCCATGGCCACCCCGATGGCAGCTCCGGTTTCGATGGTGTCTAAACCCAGCTCATTGCAGCGCCGGTTGATTCTGGCGATCTGAAAGAGGTCTCCGATCCCACAATTGGAACCAACCAGACCGATGGTCTCGTACTCCAAAGGTGCAACCAGGTAGTTTCCTTCCTCATCAGGGAAGACATTGGAACAGCGGATGACACACCCCGGCATACAGGCGTGGACCATCTTGCCCTCTCCACCGATGCGTTCGATGGTCTCTTTGATACTATAGGCATTGATGGCCTCGGCCTTTTCGAACCGACCGTGACGAAAGTTCCGGGTCGGCAGGCCACCCATCTCATTCATCGTGTCCACCATGGCGGCCGTGCCCCAGTTGGTGTAGGTGGCGGTAATGGGGCTGGCCATGATCTTTTTCACAAACTCCCGGGCCTTCTCAGTGAAGGCCTTGGCATCAGCGTACTCAACCTCGCCACTCCCTTTGATGACCACAGCCTTGAGGCCCTTATCTCCCATGAGGGCACCTAAACCCCCCCGGCCGCTCATCCGGGTGGGCCGGCCGTCAAGGTCGGTTATAGCCACACAGGCGCCTAGGAGCTTGGCTTCGCCGGCTGGGCCGATCAGGATCACGGAGATCTTATCTCCATAGCACTTTTTCAAATACTCCACAGTCTCTGTCGTTTGTAGACCTTTGAGATCCGGCAGCGGAAAGAGGGCAGGCTTGCCCTGATCGATCTCGAGAACATAGGGCCGGTCATCCTTGGGTTTACCGCTCACGGCAATGGCCCTGAAACCCGATTTGGCCAAGGCAGCGCCGGCCGTTCCCCCAGAGTTGGCCTCTTTGATACCGCCGGTCAAGGGGGATTTTCCCCCAACTGAAAGCCTTCCGGAACTGGTCAACCGGGTGCCACCTAATAGCCCGGCAGTCAAAAGCAATACATTCTCCGGAGAGAAAGCCGGGTACTCTGCGGCTCCGGCGTCCAAGAGATAACGGGCGATGAGAGCCCTGCCGCCCAGGCGCGCATAACGCTCCGGGACCGGCTCCTCTTTTACGGTCAAGTCAGTCATATTAACCTTTAAAATCTTATCCACAGCTGACACCTCACGTATGATCATTCTGAAGGAGTCAAGAGCACTTTGAGACTATCCTTCTCTCGGGCGAGTTTAAAGCCCTTCTCCCAGTCCGCGAAAGGCAGAACATCGGAAACTATCGTTTTGGTGTCCACCAAGCCCTGGGCCATCAGTTCCAGCGCCTTGTCCCACGCCGAAGGCACAGAGGCATTGGTCCCGGTAACTTTGAGTTCTTTGTAGCAGACCTGGTCCATCTCCCACTGGATGGGCCTTCCGAAGAGACCAATCTGGGTGTACTGCCCGGCCCGGCGGACCCCAGCCAGGCAAGTGGCAGCGGAGGGGCCTGCCCCGGCGCATTCTAGGGCCACATCTGCTCCGTAGCCCCCGCTGAGCTCGGCGATCTTAGCCAAAGCATCTTCCTCGTCTACCGCAATCACATGATCCGCCCCCATCTTTTTGGCCGCCTCCAACCGGCGAGCATCGCTCTTAAGGCCCAGAACCACTGTCCTGGCACCGCTGGCTTTGACTACAGCCAAAGTTAACAGGCCGATGGGGCCGGGGCCGGAGACGAGGACTAAATCCCCAGGAACAATCTTGGTCTCCTCTAAGACCGCATGTACTACACAAGCCAAAGGCTCAGTGAGAGCGCCGGCCTCATAATCCACGTTCTTCGGAAGCCGGTGCAAATTGACCGCCGGAACCAAAACGTATTTGGCAAAGGCCCCGTTCACCGCAGAACCGATGGAGCGGCGCTCAGGGCAGAGATTCGCCCGCCCTCTGCGGCAGAAGATACACTCCCCGCAGGTTTCGAAATAAGTTTCCGAAGTCACCCGGTCTCCAGGTTGAAAATTTTCAACCCCCTCGCCGATGGCATGGACCCGACCGCTGAACTCATGCCCCATGACCACAGGGGGCTTGGTTTTAAACTCGTCCATCCAGATATGGAGGTCAGTGCCGCAAATGCCGGCGGCTTTGACTTCCACCACTACCTGGCCGGGACCGGGGACTGGCTCAGGAACCTCGATCAATTCAACATTACCGACACCTGGTGCTGTTTTCGCAAGTGCTTTCATCCGGCTTTACCCCTCTTTCAATTGACTCCATCTGGCTTGCACCCTTCAGCTGTTGGCTGCCGCTTCTAAGGCAGTTTTCATCTCAAAAAGCAGTCCGGCGAGAGCCTCAAGTTCAGCTGGGGTTCTATTGAGAGCCGCTAAAGAAGCGGACTTGACCTCTGACTGGCCGCAGCATCGAAAGACCTCGCACTCCGTAGAACTGGTCTATTGGTCTAACCAGTTAATTAATACTTCACTAGATTCTTTTACTCTCCCTTCCAGAAAAAGGTGTTCTACGTAACGTCTTCCTTCGGAGTCACACAATAAAAACGCCAGGCTCTACTCAGTCTGGCATCTTAATTTTTATGGGATTATACTGGCAGAAGGCCGGCCACCTCGCTGCCGGCTGCGCCAGAACCTGTTTGTATAGGGTCTCAACCACCTGCTTGTCCAGTCCCGGATCTTCCTTAATGATCTTCTCTACCTCAGGACAGGGAAAGCCTTTTCGATACGGTCTTTGGGCCCGCAAGGCATCGTAAACATCAGCCACAGTGACAATCCTTGTTAGGATGGGTATCTTCGGAGCCGACAAGCCCCGGGGATATCCGCTACCATCGATTTTTTCGTGGTGCCCTAAGACGATCTCCCGGATCTCCTCAAAACCCGGAACACCATCTAAGATCTGAACTCCCAAGCTGGGATGGGACTGGATTTCTTGTCGTTCTGTCGGGGTCAGGGCCCCTTTTTTAAACAAGACTTCCCTGGGAATCAGCATCTTCCCGATATCATGCAGGAGCGCACCCTTAAACAGCACGCCCAAAAGGTGAGTATCTAGCCCTAAGGCAGCCCCTATCTCTACGCTTAGCTGTGCCACCCGATGGCTGTGCCCTGCCAGGCAAGGACTTTTCATGTATAAAAGCGAATACAAGCGTCTCCAGACGATGGTTAACTGTAGCAGCAACCGGCATCCCCTTTCAGTCCAAGAAGATTTTACCAAGAAAAAAGGACCGCTGACAACCGTCAACAGCCCCGTTGATAGGTATAGCCTTAAGTCTACTTATCCCACTTGCCGGCCGGAGTCTTGTTGGGATCCCAAATATGCCTGTCAAACAACGACTGTTACTTCCACTGGGTGTGGAAAATCCCCTCTTTGTCTATCCGCTGGTAGGTGTGAGCTCCGAAGTAATCCCGCTGGGCTTGAATGAGGTTGGCCGGGAGCCGTTCCCGCCGGTAAGAATCATAGTAAGCCAGTGCGGAACTGAAACCTGGCACCGGCACCCCGTTCTCCACAGCGGTCGCCACCACCTTGCGCCAACTACCCTGCCCATCTTCAACAGCCTTCTTGAAGTAGGGGTCCAAAAGCAGGTTGGCCAGCTTAGGATCACGCATGTAGGCGTCCTTGATCTTATTTAAGAACTGGGCTCGGATGATGCATCCGCCTCGCCAGAGCAAAGCAATTTGGCCAAAGTCCAGGTCCCATCCGTACTCTTTGGCTGCATCCGCCAGCAAGGCAAACCCTTGGGCGTAAGAGCAGATCTTAGCGGCATAGAGGGCCTGGCGCAGGTGACCCAAAAACTCTTCCCGGTTTCCGTCGAAAGCCGGTTTCGGTCCTGACAGAACCTTGCTCGCCTTAACCCTCTCCTCTTTAAGGGCAGAGAGAAACCGAGCAAAGACCGCCTCAGTAATCATGGTCAAGGGGCATCCTAAATCCAAGGCTTCCTGGGAAGTCCACTTGCCGGTACCTTTTTGACCTGCCGTGTCTAGGATCAGTTCCACCAGAGGCATTCCGGTTTCCGAATCCTGCTTACGGAAGATATCCGCCGTGACTTCGATGAGGTAAGACTCAAGCTCACCTCGGTTCCACTGAGAAAAGACCTCGGCCATCTCCTCTGCCTTGAGACCCAAAAGCTCTTTCATCAGAAAGTAGGCTTCGGAGATGAGCTGCATGTCCCCGTACTCGATGCCGTTGTGAACCATCTTGACATAGTGGCCGGCGCCGTCTGGGCCTAAGTAGGCACAGCAGGGCTCACCGTCCACCTTGGCGGAAATATCAATTAGGATTTGGCCTACCAAATCCCAAGCTTTTTTGGAACCCCCTGGCATGATACTGGGGCCTTTTAAGGCGCCCTCTTCTCCGCCGGAAACACCGGTACCTAAGTAAAAAATACCCTTCTCTTCCAGCTCCTTGGCCCGCCGCACGGTATCTTTGAAGTAGGAGTTTCCGCCGTCGATAATCACATCGCCCGGCTCTAAAAACTCTTGAAGCTGCTGGATTACCGCATCCACCGCCCGGCCGGCCTTGACCATCAACATGATTTTCCGAGGCCGCTCTAAAACGGAAACCAGCTCTTGTAGTGAATGGGTCCCGATAACGCTTTTTCCGACGGCCGGTCCCTTGATAAACTCGTCCACTTTGGAGGTGGTACGGTTGTAGACAGCCACCGTGTAGCCGTGATTAGCCATATTTAGGACTAAATTTTGGCCCATCACTGCCAATCCAATCAGTCCGATATCAGCTTTGGCCATTTCTACCATCCTTTCCATTACAACTGAGTATAATTGTAACAAATCCTGCCTCTATTATCCACTTAAGTGTCGGTTCGTAACAGGAGTTCCTGGTATAAGATTCGAAAGACAGATAAGCATAAACGAGAAACGGAGGAAGAGGATGAACAAATTAGCTGCAGTAGCCTTAGGCGGCATGGTGGGTGCAAGCCTACGATACTTAGTAGGAGCTTGGGCCGAACGGACACTGGGTACCGCTTTCCCCTGGGGAACAGCCATCGTGAACATAACCGGTTGCCTCTTCATCGGTTTTCTGATGACCCTGATCATGAAAATAGCCCCGCTGAGCACGGAGCTATGCTTGTTCCTGGTTACAGGCACTCTTGGCAGCCTGACGACCTTCTCTACTTTCTCTTACGAAACTCTCCGGCTGATCCAGCAAGGATCCGTCCTGGCCGGCTTCGCCAATGTCGCTGTCAATCTACTTCTGGGTCTGGCTGCAGTTCTGGTTGGCAGCGGAGCCGCTCACCTCTTGAACTGAGAGATTAGGGTCATTCACCACAGCATCACCATCACCCTCCATCCTTGGAACTGGTGTTGATTCCTTTCACCTTAGTAGTCGACAGCTAATGGCAAAACTTAACAACTAGTTAGTGTAAAGTAAACGGTGGTTAAAGAGTAAGCGAAGGGAAAAAGAGGGTTAAAAAGAGAAGAGACCTCAAGATGTTAACACCACTTAACAAAAGGAGGTCTCTCTCATGCAGCACGAAGCTGCTAACTTCAGCTTACATGAAATGCCAAAGGAAGGCACGTATATTAAGACTTGGTTGTGATCGTGCTGTGATATTGTCACCTTGAAAAAAGTCTGTGAAGATGTCACCTATGAGCAAGGTGATGGTGACATTGTCGCAGTCTGAATTGAATAGAG
>JACDOJ010000010.1 GCA_017656135.1 Bacillota bacterium | reverse complement strand
GAGCATCAGCCTTCCAAGCTGAGGGTCGCGGGTTCGAGTCCCGTTTCCCGCTCCAAAACACCGCGGGGTGGAGCAGTTGGTAGCTCGTCAGGCTCATAATCTGAAGGTCGAGGGTTCGAGTCCCTCCCCCGCAACCAAGACGCTTCCAGCCGGTGAACCGCCGGCTTTCAATATGTAGATCTCTGAGCCCACATAGCTCAGTAGGTAGAGCGCATCCATGGTAAGGATGAGGTCGCCAGTTCAAGCCTGGCTGTGGGCTCCATTTTCTGTCTGCAGCTCGGTTATTGACATCCTCTGTAAACATGATATAATATTCGTCGTAGTGAGAGCCCACATAGCTCAGTAGGTAGAGCGCATCCATGGTAAGGATGAGGTCGCCAGTTCAAGCCTGGCTGTGGGCTCCAATTTTTGAGCCAACCTCCGCGTGAGCGGGGTATTTTTTTGAATTTCCCCTTACCACATTCTTGAAATTAGAGGATTTATTGCCTTTCCGGTATTATTGAAGGAGTTAGGGCAAAACCTAATGGGGATGGGGAAGGGTTGGGTTTGCAGGATTTGGCGGCAAAAGTGGCGTAAACCATATTCTAGCCTTGATAAGGGGGAATAGAAATTGGCCAAAGCGAAATTTGAACGCACCAAACCGCACGTAAATATTGGTACCATCGGTCACGTCGACCATGGTAAGACCACCCTGACAGCGGCCATTACCCTGCATCTTTCCAAGACCGGTAAAGCCGAGGTCAAGAAGTATGATGAGATTGACAATGCTCCTGAAGAGAGGGAGCGCGGTATCACCATCAATACCGCTCACGTTGAGTATGAGACCGACAAGCGCCACTACGCCCACGTTGACTGCCCTGGCCACGCCGACTACGTCAAGAACATGATCACCGGTGCCGCTCAGATGGACGGGGCTATCCTGGTGGTTAGCGCCGCAGACGGTCCCATGCCCCAGACTCGGGAGCACATACTCTTGGCTCGTCAGGTTGGTGTTCCCAGCATCGTGGTATTCATGAACAAGACCGACCAGGTTGATGACCCTGAGCTTTTGGAGCTGGTTGAGATGGAGATCAGGGAGCTTCTTTCCAGCTACGACTTCCCTGGTGACGAGATTCCGGTGATCAAGGGTTCCGCTCTGAAAGCCCTAGAGTGCGGCTGCGGAAAAGCGGATTGCGAAGCCTGCAAAGCCATTCAGGAACTGATGGATGCAGTTGATGAGTACATCCCCACACCGGAGCGTGCTGTTGACCAGCCTTTCCTGATGCCGATTGAGGACGTCTTCACCATCACCGGTCGTGGTACCGTGGCCACCGGTCGTGTTGAGCGTGGTACCGTCAAAGTTGGTGACGAGGTAGAGATAGTCGGTTTGGATACCGAGATCAAGAAGACCGTTGTTACTGGTGTAGAGATGTTCCGGAAACTGTTGGATCAGGCCGAGGCCGGAGACAACATTGGATGTCTCTTGCGGGGTATCGATCGGGATGACGTCGAGAGGGGTCAGGTTCTGGCCAAACCCGGGTCCATCACTCCGCACACCAAGTTCAGCGCAGAGGTGTACGTGTTGAGCAAGGACGAGGGTGGCCGCCACACTCCGTTCTTCTCAGGTTACCGTCCGCAGTTCTACTTCCGGACCACCGACGTTACCGGAACCATCACTCTGCCTGAGGGTGTAGAGATGGTCATGCCCGGCGACAACGTGCAGATGGAAGTAGAGTTGATCACTCCCATTGCAATGGAGGAAGGCCTGCGGTTCGCTATCCGGGAAGGCGGCCGCACCGTCGGCGCAGGTGTTATCTCCAAGATTCACGAGTAGTAGACAAAGATTGGTTTGACCGTTGGATTAGGCAAGGGGCGTGGGGTTACCACGCCCTTTAATTCCTGTCCGGCTATTGACAGGGTACGCTGAATATGCTACCTTATACTAGTATTATTCTGGAGTAGTATGCGTCTGGATTGTAATGGGAGGTGTGCAGCAGTGCGGGTCGCAATCACTCTGGCTTGTGAAAAGTGCAAACGGCGTAATTACCGTACTACCAAAAATAAGCGTAATGACCCAGACCGTTTGGAGATTCGAAAATACTGTAAATTTTGCCGTGAGGTAACCCCTCATAAAGAAACTCGCTAAAAGTACTGAAGGGATGTGGAGGAGTTGGCTACCCCATCCGCTAAGGCCAACACTGGCGGTAAAGTAAAAAAGTACCTGCGGGAAGTCAGGGCAGAAATGCGTAAGGTCACTTGGCCAAACCGCAAGCAGTTGATTACGTACACTGGCGTGGTGATCTTCGCCACCGCTATTGTTGCTCTTTTCATTGCGGTGGTTGACGTTATTATTGTAGCCTTGTCCAGACTCGTTTAGTTTTAGGAGGCCAGCCCTGTATCATGGGAGCAAAAGACATCAATAAGGATAACCCGGAAAAAAAGTGGTATGTCATTAATACCTACTCTGGGTATGAGAACAAGGTCAAAGCCAACCTGGAGCGCCGGGTGGAATCCATGGGTATGGAGGACAAGATTTTTCAGATCTTGGTCCCCACTGAAGATCAGGTGGAGATCAAAGACGGTAAGAAGCGGATTGTCCAACGTAAAATCTACCCGGGCTATATCATGGTCCAGATGATTATGACCGATGATTCCTGGTATGTGGTCCGCAATACCC
The DNA here is from genome assembly GCA_017656135.1 of Bacillota bacterium. Lineage (GTDB taxonomy): Bacteria > Bacillota > UBA5301 > UBA5301 > UBA5301 > JACDOJ01. Next base: position 48,301 of record JACDOJ010000010.1, on the reverse strand, counting down.
CAGGTGTGACTCGCTTTGTGTCCTCTGGGTCTAAGCCTATTTCTCTGACTGATGAAGAGGCTGAGGCCATTCTGGCGATGGTACAGGGTGACAAACCCAAGCTAAAACTGGACGTTGATGTAGGTACTCCGGTAAAAGTTACCTCCGGTCCTTTTGAGAATTTCACCGGCGTCGTCGAGGAAGTTGAGGCCGATAAAGGCAAACTCAAAGTTTTAGTATCGATGTTTGGACGGGAGACACCTGTTGAGCTTGATTTTGGGCAAGTAGTCAAGATATAGTCTCTTGGTTTGGAGGTTAGTTGAAGTGGGTAAAAAAGTTGCTGGAATAATCAAACTGCAGATTCCGGCTGGAAAGGCCAACCCGGCACCGCCTGTTGGTCCTGCTCTGGGCCAGCACGGTGTGAACATCATGGAGTTCTGCAAGGCTTTTAATGCCAAAACGCAGGACCAGGCCGGGATGATCATTCCGGTTATTATCACTGTCTACGAGGATAGGTCCTTCAGTTTCGTGACCAAGACTCCGCCGGCAGCTGTCCTGCTGAAAAAGGCAGCCGGCCTTGAGAAGGGTTCCGGAGAACCGAACCGGAACAAGGTTGGTAAGGTCACCAGAGATCAGGTCAAAGAGATTGCTGAACTGAAGATGAAGGATCTCAATGCCGCAGACCTGGAAGCTGCTATGCGGATGATCGAAGGTACCGCCCGGAGTATGGGTATTGTTGTTGAAGGTTAATCGATCACTGTGGGAGACGCAAGTCACTATTACCACTGGGAGGGTTAAAAATGGGCAAGAAGTATCAAGAGGCGCTGAAGAAGTACGATAGGGACGCAGTATACAGTCCACAAGAAGCCATCAAGCTGGTTAAAGAGCTGGCCAGCGCTAACTTCGACGAAACCGTGGAAGTCGCGATTAGGCTCGGGGTTGATCCCCGCCATGCTGATCAGCAGGTGCGGGGAACGGTTGTTCTCCCTCACGGAACCGGTAAAACCGTCCGGATTGCCGTCTTTGCCAAAGGTGAGAAAGCTAAAGAGGCCGAGGAAGCCGGCGCTGACATAGTTGGTGCAGAGGAGCTTGCCGCCGAGGTTGAGAAGGGTAACATCAATTTTGATGTGGCAGTGGCCACCCCTGATATGATGAGCGTTGTCGGTAAATTGGGCCGGATCCTGGGACCCAAAGGTTTGATGCCGAACCCGAAAGCCGGTACTGTTACTTTTGATGTGGCTAAAGCCGTCAAGGAGATTAAAGCCGGTAAGGTGGAGTACCGGGTTGATAAGGCGGCCAATGTTCACGTTCCGGTTGGCAAGGTCTCCTTCCCAGAGGAGAAACTAGTCGAGAACCTGCGGACTCTCTTAGGTGCCATTCTCAAGGCTCGACCCGCAGCGGCTAAAGGAACTTACCTGCGCCGGGTGACTGTCTCCTCAACTATGGGCCCCGGTGTTAAGATCAACACAGCTGAAGTTCCGACTTTTGTAACTGAAAAATAACCTTGACTACACAGTTTGGTTTGTGCTAAACTAATAAAGATGAAAATAGATTTTTCATAGAAACTCGCCGAAGACAGTAGGTGCTCAGAGGAGCATAATCCGCTAGACGGCAAACCTACCGAGGCTGGGATCTGTTACAGGATTAGACCATTGGTTTATCCAGACAATATTCCGGACCTCGTAGGGTCCGGTTTTTTTATTTACTCTGGAGACGGGAGGTGTAGACGTGGCACGGCCGGAAAAGGAGGCGCTAGTTGCAGAACTTACTGAGAAGATGAGTTCTGCTAAGAGCATCATCATCACTGACTACCGCGGCTTGAACGTGGCGGCTGTCACCGAGCTCAGGAAAATGCTGCGGGAAGCCGGGGTGGAGTATAAAGTCGCCAAGAACACCCTGACCAGAATGGCCGCTTCCAATGCCGGGATCGAGGGTTTGGATGAATACTTGAAAGGCCCGACCGCCATCGCTTTTGGTTTGGAAGACCCGGTCTCACCGGCTAAGATTCTCTCCAAGTTCGCCAAGGATCACAAGGAGCTAGAGATCAAAGCCGGTGTCCTGGAAGGGCAAATCATTGGTTTAGATCAAATCAAGAGCCTGGCCGATCTGCCCAGCAAAGAGGAGCTGCTCTCTATGGTGGCCCGGGCATTCCAGGCACCGATTGCCAGCTGGGTCAATGTTCTGCAAGCTCCGCTGCGTAAGTTCGTTTACGCTGTGGATGCTGTCAGGAGAAAACAAGAGAGTGCTTAAATCTTAACTAAAAATTTTGAGGAGGTTATTCCATTGGCAAGTGAAAAGATTCAACAGATTCTTGATCTGGTTAAGGAAATGAGTGTGTTGGAGCTTTCTGAGTTGGTTAAGGCTTTTGAGGAAGAGTTCGATGTGAGCGCCGCTGCCCCGGTGGCTATGGCTGCCGCACCTGTTGCAGGTGGCGGAGAAGCTGCTGAAGAGAAGACCGAATTTGATGTCATCCTGGCCAACCCCGGCGGTTCCAAACTCCAAGTCATCAAAGTTGTCCGTGAGATCACCGGCCTGGGTCTCAAAGAGTCCAAAGAGCTGGTTGACAACGCTCCCAAGCCGATCAAAGAGGGTGTTTCTAAAGAGCAGGCTGAAGAGATCAAGGCCAAATTGGAAGAGGCCGGTGCTACTGTCGAGCTTAAGTAAGCATGAAACCATGCAGCGGGCACCCTCCTTACAAAGGGTGCCCTTTCCATTTTCAGTAGATTGGTGCTTGACAGGGTAAAACTACTATGTTACTATACTACAATGCGGATGCGTGTCTACATTTAAACAGGCATATTTTTAGTGCGATGGAGAAGAATAGTAAACAGCTTTGTACAGCTAGTATATGAGTTAATTTAAGCAAGGTTTCTTTCTTTTTTTCAGCCTTGCTTTCTGCATGTTGAGGTTACAATTTCGCCTGGTTCAGGGCACAGAAGGGGTGGAATATGTGGCTCACGTCGTGAAATACGGTAAGCGCGAACGCCGGAGTTACTCCAAGGTCAATGAAGTCATCGACATGCCCGACCTCATAGAAATTCAACAACGCTCTTACCAGTGGTTTTTGGAGGAAGGCCTCAGAGAGGTCCTGCGAGACATTTCTCCGATCACAGATTTCACCGGCAATCTCGTCTTAGAATTCATCGACTACACTTTAGGAGAACCCAAATACAGTGTGGAAGAATGCAAGGAGCGTGATGTCACCTATCAGGCTCCTATTCGGGTTCGTGTCCAACTCATCAACAAAGAAACCGGTGAAGTTAAAGAGCAAGAGGTTTTCATGGGCGAATTCCCGCTGATGACTGAGCGCGGCACCTTCATCATCAACGGTGCGGAAAGGGTTATCGTCTCCCAGTTGGTCCGTTCTCCTGGGGTCTACTTCGATCGCACCCAGGACAAGAACGGGAATTACCAGTATTCCGGCAATTTTATCCCCAACCGTGGGGCTTGGCTGGAGTTTGAAAGTGACGCCAACAATCATGTCTTCGTTCGGATTGATCGAACCCGGAAAGTGCCTGTTACCACTTTGGCCAGGGTGCTCGGGTACTCTACTGATAGTGATCTTAAAGAGCTTTACGGAGAGCATCCCGTTCTTTTGAAGACCCTAGAGAAGGATAACACCTCCAACCGGGAAGAAGCCCTGCTGGAGATCTATAAGCGTTTGCGTCCGGGAGAGCCGCCGACGGTGGAGAGCGCCGAATCGCTCTTTGACACCCTCTTCTTTGACCCGAAACGCTACGACCTGGCGGCGGTAGGCCGCTACAAGGTCAACAAGAAACTGCGGATCAGGCACAGGCTGATCAATCAAGTCTTGGCCAAACCGGTGGCCCACCCTGAGACCGGAGAGATCCTGGCTGAGGCCGGTACTAAAGTCGATAAGAAACTGGCCGCCGCCATCGAAGAGGCCGGCGTCACCCGAGTGGAGGTCACTGCGCCTCAGGGCCATATCAGTGTCATTCTCTCCAACGGTGCCCCTGCCGCCGATGTCAAGACGGTGGTTAAAGAGGATATCCTGGCGGTGATCGGGTATATCTTCAACCTGTATGACGGCATCGGCAATGTGGACGATATCGACCACTTGGGTAATCGGCGACTGAAATCCGTGGGCGAACTGCTGCAGAACCAGTTCCGAATCGGTATGGCCCGGATGGAGCGGGTCGTCCGGGAGCGCATGACCATCCAGGATGTGGATATCATTACTCCCCAGGCTCTGATCAACATCAGGCCGGTGGTTGCCGCCATCAAAGAATTCTTTGGTTCTAGCCAACTGTCCCAGTTCATGGATCAGACCAACCCCTTGGCTGAGCTGACCCATAAGAGGAGACTGAGTGCCCTCGGTCCCGGCGGTCTCAGCAGAGAGCGGGCGGGTTTCGATGTCCGTGACGTCCACCACTCCCACTATGGAAGGGTCTGTCCCATCGAGACCCCTGAAGGCCCAAACATCGGCTTGATCGGGTCTCTGTGTACCTATGCCCGGATCAATGAGTACGGTTTCATCGAAACCCCCTACCGGAAGGTGGAAAACGGGAAGGTCACTGACGAAATTGAGTACCTGACCGCCGATGAAGAGGACAACTACGTGGTTTGTCAGGCCAATGAGCCCACCGGGGAAGACGGTTATCTAGTCCATGATCGCGTGACCGCGAGATACATGGATGAAATTATCATTGTCCCCAAGGAAGAAGTGGATTTCATGGACGTCTCGCCAAAGCAGGTCTTCAGTATCGCTACGGCTTTGATCCCCTTCCTGGAACACGATGACGCTTCCCGTGCCCTAATGGGGTCTAACATGCAGCGTCAAGCCGTGCCGCTGCTCAGGACAGAGGCGCCCCTTGTTGGCACCGGTATTGAATACAAAGCGGCCAAGGACTCGGGTGTGGTAGTGCTGGCCAAAGAGGCCGGAACGGTGGAGAAGGTCACGGCTACCCAAATCGTCATAAAAAATATCAAGGGTAAGCTGGATCGCTATGATTTGATGAAATTCCAGAAGTCCAACCAGGGCACGTGCTTCAACCAGAAACCGATTGTCCGCAAAGGCGATAAAGTGGAAAAGGGAGAGATCATTGCCGACGGCCCTTCTACCGACAACGGGGAGTTGGCTTTGGGGCGCAATATCCTAGTCGCCTTTATGCCCTGGGAAGGCTACAACTATGAGGACGCTATTTTGATCAGTGAGAAGCTGGTCAAGGAAGACGTCTTTACTTCCATCCACATTGAAGAGTACGAGTGTGAAGCCCGTGATACTAAGCTTGGGGCTGAGGAGATCACAGCTGACATCCCCAATGTCGGTGATGACCAGCTCAAAGACTTGGATGCCAGGGGTATCGTCCGGATCGGAGCCGAGGTACGCCCAGGGGACATCCTGGTTGGAAAGGTGACTCCTAAAGGCGAGACCGAGCTTACTGCTGAAGAACGTCTTTTAAGAGCCATTTTCGGTGAAAAAGCCCGGGAGGTAAGGGATACCTCTCTGAGAGTGCCTCACGGCGCCGGCGGCAAGGTCGTGGATGTTAAGGTGTTCTCTCGGGAGAACGGTGACGAACTCTCGCCGGGAGTTAATAAGCTGGTCCGAGTTTACGTGGCCCAGAAGCGGAAGATCTCCGAGGGCGACAAGATGGCCGGCCGCCACGGTAACAAGGGTGTTATCGCCCGGATACTGCCGGAAGAGGATATGCCCTTCCTGCCTGACGGCACTCCGGTGGAGATTGTTCTCAACCCGCTGGGTGTTCCGTCCCGAATGAACATCGGTCAGGTGCTTGAGACCCACTTGGCTTGGGCTGCTAAGACAATGGGTTTCCGCGTTGCCACGCCCATTTTCGATGGCTGCAGTGAACAGGAGCTCATCGCCGAGCTGAGAAACGCCGGTTTGCCTGAAACCGGGAAAATTACCCTTTATGACGGGCGCACCGGTGAGCCTTTCGATGAAGAAGTCACCATTGGATACATCTACATGCTCAAGCTGGCTCACCTAGTGGACGACAAGATTCACGCCCGGTCAACCGGCCCATACTCCCTGGTTACCCAGCAGCCTCTGGGTGGCAAGGCCCAGTTCGGTGGACAGAGATTCGGTGAAATGGAGGTCTGGGCCTTGGAGGCTTATGGCGCAGCTTACACCCTGCAGGAGCTGCTAACCGTGAAGTCCGACGACGTGGTCGGCCGGGTCAAGACTTATGAGGCCATTGTCAAGGGTGAAAATATCCCTGAGCCCGGTGTACCTGAGTCCTTCAAGGTCTTAGTGAAAGAGCTCCAGAGCCTGGCCCTGGATGTCCGTGTTCTCTCCGAAGATCACCAGGAGCTGGAGATCAAAGAAGATGATGAGGATATCAGTGAAATGGCCAGAGAACTGGGTATTGATATCCACGGGAAAGACGGTAAAAATGATGAGGGCAAAAGCGACAACGCTGATGTGAACGGTGCTGATGACTCCGAAGAAGATACAGAAGATGAGGCTGACACCGATGAAGACTACCCAGTCGATGTGGACGATGAAGAAGACGATGATGAAGCCTCTGACGAAGAGATTATGAACTTTATCCGCAATATGAAAACAGAAACAGATGACTTTGAAGATGACGATGTTGATTTCAGCGAATAACTGAATCCTGGGTGCCAAGTCATAAAAGGGGGTACGGCCGTTGTTAGATGTGAACAATTTTGACCTGATCAAAATCGGCTTAGCTTCGCCTGAGACCATTCGGGGTTGGTCCAGCGGTGAAGTCAAAAAACCCGAGACTATAAACTACCGGACCTTGAAACCTGAGCGAGATGGACTCTTCTGCGAGCGGATCTTCGGTCCAACCCGGGACTGGGAGTGCCACTGCGGTAAGTACAAGCGGGTAAGGTACAAGGGCATCGTTTGTGACCGCTGTGGTGTTGAAGTCACTAGGGCAAAGGTTCGCCGGGAGCGGATGGGCCACATCGAGCTGGCTGCACCGGTCTCTCATATCTGGTACTTCAAGGGTATACCCAGCCGGATGGGGCTGATTCTTGATATCTCTCCCCGTTCTCTGGAAAAGGTCCTATATTTCGCCTCCTATATTGTTTTGGATCCCGGTGATACACCGCTGACTAAGAAACAGCTCCTGACTGAAGCAGAGTATCGGGAGATGAAAGAGAAGTACGGCAACACCTTCAGGGCCGGAATGGGCGCCGAGGCCGTCAAAGAGCTTCTGGAAGAGATCGATTTAGACAAACTCTCGGCTGAGCTCCGGCAGGAGGTCGCCGAGAGCAGTGGGCAGAGAAGGGTCCGTGCTGTTCGGCGTCTGGAGGTTGTGGAGGCCTTCCGTAAGTCAGGCAACCGTCCGGAGTGGATGATCTTGGAAGTTATCCCGGTCATCCCCCCGGAACTGCGGCCCATGGTCCAGTTGGACGGCGGCCGGTTTGCCACCTCGGACTTGAACGACTTGTACCGGCGGGTTATCAACCGGAACAACCGTCTGAAACGCCTGTTGGAGTTGGGTGCACCTGATATCATTGTGCGCAATGAGAAACGGATGCTCCAAGAAGCTGTAGATGCCTTGATCGATAACGGCAGGCGCGGCCGGCCTGTCACCGGCCCCGGTAACAGGCCCCTCAAGTCCCTCAGCGACATGCTCAAAGGTAAGCAAGGCCGTTTCCGTCAGAACCTGTTAGGTAAGCGTGTGGACTACTCCGGTCGTTCTGTTATCGTGGTCGGTCCCGAGCTCAAACTGCACCAGTGCGGTTTGCCCAAAGAAATGGCCTTGGAGCTCTTTAAGCCCTTTGTCATGAAGAGGCTGGTGGACCAGGGGTTTGCTCACAACATCAAGAGCGCCAAACGGATGATCGAGAGGATGCGGGATGAGGTCTGGGATGTCTTGGAGGAGGTCATCAAAGAGCACCCGGTCCTCTTGAATCGCGCTCCGACCCTGCACCGCCTGGGCATCCAGGCCTTTGAACCGGTTCTGGTGGAAGGCCGGGCCATCCAAATTCACCCTTTGGTCTGTACCGCGTACAATGCTGATTTCGACGGCGACCAGATGGCCGTGCACGTCCCGCTTTCAGCGGAGGCCCAAGCCGAGGCCAGGTTGCTCATGCTTTCAGCCCACAATATTCTCTCACCCGCCCAGGGACGTCCAATTACCGTTCCCACCCAGGATATGGTCATCGGCAGCTACTACCTCACCCTTGAGAAAGAGGGAGTCACAGGCGAGGGACGAGTTTTCGCCAACGAAAACGAGCTGAACATGGCCTACTACCACAAAGAAGTCGACCTTCACGCCAAGGTCAAGATCCGGCTCAAGGGCGAATTAGTCGAGACCACTGTGGGCCGAGTCATCTTTAATTCAGTGATTCCAGAGGAGTTAGGTTTCTGGAACACTACTATTGACAAGAAGAAACTCGGGGAATTGGTGGATAAGGCTTATGATAAGCTGGGGCCGGCCCGGACCGGCAAGCTCCTGGACGAGTTGAAGTCTCTAGGCTTCCACTTTGCCACCATCTCCGGCACCACCATCGCCATCTCAGACATCGAGATTCCCCCGAACAAGCAGGAGATTTTGGCGGAGGCGGAGGCTGAGGTTAACAAGGTTGATCAACAGCATCGCCGGGGTTTAATCACCGAGGAAGAGCGGTATCGCCGGGTCTGTGATATCTGGACCCAGGCTAAGGAAGATGTCACCCAGGCTATGCTAGACAATCTGGATCGGTTCAACCCGGTTTACATGATGGCCATCTCCGGTGCCCGAGGCAACAAATCTCAGATGAGCCAGTTGGCCGGTATGCGTGGCCTTATGGCTGATCCTTCCGGGCGGATCATCGAGATCCCGATTAAGTCCAATTTCCGGGAAGGCCTGGATGTTCTGGAGTACTTCATCTCCACCCATGGTACCAGGAAGGGCTTGGCCGACACCGCCCTCCGAACGGCGGACTCCGGTTACCTCACCAGGCGTCTGGTAGACGTGGCCCAGGATGTCATTGTCCGGGAAGAGGACTGCGGCACCGAAGAGGGCATCGAGATCACGGCCATTACCGATGGGCCTGAGATCATCGAGCCACTCCACGAAAGGATTACCGGCCGGGTGGCAGCTGAGGATGTCGTCAATCCGGCAACTGGTGAAGTCATTGTGGCCAGAAACCAGATGATCACCAGGACACTGGCCAAGAAGGTTTCAGAGGCAGGGCTGAAAAAGGTCAAGATTCGTTCGGTCCTTACCTGCCGCACCAGGCACGGAGTCTGCTGTAAGTGCTATGGCCGGAACCTGGCTACCGGGGAAATGGTCAAAATTGGTGAGGCCGTAGGCACCATTGCGGCTCAGTCCATCGGTGAACCAGGCACCCAGCTTACCATGCGGACCTTTCACACCGGCGGTGTTGCCGGCGACGACATCACCCAGGGCCTGCCTCGGGTTGAAGAGCTCTTTGAGGCTCGCCGGCCTAAGGGTCAGGGTATTCTCTGCGAGGTCGAGGGTGTCGCCAGGATTGTGGAATCCAAGGGTATCCGCAAAGTGGTGATTGCCAAGAAAGACGGTGGCGAGAAGACCTACCAGATCCCCTTCGGGTCGCGACTAAAGATCAAAGACGGCCAGGAGGTCACCCCTGGTGATCAGATCACAGAGGGTCCACTGAACCCCCACGATATCCTGCGGACCCGGGGTATATGGGCGGTACAGTCTTACCTGGTCCAGGAGATCCAAGAGGTTTACCGTTCTCAGGGTGTGGACATCGACGACAAGCACATCGAAATCATTGTCCGTCAGATGCTCCGCAAGGTCAGAGTGGAGGATTCCGGAGACACCGACCTGCTCCCAGGCGGCTTAGTGGACTACTTCGAGTTAGAAGAGGCCAACAAAAAAGTGGTGGCAGAAGGCGGCACACCAGCCACTTATAAACAGGTGCTCTTAGGTATTACGAAGGCCTCACTGGCTACCGAGAGCTTCCTCTCAGCCGCCTCCTTCCAGGAGACCACCAGGGTGCTCACTGACGCCTCCATCAAAGGTAAGGTTGATCCGCTTCTGGGCCTGAAGGAAAACGTGATCATCGGCAAACTGATTCCGGCAGGTACGGGTATGAGCAGGTACAGGCATATTCGGGTGGTGGAGAAGGAGCCCGAGAATGCCGGAGCCAAAAATCCTGCTTGACACCGTATAAGGCTGGTGTTAAAATACAAAAGTGTGTTTATGACCGACTCTGTAAGGGAGTTGCAGCGGAATGGACACAAAGCTCCTTGGCGATCCAGGAAGAAGAGTTGTAGGTGCTAAGCAGACAGTTAAGGCCCTCAACAAGGATCAGGTGCAAACGGTCTTTGTCGCTGAGGATGCTGATCTCAGAGTTACAGGGCCGATAATCGCCAAGTGCAAGGAAAAAGGCGTTGAATTGGTAAAAGTTCCGACCATGAGTGAGTTGGGGGCTGCCTGCTCCATTCAAGTGGGAGCGGCAGTCGCCGCCATTCTCAAAGATTCATAGATAAAAATTAGTAACCTATTCCGGAAGGAGGTGCCAAGAGGTGCCCACCATTAACCAATTGGTACGAAAAGGCCGTAAGTCGGTAAGCAAAAAGAGCGACGCACCAGCATTGCGTTGGATGTACAACTCCAAAAAAGAGGAATACACCTACGGCAAAAAAGGTTCTCCTCAAAAACGGGGCGTATGTACTGTTGTCAAAACTGCCACCCCGAAAAAGCCGAATTCCGCTCTACGGAAGATTGCTAGGGTGCGTTTAACCAATGGTGTTGAGGTGACTGCGTACATTCCCGGTGAGGGTCACAACCTACAGGAACACTCTGTGGTCTTGATCAGGGGTGGACGTGTTAAGGACCTTCCGGGTGTGCGCTACCACATTATCAGGGGTACCCTGGATGCCGCCGGTGTCGCTGACCGGAAACAGGGTCGCTCCAAGTATGGCGCTAAACGTCCTAAGAAGTAAAGCGAGTTTGAGTAACGTTAATTAAGGAGGGGAACTATGCCTAGGAGAGGTCATATTCCCAAGAGGGTCGTTACACCTGATCCGGTTTATAATAGTGAACTTGTTACCAAGTTTATCGGAAAGATCATGCTTGATGGCAAGAGAAGCATTGCTGAGGATATTATGTACACAGCAATGGATATTATTAAAGAGAAAACAGGCGAAGACCCCCTTGAAGTAATGGAAAAGGCAATGAACAATGTCATGCCACAGGTAGAGGTTAAGCCTAGGCGGGTTGGCGGTGCCACTTACCAGGTGCCGGTCGAGGTTCGTCCTGAACGGCGGGTGGCACTGGCCATTCGGTGGATTGTGAACTACGCCCGGGAGCGCGGTGAAAAGACCATGGCCCAGAGGCTGGCTGCCGAGCTTATGGATGCAGCCAACAATCAAGGCGCCGCTGTGAAAAAGCGGGAGGATACTCACCGGATGGCGGAAGCCAACAAAGCCTTTGCTCACTACCGGTGGTAGAAAACCAGTTTGGGATTGAGAGGTTGAGAGCGTGGGAGTCAGAAAGTTCCCGTTGGAGAAAACAAGAAATATAGGCATCATGGCACACATCGATGCAGGTAAAACCACGACCACCGAGCGGATTCTTTTTTACACCGGTAAGGTACACAAACTTGGGGAAGTTCATGAAGGTAATGCCACCATGGACTGGATGGTTCAAGAACAGGAACGGGGTATCACCATTACCTCAGCTGCTACCACCTGTCAGTGGAAAGGTCATCGTATCAACATAATTGATACACCCGGCCACGTTGATTTTACTATGGAAGTTGAAAGGTCTCTCCGGGTGCTCGATGGTGCTGTTGCGGTTTTCTGTTCTGTAGGTGGTGTGGAGCCTCAGTCCGAAACGGTATGGCGCCAGGCCGACCGTTACCGAGTCCCTAGAATCGCTTTTGTCAATAAGATGGACAGGACCGGGGCGGACTTTTTCGGTGTGGTGAACCAGATCAGAGAGAAACTAGGTGCCAAGCCGGTTCCTATTCAGGTGCCAATCGGAGCGGAAGAGAATTTTGTCGGTGTAGTGGATCTCATTAAGAATAAGGCCATCATTTACGTTGATGACCTGGGGACTCGCAGTGATGAGACTGAGATCCCAGAGGACATGGTGGACCTGGTCGCTGAGAAGAGGGAAGAGACCATTGAGGCTATCGCTGAGTCCGACGAGGAATTGATGCTCAAGTACCTCGAGGGTGAGGAAATCACTGAGGAAGAGCTGAAGGCCGCTTTGCGTAAAGCCACCTTGGCCAATGAAGTGGTTCCGGTGTGCTGTGGCTCTGCTTTTAAGAACAAAGGTGTCCAGCTCCTTTTGGATGCAATTGTGGACTACCTGCCATCGCCTTTGGATGTCATTCCGGCGGAAGGTGTCAACCCCAACACCGGTGAAACTGAAACCAGGCCTGCTTCCGATGACGGTCCTTTTGCGGCTTTGGCCTTCAAGATCATGAGCGACCCTTACGTTGGAAAACTGGCCTTCATGCGGGTCTACTCCGGCACCCTCAAAGCCGGTTCCTATGTCTACAACGCTACTAAGGGCAAGAAGGAGCGCATTGGACGAATTCTCCAGATGCACGCCAACCATCGGGAGGAGAGGGATGAAGTCTTTGCGGGCGATATTGCGGCAGTGGTGGGTCTCAAAAACACCACTACCGGCGATACCCTCTGTGATCCGGATCAGCCCATCGTTCTGGAAGCCATGGACTTTCCGGACCCGGTTATCGATATCGCCATCGAGCCTAAGACCAAAGCTGACCAGGACAAACTCTCTCAGTCCCTGCTCAAGTTGGCTGAAGAGGATCCGACCTTCAGAGTACGCACCGATGAGGAAACCGGTCAGACCATCATTTCCGGTATGGGTGAACTGCACTTAGAGATCATCGTTGACCGTCTACTCCGGGAATTCAAGGTCGAAGCCAATGTAGGTAAACCGCAGGTTGCCTACAGGGAGACCTTGCGCAAAGCGGTCAAGGCAGAAGGCAAGTTCATCCGCCAGACCGGTGGTCGCGGACAGTACGGGCACGTCGTTTTTGAGGTCGAACCCCTGGAGCCCGGCGGAGGTTTCGTCTTCGAGAACAAGATCGTCGGTGGTGTGGTACCCAAGGAGTACGTGCCTGCTGTGGAAGAAGGCGTCAAAGAGGCCATGCTTAACGGTGTCCTCGCCGGCTATCCGGTGATTGACGTCAAGGTTTCGTTGGTTGATGGTTCCTATCACGAGGTGGACTCCTCGGAGATGGCCTTCAAGGTTGCCGGTTCACTGGGCTTTAAGGAAGCGGCTAAAAAGGCCGACCCGGTCCTTCTGGAGCCGATCTTCAAGGTGGAGGTTGTGACTCCGGAAGAGTACATGGGCGATGTCATCGGTGACCTTAACTCCCGCCGCGGCCGGGTGGAAGGCATGGAGCCAAGATCCGGCGCTCAGGTGATCAGAGCCTATGTGCCTCTGGCCGAGATGTTCGGATATGTTAACGATCTGCGTTCCAAGACTCAGGGCCGGGCAACTTACGTGATGCACTTCTCCCACTATGAGGAAGTGCCCCAGTCGGTTGCCCAGGGCATCATCGAGAATCAGGGCTAAAAACAAGGCCTTTGCGGCTTGAGATAGATCTCTAAAACTAATTTGATTTTGTCCAAAGGGAGGAGAATCTACCTATGGCTAAAGCGAAATTTGAACGCACCAAACCGCACGTAAATATTGGTACCATCGGTCACGTCGACCATGGTAAGACCACCCTGACAGCGGCCATTACCCTGCATCTTTCCAAGACCGGTAAAGCCGAGGTCAAGAAGTATGATGAGATTGACAATGCTCCTGAAGAGAGGGAGCGCGGTATCACCATCAATACCGCTCACGTTGAGTATGAGACCGACAAGCGCCACTACGCCCACGTTGACTGCCCTGGCCACGCCGACTACGTCAAGAACATGATCACCGGTGCCGCTCAGATGGACGGGGCTATCCTGGTGGTTAGCGCCGCAGACGGTCCCATGCCCCAGACTCGGGAGCACATACTCTTGGCTCGTCAGGTTGGTGTTCCCAGCATCGTGGTATTCATGAACAAGACCGACCAGGTTGATGACCCTGAGCTTTTGGAGCTGGTTGAGATGGAGATCAGGGAGCTTCTTTCCAGCTACGACTTCCCTGGTGACGAGATTCCGGTGATCAAGGGTTCCGCTCTGAAAGCCCTAGAGTGCGGCTGCGGAAAAGCGGATTGCGAAGCCTGCAAAGCCATTCAGGAACTGATGGATGCAGTTGATGAGTACATCCCCACACCGGAGCGTGCTGTTGACCAGCCTTTCCTGATGCCGATTGAGGACGTCTTCACCATCACCGGTCGTGGTACCGTGGCCACCGGTCGTGTTGAGCGTGGTACCGTCAAAGTTGGTGACGAGGTAGAGATAGTCGGTTTGGATACCGAGATCAAGAAGACCGTTGTTACTGGTGTAGAGATGTTCCGGAAACTGTTGGATCAGGCCGAGGCCGGAGACAACATTGGATGTCTCTTGCGGGGTATCGATCGGGATGACGTCGAGAGGGGTCAGGTTCTGGCCAAACCCGGGTCCATCACTCCGCACACCAAGTTCAGCGCAGAGGTGTACGTGTTGAGCAAGGACGAGGGTGGCCGCCACACTCCGTTCTTCTCAGGTTACCGTCCGCAGTTCTACTTCCGGACCACCGACGTTACCGGAACCATCACTCTGCCTGAGGGTGTAGAGATGGTCATGCCCGGCGACAACGTGCAGATGGAAGTAGAGTTGATCACTCCCATTGCAATGGAGGAAGGCCTGCGGTTCGCTATCCGGGAAGGCGGCCGCACCGTCGGCGCAGGTGTTATCTCCAAGATTCACGAGTAGGGTTTAGCTTGAGCGGGGGCGGTCTCCGCCCCCGCCTCTGATGGTAATCGATGAAGTGGGAGGTTGCCTCCTAACGGAGGGAAATTTCCACGGAGAGAGTGTCCGTGCTGGAATTCGGACCAAAAGGAGGGACAAAGAATGACCACCGCGCAGAAGATCCGTATTCGGTTAAAGGCTTTTGACCACAAGATTCTGGACCAGTCAGCCGAGAGGATTGTGGATACTGCCAAAAGGACAGGGGCCAAGGTTTCCGGACCGGTACCCTTGCCCACCGAGCGAAATGTTTTTACGGTTTTACGTTCTCCTCACGTTAACAAAGACTCTCGAGAACAGTTTGAGATGAGAACCCACAAGCGGTTAATCGATATATTAGAACCTACCGCCGGGACCGTCGACGCCCTGATGCGTTTAGACTTGCCAGCCGGCGTTGATATTGAAATCAAGTTATAGGGCATGAGTTAGTGAGTTGTTGAGGCAAGGGAGGTGTCAAGATTGCCTAAGGCCATTCTTGGTAAAAAGATAGGAATGACTCAGATTTACACCGAGGACGGCGCCGCTATTCCGGTGACTGTCGTAGAGGCCGGTCCGTGCCCGGTGGTTCAGCAAAAAACCGAGGAAAAAGATGGATACAACGCCATCCAGATTGGTTTTGGTGAAGTGGCCGACAAACATGTGAACAAACCCCTCAAAGGTCATTTTGCCAAGGCGGGTGTAGAGCCTAGAAAGTACATCCGGGAAGTTCGCTGTCCCGACGGTGACCTGCCGGAAGTAGGCTCCGAAATCAAGGTGGACGTCTTCTCAGAAGGCGACAGAGTGGATGTCACCGGTATTTCCAAAGGTAAAGGTTTCAGCGGTGTTATCAAACGGTGGAACTTCAACCGGGGTCCTATGAGCCACGGTTCCATGTACCACAGGCGGGTAGGTTCCCTGGGTGCCACCGATCCGGCTAGAGTGTTCAAAAATCGGAAGATGCCCGGACGTTATGGGCATGAGCAGGTAACTATCAGCAATTTGGAGGTTGTGAAGGTTGACCCCGAGAAGAACATGCTGCTCCTTAAGGGTTCTGTTCCGGGAAACAAGGGTAGCCTTCTCTACATCAAAGAGACCTCCAAAAAGAGTAAGTAAGAAAGGAGGCATACGGTGATGCCTACCGTTGATGTATACAACGTGGAAGGTGAGCGGGTTGGTGAATTGGAACTGAAGGACTCCGTCTTTGGCATCGAGCCCAATGAACCTGTTATGCACCTGGCGGTTACCGCCTACCTAGCCAACCAGCGTCAGGGAACTCACTCCACTAAAACCCGGGCTGAAGTGGCTGGCGGCGGTCGCAAGCCATGGCGGCAGAAGGGCACTGGTAGAGCCCGTCAGGGCAGCATCCGCTCACCCCAGTGGAAAGGTGGCGGCATTGTTTTCGGTCCTAAGCCCCGCTCCTATCGGAAGGCGCTGCCGAAGAAAGTTAAGCGCCTGGCCATCAAATCCGCTCTTTCAGCCAAAGTGAAGAGCGGTGAACTCATTGTCGTGGACCAGCTAAATTTCGCTGAACCCAAGACCAAAGAGATGGTTAAGATTCTCGAGAAGTTGGATATCGGGAAAACGGCCCTGTTTGTTACCAGGGACCCGGATCGCAATGTCTATCTTTCCGGTAGGAATATTCCTGGGCTTAGTGTAAGTCCCGCCGACGGGATTAATGCTTATGATCTCTTAGCCCACGAGAAGGTCGTCATGACCAAGGACGCTGTCGCCCGGGTTGAGGAGGTATTTGCCTAATGGATTTGCATGATGTAATCAAAAAGCCCGTCGTGACTGAGAAAAGCAACTTGCTGATCGCGGATGAGAACAAATACACCTTTATGGTTGATAAACGAGCCACTAAGCCCCAGATCAAAGAAGCTGTAGAGAAGATCTTCAAGGTTAAGGTCGTAGATGTCAAGACGGCCAACATGACCGGAAAGAAAGTTCGCCGCGGGCTGGTAATCGGCAAGAAATCTGATTGGAAGAAAGCAGTAGTTACTCTGGCTGACGGAGACCGCATCGACATCTTTGAGGGTATGTAGGCCCGTCAGTCTTAGTTGGGAGGGAACAGTCCATGGCAATACGCAAGTTCAAACCGACAACTCCCGCACGCCGGAAAATGAGCGTGATCGACTTCGAGGAGATCACCAAAAAAGAGCCAGAGAAGTCGCTAACCGCTCCGTTGGCCAAAAAAGGTGGACGGAATAACTATGGCCGGATTACTGCCCGGCATCGCGGCGGCGGGGTTAAACGGTTGTATCGGATTATCGACTTTAAACGGGATAAAGACGGCGTGCCGGCTAAAGTCGCAGCTATCGAGTACGACCCGAACCGGTCGGCCAATATCGCCTTGCTGCATTATGCCGATGGAGAGAAACGTTACATTCTGGCTCCTTTAGGGATCAAGGTTGGGGATGAAGTGATGTCTGGCCCTGAGGCTGATATCAAAGTGGGTAACGCTCTTCCCTTGGCCAATATCCCGGTCGGTACTGTGGTCCACAATGTTGAGCTGAAACCCGGCAAAGGCGGCCAGTTGGCTCGCTCAGCTGCAGCCAGTGCCCAAGTTATGGCCAAAGAAGGTGACTATGCTCATCTGAGGCTGCCGTCCGGTGAGGTTCGGTTGATCAGCACCAAGTGCAAGGCCACCATTGGTCAGGTTGGTAACGTGGATCACGAGAACGTTTCCTTGGGTAAAGCGGGCCGGGCTCGCTGGTTAGGCAGAAGGCCGCACGTTCGTGGTGTGGTCATGAACCCGGTGGATCACCCCCATGGTGGTGGTGAAGGCCGGGCGCCCATTGGTCATCCGTCCCCCCTCAGCCCGTGGGGTAAGAAGACCTTGGGTAAGCGAACCCGGAAGAAGAAAGATTCGGATAAATACATTGTCCGTCGTCGGAACGAGAAGTAGTCCACACGGAAAAGGAGGGTGGAAGATATGGGTCGCTCGCTGAAAAAAGGACCCTATATTGACCCGAAATTACTCGCGAAAATTAAAGCGATGAACGAGTCCGGACAGAAAAAAGTCATTAAGACCTGGTCACGCCGGTCTACTATCTTTCCGGAGCTTGTTGGGCACACCATAGCTGTTCATGACGGACGCAAGCATGTGCCGATATATATCACCGAAGATATGGTTGGACATAAGCTCGGCGAGTTCGCGCCAACCAGGACCTTCCGGGGTCATGGCGGCAGCGAAAAGACCGCCGGTATCAAGTAAGCGGGAGGAGGTTGAATCATGGAAGCAAGAGCCGTTGCTCGCTTCGTACGTATCTCGCCCCGCAAAGCTCGCCAGGTCATCGATGTAATTCGTGGTAAGGACTTAGACGAAGCCCTAGCCATTTTGAAGTTCATGCCGAAAAAAGGTGCAGTACTGATCGAAAAAGTGGTCCGCTCAGCTGCTGCTAACGCTGAGAACAACTTCGATATGGATGTGAATAACCTCTACATTGCAGAGGCCAAGGTCGACGAAGGTCCTACCATGAAGAGATGGATGCCGAGAGCAAGAGGCCGGGCTGATCGTATTTTGAAGAGAAGCAGCCACATTTCAATTGTCCTGAAAGAGAAGAAGGAGGTATAAGCGTGGGCCAGAAAACCCATCCCACCGGTTTTAGGCTGGGAGTAATCAGAGATTGGGATGCAAAATGGTATGCGGATAAGGGCTACGCTGACCTGCTCCACGAGGACCTGGAAATTCGAAAATGCGTCAAGGATAAGTTCTACAGCGCCGGGGTTTCCAAGGTTGTCATTGAAAGGGCTGCCAACCGGGTCAAAGTAACTATCCATACCGCAAGACCGGGTATGGTTATCGGTAAAGGCGGTAGTGAAGTTGAAAAGCTCCAGTCCGAGCTGAGTAAACGTACGGGTAAGCAGGTCAAAGTAGAGGTCGTCGAGGTCAAATACCCTGATCTGGACGCCCAGTTGGTTGCCGAGAACATCGCCCAGCAGCTGGAACGGAGGATTTCTTTCCGGCGGGCTATGAAGCAGGCGATCCAAAGGGCCATGCGCCTTGGTGCGCAGGGAATTAAGACGGCTGTGGCCGGTCGGTTAGGCGGTGCCGAGATCGCCAGGACTGAGTGGTTCCCAGAGGGTAAAGTTCCGTTGCACACTTTGAGAGCCGACATCGATTACGGTTTCGCCGAAGCCAGCACCACTTACGGTAAGATCGGCGTCAAGGTCTGGATCTACAAAGGTGAAGTGCTTCCGGAACGCAAAAGCTCTCAGGCATAGCTGAAGGAGGCGAGAATAGTGTTAGTGCCAAAACGTGTTAAATACCGTAAGCAGCAGCGGGGTAAAATGCGCGGTAAGGCTGTACGCGGTTCTACAATAGAGTTAGGCGAGTATGGCCTGCAGGCTCTCGAACCAGGTTGGATTACCAGCGCTCAGATTGAAGCAGCCCGTGTGGCCATGACTAGACATATCAAACGTGGCGGTAAGGTCTGGATCAAAATCTTCCCAGACAAACCGGTTACTGCACACCCGGCTGAAACTCGTATGGGTAAAGGTAAGGGTGCCCCGGAATACTGGGTTGCCGTGGTCAAACCTGGCCGGATCATGTTCGAGATTGGCGGTGTTCCTGAGGAATTGGCTCGGGAGGCTATCAGGTTGGCTGCCCAAAAACTGCCGATTAAGGCCAAGTTCGTAAAAAGGGAAGCGGGTGGTGATTCCTGATGAAGGCCAAAGAACTCCGTGATTTGTCCAACGAAGAGCTGGAACAGAAGCTCGTTGAATTAAAGGAAGAACTGTTTAACCTGCGATTTCAGATGGCAACCGGACAGCTGGAGAATCCCCTCAGGATGAGAGAGGTCCGGAGAACCATCGCCCGTGTTAAGACCATCATGCGGGAACGGGAGCTCAAAGCCCAGGCCAGCATGTAATATAGCAGGTTCAAAGGAGGGCAGAAATCATGTCCAGCGCACGGGGACAGCGGAAGACCAGAATCGGTACCGTTGTCAGTGATAAAATGGATAAGACGATTGTCGTTGCTGTTGAAAGCTTGGTTCGACATCCCCTGTACGGAAAGATTATCAAGCGGACTAAGAAGTTTAAAGCTCATGATGAGAACAACGAAGCGCATGTTGGCGACGTCGTACAGATCGCCGAGACCCGTCCTCTGAGCAGGGACAAAAGGTGGCGTCTGGTGAGGATTCAGGAGCGCGCCAAGTAGCTTTCGGAAGTAACTAACACTCCTGTGAAAGGGGGGGCCTAAAGATGATTCAACAAGAGTCCACTCTGAACGTGGCGGATAACTCCGGTGCCAAAAAGCTCCTGACTATCAGAGTATTGGGAGGTTCCAAGCGCAAGTACGCCGGCCTTGGTGATGTCATCATTGCCACTGTCAAAGAAGCCACACCCGGTGGCGTTGTCAAGAAAGGCGATGTTGTCAAGGCTGTGGTAGTCAGGACCAACAAAGAGAGCCGGAGACCGGATGGTTCATACATCAAGTTTGATGATAACGCAGCAGTCATCATCGACAACCAGGGCAATCCGCGCGGCACGCGTATTTTTGGCCCGGTTGCGAGGGAGCTTCGGGACAAGGCTTACATGAAAATTGTTTCTTTGGCTCCCGAAGTACTGTAGGTTATCCGGAGAGGAGGTCAGCCAGTGGCCACAAAGGTACACGTGAAAAAAGGCGACTTAGTTCAAGTCCTCAAGGGTAAAGATGCCGGTAAACGTGGCAAGATTTTAGAGGTTATTCCCTCTGAAAATAGAGTTGTTGTTGACGGGCTAAACATCATCAAGAAACACACACGGGCTACCCGGGAAATGCCTCAGGGAGGCATCATCGAAAGTCCCGGCCCCATCAACGCCAGTAATGTTATGCTCGTCTGCCCCAACTGTGATCAGCCTAATCGGCCGATATCCAAACGTGCTGAGGACGGATCCAAAGTGCGGGTTTGCCGCAAGTGCGGTAAAGATATTGACTAATCGTTTTACGGATGGAAAGGGGGGTAAGGTGTGGCACCAAAACTGAAAGAGCAATATGAGAAAGAGATTAAACCTGCCCTAATGGAAAAGTTTAATTACAAAAACCCTATGGAAGTGCCGAAGGTGGCCAAGATTGTGATCAATATGGGCATCGGCGAGGCCAAGGATGATCCCAAAGCTTTGGAATCAGCTCTCAAGGACCTCGCCGCCATCACCGGTCAGAAGCCCATAGTCACCAAGGCTAAAAAGTCGGTGGCAGCCTTCAAAATTCGGGAAGGGATGAATGTCGGCGCCAAAGTCACCTTACGTGGTGAGCGGATGTACTACTTCCTGGAGAAACTCATCAACTTGGCGCTCCCAAGGATTCGGGACTTCCGGGGTGTTTCCGATAAATCATTTGACGGCAGGGGTAACTATTCCCTGGGTATTAAGGAACAGTTGATCTTCCCCGAGATCGGTTACGATGATGTGGACCAGGTTCGGGGTATGGATATCGTGATTGTCACCACTGCTAAGACTGATGAGGAAGCACGTGAATTGTTACGTTTAATGGGTATGCCATTTCGTCAGTAAAACCCCGAAAGGAGGTTAGTCCGCTTGGCAAAGAAATCTTTGATCGCTAAGGCCGCCCGGCCGCAGAAGTACAAGGTTCGTGAGTACAATCGCTGCCGGATTTGTGGGCGTCCCCACGGGTACATGCGGAAATTCCAGATGTGCCGGGTATGTTTCCGGAGACTGGCTTTGGAAGGTAAGATTCCTGGAGTCACTAAGGCCAGCTGGTAGAGAAAAAACAGCGAGTTGAGAGAAGGGGGGGTACCCTACTATGGTAATGACAGACCCGATTGCAGATATGTTGACCCGTATCCGCAACGCTAGTTCGGTATATCATCAATCAGTTGATATTCCGGCCTCCAATATCAAGCGGGAAATCGCTCGCCTTCTGAAAGAAGAGGGCTTCATAGCCGATTACGAATATATTGAAGACTCCAAGCAGGGGATTTTACGCATACACCTGAAGTACGGTGAGAACAAGGAGAGGGTAATCTCCGGAATCAAACGCATTTCCAAACCAGGCTTGCGGGTTTACGCCAAGAAGGACGAGGTTCCCAAGGTTCTAGGCGGCTTAGGTGTGGCTATCCTCTCCACCAGCAAGGGCATCATGACTGACAAGCAGGCCCGGGCTGAGGGAATCGGCGGTGAAGTCCTGGCTTACGTCTGGTAAGCGAGTCTGGTAGGTTAAAGGAGGTGCAATGATGTCACGCATAGGCAAACAGCCAGTCACCATCCCCAGCGGTGTGACTGTGGAGATAAAGGCAGGTAACACAGTAACAGTCAAAGGCCCTAAAGGTGAACTCACCAAACAGCTTCACCCGGAGATGATTCTTGAACAGACCGAGAACCAGGTGGCTGTGAAACGGCCCTCTGATGCCAAGAAACATCGGGAACTACATGGCCTGACCAGAAGTCTCTTGGCCAACATGATCGAAGGAGTCACTAAGGGATTTGAGAAGCACCTGGAGATCAAAGGTGTCGGTTACAGGGCAGCCAAGCAAGGCAATAAGTTGGTGCTTAATGTAGGATACTCCCATCCCGTTGAGATGGAATTGCCGAAGGGCATCGAAGTTGAAGTGCCGGCACCGACCAAGATCAGTGTCAAAGGCATGGATAAACAGTTGGTCGGTGAATTTGCCGCAAACATCAGGGCAGTCCGGAAACCCGAGCCCTACCTGGGCAAAGGTATCCGCTACGCTGATGAAGTTGTCAGGAGAAAAGCCGGTAAAGGCGGCAAAGTTTAACTTTTAGTTGAAAGGATGTGAGTCAGGGTGTTAAAGAGGTTTGACCGGAAAAAGGCTCGTGCCAGACGCCACCTCCGGGTCCGCAAGAAAGTATTCGGGACTCCCGAGAGACCCAGGCTTAGTGTGTTCCGCAGTCTCAACCATATTTACGCCCAAATCATTGACGACACTACCGGTAACACCCTGGTGGCCGCCTCTTCGCTTGATCGGGATCTTAGAGGCCAACTGAAAACCGGTGGGAATATTGAAGCCGCGCGGGCTGTCGGTAAATTAGTCGCTGAAAAGGCCAAGGAAAAGGGAATTTCCAAAGTGGTTTTCGACCGCGGCGGCAATCTCTACCATGGTAGAGTCAAAGCCTTGGCTGAAAGCGCCCGTGAAGCCGGCCTGGAGTTTTAACTTGAAAGGGGGTAAACAGGTTTTGGCCAGGCGAAATGATAATAACAAAGATACTAACCTGGAAGAAAAGGTTGTATCAATCAATCCAGTCTCCAAAACTGTTAAAGGTGGCCGGACTCGGAGTTTCAGCGTGCTCTCTGTAGTCGGTGACCGCAACGGCAAAGTCGGCTTTGGTATCGGTAAGGCCAAAGAGGTCGCTGATGCCATTCGCAAGTCAGTCGAAGCTGCCAAAAAAGACATGATTCAGGTACCAATTGTGGACACCACAATTCCCCATGAGACGATCGGGGAGTTCGGTGCCGGTAAGGTCCTTTTGAAGCCTGCCGCACCCGGTACCGGTGTTATTGCCGGCGGCCCCGTCCGTGCGGTCTTAGAGTTAGCAGGGTACCGTGACATCCTGACCAAGTCTTTGGGCTCATCCAATCCTATCAACATGGTCAGGGCCACCATGCAGGGTCTCTCCACCCTTAGAACCAAGGAAGAAGTAGCCCGCCTACGGGGGAAATCCCCAGAGGAACTTTAAAGGTACCCTGGGAGGAGGTATGAGTTATGGCAGACTCCAAACAGCTGAAGATCACATATGTACACAGTGCCATTGGACGTTCCGAAACACAGAAAAAGACCATTGAGGCTCTGGGCTTAAGCAAGCTAGGCCAGTCTGTAATCAAGACTGACACCCCGGCGCTCCGGGGTATGCTGGCCAAGGTCAGTCACTTGGTGGAAGTGGAAGAGGTTTAGTACACAGTAAAGGAGGTGCGCACGTTGAGACTCCATGACTTGAAACCGGCACCGGGTTCCAAAAGTGCAAGCAAGCGGGTAGGACGGGGAATCGGCTCCGGTCTGGGCAAGACCTCCGGTCGCGGCCAGAAAGGTCAGAAGGCCAGGTCCGGAGGGGGTAAAGGCCCGCAATTCGAAGGCGGCCAGACCCCGTTGGTGCGCCGTTTGCCTAAGAGAGGCTTTACCAACGTCTTCAAGAAAGAATACGCTGTGATCAACCTTAAAGATTTAGAGATTTTTGAAGAAGGTACAGAGGTCACCCCTGAGCTGCTTTTGGAGAAGGGGATGATCTCCAAGGCTAAGGATGGGGTTAAACTGTTAGGCACCGGAGAGATCTCCAAGGCGCTGACAGTTAAAGTGAACGGAATCAGCAAGTCCGCGGCTCGTAAGATCGAGGCGGCCGGGGGCAAGGTAGAGGTGATTTAAGTGCTGGGAGCACTCAGAAACGCATTGAAAATCTCCGACCTGCGCTCTAAGATCCTCTTCACTGCGGCAATGCTGGTTGTGTACAGGATTGGGAGTTTTGTCCCAACACCGGGCGTTAACGCTACCGACTTAGCAAATCAGCTCGGCCAGGGCAGTATTTTTGGGCTTCTGGACCTGTTTGCTGGCGGTGCCTTAGGCAGATTCACCATTTTTGCCTTGGGCGTGAACCCCTACATCACTTCCTCCATCATCTTCCAGCTACTGCAGGTAGTCATCCCCCGCCTGGAGGAGTTGGCTAAGGAAGGGGTGGAAGGTCGGAAGAAGATTGCTCAGTATACCAGGTATGGCACTGTGGTGCTCGGCATCATCCAGGCCTTTGGCACCTTGTTGGTCATCCAGAGGTACGGAGCGGTCACCAACCCCGGCATCGGCTCCACAATCCTGATTGTTTCCACCTTAACCGCAGGTACCATGTTCTTGATGTGGTTAGGTGAGATGATCACAGAGCGGGGTATCGGGAATGGTGTCTCCCTGATCATCTTCTTTGGTATTGTCGCCCGCCTGCCGTCTACAGTGAGGTCTATTGCCCAATCGGTGGGCGCCGGCGGTGTCGGCCCCTTTGCCGTCTTGGCCTTTCTGGTCATTGCCGTCATTACCATTGCCGGTGTGGTCTTGATCCAGGAGGCTCAGCGCCGGGTTCCGGTCCAGTACGCCAAGCGGGTTATCGGCCGGAAGATGTACGGTGGCCAGTCCACCCACATCCCTCTCCGGGTAAACCAAGCCGGCGTTATTCCTGTGATCTTTGCTTCGTCAGTGCTGGTCTTCCCGGTCACGATTATGCAGTTTGTGCCTGCGTGGTCTAAGTACATGGACCTCTTTAGTCCGTCCAGTGTTCTGTACAACGTCATCTATGTGTTGTTGATTATCTTCTTTACCTATTTTTACACGGCTATTACCTTCAATCCCATGCAGGTAGCCGATAACTTGAAAAAACAGTCTGGGTTTGTGCCGGGCTTGCGCCCAGGCCGGCCCACCGCTAATTATCTCGAGCGGGTTCTTTCCAGGATAACTCTGGTGGGCGCAATTTTCCTGGCGTTCATCGCGGTCCTGCCGACCATCTTAACTTCTACCTTCGGCTTGGGAGCTTTCTACTTCGGTGGTACCTCCCTGCTGATTATGGTTGGTGTAGCTCTGGACACCATGCGCCAGATCGAGACGCACCTCTTGATGCGTCACTACGAAGGGTTTATTAAGTAGCCATGAAGGTCAGTGAAGAACGGGGAGGGAAACCGATGCGAATGATACTCTTGGGGCCACCAGGGGCAGGCAAAGGCACTCAGGCCCACTACTTAGTGGAGAAGTACGGGATGTACCATCTTTCAACGGGAGACATTCTCCGCGAAGCTAAGGAGGCTGACAGCGAGCTAGGACGCCAGGCCAAGGCCTACATGGATAAAGGAGAACTGGTCCCCGACGAAATAGTCATCGGTCTGGTCAGAGAGAAATTGCAGGACCCCTCTGTGAGGTTGGTAGGATTTCTCCTGGATGGGTTTCCCCGGACCCTGGCCCAGGCCAAGGCTTTAGATGAGTTATTGGATGAACTGGACCAGGAACTGGTGGCCGTAGTCAACCTGGAGGTGCAGCCGGTGACCATTGTGGAGCGGTTGGCCAAACGCCGGGTCTGCCGGGAGTGTAAAGCCTCCTTCCACCTGGAGTTCAATCCTCCGGAAACCGAAGGCATCTGTGATTACTGCGGGGGTGAGCTGTACCAGCGCAGCGATGACCAGGAGGAGACCATTCTCCGCCGGCTCAATGTTTATCAGCAGCAGACTGAGCCTTTGATCACCTACTATGATCAAAAGGGTTTGCTGGTGAACATCGACGGCGAGAGGTCCGTGGAGGAAGTCTCCGAGGCCATCACTAAGCAACTGGAAGAGTTGACCGATAAACATGATTGTGCTTAAATCGGAACGAGAATTGGCGAAAATGCGAGAGGCCGGGGCCCTGACAGCCAAGGTGCTGCAAGAGGTCGCTGCCATGGTCAAGCCCGGGGTAAAGACCCGGGAGCTGGACCGCAAGGCAGAGGAACTGGTGGCCCGGTATGGGGTAAAAGCGGCGTTCAAAGGTTATCGCGGCTATCCGGCCTCTATCTGTGTCTCAGTAAACGAGGAAGTTGTCCACGGCATTCCTGGAGACCGGGTGCTCCAGGAAGGGGACATAGTCAGTCTCGATTTTGGCGTCATTTACGAGGGCTTTTACGGTGATAGTGCAGTAACAGTACCGGTGGGCGAGATTTCTTCGGAGGCGCAAAAGCTGCTCAAGGTTACCAAGGAGGCTCTGGAGAAAGGGATTAGTCAGGCTCAGATAGGCAATCGGTTGAGTGATATCTCTCATGCGGTCCAGACTCATGTGGAAGAGAATGGATTCGCTGTGGTCAGGGAATACGTCGGGCATGGCATTGGTCGTGAGATGCATGAGGCTCCGCCAGTTCCCAACTTTGGCCTCCCTAATCGAGGTCCGCGGCTGAAAGTGGGGATGACGCTGGCCATCGAGCCCATGGTTAATGTGTGCACTTGGGAGGTAAAGAGCTTGGCTGACGGGTGGACTGTCGTCACCAAAGATGGTTCTCTTTCCGCTCACTTCGAGCACACGGTGGCCATTACAGAGGACGGTCCTGAGATCTTGACCAAATGGGACTAGCGGGGGGTTAGAATGCATAATCTCCAGGTAGGACAGCTAGTTAGATCTGTGGCCGGACGTGACTTAGGCAAGCACTATTTGGTCATCGGTACTGATGGAGATAGATACGTTTGGGTGGCCGACGGCAAGTACCGCCGAGTAGAGAAACCCAAACGCAAAAACGTCAAGCACCTTGTTGGTCAAGACCAAGTGGCTAAGGAAGTCGTGAACCGGTTACGCAAGGGAGAGAAAATCACTAATTCGCTGGTCAGAAAAGCCTTGTCTGACCTGATAGAGTGAGGAGGACAGAGAGGCTATGCCCAAAGAAGATGTCATCGAAGTAGAAGGTACAGTGGTGGAACCGCTCCCCAACGCTATGTTTAAGGTGGAGTTGGAGAATGGGCACACAATTTTGGCCCATATTAGCGGAAAAATGCGGATGCATTTCATCCGTATCCTTCCAGGTGACAAAGTGACGGTGGAACTTTCTCCTTATGACCTTACCAGGGGACGGATAACATACCGTTACAAGTAAATGATTACAATGGGGGCGATTCCCTGGACCGGACTAATTAGCCAACTATGGCCGAAAGCCCTCTAAACGAGGAGGTAGATTACAGTGAAGGTTCGTCCTTCAGTTAAACCTATTTGCGACAAATGCAAAATCATTAAACGCAAGGGTAAGATCATGGTTATTTGTGAAAACCCGAAGCACAAACAGAAACAGGGTTAAGCGGTAGGAGGTGGAAAAATGGCTCGTATAGCCGGAGTTGACTTGCCCAGGGAAAAACGTGTAGAAATTGCGTTGACCTATATTTATGGGATTGGGCGCACAACCGCTCAGGAAGTTTTGAAGATGGCTAATGTCGACCCTGACACCAGAGTCAGGGATTTGACTGAGGATGAAGTCTCCCGTTTGCGTGAGGTAATCAATAAGAACTATGTGGTTGAAGGCGACCTCCGCCGGGAAGTCAACAGAAATATTAAACGCTTGATAGACATCGGCAGTTACCGTGGCCTTCGCCATCGCCGGGGGTTACCGGTTCGGGGCCAGAGGACTAGGACCAATGCCCGGACCCGTAAGGGACCCAGACGCGCCATTGGCGGTAGGAAGAAATAAGGAAGGGAGGAACTAGAGATTGGCTCGCCCAGGTAAAGCACGCACCCGTCGTAAAGAGCGCAAGAATGTGTCGAGCGGGATAGCTCACATCCGCTCCACTTTTAACAATACTATTGTTACTATTACCGACAAGGAAGGTAATGTGATTTCTTGGTCAAGCGCAGGTAACATGGGTTTCAAGGGATCCCGTAAAGGAACACCTTTTGCTGCTGGTATGGCAGCCGAAGCTGCTGCTAAGGCCGCTATGGAACACGGCATGAGAGAAGTGGAGTGTTATGTCAAAGGGCCCGGTTCAGGACGGGAGACAGCTATTCGTTCTCTCCAAGCTGCCGGGCTGAATGTGAACTCCATTCGGGACGTGACTCCGATTCCTCACAATGGTTGTCGCCCGCCAAAACGGCGCCGCGTCTGATAACAAAAATACTGGAGGTGCTGAATTTACATGGCACGATACACGGGTTCAGTCTGTCGCTTATGCCGGCGGGAAGGTGAAAAACTCTTTCTCAAAGGCGACCGTTGCTACTCCTCCAAGTGTGCTGTGGAACGGCGTTCCTATGCACCGGGTCAGCATGGACAGGGCAGACGTGGGAAACCGTCTGAATATGGCATTCAGTTACGAGAAAAACAAAAACTCCGCCGGATCTACGGCGTTTTAGAGGCCCAGATGCGCCGCTACTTTGATTTGGCAGAGAGGCGCCCTGGCGTCACCGGTGAAAACCTACTCCAGCTGTTGGAGAGGCGTCTGGACAACGTGGTCTACCGTCTTGGCCTGGCCGGTTCCAGAGCTGAAGCCCGTCAGCTGGTGCGGCATGGCCACTTCACCGTTAACGGTAAGAAAGTTAATATACCCTCCTACTTAGTATCAGTAGGTGACGAAATCCAGTTAAAAGAGAGCAGCAAGAAATCCACTCGGATTCAGGAGCTTTTAGAGGAACTGGGTGCCCGTTCTGTTCCGGAGTGGCTGGAGCTGGATGTTGAGAACGCGAAGGGTAGGGTCCTCTCCTTGCCGACCAGGGAGCAGATCGATACCCCCATTGAAGAACATCTGATCATTGAGTACTACTCTCGATAAGTGGATGATGGTCTGGATAGCCCTCAGCAGATGGGCCATGGACTGGCTAATAAAGGAGGGTACCTATGATAGAGATTGAAAAGCCGAAAATTGAGATCTCTGAGCTGACCGATAGCTACGGAGAATTCGTGATCGAACCTTTGGAAAGAGGCTACGGTACGACCCTGGGTAACTCGCTCCGGCGGATTCTCCTTTCATCACTTCCTGGGGCAGCGGTGACCAGTGTTCAGATTGAAGGCGTACTTCACGAGTTCTCAACTATCGAAGGCGTGGTTGAGGATGTTACCGACATAATCCTGAACATCAAGGAACTGAGGTTCAAGATGCATGTGGATGAGCCGGTTGTGCTCCGGATCGAAGCCGAGGGGGAAGGAACCGTTACCGGTGGTGACATCATCACCGGACCAGATGTTGAGGTTCTCAACCCTGATCTGGTTATCGCCACCCTCGAAACCGGAGCCAAGCTGAATATGGAACTCACTGTTGAAAAGGGTCGAGGCTATGTCTCCGCTGAGCGGAATAAAAAGGCAGATATGCCCATCGGCATTATTCCGGTGGATTCCATATTCTCACCGGTGCAGAAGGTCAACTTTTACGTGGAACACACCCGTGTAGGTCAGGTCACTGACTACGACCGGTTGATTCTGCAGGTGTGGACCGATCGGAGCATCGCTCCCGATGAAGCCACCAGCTTGGCTGCGAAAATCATGTCCGAGCATCTGGAGCTCTTCGTCAACTTGACCGAGGCTACTCAGGATGTAGAGATCATGGTCGAGAAAGAGGAAGAGCAGAAGAACAAGCTGATGGAAATGACCATTGAAGAGTTAGACCTGTCAGTGCGGTCGTACAACTGCTTGAAGCGAGCCGGAATCAACACGATAGAGGAATTGACCAAGAAGACTCCTGAGGAAATGATGAAAGTTAGGAATTTGGGCCGTAAATCATTGGCGGAAGTAAAGTCTAAATTAGCTGAATTAGGCCTCTCCCTTAGGGAATCTGAGGAGTAAACAAAGGGATGGAGGGTTGAAAAGTGAACAAGAAGAAGCTCGGGCGCGATAGCGCTCAGCGTGAGGCCCTCTTCCGCAGTCTCACTAGCTCTTTGATTAAGCACGAGAAGATTGAGACTACGGAGGCCAAGGCCAAAGCGCTGCGTCCATTCATCGATAAAATGATTACCTTGGCAAAAAACGGAGATCTGCACTCTCGCCGTCAGGCAGCAGCATTTCTCAATGACCCAGAGGCGGTCAAAAAGCTTTTTGATTCGTTAGGGCCGCGTTATGCTGATCGGCAAGGAGGCTATACCCGCATAACAAGGCTCGGTACCCGTCGAGGAGACGCTACCGTAACTGCTGTTATCGAGTTGGTCTAAAATGGCGGCTCTAATAGAAATTAGGGACCTGCACCATAGTTACACCACCCGGGACGGAGCCACGGTGCAGGCCCTCAGGGGAGTATCTCTGGAGATCCAACCCGGCGAGTTTATCGCCGTGGTTGGACATAATGGTTCCGGGAAGTCAACTTTGGCCAAACACATCAACGCCCTGCTTCTGCCTAGCTCAGGTTCGGTGACGGTCGACGGGTTAGATACCGCCGATCCCAAAAACCTCTGGGAAGTCAGGCAGAGGGTGGGTATGGTCTTTCAGAACCCGGATAACCAGATTGTGGCCACCACCGTGGAAGAAGATGTTGCTTTTGGCCCGGAGAACTTAGGGGTTCCCCCAGAGGAAATTAGGGTGCGGGTTGCTGAGGCCCTAGAGGCAGTGGGCATGGAAGAGTATGCTTCCCGGCCGCCTCACAACCTCTCCGGAGGGCAGAAGCAGCGGGTTGCCATTGCCGGAGTCCTGGCTATGCGGCCTAAGTGCATTGTACTGGATGAGCCTACCGCCATGCTGGACCCGGTGGGGAGGCAGGAGGTCTTACGGACCGTCCAGCACTTGAACCGGACCGAGGGCATTACCGTGGTCTGGATCACCCACTTTATGAATGAGGCTGCCGTGGCTGACCGGGTTTTTGTGATGCATCAGGGGGAGGTGGCTTTAGAGGGACCTCCAAACCAGGTCTTCAGCAATGTGGAGATGCTCAAAGAGCTGCACCTGGATGTTCCCCAGGTCACGGAGTTAGCTCACCTTTTGTGCAAAGCAGGGCTGCCGGTTACCGCTGAAGTCTTGGAGGAAGAGGCTTTAGTGGCTCAACTGGTGGAAAAGTTGGCGGGATAATGAAGATGAACAAGGACATGGCTATAATCGTAAAAGATTTATCCTACACCTATAAAGCAGGTACTCCCCTGGCCAGCAAAGCCCTGGAGAATATCAATTTAGAGATACCCAAGGGACAGTTTGTGGCCATAATCGGCCAAACCGGGTCCGGGAAATCCACTTTCGTCCAGCATTTAAATGGGCTGATCCGGACTTCTCCTGGGCACATCTGGATATGTGGCGAGGATATTGGGGGCAAGGACGTTAACCTCAAAGAGTTGCGGCACAAGGTGGGACTGGTCTTTCAGTACCCGGAACACCAGGTCTTTGAGGAAACCGTCTACGCCGATATCGCTTTTGGCCCTAAAAACCTAGGTTACACAGGGGAGGAACTGGAGAAAGCGGTTCGCCAGGCGATGCACTTGGTGAAATTGGACTACGCCGACTTCAAAGACCGTTCCCCTCTGGAGCTCAGTGGAGGGCAGCTGCGTCGGGTGGCTATTGCTGGCGTCTTGGCCATGCAGCCGAGTATCTTGATTCTTGACGAGCCTACCGCCGGCCTTGATCCCAAGACCCGGGATGAGATCCTGGAGCAGATCAGGCGCTTGCACCGGGAAACCGATCTCACAGTTATCCTGGTTTCCCACAGTATGGAAGAGGTAGCCAGACTGGCTGATCAGGTGTTCGTCTTTCACCGGGGCACCATAGCTCTTCAGGGTCATCCCAGAGAGCTTTTCCAGGAAGAGGAGGCTTTGACCTCACTGGGCCTGGGCATTCCCCAGGTGGTAAGGGTCATGCGGCGGCTGGCGGAAAGCGGCATCCCGGTGGATCCGCGGGTTTTGAATACCCAGGAGGCAGCCGAACAGATTATCCGGAGGTGGCGTGCCCATGCTTGATGGTATGACTCTGGGCCAGTATGTCCCCGGAGATTCTCTGATTCACCGGCTGGATCCGCGGACGAAAATTATTGCTTCGATCGTTCTGATTGTCTTGCTGTTTTTAGTGGAAGGTTTTGTCGGCTACCTTTTGGTGGCCTCGGGGATTATGGCGATTATAGTCATCTCCCGCCTGCCTCTAGATTTTGTACTCAAAGGACTAAAGCCTTTGCGGCTGATTTTGATACTTACCTTTATTCTACACCTGTTCATGAACGAAGGCCGGGAATTGGCCCGGATCGGCCCTCTGGTGATGACCTACGAGGGCCTGATTAGAGGTATTTTAATGACCGCCCGTCTGGGTCTGTTAGTGCTTGCGACTTCGCTTTTGACCTTGACAACTTCGCCGATCAGGCTCACCGATGGCCTGGAGGCTTTGCTGAACCCCTTCAGCCGTTTTGGTCTGCCGGCTCATGAAGTGGCGATGATGATGACCATCGCCCTCCGGTTCATTCCCACCCTTTTTGAGGAGACGGAAAAGATCATGAAGGCCCAAAAGGCCCGGGGGGCGGACTTTGAGAGCGGCAAGCTGACCGAAAGAGCCAAGAACTTGGTGCCGCTTCTGGTACCCCTCTTTGTCAGTGCTTTTCGCCGCGCTGACGAATTGGCAGTGGCTATGGAGGCTCGCTGCTACAGGGGTGGTGAAGGCCGGACCAAATTCCACCAGCTTGCCTTAACCAGCGCTGATTACTGGTCCTTATCTCTATTGACTTTGTACGCTCTGGTGGTGGCTGTGTTTTTTTAGGGCATGCGAAACATTAAGCTAAAAGTGACATATGACGGCAGCTGCTTTCATGGGTTTCAGGTTCAGCCGGGGCTCACCACAATTCAGGGGTTGTTGGAGGAAGGGATTCAGGCTCTGACAGGTGAAACAGTGAAGGTTATCGGTTCCGGCAGGACTGATGCCGGGGTTCATGCCCTGGGGCAAGTGGTCAACTTTCGGACCACCAGTTCCATTCCGATCGCTCGGTGGAAGCCGGCCCTCAACTCCCGGCTACCCAAAGAGGTCAGGGTCATCGAGGCCCAGGAGGTTCCCGAGGAGTTTCACGCCCGTTACAGCGCGGTTGCTAAGAGCTACCGATACCTGATCGTCACTGAGGCACCTGTCAATCCGGTGCTGGATCGCTACAGTTGGCGGATAGATAAGCCCTTGGACCGGAAGGCGATGCAGGAAGCTGCCAGGCTCTTAATAGGCCGGCATGATTTCGCGGCTTTTCAGACTTCAGGCAGCAGTGCCCAAACCACAATTCGCCGAGTGATCCGGTCCGAGCTCAGCCTAATTCAGGGTGTCTTTCCACCGGCCTGGGGTGAGACCACTGTCCTGGCTTACGATATCACTGCTGATGGGTTTCTCTACAACATGGTCAGAAACATCGTCGGCTGGTTGGTAAAGGTGGGAGAAGGAACCCTTGATGTGGCTGAAGCCGCCAAGATCTTCGCCGCCGGGGATCGGAGCTTAGTCGGTAAACCGGCTCCGGCCTGCGGTCTGTGGCTGATGGAAGTGCAGTATTAGCAAAGCTTGACACTATATCCGCCAATATATTAAAATATCACCTAGTGGTTAAAAGGAGGGAAAAAGGCGCCGTGAAAACGACTTATATGGCGAAACCCGGTGATGTTCAGCGCAACTGGTATGTGGTTGATGCTGAAGGTAAAACACTGGGCAGACTGGCAGCCAAAGTGGCCAGCATCCTGCGGGGTAAGCACAAGCCGACCTATACTCCCCATGTCGATACCGGGGATAACGTCATTATCATTAATGCCGATAAAGTGGTCTTAACTGGGAAGAAAGCTACCAACAAGATGGTATACAGGCACACTCAGTATCCCGGTGGAATCAAGGCCAAACCCTACGGTAAAGCCTTGGCTGATAATCCGGAGCGAACAATCAGACGGACTGTGTGGGGTATGCTTCCCCATAACAGGCTGGGGCGCAAGATGATCAAGAAACTGTTCATCTACGCCGGTCCCGAGCATCCCCACGCGGCACAGAAACCTGAAGTCTTGGATTTGTCAGATGTGAAATAACATTGGCGATATTGACACCCTTTAACGGGAGGAGGCGAAGTTTGTTGGCAGGACACGTTGCTATGGCCACCGGCCGGCGGAAGTCTTCAGTGGCCCGGGTCAGGTTGGTACCTGGTAAGGGCAAGATCGTGATCAACGGCAGGGAGATAGAGGATTATTTTGGCCGCCCGGTGTTGGAAACTCTGGTTAAAGAACCTTTGGAGAAGACCGGTACCAGCGGGCAGTATGATGTTTTAGCTAACGTTCACGGTGGGGGGCTTTCAGGTCAGGCCGGCGCAATCAGGTTGGGCATTGCTCGGGCGCTGCAGGAGGTTGACCCAGAACTGCGGCCCACCCTCAAGAAGGCTGGCCTGTTGACCAGGGATCCCAGAGAGAAAGAACGTCGGAAGTACGGATTGAAAAAAGCTCGCAAAGCACCTCAGTTCTCCAAGCGCTAAATCGAATGGACCTGAGTTTACCCCCGGTGGGCAACCGGGGGTTTTGTTTTTTGGTAGGTATTTCCTGCTGGATGTGGAAGTATAATGGTGAAACCAGCGCAAAGGAGTAATGGCCATGAAAGGCTCCTCTAAGGTTAAGCCGTCTTGGATGATCATCCTGGTGCTGGTGGTGTTTTTGGCCTGGGTCCCAGAGGTTATTGGTCAGAACCAAAAGAGCGGCGGGCCGGCCCGGCTTAGTGAGTACTCAGGGGATGTCCAGCTTTTTGCATCTAGCGGGGAGAAGCTGAAAATACAGAGGGGATTGGTGGTGGAACCCGGATCTGTGGTGGTGACCGGCGAGAAGAGTTATGCGTTCATCACTTGGGGGGCAGACTACTGCCTCTGGGTGGATGAGCAAACCGAGCTGACTCTCGCCCAAGGCACCTGGCGCCAAGACCCACCAAGTTTGTGGAGCCGGCTCAGGCTCACTGTCGGCCGGGTCTGGGTCGATCTGGTCCGCAAGGCCAATGACCTCATTGAGTTCAGTGTGGAGACACCTACCGTGAGCGCCGGTGTCCGGGGAACGGCCTTCCGTGTAGAGCAGCTTCCTTCCGGAGAGTGTGAGGTCTCCGTGAAACGGGGCGTTGTGGAAGTGGTTTCCGGTGACTACAGCGCTGAGGTTAAAGAACACCAGTACATCTTCTTTACCGCCATCGGGCAGACAGAGGGCCCTAAATCTTGGAGCCCGAGGATCAGAAATCAGTGGGAAGAGAGAGGCCCTGGGGGCCAGCCGGGTCCCGGCCCCCAAGATCCAGGTGGTCTCCAGAAGAGCCAGCCGCCTGCGAGCCCTGCCAGCCAGGATTCCGGTTCCAAGGGATTGGGGTCCGGCCCCAGCCAAGCAGCCCAGTCCAGCAGCGGTTCTAGTGGTCGCATGGAGTCCAAGTCGTAATGGGAGTTGAGTGAATAGTGCCATTAACTGTGGCCCAAGCTTTGGAAATAGATGTCTTCACCGGCGCTCAGGTTATTGCCGGCAGTAAGGGACTGAGCAACCCGATTCGCTGGGTCCACGTTTGTGAACTGCCTGATAGTGGGCAGTACCTTATTGGTAATGAAGTGGTGCTCACTACCGGTGGATCCTTGCGCACCCGTGCTCAGTACATCGAGTACATCCAGAGCCTGGCCTTGGCGAAAATCGCGGCTTTGGTCATCTTTCTCGGCCGGGGCTTGTCCAAAGTCCCCAGTTACTGGCGGGAACTGGCTGATGAGTGGGCAATACCCTTGATTTTAGCCCCACCGGGGAAATCCTTTGTCACTGTTTCCGAGGAGCTGATTAAGATTATCCAGGCTGAGGCCGCCGAGGAGGCAAAACGCAGGCTACCCCGGTCAGAGATGGTCGTCACCAACCGTCTGATGGCCTTCTTCCAGGACGTCCTTTCCGGGGAAATCGCCGGCCGGGGCATCGTTGAACTGGCAGCGGACCGCCTGGGGCTGCCGCCGGGTGGGGACTATTCAGTGGTGATCTTCCGCTATCAGAAAGATTGGTCCCACACCGACATCTTCAAGGCCATAGCCGAAATCATTCAGGTGATTAACGAGGCCGGCCTGACTGCCTGGTGTGTTCCAGGGGAGTTCTGGAGGGGCCGGCTCACCTTGGTAATCAGTATAGGGGAAGAGGACGACAAGTATCGGCAGATTCAGGCAGTCAAAAACCTGTACACTCGGTTAAAAGAACGTTTTCCTAGGCGCAAGGTGACCAGCATCGGCATCGGCCGGCCGTATTCCTTGGACGAACTGCCCAAAAGCTTTAGGGAGGCCCGTCAGGCCAGTGAAGCCGGTGGCCGCCGGGAGAACAAGAGTACAGGCGAGGTCAGCATTCAGCACTTTGGTGATCTCGGTCTCTACCGCCTGCTTTACGCGGTGGAAGATAAACGGGAGCTGGTTTCCTTCTACCGGGAGAGCGTGGCCAAATTGGTGGAGGGGGATCGAAGTTACAACCATGACCTTCTGAAGACCCTGGAGGTCTACTTTCAGCACGAGGGCAATCTCACCGAGACTGCCGCTGCCCTCTACATTCACCGCCACACCCTTCGGTACCGGCTGCAGAAGGTGGAAGAGCTGACCGGACTTAAACTGAACAGGTTTGAAGACCGGTTGACCCTTCTTTTAGGTTTGATGATCTGGCAGATGCTCCGCGGCGAGCGTGAAGTCTTTTCTTATCCTAATGTCTAATTTTGCACCTCCTAAATTGTCCATTATTACAAAGAATCTGCGCATATGGAATGATATAATAGATATTGGGAGCAATTCCAAGCGTTTTCCACTTAGCTTTTGCATAGGGGATTTGCGTACGGTTCAGTTTGATTAATTCTGTCAAATCATGAATTTATTTTTCCCGCACTCAGCTGCGGCTCTTTTCCCCGAGATGCCATGCTCCCGGGGTTTCTTTTTGCTAATAAAAAACTTAATAAAACAATAAGGAGGCGATGGTGTGAACAAAAGGATCTACATGCTCATCGTGGCCAGTTTGCTCTTGGCTGGGTTGGTGTTCGCAGTAGGCACCAGTGCTTCTGCCGGTGAAAAAGTCTACATCGTAGGCTCTACCTGGTATGGTCATGCCCCTGCCTGGGTGGCGATTGAGAAGGGTTGGTTCACCGAAGCCGGCTTTGATGCTGAGTACAAGTTTGTTGCCAACAGTACTGACCGTCTGAATGCGGTTTCCTCCGGAAGCGCTCTTTTTGCCAGTATGGGCGAAATCGCCATGATCACCCCGATGACCCAGGGGAACAGAAATTTCTACTGGGTCGGAAGCCAAGATATGGCTCCAGGCTTTGAGGGGATTGTGGCCAGAGATTACATAAAATCCATTGCTGATCTGAAAGGCAAGAAGGTCGCCGTGCAGTTCGCATCCAGTGTTGATTTGACCCTCTATCTTTTGGCTAAGGAGCACGGCTTAGATTCCTACCGGGATATCAGGCTCATCAACATGAGTTACGGAGAAATGTACGCAGCTCTCGCCAGCGGTAACATTGATGCCGCTGCGATCTGGGAACCTACCTTATCCAAGCTCTTGGAGTTACCAGGGACACATCTGCTCGGTAAAGACACCGACACGATTATCTACAAGAAGTTCAAGTCCATGACCGGTCCGGATGTTTTGGTCATCAACCGCAAGTTCGTTGACCAAAGCCCTGAACGGGCCAGAAAGTTCCTGGAGGCGTACTTCCGGGGCGTCGAGTTTGTCCGGGACCACCCGGAAGAGGCTGCTAAACTCTGTCAGAAGTATATTCCGGACCAGAGCGTAGAAAAAATCGCCAAAGGGCTCAAGGGTTTCGTCTGGTTAGATGCTGAGGACCAGTTCACCAGGGTCTTCACCGAAGACGGACTTTACGGCCAGATTGAGTACGTCATTGACTTTTTGAAAAACACCGCTAAAAGAATCTACGTCAAACCCAATTACAAGGAATGGGTCAGGACCGATATTCTGCCCGTTGATTAGTTCTGAAAGGCAATTCTTAAGGAGGTGTTCCACGTGTCTGTAGATATAGAATCTGCCCGTTTAACTACCGATGTACCAGCTGCAGAAGCCGAAATGCCAACTGAAAACGCCGATTTGCTGTCGAAGTTACGCCGCTACCGTAACCTCCTGATTAGCATCTTTTCCGTGGTAACCTTCATCTCCGTTTGGGAGTTGGTTGGACGGTTAGGCCTGGTCAGTCCGGTCTTTCTACCCTCACCGTCCTTAATCTACCGGGAAGGTGTCATGCTCTTTCAGAACGGGGTAATTCAGACAGATATCCTGGCCTCGACCCGTAGGGTCCTGGTGGGCTTTGGGATTTCCGCCGCGGTAGCTGTTCCTTTGGGCCTTTTGATGGGTACCTCTGAAACCCTCAAGGCGATCTTTGATCCCATCCTCTCCATCATCAGGCCTTTGCCGGCTCTCTCTTGGATTCCCCTGTCCATGCTCTGGCTGGGGATTGGCGAATCCCAGAAATATGCTATCGTCTTCATGGGCGCCTTCGCTCCGACCTTGGTTTACGTGATCGATGCGACCAGACGGGTTGATCCTTTGGTCATTAAGGCCGCCAAGAACCTGGGAGCGAGCAGGTTAGCGGTCCTCAGGGAGGTTATCCTCCCCGGGGCAATGCCCAACATCATCAGCGGGTTGAAAGTGGTTCTGGCTGTGGCCTGGACCTGTATCATCAGTGCGGAGATGGTCGGGGCCAGCAACGGTTTAGGCTACCGGATTTGGAGCGCCAAAGACTGGGGTAACACACCTCAGGTACTCTTGGGCATGGTCGGCATCAGCCTGACGGTTCTGGTCATCGACACCATTTTTAAGAAGGTGGAAGAGAAGCTGATCCCTTGGGAACGGAACAGGAGGTGAGGACATGAGCCTGATCGTCTTTGAAAACGTCTCCAAGTGGTATGTGGACGGTAAGACTCGCATTCAAGCTGTAGACAACTTCAACCTCTCTATTGAAAAAGGTGAGTTTGTCTGCATCGTCGGCGCTTCTGGCTGCGGCAAATCTACCCTCTTGAACATGGTAGCCGGGTTCATCAAACCCTCATCAGGTCGTATTCTCTTAAACGGTGAGCCGATCACCGGCATCGATCCCAGGTGTGGGATGATCTTTCAGAACTACGCCCTCTTCCCTTGGAAGACGGTGCTGGGCAACGTGGAGTTCGGCCTGAAGATGAAGGGCGTTCCCAAGAAAGAGCGGCAGAAGGTGGCCAGAGAATACATCAGTATGGTGGGGCTTTCCGGGTTCGAAAACAGTTACCCCAGTGAGCTCTCGGGTGGAATGAAGCAGCGGGTGACCATCGCTCGGGCCCTGGCCAATGACCCGGAGATCCTGCTGATGGATGAACCCTTTGCGGCTTTGGACGCCATGACCCGTCAGGTGATGCAGGAAGAGCTCCTAAGGATTGTAGATGAGAGCAACAAGACCACCTTGTTTATCACCCACAGCATCGATGAAGCGCTGCTCTTGGCTGACCGGGTGATCATCATGTCAGCTCGTCCCGGCCGGGTGAAGCAGGACTTAACCATTGATTTGCCCAGGCCGCGGCATGTCTCGGATCAGCTCTCCGAGAGGTATCTGGAGCTCAAAAACACCATCTGGTCCTCGGTGGAGGAAGAGGTCTTACACAACATGCTCATCACCTATGGTGAGAACAATAGGCAGCCCAAACGGAAACTGGCTTAAAAGTTATTTCCTGTTTGGGCAGGAGAAAAAGTCGCGATGAAAAAGTAATGGAACTGATGGCACTGGCGGTTGCTGGTGCCTCTGTTTTTAATAGCCGGGAAGTCGAATAACCATTAGTGTAGACTTCCTGGAGGTGACTGGTGTGTATGATCTGCTCATCAAGAACGGGAGAATTGTGGATGGTTCCGGTGCACCCTGGTTCAGAGGAGATGTTGCCATAAAAGACGGGTGTATAGTACAGATCGGTAAGGCCTCTACCTGCGCCGAGCAAGAGATAGATGCCCGAGACTTGTATGTGACTCCTGGATTTATAGACATTCATACTCATTCTGATGAGAGCGTGTTGATAGGGCCGGAGAGCACATCTAAAATAACTCAAGGGGTGACTACAGAGGTCGTCGGGAACTGTGGGTACTCACCGGCACCGGCTTACGGCGGGGCCCGGGAAGGGATTCAGAGGAGCCTGGCCGAGTTTAAACTGGCTCTTACCTGGGAGAGCTTCGGTGAGTACTTGGCTTTGATCCGTAAGGCTAAGCCGGCGCTAAATATTTATCCCTTAGTGGGCCACGGAGTTTTGCGTTCGGCTGCCGGCGGTTCCTTGGCCAAAATGAAAAAGCTCTTAAGGGAGGCTTTGGCTTGCGGGGCACGGGGTATGTCCACCGGTTTGATTTATCCCCCAGGTTGTTTCGCCGAGACAAGGGAAATCAGCGAACTTTGTCGTATACTTGCAGAGCACAACGCCATCTATACCTCCCACATCCGGGACGAAGGGGACCGTTTACTGGAAGCTATTCAGGAAGCGATTCAAGTTGGTACCCAAACCGGAGTCAGAGTAGAGATCTCTCACCTGAAAGCAGCCGGACCGGCTAACCACGGAAAGACCGAAAAGGCCCTGGAGCTTATTGCCCAGGCCAGGGAGAGCGGGGTCGACGTGGCCTTTGATGCGTATCCCTATACCGCCTCAGCCACCGGTCTCAGTGCTCTGCTGCCCCACTGGGCCCATGCCGGAGGTCGAAAGAAGCTGGCTCAGAGGTTGGCTGACCCTGAAGCCTCGGCTAAACTTCAAAAGGAGACTGAAGCTATCGCCGCTTCGCGAGGCGGTTGGCAGGCTGTACTGATCTCTTGGGTATCAAACCAAAATTATCAAGAGCTAGTCGGGCAAACCATAGCAGAGGCAGCGAATAAAGCAAAGATCAGTCCTTGGGAACTTGCCAGGGAGCTGCTCCAGGCCAATCCGGATGGAGTGGAGATTATCTGCTTCAGCATGAGCCAGGCCGATGTGGACCGGGTTATTTGCCATCCGTGGGCATCCTACGGTTCCGACGCTACAAGCAGAGCTCCAGAGGGCATTTTGGCTTCCGGACGGCCTCATCCCCGGGCTTATGGGACTTTCCCAAAAATTCTGCGGGAATACGTTCGGGAGCGTCGTCTGCTCTCACTGGAGGAAGCGGTCCGAAAGATGACTTCCGCTCCGGCGGCCAGGCTGAACCTGTCCAGACGGGGTTTGCTCCGACCGGGTATGGCTGCTGATATTGTGATTTTAGATTTGGAGCGGGTCGGTGACACTGCCACCTACTTGGACCCGCACTGTTTTGCCACCGGAATCGAGTTTGTCCTGGTGAACGGAGGTATCGCTTATGACGCAGCCAGTGGCAAGATCAGAACCGGCCACGGGCGGGTGCTGAGCTTCGAAGGCGGAAGTTTTTTAGAGCTCATATGCAATCTGAATGGGAAGGGGTGAGTCAAGTTGAGTTCAGAGTTAAATGAGGTCAGGAGAGAGGTCTTGTCCCGCCTACGCACCATCCGAGGTCATGTCAGTGGGATTGAGAGAATGGTCGAGGAACAAAAACCGTGTACCGACATTCTCCTGCAGATCGTCGCCGTCCGTTCCGCCCTAATCAAAACCGGAGA
Organism: Bacillota bacterium; assembly: GCA_017656135.1. Classification (GTDB taxonomy): domain Bacteria; phylum Bacillota; class UBA5301; order UBA5301; family UBA5301; genus JACDOJ01. Next base: position 6,660 of record JACDOJ010000010.1, on the reverse strand, counting down.
GCTGGTGATCAGGAACTACTTCAACACCTGTTGGGAAGAGGTGGAGAAAGATCCTAGCCGGGATCCCAAACAGGTTATAGCAGAGGTTTTACAGTTGGCATTAGAATTTATGCGCTAAACAGGAATTGGAGATACTGAAAAAAAGTACTTGACAAATTAATTATTATATTAGAATATTATAATTAAGGTAGGTGCTCCAGGGAGGGTTTCCATGTGGACTATGAGTCAGCCGCCGGTTTTTTGAAGACGCTGGCACATCCGACGCGCCTCCGCATCGTCGCTGCAGTATGCAAAGGCGAGCGCTGTGTGAGCAATTTGGAAAATCTATTGGAACTTAAACAGGCCAATGTTTCCCAGCACCTGGCCATCTTAAGCCGGGCCGGCATTCTTAGGTCCCGGCGGGATGGAATGCGCACATGCTACAGGTTAGCCGACGAAAGAGTCATCGCCATACTGGAGATATTAGGTGTAGAACTGGACTCCGAGTCTTGGGAATGTACCTCTCAAGAGAGCTAAGATACCATAAAAGGAGTGTTTGAAGTATGGGTCAGCACACAATTGAATTGACCGATGCCAACTTTGAAAGTGAGGTCCTGCAAGCAGACGGAGTAGTACTGGTGGATTTCTGGGCAGCCTGGTGCATGCCTTGCCGGGCAATAGCTCCAGTTGTCGAGGAGCTCGCCGCCGAATACGCCGGTAAGGCCAAAGTGGGCAAGCTCAATGTGGATGAAAACCCCCGGACTGCTTCGGCCTACGGTATAATGAGTATCCCCACTTTGATGATCTTCAAAGACGGCAAAGTGGCCGATCAGATTGTCGGCGCTCAGCCTAAAGCAGTATTGTCCCAACGACTGGACGAGGCCATCGGGTAGGTGACAGAAGTGGAAAAGCAGGTGTCTATCGAGGTCTTCGGAACCAGAGAGGTGGCTGGGTGCTACAGCGGCGGCTGAGGCCCGGCCAAGTCTCTGGAGGAGACCACGTGGGAAGTCGCTGAAATACTCTCAGCAATGTACGGTAATCTAGTGAAAACAACATTTAGGGATATAACCGAAACTAATGACCCAGAAGTCAGAGAAATGTACGAGAACGGATCGGCCCCTCTCCCCATCGTTCGGATGAATGGCGATATTAGGATTACGGGGCACCTGTTCGTACCTCTGTTAATCAGCGAGATCGATCAGATTCTCCAGGAGCAAGCTGATGGAAGTGATGAGACGACGTCTTAGACGTCGCCTCATCTTTCTTTATTCTTGGGGATTAACTACAATCTCGTAGGTTATCTCTACGGCCTGCTTCAGCATTCCCGCTACCGAGCAGTATTTTTCCTGGGATAGGCTGACCGCCCGTTCCAGGTTTTCCTTTTTTAACTCATCTCCGTAGAAGACGTACTTGAGGTGAATCTTAGTGAAAACTTTCGGGTGCTCGCTGGCTCGTTCGGCTTCGACGTAGACCCGGAAGTCTCTGGGTTCCATCCGCATTTTCTTTAAAATAGAAACCACGTCAAAGGCGCTGCAGCCCATGAGCCCGAAAAGGACCATCTCCATCGGGGAACTGGCACCGTCATGCCCCCCGATCTCTTTACGGGTGTCTAACACCACCCAGTGATTGGTAGCGCCTTTGGCGGCGAAGGTCAATCCGTCGATCCATCTGAGTTCTGCATGCATTCGTAAATTCCCCCTAACTTCCTTGTCATTTTTTATATTACCCACTGGTACACCCGGCGAGGATATACTCAGTGAAAAGAGAACAATACTTAATGTGGAAGGGTCGATAAAATATGCCTGAGCACTACTACTCTAATATACCACAAGCTCCCAGTGATCCGGTGTTTTTTCAAGCCACCGTCCGGGGAAAAACTCTCCGCCTAAAAAGCGATGCCGGGGTTTTCAGCAAGCACAAGGTGGACAAAGGATCCCTGCTCTTAGCGGAGACGGTGCCGGTTGTTTCTACTGACCATATTTTGGATCTGGGCTGCGGTTACGGAGTCATCGGCCTGGCTTTGGCCAGAGAAGCCGAAGAGGGATGGGTCTTGCTGGTGGATGTGAACACCCGAGCTCTAGACCTCGCCCGAGAGAACGCCCGCCTCAACCGGATTTCCAATGTGGAGGTCAGGGAAAGCGACGGGTTCAGCCAGATACCTGAGGATTTTGACCTCATCGTGACCAACCCGCCTATCAGAGCCGGAAAAAAGGTCTACTACCCCTTTGTGGATGGGGCCTACGCCCACCTTAAGCCGGGGGGCCTGTTCGCAGCGGTGGTACAGACGAAACAGGGGGCCAAAAGCTTTGCCAAGAAAATTGAGTCGGTTTTCGGCAATGTAGAAACCCTGGAGAAGTCAGGAGGATACCGAATCCTAGCCGGTCGCAAATAGACCTCTGTTATACCCCACCTCTTCCTTGAATAGTTTTTAGCGATGTCACCAGACGAGGTGGGGTGAGAGATGCACCGGAAAGTTGTCTTTTTCGTTCGGGCAAAAACACTCTTTTTGGTTTTAGCGCTGGTGGTCGGGGCCGCATCCTTCTGGGTCTGGCCGCTGGTGCAAGAGACCATGGTGCCTCTGACGGAGATTGTCTCAGGCAAGATAATCTATATCGATCCGGGGCACGGTGGCCGAGATCCAGGGTGTGTCAGCCCTCAGGGGCTCACCGAAAAAGAGCTGGTCTTGGATATTGCGATCAGGCTTAAAAACCTTTTTCTCCGGTCGGCGATGGATGCCAGGTTAACCAGAGAAGATGACTCCGAGGTGCTCCCGCCGGACTGGGATGGAAGCGGAGGCTGGAAGCGACCGGAACTGACTCACCGCGTGGAACAAGCCAACCAGGGGAAAGGAAAGATCTTCCTCTCGATCCACGCCAACAGTTTCCTGGAGCCGGTCTGGTCTGGGGCTCAGACCTTTTACTACCCCGGCCGGGAAGACAGCAGGATGCTGGCGGTCAGCATTCAAAACATGCTAGTCACTAAGCTCGGGCCTAACCGGCGCAAGGCCAAGCCCGGCGAATTCTGGGTCTTAGGTAAAGTAGATATGCCGGCGGCCATGGTGGAAGTGGGGTTTCTCTCCAACCCCCGGGAGGCGGACCTTTTGGCCACCGGTGAGTACAGGCAGAAGGTAGCTGAGGCTATTTTTGAAGGTGTGGTTCAGTACCTGGTGGAGAGCAAGACTAGGCGCCAGAGGTCTCCTCTGGGTAGCCCAGGCGAGGAAGAAACTGTGAGCCTACCGGAGCTGCCCAGGCGCAAAGGAGAAGTAGTGCTGTATTTTCCTGGGCCGACCAACCAGGATGACTGCTTAGTCCCAGAGCTGAGAAACCTGCCGGAACTAGCCACCGATTCGGAACTAACTTCCGAGGAACTGCTCAAACTGACCTTGGAGGAACTGATAGACGGCCCCGGGCCAGGGAGCATTCTCTACCCGCTCCTGCCGCCGGATACTACGATTCAGGCAGTGGAAATTTCCTCAGAGGGTAAGATAAGTATAGAGCTTGGGCCGGAGATCAAAACTGCCTTCCGGGGCGGAGGCCACTGGGAGGAACTAGTGGTTTACGGCATCGTCAACACCGTAGCCGAGCTGTTTCCGAGCAGCGAGGTTTACCTCAGCATCGAGGGTGAAGAGGAGGCAACCCTGGCCGGCCACGTTTGGCTGGGGCGTCCCTTACACAGACGCACTGACTTAATTTGCCCCAAATAGCAAATAGTCTCAAGGAGGGAATACTGTGGAAAACACTGAGAAGGGAATTGTTTTGACCGGGGTCGCGCCGCATCCCCCGTTATTGATTCCGGCTGTGGGAAAGAAACAAATTAATCAGGTGACCAAGACCAAGAAAGGGCTGGAGGAGCTCTGCCGGGAGATGGCTTCTCTTCAGCCTGAGGTAGTGGTAGTGATCTCACCCCACGGTCCGGTCTTTCAAGACGGCATCGTGATCAACTTTGCTCCCCTGGTGGAGGGAGATTTCGGTGATTTCGGCGCTCCCCAGGAACGACTGGAGTTTGTGGTGGACGGACCTTTTGCCGGGGCCATCCAAGATGAAGCCGAAGCCCTGGATGTACCCATCATTCCACTGACTTTGGATATTGTTAGACAGTACAGGATCAGGCTCAACTTAGACCACGGCGCTCTGGTCCCTTTGTACTATCTAAACAAGGCGGGCTGGCGGGGCAAGGTGGTTTCGGTGACCATGGGCCTGCTGCCCCTGGACAAACTGTACGCCTTTGGCCTAGCGGTTCAGCGTGCTGCCACAAATTTCGGCCGAAGGGCAGTGGTACTGGCCTCCGGTGACCTCTCCCACCGGTTGACTCCAGATGCTCCCAGCGGTTTCAATCCCAGAGGCAAGGAGTTTGATGCTGCTGTAACCCGGGCTCTGGAAACCGGTAACGTCGAGGCTCTCCTCTCTCTTGACGAGGAACTGAGGGAAGCTGCCGGGGAGTGTGGTTTCCGCCCCTTTGTGATGATGGCCGGGGCTGTTGACGGTCGCCAGGTGGAGCCAAAATTCTACAGCTACCAGGGCCCCTTCGGTGTCGGTTATGCCGTAGCCAGTTGGAAACCAGGAGAGGAGGCAGACTCCCGTCGCTACTTGGATTGGCTCATTAATAAAGGTAAAGAGGAGATAGCCAAGCGCCGGGAAAAGGAGCATCCCATAGTGAAGCTGGCCCGGGAGGCGGCTGAAAAGTACGTCCGGGAGGGGGAGATACTCAAAAAGTATCCAGAGCTCCCTAAGGACCTTCCGGAGCAAGCCGGGGTTTTTGTTTCGGTGAAAAAACACAAAGCCCTGCGAGGGTGCATCGGCACTTTCATACCTACCCAGCCGACCCTGGCAGAAGAAGTGGTGCACAACGCCATCCGGTCAGTCTCAGCTGATCCCAGGTTTGAACCGGTTACTCCCGAGGAACTGCCGGAGCTCACCTACTCGGTGGACGTACTTACAGAACCCAGGGAAGTAGAAGACCTTTCGAAACACGATCCGAAGGTCCACGGGATTATTGTGGCTAAAGACGGCCGGCGGGGTCTGCTCCTGCCGGACCTGGAGGGAATCGACACCACCGATCAACAGATTGCGGTGGCTAAACAAAAAGCGGGGATAGCCCCTGATGAAGACGGGGTTTCCCTGGCTGAGTTCGAGGTGACCCGCTATAAGTAGGCCAGCCCGTTTCTGGCACAGGTTATCGGAAGAAGTGATCCAGTGTGATCTCTGCCCCCATTTCTGTAAACTGAAACCCGGGGTTAAGGGACGCTGTTTGGCCCGGGCCGGGAGCGAAGAGGGGCTTATCTCTCTGAACTATGGCCTTTTCACCGCTGTGGCCCTGGATCCCATCGAGAAGAAACCTCTCTATCACTTCCACCCCGGCTCGGTCATCCTCTCGGTGGGTTCCTTTGGCTGCAACCTGAACTGCCCCTTCTGCCAGAACTGGCAGATCTCCAGGGACCGGCAAAGTAGGGTGGTCAGGCTCACTCCCGATGAACTGGTGGACCAAGCCCGGCAGGGGGCGGAGGTGGGGAGCATCGGGGTGGCCTTTACCTACAATGAGCCGCTGATGAGCATCGAGTACCTCTTAGATGTTCTCCCTCTTTTGAAAGCGGCCGGCCAAAAAAGGGTTTTGGTGACCAATGGGATGATCAACCCCGAGCCCTGGCAGGAGCTGCTGCCCCTGGTGGATGCGGTCAACCTGGACATCAAGGCCTTCACCCCCGACTTTTACTCCCGGCTCATCGGGGGCAAGCTGGATACGGTCCTGGAGGCAGCCAAGACCCTGGCCCACTCAGGGGTTCACCTGGAGATCACCACCCTGCTAGTTCCAGGAGAAAACGATGACCTGGAACAAATCGAGGGACTTGTTCGTTGGATAGCAAAAGAGCTGGGGCCGGAGACACCTATCCATTTCTCGCGGTATTTCCCAAACTACCGGATGCATAAACCGCCTACCAGTCTCCGCAGGCTAAAAGAAGCGGTGGACCTGGGACGGAAGCATTTGCGTTACGTCTACGCAGGAAACGCACCGGAGCTTGGGGAAGAGTATACAACGGCCCGAAAAACTTAGACAGGAGGAAGACCATGGCTGAAGACAGATTCACTGAAGAGATGACCATTTACCAGGCTTTACAGGTGCACCCGAAAGCTAAAGATGTTTTAATGAAGTACGGAATGACCTGCTTTGGCTGTCCCGGCGCCCTCAGCGAAACCTTAGCTGAGGCTGCAATGGTGCACGGCCAGAGTAAAGATAAGCTCTTGGAAGAGCTGAATGCTCTCTTTGAGGAGTAAAAGGAAAGAGCAAGGAACAACAAACTAAAAGGCCGCAGGAAAATTCCTGCGGCCGTAAATGTCTCGCCGCTTAGGCAGATAAGTTTACTTATGAGCGTTGGGGTGGCAAGGTGCGCAGTTCATTTTGGCCAGTGTGTTTTTGCCTACATGGCAGCCGCGGCACCGTTCGACTTCCTCAGGAATCTTGTAGGCTGCAGCGAATTTATTGTCGAAGTAGGCGTTAAGCATTTCGATGGCTTTGGCAGCTACGTCGCCGGAGACTTTGGCGCACCGGTCTTTCCGCTCATCAGAGTTTTCTGCCTTGCCGCTGGCCTGACACCAGTTGCTCACAGAGGCGTGGCACAGCGGGTTGCCGGCTATGCTCTGAGCCTGGTTAGTGAACTTGGCGTAGGCATCATGGTCGGTGGTGGGC
>JACDOJ010000009.1 GCA_017656135.1 Bacillota bacterium | reverse complement strand
TTTTTTTAGATAGTTAGACATTACTGTCTGAAACATAAGCCACCAACACATTCAACTTTATAAGTTCAAAGCTAGATTAGTTACAAACCTCAAATCCCTTTCCCAGATTATCCTGACATTTTCTGTCTTACTACATCCCCAAATAGTCTCCTTGGGTTTTCTACCATAAGTTTCTCTGCAACACTTCTAGAATAAACATCCTCTACAACATTCCAAGCTGTCCTCATCTTTGGGGGCCTTCTCGGTGAATGGGTATCACTACCTATGTAATGAACCAATCCTGAACCAATCAGCTCTAATGCGTAATTTTTCGGGGACTCTCCCCATTTGCCGGCCAAACTGCTGGCATCAACCTGTAGGAGTACACCTTGCTGGACCAAGTCCTCTGCCAGTGTATCATCTGCTCTAACCTCGCTATTTAACTCAGGATGGGCTAGAATTGGTTTATAGCCCGCTTTTTGAATTTTTTTCAACACCTCAAACGCCCAAAAAGGCACTTCGTTTCTGGGGAACTCAACTAAAACATAACTGGAATCAGCCAAGGTCGGAAGTAACCCTTCCTCCGCCATTTGCGCTATTTCAGGAGAAAGATAGATTTCTGCACCGGGTATAATCTCTATGGCTATCCTGGACTTTCTGACTGCTTCACGCAGCTCTTCCGCGGTATCCCGCAATTTGTCAGGGTCATAGGGCCAAAAGTACCCTGGAACCACATGAGGTGTGGCGATTACAGTCTGGACCCCATCCTCACTGAGAAGTTTTAACAGCTCAAGCGATCCCGCCAAATCTTTGGGCCCGTCATCTAGGCCGGGCAAGATATGTGCATGGATATCAATCAAACCTTCACCCACAGACTCATGCTCCTTTGTTGGACTCGGCATAGTGATAGTAGTAGTGTTGGTAATAACCTGTTTTTGGAATTACTCCGTTAAGCACTACCCCGAGGATTCTAGCGTTCACCGATTCCAAGGATTGCTTGGCCCGTATTACGGCCTGTTTATGGGTTTCACCGGACTTAACCACTAGGATGGTGCCGTCCACAATTGAGGCCAAAACAGCTGCATCTGTCACCGGCAGCAACGGTGGGGTATCTACAATGACAATATCGGCTCTTTCTCGTAACTCCTCCAGAGTCGACTTCATCAAAGCGCTCCCTAAAAGCTCTGCAGGATTGGGAGGAATAGGCCCACTAGGGAGAAGACGTAAACCCTCGATTTCCGTAGAAACCAGTGCGTCCTCCACGCTTAAAGACCCCATTAATACATTAGTCAACCCAACCCTGCCGCTTACACCGAACTGTTTAGCCTGCACCGGTTTACGCAGATCAGCATCTACCAAGATACACTTGGAACCGGCCAGTGCCATTACCGAAGCCAGGTTCCCGGCCACACTTGATTTCCCTTCGCTCGGCCCAGCACTGGTCAGGGCTATCACCTTAGTCGATGCAGCTATGTTAGTGAACTGGATATTTGTCCTCAGACTCCTGAACGCCTCCACAGCAGGCGCATTTGACCTTAGAGTTTTTATCAGCAACTTCCGTTCAATCTTACTCTTACTCTTGCTCCTGCTCATTACTTCACCCTCTCCTGCGATACTATTTATCAGGCAAGTGTTCTGGCAAATAGGAAGGAATTTGGCCTAATACTGGGAGTCCCAGAAGCTCCTCCACCTCTTCCGGGGTTTTTATCGTAGTGTCAAGGAACTCTATAGCAAAGGCTAGACCGACCCCCACGAAAAGTGCCAAAAAGGCTGCGATTAAGACATTTAGCTTTACTTTAGGACGGATGGGGGCGGTTGGAGACAATGCTTCATCGACCACCCGGACATTGGCAGTCTTCATAGCCTCGGTGATTTTGACTTCCTCATACTTTTTCTTGAGCATAACATAAATTTCTTCGGTGACCTTGGCGTTACGCATCAGTCTGGTTAGCTGCAGCTGCTTATCAGGGAGGGAAACCAACTCTTGCTCTTGCTCGGCAATTAGTTTAGCTAGGGTTTCATTACGCACCTGCAGTGCCAGTTCTTCGACCTGCAGTTCACTTGCCTTCTGATAAAGCGCCTGATACATCGGGTTTAGCGTCTCTGTTTCAGCAGTTACTACCTTTGCTGCCTCTTGTTTCATGCGGGCTTTAATTTCCTCTATCTCTGCCCGCAGAGAGACAACTGTGGGGTGCTCGTCAGTGTATTTCTCCAAGGCACCTGCCAATTGGATCTCCAAATTGTTCAGTTGTGTCTTCAGTGCCTGGATGAGCGGATTTCTGGCAATAGTCGTAGAGGATATTACTTTCTCCTCCACCGTTTCCAACTGTGCATTAACCTGCCTCTGCCTGCTCTCCAACTCACTTAAAGAAACCAAGGTCTCAGCCTGCATGGTCTCGAGTTTAGTGAGCTGGTTTAAGGTGGCCTCTACCTCTTGCTCAGGTGCAAAAATCTGGTTTTCGATCTGGAAATTCCGCAGAGCTTCCTCAGCTTGTGCCAAGTCCTCGCTAACTATCTTCAGCTGCTCCTCAATGAACTCTTTGGCCCCGCGAGCCTCTGTTCTGTTCAACAGCTCATTTTGTGTTATGAACTCCTGAGCCAGACCATTGGCTAAATCCCTGGCCACCTCCGGCTTCGGCGACTCCACGGTAATTCGAATCAAGTTGGTCTGCCCAACCGATTGGACAGAAACCGCTTCTGCCAGCTCTTTTAACTTCTGGGAATTTTCGTCTTCCACCAGATCCAGTTTCTTGGCAACTGTGTAGAGCAAACTTCTACTCCTCAGGATTTCCGCGAAATCGGCCACCTGAGGCTGGTCCATGCTCAGCATTTGCTGAAAAGGGTTCTCCAGTGAGGAGGGTTTCTCCACAATAATGGTTGTACTGGTTTCATAAATAGGGGTCATGAATTGCGAAGTAATAAAGCTCGCAACCACCGCTCCAATAACGAGCAAAATTATTAACGTCTTCCGCTTGGCGAGTATTTCAAACAGCTCTCTGAGTTCAATTTCCTGTTCCATTTGGGTCCTCCTGCCGCCTTACTCCAACAAATCTTTGGTAAGTTTGAGCCCTGTCAGTAACTTAATGACCTTATCCCAGTCGATTCTCTTTGTCTCTGGAACAAAGATAACATCACCAGGTTTCACCTGCGGGTTCTCTTTGGAATCGCCCTCGAAAAGCAGATGTTCCCGGCCCACGACAACAGACTCTGGATCGGCAAAATCACCACCCCTGTAAACCCGCACACCGTCTAAGCGAGCCCGGTCGGTTGGCCCGCCGGCTTTACCGATGACCTCTAGCAGCCTGGAACTTTCGCTCACCGGGTAGGTGCCCGGCCGCTGAACTTCTCCCAAAACTGTAACTTGCCACTGGATCTTTGGCACAGTAATAACCACACTGGCTGACCTGGGAACACTAATCGGCCTGTTGCCATCGGCTTTGGTGAGATCAAAGACTTGGGTGATGGGAGCTGCCTCCGCAGTTTGGTAGATGGTCAGCTCAACCCGCTGAAGATTTGCATCAGGAGTAGTTCCCCCCAACTGAGCGAGAATATCACTGATAGTGCTTCCAGCCTCTACCTGCACTAAACCTGGCCTATTCACCTCTCCTAAAACAGTCACTGTGGGTAATGCTGGGACAATGATTTGATCCCCATTGCGGATAATTGGGTTATTTGTTTGATCTCCATTCAGGAAGAAGTCTCGCAGATTGAAAGATCCAGTGCCACCTTGAGAGAAAACCACTCTGACACTTGTGACATCCCCATTCCCAGTGAGCCCACCTGCTGTGGCAATAGCATCAGAAACTCTACTTCCCGGTTTTAAAGGATACATTCCGGGAGACCGAACTTCTCCCATCACCATGACCTTTGGTACCTCAGGGACAATAATCTGGTCGCCGTTTTGTAGTCTCTTCTCACCTAGCGTATCGGCAACACTGTCCAGGTTTACGAGAGAAACCCCTCCCGATTTAGGAACAAACTTGATCCTTGTCCCATCAGCGTCAGGCGTGAGCCCACCAGCTGCCGCAATAGCATCTGAGATACTGCTGTCTGGCTGTAGCAGGTAGAGGCCAGGGTTCCTGACCTCTCCCGATACCTGTACAGTTATGGTGCGAAACTTTTTAACCGCTACTGTTACCTTAGGGTCGCGGACATACTGGGCCAGCTGCTTTGTTAACGCTTCTTTGACCTGTGGTATGGTCAGGTTGTCCACCATGAGATCATCTATGAGAGGAAAACTAATCTTGCCATCCGGTCGGACTTCAACCATCTGGGCCAAATCTTCGTGACCCCAGACAGAAATTTAAAGGACATCTCCCGGCCCTAACCGGTAATCCTGGTTGTTCTCTTGGGCAGCTAATGGGATTGTTGCCAAAGAAAACAGTAGAGCTGAAAACAGAAAAAAAACAGCAAGCCGTTTCAACTAATGTCCCTCCACCTGGCATTCTACATTTTCCTACATATTGTTCGTTTTTCCATGAATTAAACCCTTCGTGGCCCAAGGGAATTCATTGCTTTTACTGAATGATATAAGAAATCCAAAGAATCGAGGTTTACGTCCTTGTTTAAGCTGCCCCGCTCTAAGCAAAAAGTCCACTTGAGCTGGATGCTGATACTATTTTTAAGTCTCGTTTTAAATCAAAGGGTATTTGCTCACTCATTAACTGAACAAAACCTAGACTACTCAGCAACCGAGATAATCCAGAATATGCTGAACGCTCAAAGTGGCTTAAAAGACTTTCACGCTAAAGTAAAATTGACTGCACGAATTGGTTTCATTCCTTTATTACCCCTCTCAGGAGATATCTATAGTAAGCGCCCCAGCCAGGTTAAAGCTGTAATCGGCGAAATATTATTTCTCCCTCAATACCGGTTTATCTTTCCCGACCCCTTGCAGTTCGCCTCTTCCAGATATACCTTGAAATTGGTTGGAACCACTGAACTTGAAGGACAAAAGGTTTACATAATAGATGTTTCCTCTAAGGAAGAAAGCGAGGAAAACCTTAATATGCGTTTTTGGATTTCCAGTAAAAGCTGGTTAATCATTAAATCAGACATGTCAGTCCCGGGAATGGGGCGAACGGTCATGCAGGCCAAATACATCCAAGCTGCCCCTAATGCTTGGATCCCTACTGAGCTCAAGGGTGAAGGTGGATTGCTCTTAGCTAACCTCCTACCCCCTTCCGGGTTCGGTAAATTGCTTAGCAAAGTCGCCTTGACAGATGACCTTCACTTCCAGATGGAGCTTTCCAAACATCAAGTGAACATCGGCCTGACGGACTCTTATTTCCTAAAATGAGAGACTCGCCTCTATGTCCAGGTCAAAACCTTCAGTCGTCTTCCCGAGTTCGTTACCTGCGTTATATCTTCTGGTCCAATCCAGCTTGGAGCTCACCCGCAAGTATTTGGTTAAGGTTTCAGTCAAGCTAATTCCAGCTGTATAGCGTTTTTCAACAACACCTGACAAAAACCAGTTTTCGTGTCCATACTCAGGTTTCCACTGCTCGTCTATGGACCCTTCACCGTGCCGTTCAGCCTGAAGTTTAAAGGATATATCAGTTTTTGGATTCAGCCCGTGTGTCAAGAGAAGAGTTATAGCATCAGCGTCAGGACCTAACCAGTGACCAATGGGAGTTTCATCTTCCCAAACATAGTTGTTGTCCAAATTTTTGTGGGAGTAGACCCAGTTGGTGATTGCTACGTACTCTACAGTGGCCGCAGTATTTGACCAAAACTCAAGCTCCTTATCGTGAAAGCCCAACATGATGCCGAACATATCCGGCACTCTGGTCCTGCCTTGTAGGTCACTCTGAGCATCATCGATGAATAGCTCACCATAAACTTCTTTATCAGCACTCCATTTGTAGACAGTATCAATACCTAGATTAACATTGATAAGCCAGTCTTGTTGAGGATCGTCCTTCTTCACCAAGTGCTGAGTGAGATAATAGGGCCAAAATGGGATTGGATTATACAACCATGGAGTGAAATCCCCACTAGCAATGGCACTTTCATTGACTCCTAAAGTCAGATTGTCGGTCAATGGGCTCTCCAGTCGATGGGCAAACAGAACCTTGTGTTTCGTAGAATCAATAGGAGCGAAAAGCTGGGTGCTCCTTATTGAATACTTACCAATCTCCCAAGATCTACTGGCAACCAACCCACAGAAAGGGCTTTCTTCCGAAAGAAAGAGATTCCCTAGCTTGCCAGGGCCCCAGTGAACTTGCTGTTTCCCTGCGGTCAGCTGCCAAGCACCGGCGCTTAAATGGAAGCTCAGCTCTTGCAGGCTAAGCCCGTTTTGGTCCACCAGAACCTCTACATTACATAGTTCTTCAGCTGCAACCGGAATGGTCACCAAAACAAGGAGAGTAATGCAAAGTCCAATTATTAGTTTTACCTGGGCTAATATCTGCATAGTAAAACAAACTTTAGACCATTCTGAATGAATTCCTTCCTATATGAAGAAGCTAACAATGCGGCAACTACTACATTCAACTCTGTCTATTAATGCTGAACCTCCGTTATTTCCTGTTCCGGCCCGCTGGTTGCGTGCTCACCGCTGGGTGAATGGGTGTTCACAATCTGGACCACAAAAATCAGCACGATAATAGCAATAATGAGCAAAACCTTTTTCAGCATACTCTCCTCTCCCCCTGAAACTATTTGCTTAGCCCTTTTCCTATTTCCAGTTGATTTCCCCCACCTCAGGGAACTTCTCCAGGACCTCTTCTATCTCCCCAGTGATTTTACCCAAATCCTCCTTGGTCTTGGCCTCACACCTTAAGACCAATACCGGCTGGGTGTTGGAGGCCCTCACCAGGCCCCATCCGCCATTGGGAAAGTTCACCCTGGCGCCGTCCACATCGATAACCTCATACTTCTCCCGGAAATGGTCCAGTACAGCCTTAACCACCTTGGTCTTGGACTCCTCCCGGCAGTGGACCCTGACCTCAGGCGTACTGTAGTACTTAGGCACATCATCGAGAAGTCGAGATAAAGGTTTATCCTCCCTGGCCAGTATCCGCAATAGCCTCGCCCCTGCGTAAAGCGCATCATCAAAACCATAGTACTCATCGGCAAAGAAGAGATGGCCGCTCATCTCCCCAGTGAAAGGAGCCCCAATCTCTTTGAGCTTGGCCTTAATGTAAGAGTGGCCGGTCCGGTAGAAGAAAGGTCTTCCCCCCAGCTTCTTCACCTCATCCACCAAGGCATTGGAGCACTTCACCTCAACAATCGCCTCTGCTCCCGGGTGTTTCGGCAGGATCTCCCGCCAGTACAAGACCATCAACTGGTCTCCCCACAGGATGTTTCCGGTATCATCAACCACACCCAACCGGTCTCCGTCACCGTCAAAGGCGAGACCCACATCAGCCTGGTTCTCCTTAACGACCTTGATCAGGTCCTGCAGGTTCTCGGGCCTCACCGGGTCAGGATGGTGGTTGGGGAAGGAGGGGTTTGACTCACAGTATAGAGGTATAACCTCACAGCCCAAGGCCTCATACAGATCTACGGCGATGTCCGAAGCCGTACCGTTGCCGCAGTCCACTGCCACCTTCAGAGGCCTATCCAGCTTCACTTTCTCCGCAACCATCTTGATGTACTCTGGATTGGGCCGCTCTTTGCGCACCGGCGGCAGCTCACTGGGTTCCTTCTCGTATTCGTCGATTAGGGCCTCCATCCGCCGGCGCAGGTTCTGCACATCTTCCCCATAGATAGTGGCAAAACCTAAGGCGATCTTGAAACCGTTGTCCTTGGGCGGGTTGTGGCTGGCCGTTACCATGATCCCGGGATTGATATCATAGTAGATCCTGGACCAGTAGAAGACCGGCGTCACCACCTGGCCGATATCGACTACCTCTACCCCGGCCCGGCGTAAGCCCGTGACAAGCCCCTCGGCCAGCTCCGGGGAAGACTCCCGGTTGTCCCGGCCTATGATGGCCTTATTGAAACCCTTCTCCTCCTTTACCATCTTCCCAAAGGCGTAGCCCAAAAGGCACGCAAAATCAGGGGTCAAGTCCTTGTAGGCCTCACCCCTGATGTCATACTCTTTAAAAACATGCAGTTTTAACTCCGGCTTGCTCAAGCTTCCTGCACCTCCGATAGCGTACTCTCGCGGACTGCCTCCTGCAGCGATCTGGTCAAAATGTAGGCCAGAGTCGACTCGGCCCCCTGGTTCTCATTGATCCCTTCCGAATGCAGACCGTCGGCACAGCCCCCTGTCCGGGGATCATAAAGAGAAATCCCCAGGTCGTTTTGGCCCAAGAACCAGCGTTCAGCGATATCGGCCAGGTCCAGCCAGCGGCGGTTCCGGGTCACATCATAGGCGGAAATCGCTGCCAGAGCCATTGCCCAGGCCTCTAAAGGCTGCTGGTCGTACTCAGCCTTTTTGCCGTTCCGCGGATACCATCCTCTATTCCCCA
The DNA here is from genome assembly GCA_017656135.1 of Bacillota bacterium. Lineage (GTDB taxonomy): Bacteria > Bacillota > UBA5301 > UBA5301 > UBA5301 > JACDOJ01. The sequence continues at coordinate 42,944 of JACDOJ010000009.1, read as the reverse complement.
CCGGGCGGAAGATTCCCTCCTCCACAGTCTTGCCGGCCAAAAAGTGCAGGCTCTCAGCGGCAATCTTCAGGTACTCTTTCTTCGGTACCACACCGTAGGCCTGAAACATGGCGGCCGGCATCAATCCACAGTCATAGGTTAGGATGTTCTCGTACCAGAGCCAGTTCTTCCTGGCGGTCGCCTTATACTTTGCGGCCAGCTTATCGGCCACTTTGACCAGGGTTTCCGTGTATTCAGCAACCAAACCCTCTGATAAGTCCTGTGAACACCCTTCCGTCCCCAGGCTGGGTGTGGAGCGCAGCAGCGTCGCCAGGGCCATAACTACGCCAGCATAGCCCCGGATCGAAGTCATTCTGGTCCAGGTCGGCAGGGATTCCCTAAACATCCTGAAGGCCACTTTGGCCAGGGGCAGCTCACTCCAGACTCTGACGGTAGCTGCCAGAGCCCATAGCACCCTGCCCTGACAGTCATCAGACGGTTTCTCTTCCAAAGGTCTGCGGTCGTAGCTGAAGCAGTTGTGGAACCAGCCATCCCCCTCCCAGGCATAATACAGGAAAGCCAGGTAGTTTTCAGCCAATTTCAGAGCCTGAGTCTCCTGTTCCTTGGGAGCCAGCGCCATGGCCAGAAGCCCCCTGGCATTATCATCTGAGGTGTAACCCAGCTGCCGGTTGGGGATCGAGCCGCAGGCGTGCTGGAGCAGACCGGTGTCGTCTGTCATCCGTATGAGGTGGTCGTAGGAGACCGCGGGCAGTTTGACCAAGTCCTTCTTGCCGGAATGGCGTTCTCCGACCGCAGGGGGTATTCTCCCTTTGTGGACCGGATGAATCTTGCCCACCGTCTTGGCCAGTTTGGCGTACTTTTGGGCCACCACTTTCCACTGCATCTTCCGACCCTTGACAAGGGCCTTGGCAGCCAGTTCCGCCCGAAAGCCACGGTCTTTGATCAAAGTGGCCATAGCTTTACCCATCTGCCCGGCATCTCCGAAGGGAACCAAGAGCCCTGAGCCATCACCCAGCATTTCCTCAGCGTAAATAAAGGGGGTGGAGATGATGGGTTTCCCCAATCCCAGAGCGAAAGAGAGCGTGCCGCTGGAGATCTGTTCCCGGCTGGGGTAGGGAATCACGTAGATGTCACAGGCGGCGATGTGGGCCATGAGCTCGTCTTCATCCAAGAACCTGTCGATGAGGCGGATATTCTCCTCCAGGCCCATCATCCTTATCATTCTCTGCAGGCCCTCCCGGTAGGCCTCGCCGTGCAGGCGCCTCTCATTCGGGTGGGTGGCCCCAACGATGAGGTAGAGTAAATCAGGGCAGGAGCTGCGGATCTCACCTACCGCCTTAATCGCCAGCTCCAGGCCCTTCCCCGGACTCAGGAGCCCAAACGTCAGCAACAGGGTTTTTCCCCCGCCACCGAAACTCTCCTTCACCTTTTGAACCGCTTTCGGCAACGGCGGTTCCGGAACCCCGTGCGGAATATGAACTGTTTTCTGCGGGGGTATGCCGTAGACTTGTCCTAAGATGTTCTTGGCCCGTTCGGCGATGACCACCACCTTGCTGGAGTACTCAGCCAGCCTCCCCAGCACTTTATACTGCCCGGCCGAGGGTTTGGAAAGGACCGTGTGCAGGATGGAGACCACCGGCACCTTGAGGCTGGAGAGCAGCCCTAAGATCATGTCACCATCTGGGCCGCCGAAAAGTCCGTACTCGTGCTGCAAAATAACAGCATCCACCGCCAGATCGTTTAGAACCTGGGCTGCTTCCCGGTAGGTTTCGGCTTCATCCTGGATGATCTCGTAGACCACCTCATCACCGTAGTGGTACTCCCCTGGTTCCCGAGAGACGGCGACAACTGGCAGGTTCGAATACCCGTTCTGTTTCAACCCCAAGCGCATGTCCGAAGCAAAGGAAGCTATTCCGCACTGTCTGGGGGGCCAAGATGAAACAATTGCGATCTTCATTACAACGACCTCCTTATCGCTTCTTCCAGGCTCTCTGGACAAACCAACTGCCCAATAAGCCTCCCTGCCGGCGGTACACTGACAGTATTTCCTAAGACCGACTGGATAACACATGCCCCGGGCCCCACGATCACTTGATCCCACAGTACGGACTCTTTAACCTTAGCCCCGGACTTAACCTGGCAACCGGCACCTAAAAAAGCAAAGGGACCTACCTCAGCCCCATTCTGAACCTGGCATCCTGGGCCGATCCAGACCGGGGGTATAAGCTTTGCTTTTTTGTGCACCACAGCGTCGGGAGCAGACTGCACCGCCGGTTTTGTTGTTTGCAGCAGGTCTTGATGCACCTTAAGGTATCTTTCCCGGGTACCTAGGTCATGCCAGACACCGGACATGGGGAAACCATATACAGGCTCTCCTGCAGCCAAAAGGGCCGGAAACGTCTCCCGTTCAACGGAAACTTGTTTACTATCAGGAATATATGCTAAAACTTCCGGTTCCATAACATAAATGCCTGCATTTACATACGGACTGGTGACTTCGGCCAGGGTTTTAGGTTTCTCCACAAAGCGCTGCACCCTGCCGGAAGGTCCCAGCTCCACCAGGCCAAAACTCCGGGGATCTTTGACCATCATCAACCCGATGGTAGTTGAGGCACCAGTCTCTTGGTGAAAGGCCACTAACTTGTTCAAAGCGAAGTCTTGGAGAATGTCTGCGTTTAAGACCAGAAAGGTGTGATCAAAGAGGAGCCCGCCTTTTCTGATGGCTCCGCCTGTACCAAGGGGTTTATCTTCTCGGCTATACCGAATCCGGCAGTTAAAGCGAGAACCATCGCCAAAATATCTTTCGATAACTTCCCCTTGGTAGCCGACGGCGATGACAATATCCTCTACGCCTTGGCCGACTAGATTGGTGATGATGTGTTCCAAAAGAGGCTTCCCAAGTAACGGAATCATCGGTTTAGGCAGCTGCTTGGTGAGGGGAAAAAGGCGCGTACCGAGCCCCCCCGCCAACAAGAGCGCCCCAACACGCATCTCGAACGATCCCTCCTTTAGATATATCTAATTTCCAAAAATTACCTTTATTATATCATTATACCACTTTGTTTGCCAATTATTCAAAAAATAGGAAGTGGTTATAAGGCCAATTAGAGGGGATCTAAAATCATTTCTTCCAGCTTTTTTCTTGTTTTCTGATTGGTTCAGGAATTAACTCGGCCACCGTGGCCTTGGCGACACCGATAAAGGTGTCTGCCGCTCCGTAGTAGACCAGCACCTCATCATCATCTTCTAAGAGGTCTGTATCTCTGGCGGGAACGGCACCGCAGGTGAAAACGACATTGGGGACCCAGACCTGTCCTTTGACCCCTTTCTCGTACTCCTCTTCCGGGGTCAGAATAGGGTTTGGAGAGCGGTAAATGAGGTTACTGGGATCATCCAGTGAAACCAGCATAACCCCCAGGCTGTAGTGAATCGCGTAGTCCACTCCGTGGTAGATGAGGAGCCAGCCGTGGCGGGTTTTTAAGGGCTGAGCGCCGGCGCCGATCTTGATTGCATCCCAGAGCATGCCGTAGCGGGGCCCCATGATGATCTTATGGCCGGTCTTGGGCCACGGGCACTGGATGGAGTCTGCGTACGAGAGCCAGATACTGGGAGCCACCCGGTGGTACATAGCATAGCGGCCGTTGATCTTCTCCGGGAAGATGACCGCATCTTTATTAGGGAAGTTGGGAAACGCCAGGCCCAAGCGTTCCCACTTCTCCCAGCGGCGGGCCAGAAAATCATCGACGGAGATAGAAGCCAAAGCGATCTGGGGAACCACCCCATCATAGGCAGTGTAAGTCATATAGAGCCGGTCGCCAATCCGAACGATCCTCGGGTCTTCCACTCCCGCAGATTCCTCCTGGGTCTCGGGGACGAAGATCGGCTCCGGCAGGCGTTCAGAGATGTGAAAACCGTCGTTGGTTACCGCCAGCCCAATGCTGGAAACCTTTTGGTCGCCAAAGGCTCGGTACAACAGGTAAATCTTGCCGCCCAACCGGATGGCGGCGCTATTAAGCACATAGGTGGATTCCCAGTCGTGCTCTTTGACCGGGCTTAATATGGGATTACCCTGAAAACGCTTCAACTGCCCGGCCTCTGGGTACACCGGCTGGACACAGGTTTCCACGAAAAGCTCTTTGGAGTCCTGCTGGACCGGTAAGATGAATTCAGCTAGGTCGGCAGACTCACTGCCCCTGCCCATGAGGTCTATAATGAGTTCGTCAATGGTCCAGTTCTCCTCCAGGGCGGCATAGGTCCGCTCTAAGATCTCCCGGGAGAACCAGTCCCGCTCCACGTGGAGAGAGAGAGGCCCGGGAACGCCCTTGCCCCCTTTATAGCTGAAGCTGGCCCAGGTCCAGATGGACAGAGGGATAAACTGGCCGTCTGCCAAGGTGATGGCCAAGGGATAGACTTCCGCCGCCAAGGCCAGGTCGGCACAGAAACGTTGGAACTCTGGGTCTTGAGAAGCGGCTTTAAGGGCCAGAGCCCTCTCGCGAAGCTGAGAGGCAAATTTTCTGTGAATACCACTTTCAAAGATGTTATGAGCCGAGAAAAGTGCGTTACCCCAGTGGCCTTCCAGGGAATTTGCGACTTTGCGGGCAAACTGCTTGCTCCCCTCCTTGGCAAACCCCCGCCAGATCTCACTGAAGGCCAGGGCTTCGAAGATGCTTTTGCCCACAGCTGTGAGGTAGCGGAGGGAACGGTATTCGCCCCCGGCGTGTTTAGTGAGGTTAGTCAGAACTAAGGTCCCAGCTAACCGGCAGAGCTTGGTGGTTTCTCTCATCTCGCTAGGACCATAGAATAGAGTGTTGGGGACGACCAAGGGCTCTAATGGGCGGTTCTCGAAATCCTCCGGCCTTACATTCTTGCGCAGCCACTCCCAGAGCCGCATTTGGTACTCCCGGTGCTCAGTGCAGAAGGAAAGGGCCAGTATGTGGTGGGGCGGCATCTTTTCCCGAAGCTCCGCCACAGAACTTGAGTTGTATTTAGTCAAGAGGTGAGCCGGGGGATTCTCGTACAGGAAGCGCCAAGCGGCCTCATCTTTGAGGGCATAAATCTCTCCCGGATCGAAGAAATCAAAAAGTATTTTTGCGTTGGCTTTAGTCCCCTCGTAAAGAGTGAAGTTCGCAGTTAAAAAGTGCTCTTTTACCCCCTCCTCCAGAGAGCGCATGAACCCGGTGATCGCCTCCACCAGCTTGCTGGAAGGAGCGGTCACAGGAAGACCGAATCTCTCTTCCACAAAGGAGGCAAACCGCTGGCGGTACTCTCTAAGCAGGGCTTCGTATATCGGGATGAGGCTGATGGTCTTCCCTTTAGAAGAGCTAACTTCTTGAGGTAGGGTCATGGCCACCCCGGGAATAAACTCCCAAAAGGCCACCTGAGGCAGGAAGGGCTGGATCTTTTCTTCCTGCTCCTGCCAGGCTTTGATGAGCTCTTCTCTCTTTTGGTGAAAGAGCCGGATTTGCCTGGAGCTTTCCTGGCTGATAACCAAGGAAAGGAGGTTGGTTTCGTCGGCCGATATTGTACCCAGGCGCTGCTCGATTTCAGCAAGGTGCTTGGCAGTATGCGCCCTCCGGCCATGGAGTAAGCTTAAGGCGGCATTGATCAAATCATCCTCATCCAACTCACTGTGAAAGGCCGAACCCAAAAGCAGGTCGTAGACCACTTCGGCCCAGAGGGAATCATTAAAATGGAAGTGTTCCCGCGGGGCCTCGGCGAGGAAGTTTAACTTGGCAAAAGTCTCAGAGGGAATGATGCGTTTCAGTAAGTTGGCAGTAGAGGCATTGAACCCTTTTTGGAACTTGCGCAGAGCCGCGGCAAAATCCGGTTTATCAGCGATCACCGATGCACACTTGGCAACTCCAATGGCATCCGGAAACCTCAAGACCGTGCCGGTTTTGCTCCACTTGGGAAAGTGCTCTTTCACCTGGTGGAAAAGGGTTCTGATGATCTGGTGCCCCATCAGCTCTCGCTTGCCATTATAGCGCGTAGGCGCCTTGGCTCCAAGGCTGGATTCGCAAATCCTGGCCTCCTGGGCCAAAGCCGTGGTCAGAATCCAGATGCCGACCCCATACTGGTAGGCATCTTCAAACCAGTTTACACTCTTGCTGATTAACCTGTTCACAAGATCATTAGAGAGGGCCATCTCATCCCCCAGGGGGTCTGTGATGTGCCAACCGTAGGTGGAAGCAATAATCGGGCTGACCAGGTGAAGAGCAAGCCCGTCAGTGAAAGGGTGGCGTTCGAAACACCCCAGGGAGAGGTCATAGCCGTCGATTCTGATGGGGTCCAAGAGGAGGCGGAGCCACTGGTAGCTGTCCACCTCACCGACAGAAGCCAGGAAATCGGCCTCGAAAAGGGCGAGATCGGCATGGAGTGCGGCCGCCACTTTAAGCAGAGCCTTGACGCCCCAGCCTTTGCCCAGAAGCTCGTCATGGTCTAAGAGGAAGGTATAGACCTCGGGCTTGCCGGACACTGCTTTGGATTCGGCGAGCTTTTCCAGGGCTCTGTGGCCTGCTGCGGAGCCGACGCAGACGATTAAAGCGCGGCATTCAGGACAGTATTTTTCAAGGCCCGATTGTAGAGCTTCAATGGCGGGCCCGATTTCTTTTTCTTCGTTATAGAATGGGACACCGATGACAATATCAACTTCACAGTAGCGGGCTAGCTCTGCAAGATGTTCAGCCATGGTGTGCTCGAAGAGATGTTCGGCATCCTGCAAGTTGCTCACAGCGGTTCCCCCTAGATCATTGGCTCGTGTAATTATTTTACAACTTTGAGATAATTAGGCATTTCCCTGCTATTACTTCTTCTGCACTAGTTTAGTCTTTCCCCAGGGGGTATGATTCTACCCTTTGGTACACTGTTCGGTTGTATTTAAGAACGAGTATTTTGAGTTTATACCAAACTACCTATCCCCAACCGCATCCCTGACCTGTGAAACCTCGAAGCCCTCAACCACAGCCTTGAGGTCACGAAGAGGGATTGTAGCATCGATATCTGCCGGAAGACCGGCCTTCTGGATTATCTCCTCGATCGAAAGCCCAAAGGCATCAGCCACTTCCTGTAAGGTCATCCGGCCCCGGATGTCATCTGGGGTCAAAGTGCCTGCCTCCACTTTTTGGTCAACGATCTGCTTACCGGAAGTAACCCAGTCTCCGGTAACATTGGCTATTACCACCGCAAGCGCTATTACAGATACAGCCAGTACAGGTACAACAAACTTATTAATACGCACTCTGTTCACTCTCCTTAGAAACAAGTGAATCTTTCTTTGGCCCAGCATAAACATCCAAGGCGCCTTTTACCGGGCACGCCTCGACACACTCCAGACAGGACGTGCACTGCATGCCCGGAGTTGCTTTCTGACTGGGTTTCAAGGCCGACGGACAGACCTTGTCACACTTGCCGCAGTTGATGCACAAATTCTCGTCCCGCCTGACTTTAATTAATCCAATAGGCTGGAATATACTGATGATTGCCCCCAGCGGGCAGAGGAACCGGCACCAGAACCTCTTGACAAGCAGTGCTCCGGCCAGAACCAGGATGGTGATCAGATAAGCCGGCCATTTCTCCAGAGAAGGCTCAAAGAGCCACTCCAAGCTAAAGAGGGTCCGGTACGGATCATAGTCGGCGAACCACAGCTTGGCGGTAGTCACAGTAAAGTAGATGATTACGAGAAGATGGCTCCTTGTTATTCCAAATGGGTAAAGCAGAATTCGATGAATTTCTCAGATTGGGGATTGAGGGGATGTTTCTTCCGGGTGACCACGGTAAACTCCCTGGTCAACTCGAGACCGTCTACAGGCAAAGCACGCAGCGAGCCCCGCTGGACCTCATCCCGGACCGTCCAGCGGGAGATCACCGTCATCCCTAAGTTGGCGCTGACCAGCGATTTGATGGCAGTGGTGCTGCCCAGCTCGATATAGACGGGAACTTGATCCCAACTGTAGCCGGCTTTCCTTAAAGCGGCCATGAAAACTTCTCTCGTACCTGAGCCCGGTTCCCTGAGAACCAGGTTTTCCTGGAGGAGCTCCTCAACGTGCACAGATTTGCGGGTGGCCCAGGGATGATCGGCCGAAACCACTAGGACCAGCTCATCAGTGGACCAGGGCTTTCTCTCCAGTTTAGCGTGGTCAAAAGGTCCTTCCACAAAGGCCACGTCAAAAAGCTCGTCAGCCAGACCCCGAATAACGCTTTCGGTGTTTTCCACTGTCAACAGCAGCTCAACCTCAGGATATTCTTTCTTGAAGAGCCCGATGAGTTTGGGGATGACGTACTCGCCGATGGTCAAGGTGGCCCCGATGTGGAGTTCACCCATAATCTTGTCGCAACAGTGCATGATCTCGGCACTGGCCTTTTGGTAGACGGCTAAAATCTCCCGGGCGTACTTCTGAAGTAGAAGCCCGGCCGGGGTGAGCCTGATTCTCCGGTCCAGGCGGTCAAACAGGCGCACCCCGTACTGGGATTCCAGCTGTTGGATCTGCATACTGACCGCCGGTTGGCTCAGGTGAAGCTCCCGGGCAGCCGCGGAAAAGCTCCCTTTCCTGGCAACGGTCAAAAAAGTGCGCAATTTGGTATCCACTGGTGAACGTCTCCTTAAAAGCTGTAACTCAAACCGGCTCCGGCCAGACCAATGTTAAGTTCAGCGCCTGCCTTGCCAAACCCTCCATAGGCCCGCAAATCCATGAGGTCTGTCAACTGAGTGGTGTACACCGGCATCAGCATGAAGTTCTTATCCTCTGGAGTAACCAGAACCGTCAAGGCGAGGCTGGAGAACTCGTCGGGGATGTACTGAAGGGAAACCCCGACGGAGACGGTGTCTTCATCGCCAGTACCCAGGCCAGGTCCTAAAGCCAACCCGGAGAAACTGGGGCCGGCATTGGAGAGCTCCCCTTTTACTATCACCTTGCCGTTCCAACTGTAGTCGGCACCGGCGGCCCAGCGGAAACCAGGATCAGACGTCTCCAGATCGGTGAAGGCGGTTTGGGCGAACCAGCCGATCCCCAGATCACCTTGGGCCTGCAGCAACACCTGCAGGTTTTCCCCGCCTGGCCGGACTGTGGCAGCTCCGATTAGGTCTGTCCCGTTAAGGTTGGTCCGGTACTTGATGCCACTTTTGCCGTCGTCCACAAAGTGGAAAGCAGTAAAGCGGGACAGAACCCCCAGCGGCACATTTAGGCTGACTCCGGAATAGCCCGGCGCTGCTCCGAGGCTGCTGGTCATTGGGTCAGTGGACCCGGCGAAGGGGTCGGCAGGGTTGAAGAACATCCCTGCCCCCCAGCTCAAAGGCTGCAGGCCCAGAGTCAGGTCGTAACCGGGCCGGTATAGCCGGATATACATCCTGGTCAACTCCGCCGCAGTCAAGCTGTAGCTGGGACCAATGTTGCCGTCTCGGTCCACATTTGAAGAGATATGCTGCAAATCTCCTGCTACCTTGGTAGAGATGTCCTCCGACCAAGGAAGGACCAGCTCCAGGCTCAACCGGTTCATCAGCGTTTCCGAACCCACATCAGCGAAACCCACCATGAAGTCAGTCTCCAGCTTCCCCTGCCAGTAGACTTCTTCCGCAGAAGCTAGGACCTCGGAGAAAACCAGCACTGCAACGAGGGCAACGAGGATCAGTGTTTTTTTGGCGTAGAGTGTTCTCACGAGAGCCACCTCCTACGGACGGGTAAGGGCCCGCAGGGAGAAGTCTTCCTGGCTGAAGTCTCCTCCTAGCTCAATATCGTACAAGGTCATCCGAGTCTGGGAGCCCCGGCGCAGTTTGTTCTCCATGACAACCTCAGTCGGAAGTACCCGGCCGTCAATCTCAGTCACCGCCAAGGTCTTGCTTTCCTTTACCAGCTTTCCGCTTTGGGCGTACATCTCTTCCTTCCAGACCGTAAAGTGCTCTTTATCCACCCACATCTTTCGGGTAGGATAAGCCACTTCTTTGCCGGGTTTCACAGTCAGTTCCACCAAGTAACATTCCCGGCCGTTCACGGTTTCAGACCCTAAGAGCTTTGCGGTGTAGTTCTCCTGAAGTTTGGAGCTCTCCAAGGCATCCTCATAGGAGATGTCGCTTCCCATCATACCTTGCCTGAGCATGTGGCCGGAGATCTTCACTATCTCCTCGGTGTCGGGGAAACGCATCCACAGCTCGTCGTCGATCTTTAGGTATCTGGTACCCCGGTCCCGGCGGTTGGTGAACTCCACCAAAGCATGGGTGTCTGCGATGGCTTTAACCGTCATTTCCTTGGTAATTTCCCGGCCCCGATTGATAGTCACCATTGTCGCTTTGTACTGGATTTTCTCGATGAACATATTCTCATCCAGTTTCGCCATGATCTCATCGACGCTGAGCTCTGCCCCCAGCACCGGCAGGGAAACCGCCACGAGGAGCAAGGCGGCCAAAACCGTCCTGACTATCTTCCGAACAAACATTTCGTCCACTCCTTCTAAAGAGATCTCAGGGCCTCGCTAGGCGGCAGCTTGGATCCGCGCCTAGCCGGTAGAAATGAAGCAATCAATGTCACTACAACCCCCACAAAGAAGGCGTAAAATAAATCCGCCACATTGGAGGAGAAGTAGATTTTTGGGTAAAAGAGTAGGTTCTTATCGAGAGTTTTCATTATCGCCGAGAAATCCAGGGGATTTTGGGACAGGTACCAAGTAGCGGCTCCCCCGATGGCCACTCCCATCAGCCCACCGATAACCGAGATGTATAACCCCTCTCCTAAGAAGAGGCCGATAATCTGACGCCTGGTCATACCCAGAGCTTTGAGCATCCCGATCTCCCGGCGGCGTTCGTTGACAATCATCATCATGGTGTTGAAGACCACAAAAGCCGAAAGCACCGCAATCAGTAGGTAAATTTCATGATAAACCGCCTTCTCTATCAGAGCGGTTTCAATGAGAGGGCTGCTCTTTTGCCAAGGTACAGCTGTGTAGACTTCTTGGCCGTATTTTTCTTTCTGCCACCTACTATACTTTTCAGCAAAAACAATCGGCCCGGCATCGCCATCCTTGAGTCCGAGTAAGATCTCAGTGGCCTGACCCGGCATTTCCAAAAGGTCCTGCCCCTCAGGGAGAGTCATGTAGATGGTGTTCTCATCCAGGTACTTGAGGCCGCTGGCAAAGGCTCCCACTACCCTATAGGATCTAGCCCGGAGAGAGCCATAGGCGGAGTTGGCAACCACGGTGATTTCGTCGCCGACCTCAAGGCCCATCTCCTGGAGGAACTTCGAGCCTACCACGACCTCCCGGCCTTTTTGCAGCCACCGGCCTTCCCCGACGTATTGTGATATTCGGGCCAGCTCCTCTTCTGCCTGGGGCCTGACCGCCACCCCAAGGACTCCTTCGGTCTTCTCGTCCTTGGGCACTAGAGCACCAAATTTGATCCTGGGAGCGACCACCCGGGTCTCAGGCATCTCTTCCAGCTGGGCCAGCATCTCATCTAAACCGCCGTCCGTATAGCCCTCTACCGGCAAGGTCAGAGAGAGTAGGCGTTCTTTCTTCTGATATTCCGGGTGAATAATCCGGACGTGGCCGGCCATCAGCCTTATATGATTATTTAGCAGATCGTTGATCATTCCCTCTGTGTAACCTTTGGTAAATATGATGATCGCAACCCCTAAAGCAACAGCTATGAGACTGAGAATGGTCCTTCCTCTGTGCCGTCCCAGGTTTTTCCTGGCTAATGCTAATATTTTCATCAAATACACCCCCTAAACCCGGCGCAGGGCTTCAATCGGTTCTTTCTTCGCTCCGTACCTGGCCGGCAGGATGCCTGCCAGAACGCAGACCAACAGGCAAAAGAAGAAGCCGCCGACCATGGTGCCGGGGTTCCAAGCCCCTTTGATCAGGCCGGTGATGGGATAGCCCACATCCAGGTTCCCTATGATTTCAGTCATATCCAAGCCAACGTTGACCATGTAATACTCTCCGGCCAGAGCAATGGCCAGGCCGGCTCCGGAACCCAAAAGCCCAATCAAGGCAGCCTCAACCAAGAACAGGCGGACAATGTTTCCTTCAGTCATGCCCATGGCCTTGAGAACCCCGATTTCTCTGGTCCTTTCGATAGTCGCCAAAAGAATCGAGTTCACGATCCCTACCGTGGCGATAAGCAGGATCATCATCAGAAAGATGCCGATAAAGGCATTTTTGGTCTTACTGATCTGGAGAAACTCTTCAGCCATCTCCTGCCAGGGCTGGGTTTCCACTTGAAAACCGGCCCCGGCTATTTTCTCTTTGAGGGAGGCGGCCTTTTCCCGAGCATCGACCCCGGCTGCAAGCCGTAGGTCCACTTGGCTCAGAAAGTCGGGAACGCCCACAATCTCCTGGGCAGCCGCCAGCGGGAGAAAGACTTGGTTATTGGTGTTGGGGTTCACGGTGTTAACTATGCCGACGATCTCCATATCCACAGCTTGGAAAGCCCCGCTCTTGGTCCTGGTGGTCATGAGCAGGTAATCCCCTATGCCCAGCTCTAGAATCTTGGCGGTGTCCCTACTGATCAATACCTCGTAGCCCGCTTCCGGCCAGCGCCCTTCCACTAGGTAGTCCTTGACCTTGAAGACCTCAGTATCCTTAACCGGGTCAATCCCGACCGCCTCTTGGGGGTACTCATCCCAGCCGTTTCCGACCCGCACCGGAAAACTGAGCCGCGGCGCCAGACCGGCAATCTCCGAATCCTCGGCCAAGAGGGCCAACAGCTTTTGGTCTTTAGGGAGGAGTTTTTTCAGGGGGTCCTCTTCTTTGATGTCAATATAGCCCGGTGCTGTCAGGCGCAGCTCTCCGGTTTCCAGAGTTATTAAGTTGTCAATGGACTGTTTATCAAGACCCTTCATCAGTGAGTCAGCCACCAGGAATGAAGCCAGCCCAAGAGAGACAGCCAGAAAGGTAAGGATGGTGCGCCGCCTCTGGCGCCACAGGTTTCGAGCCGCCAGGGTCAGGTAGTATTTGAAGTTGCCCATCCGGCTACCTCCTCTCGTCGGAGATGATCTGACCGTCTTTGAGTCTTACCAACCGTTTGGCGAAATCCATTACCATCTGGTCGTGGGTGGAGAAGATGAAGGTGGTGCCTAAACGTTCATTCATCTCCCTCATGATCTCTAGGACGGCTTTACCGTTCTCTGAATCCAGGTTGGCTGTGGGCTCATCGGCCAAGACGTACTTTGGCTCTTTCACCAGGGCCCTGGCGATGGCCACCCGCTGCTGCTGGCCACCGGACATATCCTGAGGCCTGCGGTCGGCAAGATCCGCAATTCCCACAGCCTCCAGGATCTTCATGACCTTGTCTTTGATGGTCTTGGGATCCTCTTTAAGGAGCACCAAGGGCAGTTCCACGTTCTCAAAGGCGGTGAGCACCGGAATAAGGTTGAAGGTCTGAAAGATAAATCCGACCTTCTCCCTGCGCACCAGGGCGAGTTCCTGGGGATTCAGCTTCTCTAGAGGCTCGCCGTCCAAGATGATGCTTCCACTGGTTGGGACGTCCAGGCAGCCCACCAAGTTGAGCAGCGTGCTCTTGCCGGAGCCTGATGGTCCAGCGATAGAGAGAAACTCCCCTGGCTCAATACTGAGGTCGATCCCCCGCAGAGCCTTGACTGACACTCTCCCCCGGGAGTACTCTTTGGTGACTCCTTTCAACTCTAACAAACTCATTTGGCATCCTCCTTTACAAGCCCGTGCACCATAAGGTCAGCATTTACCCGGATCAACTCTTTAATCTCTTCGGTGCTGTACATATCCTCCATAAGCATCGACAAAAGCACCAAACTAGAGATGTTGTTGTACATGACCAAAGCTACACGGGTTGGGTCCAGGTTGCGGAAATACCCTTTGGCCATCCCGTCTTCCAACATAGCCACAAGAAACGCCACTCCCTCATCGCCGTGTTGGCGGCCGACGTCTGAGTTGGCGTAGCCCTGAAACCGCGGTAGATAATCCCGCTTCAAAGTCTGCCGGGCAAACTCGTTCTCCAGAAGAGTCATGCCAACTTCCAGGAGAAAGAGCCGTAACTTCTCTACGGGATCAGCCGCCGCCTGTAACTTCGGAATAATCCGTTCTTTATTCCGGTTAGACTCCCGGGCCAAAAGTGCGTAGTAGATCTCGTCTTTGCTTTGGAAATAGAGGTATACCGTGCCTTTGGCGATTCCGGCTTCTCTGGCGATTTCGGATACGGTGGTTTTATCGAAACCATAGCGGTTGATGAGGCAGAGAGCTGCATCGAGAATCCTGTCCCGTTTATCCTCAGACACCTTCCGAATCCTCCTTCTGTTCACTATATGACTACATAACCGATTAGATTTATCTGGTCATCCGGTCATTTACATTGTACTTCCGTTTACTGGTAGTTATCAAGAAAAACTGTAAACTTATTTGCAATATTCGGAAGCAGCACCATTTAAACAGTATTCTTAAAATAAAGTAACAGAATTTTTAAATAAATAGAGGATTGTTTCACGAATCCATCGTAATATATTAGATGAAGTTACCGGTTCTACCGATAACAAACTGAAACAATTATGGAAAGGGGTGAATGAGAATGTCGGTTGTAGAACCCCAAGCTGCGGAAAAACCGAAAAAGGCCAGCGCTGCGGCAACTGGGATGGAGGTAACGATGTTCTTCACCTTCTGGGGGGCTCAAGGCCATCAAGAAGGACGTCCCCACTGGGCAGAGCTTCTTCGGGCGTATGCTGGGGCGGCAGAATCAGACTTCACTCTCTTTATCTAACTTACCTAAAAAAAGGAGGCGCGAAAATGAGCGAACACAATGTTGATCTGGAACTGGATCTGAGGGGACTGGCCTGTCCGCTGCCGGTTGTTAAGGCCTCAAAAAGCATCAAAGATGTTCCCGTAGGCAGTGTGATGAAAGTAGTCGCGACCGACCCCGGAGCCTTAGCGGACTTTCCGGCATGGGCAAAAACCAGCGGCAACGAGATTCTTGATATTGAACGCAACGGCTCGGAAATCAACATTTTTATTAAAAGGATGAAGTAAGATGGATGCTCTGTCTTACCTAATCACCGGGCCGATGGTCTATTTGTCCGTTGGTGTGCTGGTATTCGGAATGATTTATCGTATTTTCCGTTGGCTATCAGTACCTGCCAGCCCAATTAGGCTGGGAATCTTCCCTAAGACGCAGGGGGTTTCCAGAACCGCCACCGTTGTCCGGGATACGTTCCTTTTTCCACAGGTCGCCGAGGTTAACCGCAGGATGTGGCTGATGACCGTGCTGTTTCACTTTGCACTGCTGGGAGTGTTCGTAGGGCACCTGCGCCTGTTGGGTCGGTTCCCGGGAATCCTGGAGGCAAAGATGAGCGAATCGGCGCACCTGGCGGGCGGAACAATGGGGGTCATTCTTCTCATCGGAACGCTCTACTTCTTGTTCCGGCGATTTAAGAGCCCCCAAAAGGAATTGTCACTACCAGAAGACTATTTCCTGCTGTTCCTGCTCTTTGCCATTATCCTGCTTGGTGACCACCTGCGCCTTTTCGGGCACATACCCTTTGAAGTCTACCGAGAGTATGCCTACGGCCTGCTTTCTTTCCGTCCGGCTTTACCTCCAGCTCTCATGGACTCGCCACAGAAAATCGTTTTTGTGTGGCACGTCTTCTTTGCCAACCTGCTCTTCGTGTACCTGCCCTTCAGTAAGTTGGTGCACTTTGCCGGAGCAGTTGCCACCAACGGGATAAGGAGGGGATAGGAAATGGCTGTCAGCATAAGTGAACAGGTACGGGACCTTTTAAAAGAGAAAATGAACCGCCAGCTTCTGTACTACCTCGATATCTGCGCCCGCTGCGGCATCTGTAAGGATGCCTGCCATATCTACCGAGCTACCGGGCGCGTGGAGCACGTCCCTTCCTATCGGGCGGAGGTCCTGCGCCGAGTGTACAATAAATACCTGGCACCTTTGGGGCGGTTACGTCGGGATTATGGAGAGGTGACGGAAGAAGACCTGCAGAAGATGTACGAGGCGGCCTTCACTTGCACCGGCTGCCGACGGTGTATGGTTTACTGTCCCTTCGGGATTGACATCACCTGGCTGATCAGTATGGAAAAGGCCGTCCTGTCCTCCTTCGGCCGGGTGCCCGAAGAGCTCTCCATGCTCGCCGATGCAGCGGTGGAAAAAGGCAAAAGCATCGAACTGTATCGGGAAATCATGGCAGAACAGATCAAAAGCTACGAGCCGGAACTCAGGGCCCGCACCGGAATGCCCGAAGCCTCCATCCCGATTGGCGAAAAGGGCGCCCGCGTCCTCTACGTTGCTCTTGCCGGTATTCATTCCATTCTCCCGGCGGCGATCATCTTCAACCTTGCCGGAGAAGACTGGACTTTGAGCATGTTTGAGGCCGCAAATTACGGGTATTTCTCCGGTGAAACCTCTAAGGCGGCCGAGATTGCCAAGAGGATAGTGGACGAAGCAGAGGCACTGGGAGTAAAGGAAGTGGTCATTACCGAGTGCGGCCATGCCTTCCGGGTGATGAAATACCTCGCCGGCGGCTGGCTGAAACGGGACCTTCCTTTCCGGGTCCGGAGCATCTTCCAGCCCTTTGCGGAATATCTCCGGGACGGGCGCCTGAAGGTACATACGCAGATTACCGAACCGGTCACCTATCATGACCCATGCCAGCTGGGTAGGAACGGCGGCGTCTATGAGGAACCTAGGGAAATCATCAAGACGATCTGTACCGATTTCCGGGAAATGACGCCGAACCGCGAGAAAAACTGGTGCTGCGGGGGAGGCGGTGGCCTGGTAGCCCAGACTGACCTTGAGAATTACCGGGCAGAGACAGGACGACTCAAGGCTGAACAGATTAAGGCAACTGGGGCGAAAACCGTAGCCACCCCATGTGAGAACTGCCGGCTGCAGCTGGCTCTGTTGAACGAACGCTACGACTTGGGCGTCACGATCACCGCTGTTACGGATATGTTGGTTGAGGCCGTGGCTGTACCAGCTGCCAAAGGGGAGACGGCTGAAGAGATCTCAAGGTGACCCCCCACCTTTTCAATTGTAACGGTGTACTAACGGTCCTTTTGGCAGCGGCGACAGTACCCAAAAACCTGCAGCATGTGCCGGTCCACAACATAGCCGGTCTCCGCCGCCAGTTGTTCTTCCAGTTTGTCCAAGTCACAGTTGAAGAACTTCACAACTTTCCCGCAGCCGGAACAGATCAGATGGTGGTGATGGTCTCCAGGCAACACAGGTTCATAGCGTTGGTAGCCGTCATGGAAGCAAACCTGTCTGAGAATGCCGACCTGGGCTAAAAGTTCCAGGTTGCGGTAGACAGAGGTCAACCCCACCCCAAAGTCCTTGACCGCCGCATGAACCTGGTGCGGTGTGGCATGTTCCTGCTTCCGGTAGAACCACTCCATGATTACTCTGCGCGGCCGGGTCAGCTTGTACCCGGCCTGCCGCAGTTTACTGGCAGCTTCCTCCAAAAGGGCCTGGGAGCCCTCACTGTTCTTCACTCTTTCCTTCACCTTCCCTTCCGCGACGGATCGGTACCCGCCAGCTCCTGGTGGATAGGAGTGAGCTGACAAAGAAGAGGGCGACTAAAAGCAGCACGATGCTGGAACCGGTGGGGACATCAAAATAGAAGGAAATGACTAAGCCAACGACTGCGGAAACCGTGCCTATAAGCCCCGACAGAATGATCATCGGAGCCAGGCTCGTGCTCCACTGCCAGGCGATGGCCGCCGGAATAACCAGAAAAGCCATGACCAAAAGTTCTCCAGCGGCTCTAAGCGACAAAACAATGGCCAAGGAAACCAAGACCAGGAGCCCATCAAAGAGCAGGTGCACCGGAAGCCCAGAGGCCTCAGCCAGCACCGGATCAAAGGTGATGAACTGAAACTCCTTGAAAAAAAGAGCGATCACCGCCAGAACGATGCCTCCCAAACCTAGGCTAAACCAGAGCTCACTGGTGTCCACCGCCAGCAGGTTTCCGAATAGATAGCTCATCAGGTCGGCGTTAAAACCCGGCATTAGGCCGATAAAGAGCACTGCTAGGGCCAGGGCGAAAGAAAACGAGATGCCAATGGAGGCATCGGCATTGAGCTTGCCTTGACGCTTGGTATAGCCGATGAAAAGCGCCATGAGCACCGCCGCGACCGCCGCTCCGATCAGGGGATCAAAACCCAGTAGCAGGCCCAAGGCGACTCCGGCAAAGGCTCCGTGGGCGATTCCAGCGCCGACAAAGGAGAGGCCTTGAATAACCACAAAGACCCCCATGACCGAACAGGTAAACCCGATGACAACAGCAGAGGCCAAAGCCCGCTGGAGAAAACCGTACTGCAAAAAATCAAGCATGATGATCACCTACTACGACGCGTTTCTCCCCATCGTGTTCGAACACCAGGACTTGGGTTTCGTAGACCTTCGAGAGCAGCTGTGAGTCCAAGACTTTCTCAGGAGGGCCATAAGCCTGCAGGCTTTTTTTCAGGTACCCAATCTTATCTGCCCGGCCGACCACTAAATTAACGTCGTGAGTCACCATAACCACTGTAAGCCCCTTATCCCTGTTTAAAGCGGTGATGAGCTCAATCAGCTCGCTCTGGGCGGAAACATCCAAAGCGGTGGTAGGTTCATCAAGGAGCAGGAGTTTCGGGTCTCCCATCAAAGCCCTGGCCAAAAGCACCCGCTGCCTCTGCCCGCCGCTGAGAATGCCGAAAGGCATCGAAGCAAATTGGGCCAAACCAACCTCTTCTAAGCGGCGCAAGGCCTCAGCCTTTTCAGTTCGGCCAGGGCGGGCCAGCAAACCTAACCTGCTGTAGCTGCCCATCAACACCACATCAAAGGCGGTAGCTGGGTACTTTAAATCCATAGAGCTGTTCTGAGGTAGGTACCCGATCAGTTCCCGAGCCTTCACCACCTGATGGCCGGTGTACCCCATGACCCGTACTTCGCCTTTTAGAACAGGAACCAGGCCTAACACGGTCTTAAGCAGGGTGCTCTTGCCTGAGCCGTTAGGTCCAATGAAGACTGTGAACTCCCCCTCTTTAACAGCGAAGCTGACATCGGTCAAAACCGTCGTCCGGCCGTATCCGGCCCAAACCCCTCTGAATTCAATCATCTTCACACCCCTAATCCAGCGCAGCAAACAAGGTGCGCAGGTTTTCTTTGAGAAATTCCAGGTAACTCTGGCCTGGTCTGGGGGTAGGCTCCAAATTGACCAGAGGGAGACCGGTTTCTTCGGCTATAATCCGGCCAAAACCGTGGTCGTAGTTGGCTTCGGAAATGACAGCAACCGCCTTGGCTTTTCTGGCTTTATCAGCCAACTGGGCAACCTCCTTGGCTGAGGGCTGTTCACCGTGACCGCTGACTAAGGGGCCAATTTCGGTAATCCCCAAGTACTTCAGGAGAAAGGAATAAGTGGGGACGACAGTCAAGAGGCTTAAGTTGCGCCCTTCAGCCAGCTGCTTATATCTGCCGAAAAGCTCACTGATTTGATCGCTGTATTTTATGGCGCCGGCTCGGAAGTACTCGGCCTGGGCAGGCAACAGTTCGGCCAGGTAATCAGCGATGACGGATATAGACTGGGTCACTTCCGGCTCTGCCAGCCAAATATGAGGATTACAGACGGTGTGCCGCCTTTGGCCGAGTTTGTGCTCCATCGGACCGAATCTGCAAACAGAAAGTTTGTCGGAAAGGGTCAACCGGACCAGGTCAGAGTTGAAGCTGCTGGCCACCAGCTTATCGCTCCAGACCTCCAGGCCCAAACCGATTTCAATGAAAAGGTCTGCCTTCTGGAGCAAGGTTATGTCCTTGATTGTTGGCTCGAAGGTGTGGGGATTTGATTTGCCGGAAACCAGGCTGTGGACTTCAACGTAGGGGCCACCGACCTCCTTGACCCAGTCCCCGATCAGGGCTAAGGTCGTCACTACCTGGACTTTTTCCTGGGCTCGCACTGGTTGGTAATCCGCCCACTGGAACGCTACCGCAATAATTAGTAGGACCAAGACAAACAAGGATAGCCGAATGCGGCGCATATTAACACCTCCGAGTATATTATAGTCTAATTGAAATCAAATTTCAGTTAGACCGTACTATTCTATATTATACCTTTTACCCCTGATTATTCCAACACGAAAACTATCCCATTATCATTATTTCCTTGATTTTTTTACCAGATAAGGCATATAATTATACTGACCGGTCAGTATAATTTTGTTCTTTGGGGGGAGATATCTTTATGAATACCTTTCAGGAATTTGTCTCCGAGGAAGTCATCAGAGGGGCAATCAGGATGGCGGCCAAGGATCTCTCCAATTTGGGAAGGCTCATCAATTTGCTTTCCAAATTGGCTCGGGAGGAGAACCACAAGCGCAACCTGGAGGCTGTTTCACCCCATTTGTCCAATCCTGACAGCAACTGGTACCAACTGATCGACCGCGTTGCCAAGACCACCAACCCCAAGATCCTAGAAACCTTGCTCCTAAACTTCATCGTCAAGGCCGGCCTTAAAGGCATTCCCGTCCAACACAGAAAGGCCAAGGAAATTGGGGTTTCGGTGCCCTTTGCTTTACTGGTCGACCCCACCAGCGCCTGTAACCTTTCATGCACCGGGTGTTGGGCCGGCGATTACCAAAAAAATGACAACCTAAGTTTTGAAACCTTGGACCGGATCTTTACAGAAGCCAAAGAGCTGGGCATCTACTTTGTCGTCCTCAGCGGAGGCGAACCTCTGGTACGGCGTAACGACATCATTGCGTTGGCGCAGAAACATCCTGAAATGGCATTTCACCTCTTTACAAACGGTACCCTCATTGACGAAGAACTGGTTTCAGAGCTGCAACAAGTCGGCAATGTCACCATGGCCATCAGCCTGGAGGGTTTTGAGAAGCGTACTGATGAGCGACGAGGCAAAGGCGTCTTCCAACGGATCATGGACTCCATGGACCTCTTGCGGGAAGGGGGCGTCCCCTTTGGTTATTCGGTAACTTACACCCGGCTGAACACTGAAGAAGTGGGTTCCGAAGAGTTTGTTGACTTCATGGTCAAGAAGGGGGCTGTCTGGGGCTGGTATTTCACCTACATTCCCATTGGCAAAGACGTGGATCTGGATTACATGGCCACGCCAGCTCAGAGAAAATATATTTACAATCAGATTCACAGCTTTCGCAAGTCCAAACCCATTTTGCTGGTGGACTTCTGGAACGACGGACCCTATAGCAATGGCTGCATAGCCGGAGGCAAACGCTACCTTCATATTAATGCGGCCGGAGATGTGGAGCCGTGCGCCTTCATCCACTACGCCACCTGTAATATCGAGGAAGTCTCTTTGGTTGAAGCTCTGCAATCCCCACTGTTCAAAGCTTACCAAAGACGACAGCCCTTCAATGAAAACCTACTTCGCCCCTGCCCTCTTTTAGACAATCCGAACCAGCTCCCGGAAATTGTCAAAGAATCAGGGGCAACACCGACCCAGTGCCACAACAAGGTTGACCCAGAATTATTAGCCCACGAGCTGCAGGGTTACGCCAAAGAATGGGACCAAATCTCCAGGCCCTTATGGGAAAGAGATTTCCCAAATCTTGCTTCCGGAAAGGAGAAAGTGCTGCGTACCGCGAATAGCAACTAAGTTTGAAGGAGTAAGAAAAGAGGCATGATGCGTTGGCTGATACCACAAAAGATAGCATTGCACAGGCTGCGGTAACCCTTTTCGCTCAACAAGGATATGAGCGGACCAGTATCGATGACATTGCGTTGAAGGCAGGGATAGCCAAAGGGACGATCTTCTATCATTTTAACAGCAAGCGGGAGCTCTTCATCTACACAGTGAACACAGGGATGAAGAAATGGCTGTTATCCCTGGCCCGGATTGCTGAAAGCCCCCTGGCGTTTCCCCAGAAACTTGGAGCTGCCATTGATGAACACCTCCGCTTTGTTCAGGAGGAACAGGACCTGGTCCGGCTTCTCCTCAGTGAAGGTCCGGAACAACGGTGGCGTCAGGAAGTCAAAATGCTCCATCTGGAGTACACTCAACTGATGACGAGCATCATCGACCAGGGAAAAGCAGAAGGCTCGATCACAGACGATTTGCAGCCAGAGGTAGCGGTCCACACCCTCTTCGGGGCGATCATGGTTCTTGCTCTGGATTCATTAATATTAGATGAGGGGATTGACCCCTCTACAGCCAGCGAACAACTAAAAAGACTTCTCTTGGCAGGTATTACCGCTCCAAGGGGGCGTTAATACTTCGGCTTCCCTTTAGAACTGGGGGTCTGGTAACCACTTTGCTGCGCCAGGCCCCTTTAAAGTAGTATAACACCGAAAGGGTTAGGCCAATCACGGGGCTAATGGCGATGCCAATCCAGATGCCTCTGCTGCCCCAAATCAACGAGAGGTATTTAGCCAGTGGAATCCGCACAAACCACAGAGACACCAGGGTTATCAACATCGGAGGCACGGTGTCCCCGGCCCCCCGTAGGAAACCGGTCAAGGAAAATAGCGAAGCCAAGAAGACATAGCTAAGGGAGATAATCCTAAGGTATTCGGTGGAATGAGCCAGAACGCCGGGATCTCTGGTAAAGACGCTGGAAATAGGCCAAGCTAAGAACTGCATTCCCAGAGCAATAACCAGGGCAATGCCGCCGGCCAGGATGAGCGCCCACCGCAGGGCCAGATGGGCCCGGTCCTCGTTGCCTGCACCCAGGTTCTGCCCGACCACAGCAGAAACGGCCATGCTCACTGACATGGAAGGCATGAACGCAAACTGATCCAGGCGCACCCCGACCCCATAACCGGCCACAACTATCTCGCCAAACCCGTTGACAATCGACATCAGGACCAAAGCTCCCAGAGATACCACCGTCTGCTGGAGCCCCGCGGGGATACCAATTCTCAGTGTAAGGAGGGTTAATTCCCGGTCCAGCTTGTAGTCGGCAATATTTATGCTCAAGAGCCCGTTGACCTTATACACGTGGCGGACTGCTAGGACCGCCGAAATTCCCTGGGCAATGACTGTGGCCAAAGCCGCTCCCGCCACCTCCATCCTGGGGAGGGGACCGATACCAAAGATGAACAAGGGGTCCAGGATGATGTTGGTCACTGTGGCTACGATCAGGAACCGCAGCGGTGTTTTGGAGTCGCCCAATCCCCGCAGAATCGCACCCATGACGTTGAAAACGAACATAAACAGAAGGCCCGAAAAGAACACGCTAATGTATGAAGAAGCCAGGGGGATCAGCACTTCTGGCGTATTCACCAACCGAAGCAAGGCCTCATTGAAAGAATAGCCAATTAGCGAAACAGCTAAACCCGCTAGTGATAACAGGGAAAAGGAGTTAATTACTACCCTGCGCACCTCATCCCATTGCCTGGCCCCGGCATACTGGGAGACTAACACCGTAGTCCCCATACCAATCCCCATAACCAGGGAAACCAGAGCAAAGATAATGGGAAAACCTACGGATACAGCGCCGAGGGCTTCCGGCCCCAGGAACCGGCCGACCCAAATGGTATCCACTGTATTATACAGTGCTTGAAAAAGGTTGCCCAAAAACATGGGTATAGCAAATTTCAGCAGATGTTTTGGTATATTTCCTTCGGTAAAGTCCTGCCTTTTGGTCTGCTTCATTTAATCTCGCCTTTCCAAGAGAAGTGCCCTAGATAATTCGGCTCTTTTTTTCTGATTCCTGTCAGCAGCAACGACAAATACCGCAATAATGCTACTCTGAAACTTATTGGCACACAAATTTGATGACTACTGGGACTTCTCCCTCAACAGGTTGCTCCCCTTGTTTGGCAGGGGAAAACACCCACCCTTTGACAGCTTCGCTAGCTGCAGCATCCAAGATGGAGTAACCGCTGGTCTCCACCACCTGAACATCTTCCACCCGGCCCTCAGGGGAAACCGCAACTAGAAGAGAGACTTCGCCGCTCCAGCCCCTCCTCCGCGCCCGGAGAGGGTATATAGGTTCAATGCGCTTGACCACGGTCGGAGGATAGTAGCAGCTCTCTTCCTTTGCTTCTGGCTTCAATTCTCGATGCGGTTCTGAATCAGCTTCCCGATTAGTTCCCGGCCCCGGTTCAAGGGGTGGCTGTTGCGGTGGTTGCTGCCCTGGTTCCAATTTTGGCGGTGATGCAGATTCTGACAGCGGCAGTGGTTTCGGCAGGAGTGGTGGTTCAGGCGGTGGTTCAGGCGGCAGTTCAGAGAGTGGTGCAGACTCTGAATTAAGCTCGGTTTTAAGCTCGAATTCAGGTTTAGGTTCCGGTTGCTCTTGGCTTAACTGTTCCGGCTGAGGTGTTTCGGGTTCTTTCACCGGTTTTGCCCGCTCGGGCTGTTTCTTCGGTTGCGTCCGCTCTGAGACTGGTTTCTCCGGCAAATATAAGGCTTCCAAAGGAAGCACCGGGGGAAGCTGCCAGTTTTCCTCTACAGGTTCTTTGGGTTCTTCAGTCTGTTTTGGTTTTTGGGGTTCTTTGGGTTCATTAGGTTCTATAGGCTCTTTGGGTTTAACCGGCTCAGTTTTTGCAACTCCCGGTATGTCTACGGCAATCGGAGTAGGCAGCTTTGGCTCTACGGGCAGAGTGTAAAGCTGCACCACCTGAAGGTCTGACTCACGAGTAGAAGGCAGCGAGATCACAGAAGGTACAGGCAATACAGATAGGATGACAATGTGCAAAAAGGCGGAGAGGGCCAGCCAGACCCAGTCTGGCCAGCCCTTCGTCCTCTTATTAGAAGGAGTAGGTGACTCCTGCTTGGATGCGCCGCCCGGGCATGGTATAACCTTCATTGAGCTGGTACTCCTCATTCATCAGGTTAGTGATAGACAGTGTGAGTCGGGTTTGAGGGTTAAGGGTGTATGCTACACTGCTATCAACGACAGTATAGGCTGCCACCCCGTTGTAACGTTGCCCCGCTCCCCGCAGTTTGAGGTCTGTTCTCAAGCGGGTCGAAGGCGTATAGCATAGGCCCAGAGAGTACTCCACCGGAGCCAGCGGATTAACAGCAACGGCAGCCCCTTCCGCTGAGAGCAAGGTCAGATTCCCCGTCAATTTCAGGGTCTTTCCCAGGGTGCGGCTGGCCGAAAGCTCTGTGCCTTTTACCTTCATCTCATCGATGTTCTGAGCAACCCATTTACCAGCAGTTTCGTCATAGGGCCAAGCGATCATATCCTGCACATAGCGGTAAAATGCGGCCACGCTCCACTCCCAGCTTGACCGAACCCTCAGGTATTGTGCCTCCAGGCTCCAGGCTCGCTCCGGGCTGAGGTTAGGGTTTCCGGACCCGTATGTGCTCTCCCAATAGAGGTCATTGGCTGTCGGTGCTTTAAAGGAGGAACCCAGGTTGACCTTGAAGGTCCCACCTGACAGAGGCCGGGAGAAACCAAGCCGCGGAGAAAGGTGCAGACCAAAGTTGGAGTGCAAATCCAACCGGCCGCTGACCGAGTAGTTCCAGTCTGCAAGTTGGCCGGTTTTTTCGGCGAATATCCCTTGATTGGTGATGGTTTTCTGGCCCACCACATTGGTACTATTGACTCGGGTTACCAAGCCATCTGTGGCTAAACTGATTCCGCCGTCTTCATCAGATTTACTCCGGATCAGGCTGTAGCCCAAAGTCGCGAGACGGTGGTCGGATTGTTCAGTCTCAGTCTCATAGGTGAGGTGGTCGGAATCCAGCCAGAGCGCCCCTTTCCAGGTCAAGCCGGTCAAATCTTCATAGGAGTAGTGGCCTGTCAGCCGGAAACGTTGGTTACCCTGTTCTCCTGGCCCCCAGGGGATTGGGGGGATTTGCACATCAGCATCATAGCCGAGTATGGTGAAGGAAGCAGTCGCATACTCGCTGAGGTCTCTGTCCAAAGAGGCAAAGAGCGTATTATGCCGGTAGGCGGAGTGTTCCTGTGGCCCTTCCCCGCTGTCTGTACCTACATTAAGCCGGTAGTAGGTGACTTCGTCCACAGGTCCGGCGGTAGTGACGGCCAATTCTTTCTCATTGTAGCTACCTGCCGCCACCTGAACTTCATTTTGTGGTTTGAATCCTTTCTTGGTGATGATATTGACCACACCGCCAACGGCTGCGTTCCCATAAAGGGAGGAAGAGCCGCCTTTTTGCACCTCAATCCGTTCCACCGCGTCTAAAGGAAGCAGGCTCAGATCAACCATGCCATCCCAGGGGGTATTTAAAGGAACCCCATCCAGCAAGACCAAGACCTGAGTGGGAGTGCTACCCCAAATCCGTAAAGTGGCTACTCCTCCAGGGGTAGGCCTATTTGCATGCAAGTCTATGCCCACGTGGTCTGCAAGAAGCTGCGGCAGATCCTCGGCAGCTTGGACAACCTCCGGAGGAATGGTCTGGACCACAGCAGGGGTTTCCTCCTCCATTGCAGGAAGCAGGGAACCAGTTACTACCACCACAATCGGTTCTATGTCAGACGCTTTGGTGCTGGCCAAAACCGGGTAGGCGAAAATAGACAACAGAGTTAAAACAATAACCATAATTCTTTTCATCAATGTACCTCCATGTTCAATACTTGAGCCGCTTTAGCAACAAAAAACCCCTAGCAAAAAGCTAAGGGCTAAAAGACGTGCCGTAAGTACGTCATCTGATCGCCCCCTTTTCACCGAAAGTTGCGATTCTTCACGCTTTAGGCAGGTTTCCTGACTCCGGCCGGGTACACCATCAGCCTTCCCAGAGCTTAACTCCAGTGACTGACAGCAAATAATGGCCGTTACAGTGGCGGGAACCGTTCGGGATTTGCACCCGATTCCCTTTTAACCCACGTTGTGGGCACCTAAAGCTGATATTTAGTTTATTTAAGTGATTCCAGAAAATCTGGGAATATCCTCTTTCTATCCACAAGGATTTTTAGAAACGCGGGCCGTATGCTTTAAGTATAAGCTCGACGGGAGTTGATAAAACATGTGGTGGCTATTTACCATCGCCCTTACCGCCTGGACTATTTGGGACGTGAATAAGCGGAAGAACTCCAACTGGTGGATTCTGGCAGTTCTGATCTTTGGGGTCTTTGCACTTCCTGTTTACCTTGCAAAACGCAATCTGAAAGCGGGCGAAGTCAGAGAAGGCGGAACCGGCTGGAATATCACCAAAAACTTCGCTATTCTCTGGAGCATTTTCATGCTTTTTGCCTTTCTAAGCGGCTTAGCCAGCCTTTCTCAAGAAATGGCCTATCTCCAAAACGAGTACGATGCCGCCGGTCATGCTGTGGGGGCCACAGTGGGATTCGGAATGCTCTTTTTTCTCTGGTTCGTAGTGGTGATTGTCGCGCTGGTAATCGGGCTCTTCCTCAAGAAAAACTCAATCGTAGAAAAAGGGCCTACCGGAGCTTTGGCCCTAAGCCAGATGGCAGCAGCCAACACCCCAGCAGACCTAGAGTCAGAAAAAGTGGATTCGGAAGATCCTAACTGAATTTAAAACCTGGGCTGCAGGTTTTCATCCAGCCACTCCCAGCGCTCGTGGGACCACATCCACTGACTGGGGTGTTTTCTGATCCAGCGCTCGTAAACCTGATAGTACAGGCGGCAGTTAGCCAGAAAGTCTTCCTCTGGGTTACCGGTATCGATGAGCTTCAAAGGCGGCTCGATAATGATCCGGTGCCTATCACCCGGCTCCCGCACCGTGTAGGCCGGGATCAGCGGGGCACCGAACCGCTGACTGTAGGCGACCGGACCACCGGCGACCGAAACCGGTTTCCCGAAAAACTCAATAATGTTCCGGACTTTGCCCCCGTAATTATGCTGATCGGCAAGGAGCAAGAGGATGCCATTGTTAGTTAAAATCTCTTTAATGAGCTGGCTGTTTACTTCATGAAGGTAGATGATCTTGGAGCCGAAACGTTCCCTCTCCCTAACCAACAGATCGTTGATGAGCTCATTTGACTGCTTCACCACAATGGCGTGAACAGGATACCCCAAGAGGCCCATAATTGAGAAAAGCATCTCCCAGTTGCCCATGTGGGCGCTGAGCAGGATGGCTCCCTTGCCTTTGGCGAGGGCCTGCTCCAGGTGTTCCAGCCCCTCCACTTGGATGATGCCCTTTTCCAAAAGCTCGGGCAGCTCCCGGAAACGAATGGCTTCCACCAGAGTAGTAATCAAATCCCTGCCGTGCTGCCGGGCCATCTCGGCGACTTCCCGGTCCGTAAAGCGGTCGGGAAAGGCATTGCGGATGTTTCTTCTGACTGCGCCTCGGAATCTGGTCAACTCAACAATGCTGTAGAGAAAACTGCCGAAAGCAGCTCCCAACCGAAGGGCCACCTTTCGCGGGAGCCAGTTGATGAAAGCTACAATTATATCTAGGATGATTTTTCCCAACTCAACGTCTCCTCACCGGTAAGATTCACCAAGAATTTGAAAAAGAACTCAGAACCCTAACAGCGGCAGGCTGGCCGAGAAGTAGAACTTGCCCTCGCCCTCAAAGCTCAGCGGCCAGCTCCTCTTCTCCGCTCACAGTGAGCCCCGCAAGAACCGACCAGGGGCCCTCACCGGTGTAGTGCTGGAGGCCGCCTTAGCATAGGGTTTGATCTTCACGTAGGCGATGGTAGTGCCGTCAGGGCTCAAGGCCGGATCCACAGCTCTGCTGCCAGTGGTCAGACGCCTTTTTTCACCGGTCCTTCTGTCGAAGAGCACCAGCTCACTTGTGGTCTTGTCTTCATTTTCCTGGTATGTTTCGGAGAAAACCAGCCTGTCCCCGGTCCGGTCGGTGCTAACCCTGGCCGAGAGGCTGCTGTACTGGCTGAAGAGCATTTTCCGCTGGCTAGGTAGACCAGATCCCCGAAAGGTAGGTAAACCGGCCCCAGGGTCCTTTCTCCAGAGAAAGTGAGCCTCTCACCTACTACTACCCCGGCTTCCTGACCTCTGCAATGACTTGCCCACAGGCTCATTCCGTTGAAGAGAGACCACCGGGAGAAACCATTGGCGGCATCGGTGACATCTTTGAAAACAATCTGGGTTTTCTCCGCCGGTTCATATCCGACGGCCCTAGTTGCCACAGGGTAGATTTCTTCAGCGATCAGGGCAGCTCGTTTGGCCACCTCATCATACCCAGCTGGGAAGTGAATCTTAAAGTGCTCGGTTTCTATAGTCAGCCACTGGCCTGCCAGTACCGTGCCGGCGATGGCGGCGACAGTAAACAGAACAGCAAAAAAAGTCCGACCTTCTTTTTCACAGGATCATCTCCTGAAAAAAGTGTCGGACTCTAAATTCGGTAAGAGCAGTTTCTTTCCCTTTCTATGTCAGAATACTCACCAAATCTGCCAGGGATTTCAGAGTGTAGTCAATCTCTTCCTCAGTGGTGAAATGGCTCAAGCTGAGCCTCACCGTTCCCTCAGGAAAAGTGCCCAAACTCTTGTGGGCATGAGGAGCACAGTGCAGGCCGGTGCGGGTCATGATACCGTAACGTTCGGCCAGCTCGTAACCGACCTGACCTCCGTCAGCCCCGCTGATGTTAAAGGAGACGATAGGCCCCCGGCGTACCGAACTGTCCGGACCGTAGACCTGGATTTTCGGGATCTCGGCCAGCCCCGCAAGAAGCCTCTGGGTCAAAGCCCACTCCTGGGCATTGATCTCCTCCACCCCAATCGCCAGGATGTACTTGATTCCGGCCACAACCCCGGCCCAACCGTGAGCATTGTGGGTACCGGCTTCCAGCCGATCCGGGAGAAACTCAGGTTGAGTATCCAGCTCGGAAAGGCTGCCGGTGCCCCCCTCCCGCCAGGGCTTTAGCACAATACCCGGGCGCAGGTATAAACCGCCGGTACCCTGGAAACCCAGAAGGGCCTTGTGCCCGGTGAAAGCCAGGATATCAATGTTCATCTCCTGGACATCGATGACGGTATTGCCGGCACTCTGGGCGGCATCCACCAGGAAGGTCACTCCCCGGTCCCTGGCAATCTGGCCGATCTCTTTCACCGGCGCGATGGTTCCAACCACATTGGAGACGTGGTTCACCGCTATTAGCCGGGTGTTATCTTTAATAGCGGCTGCCACCTGCTCAGGGTCGATGCGACCCTGGTTATCTGCGGGAACAATCGTGAAATCGATGATGCCCCGTCTGGCCAGGCCGGTCAAAGGCCGAAGCACTGAGTTATGCTCCATGCTGGTCGTGACCACATGGTCGCCGGGCTCCAGGAGCCCCTTGATCGCCATGTTCAACGCATCGGTGGCATTAAAGGCCAGGACAATTGAGCTGGGATTGGGAGCGTGAAAAAGCTCCGCCAAGAGCGTCCTCGCCTCCAGAAGGACCCGGCCCGACTCCAGAGCGCTTTCATAAGAAGACCGTCCAGGATTGGCGCCTATCTCCCGGGCAAACCGGTCCACTGCCTGGTAAACCACTTCCGGTTTTGGCCAGGAGGTGGCGCTGTTGTCCAGATAGACTTTCAACAAAATCACCTACTTCTCAGGGGAGATGGTGCACACCAGATACTTCAACACCTGCTCCGTGCAAAAGCTGCAGAGCGGTATCCACTTCGGCTTCCTCCAAGCGGAGAGCGGTGCCGCAGCTGGTGCTGATTTGCCGGGGCACCGGAATCAACTTCCCGGAGAGGCCGGCCGCACGAACTACCTTTTCGGCAGTCAGGGCAAAGTAGGTTGAGTAAAAGGTCAACACAACCACGGTTTTAGTCTCCTATTTAGAAACAGTAATCCGAAAATCGCTTCCCTCAGGTGTAACTTGCGCATTCCACCCGCTACTCTTACAAATCCGGATGACGTTGAAACACTGCGTCTGATTATCCACCAGGACCTCGAAGCTGCCTGAACCCACCTCGTTCATAGCCTCTTTGGTCAAGAGAATCGGTTCAGGGCAAGAGAGACCCCGGGCATCTACT
Organism: Bacillota bacterium; assembly: GCA_017656135.1. Taxonomy (GTDB): domain Bacteria; phylum Bacillota; class UBA5301; order UBA5301; family UBA5301; genus JACDOJ01. The sequence goes on along the minus strand of JACDOJ010000009.1, from coordinate 12,179 downwards.
ACTTTCGCCATTTATTTCCCAACCTCCTAGATAAATTATGCGCTTACCGCGGTACTCCGTGCAGAGGGTTTGCCGACGATAACCGGCCTGCTCAAGGTGCCAACAGCCGCCATCACCACCAGGCCGATGAGAACTGCCACTTTTCCGGCAGCTGGAACCCCGGCCGGAGAAGCGGCCAGGCCAAAGTTGTGAGCTATGGCTGCACCAACCAGCAAACCAAAGACGGTGATGACTGAGTCGAGATTGCCTTCGCCGGCTAGAATCAGCTGACGCAGGGGGCAGCCGCCTAAGAGGACCGAACCCCAACCTGCCAACAGCATGCCGAGGAAGTTCCAGAGTCCATCAGTATGGGCAATAGGCTGGCCAGCGAAGCCTAGGTTGAACTGGCCAAAGAGCAGGTTGCCCAAGAAAGCCACTACAAAGATACTGGCGAAACCGGAGATCAAGTAGTAGTCCTTGACCAGAATGGCATCCCGGATGCCTCCGACCATACATAAACGGGAACGCTGGGCCAGAGCACCGACGATCAAGCCGACAGCCAAGGACAGCAAAACCGGAGCAGCCGCAGCCCCTGGGCCTTTGGAGCTGAAGAATAGGAAGCTCGGCCGGACCAGAGCCGCTATTACCATAAGTACGGCCAGCGCCGGGAGGATATAACCGTTGGCTTTGACCTGTTCATAACTGCGGCCAAGGGAAAAACCGCGTTTCAAGAACTGGATACCGATGAAGATACCGGCAGTGAAGCCCAAGAGCCCGACGACGGCGTTGAGGTCTCCGGCGGCCAGGCGCAAGACCATCCGCAAGGGGCAGCCCAAAAAGACGAGAGCCCCAATCATCACGAAGATCCCTAAAAGAAAACGGATGACAGGGCTGGAACCACCGGTGACTTTGAATTCTTTTTTGGCCAAGGCGATGCCAAAAGAACCCAGGACGAAACCGGCAATCTCCGGGCGCAGGTATTGGACGACCCCGGCCCGGTGTAGACCCAGGGAACCGGCGATGTCCCGGAGAAAGCAGGCCACACAGACACCCATATTAGCGGGGTTTCCGGAAAGAACCAAGAGCACGGAGAGAGCGCCGACAACGGCACCGGTCACGATGATTAACGGCAAGCTAATCAACCTCCTGTCAGAATTTAGCTATTAACATAATTCTGGCAGGAGTACAATATTCCTTTTATTTAGAGATGCATTCCATAAAATTATACCAAAGTAGTATTAGTGTATTAGTGCCTCAACGCTACTACCGGTTGAAGTTTGGCTGCCCGCATGGCCGGGAAGATACCGAAACACAGGCCGACCAAACTGGAGAACCCCACTGCTACCAGGACCGAAACCCAAGAGAAGACGAAAGGCCACTCAGCAAAACGGGAGAGAACATAGCCTCCGCCCCAGCCCACAGCTAGGCCAATCACCCCACCGGCGGCACTGAGCAGCATCGCCTCTGCTAAGAACTGACTCAGAATATCCCGGTTTTTGGCTCCTAAGGCCTTACGGACGCCGATCTCGGTGGTGCGCTCGGTCACGGAGACCAGCATGATATTCATGATGCCGATGCCACCTACCAGAAGAGATATTCCGGCGATGGCCCCTAAAACGGTGGTAAAGATCTGAACGGTGTTGGTGATGGTCGAGAGCAAGGACTCCTGGGTCAAGACCCGGAACTTCTCCGAATCACCGATACGTTTCAGCATAAAAAACTCTATCCGGTCGGCTACCTCCGAAACCCGCTCGGAGCTGGCTGCCGAAAGGACGTAGGCGTTGACGAAATCCCGGCCCAGCATCCGGTCCAGCAAGGTGGTGTACGGGAGATAGATCCGGTCGTCGAAGTTGCTGAAGGAAACCTGGCCCTTCTCCTCCATTAGACCGACTACCGTCAAGTTTGTCGGCCGGCCGTTGATGACCGCCTTGATGCGTTTTCCCACCGGGTTTTCCGTAGGTCCAAACAGGTTTTTGGCCACCTCGCTGCCGAGGACCGCCACCTCGCTACGAAACTTCAGGTCAGTGCCGGTAATAAACCGCCCCCACCGGGGATGGTAATTGGTGATGTGTTCATAGCCTGGGGAGACCCCGAAGGCCGAAGCCCGGTAGTTGATCCCTTTGTAACTTAAGAGAGACCCCACGGTGACCATCGGCGAGACGTGCTGCACCCCTGGGATCTGCTCTAAATCGCCCAGCAATTCAGCGGTGAAGATGTTCACAACGTCCTGGCTTAGCCGGCCGCCCCTGCCTCGGCTGGTGGCAGGGGAGACATTAATCAGGTTGGAACCTAGAGCAGCGATATCATCCGCCACTTTCTGTTTGGCCCCTAACCCGATGGAAACCATGATGATCACCGAAGCAATGCCGATAACGATTCCTAAGAGGGATAGGAGAGTCCTCAGTTTATTTCCGGTCAAGCTGCGTATGGCCGTCTTTAACACTTCCAACCAGTTCATACCGCTACCGCCTCCACCTTCTCCACCAAGCCGTCCTTGAGGTGGATAATCCTCTGGGCATCCAGGGCCACTTCTCTCTCGTGGGTGACCATGATGATAGTGTTGCCGGCGGCGTTTAATTCCGAGAAAATCGCCCTGATCTCCGAGCCGGTCACGCTGTCCAGATTTCCAGTGGGCTCATCGGCCAAAATGATGGAAGGCTCATTCACCAGGGCCCTGGCAATAGCCACCCGTTGGCGCTGGCCGCCCGAGAGTTCGCTGGGCTTATGCCCGAGCCGGTTTTGTAAGCCCACTTGAGACAGGACCCGAGTGGCCCGGGCTCTTCTCTCAGCCCGAGGAACACCGGCGTAAACCAAAGGGATCTCCACGTTTTCCAGCACCGTCAAACGGGGCAGCAGGTAAAAATCCTGGAAGACAAAACCAATCTCCGAGTTGCGGGTTTCGGCCAAGGCGTTATCTTTCAGGGTCTTGGTGTCCACCCCTTTGATGAAGAGAGCCCCGCTGGTGGGCCGGTCTAAACAGCCTAAGATGTGCATGAGGGTGGATTTGCCGGAACCGGAAGGCCCCATAATGGCCACATACTCTCCGGCCTCCACCGCCAAATCAATCCCTCGCAAGGCGTGGACCACGCTCTCCCCCATCTGGTAGGACTTAGTTACACCCCGGGCTTCTAACAAGGTTTCTGCCATGTTCCTACCTCCTCAGGCCCGGCAGGTTGACTCTGAAGTTGGGACCGTGCTGAGCAGGTCCGGAGAGCCTGCGGTAGAGCTCGAAGTTGCTGGCCAGGATCCGGTCACCTTCGGACAAGCCGAAGACAATTTCCACCTGACGGCCGTCCGAGATCCCGGTTTCCACTGGGACCGGTGTGGGGTTCCCGTCCACGCCGACCACGCTGACCAGGTGTTTCCCCTGATAGTCCAAGACGGCCTCCAGGGGAACGGCCAGGACATCAGATCGGCGGTCAGTGATGATGCTAACCTCAGCGGAAAGACCCACTAAAACAGCTTCACTGGGATCGGTGAGCTCTATTTTCACCGGAAAGAGCACTAAATCGCTCTTGGTTTTCGGAATCATGGCCACCTCTTTGACCCTGCCGTGAACCTCCACTCCCGGCAGGGCAGTGAAGGTCACAATGGCATTCTGCCCCGGCTTAATTCGGGCAATATCGACCTCATCCACAGTGGCGTCGACGAATAGCTTGCTATCATCTATCAGAGTCAGGAGGTGAGTTGAGGTCCCCACCCACTCACCAACGCCAAAGTTCAGCTCGGCGACAACACCGCTGAAGGGGGCCACAAGCTTAGTCCGCTCCAACCTCTCTTCCATGATCTTAAGGGTCAGCTCTTTCTCTTTAACGATGGTGGGAGGGGATTCAATCTTAGCCTCCTCGTACTGGCGCCGGGCTGCCAAGAGATCCAGCTGCTCTTCGGTGGCCTCTAGCTCCGCGATAAGCTGGCCTTCCTTAACGCGTTGTCCCTCTTCCACGTACAGCTTCTTGATGCGCCCGGCCCGGCCGAAGAAAAGCTGGGCATCGTCCTTGGGGACGACCACCCCAGCAGCTGTCACCGTTCTCACTAAATCAGTGCGGCCCACTGTGATGACCCTGGAGATTGGTCCATCAGCCACCACCGCTTTCTTGACCTGGGCCTGCCAGCGGAAGTACCCGTAGGCAGAGCCGACAATGACCAAAACAACTATAAGGTATATCCACTTCTTAGTCCGCATGGCTTGTCTCTCCTTTGGCGATCTCAAGCAGTGGTTTCTCTCCGGCCAGAGAGAGCAGTTTCAGATGCTGAACCCGGTAGGCGAAATAGGCCTGAGCCAGCTGCAGTTGAGCGGTTTTCGCGGCAATTTTGGTCTCGGAGTACTGGTCGTCGGTAATGAATCCTTCTCGCAGCTGCTTAGCGGCCACTTGCAGGTTGCCTTCAGCCGCCTGCCACTCAAAGTAGGCGGCCTCAAGCAGGGCTTTTTGATAGGTCAAATCGGCCCGGGCCTGGGAAAACTCTTGCTCCACCCGGACTCTCGCCTCTGCCAATTTCTGCTTGGCCAGCTCCAGCTCTCGGTGGGCCTTCTCGACCTGACGCTCTCGGGCTTTTTGGCCGGAGAGGTCCAAAGTGGCAGAAAGGCCGGCAGACCAATCGGTCTCCTGAGTCTGGATATCGGTGGTGACACCAACGGAAAGGTCCACGGCCCAAGCTGAATCGCCTTCGGCTATTTCCAGAGCCTTCTCTTTGAGCCGAACCTGGCCTGCAAGGGTTTGGATCTCCCTGCTTTCGGCGAGGACAGTCTCGAGAGAGACTGCAGGCTGATCCGGCTCTGCGAGGCAGGCTTCGGCTTGCTCGATGACTTCAGTCAGGTTTAAGGCATCCAAGCCTATGTTAGCTGCTCTACCTAGACTCTGGAGAAAAACCACCTTCTCCTTCTGCCAGGCAGCGCGTTCCTTGACCAAAGTGGCCTCCTGCCTCAGCCAGGCGGCTTCCGCCTCTTTAACCTCAGCCGGGGTCGTCTCGTCGATCTCCAAGAGGCGCTTGGCTTTCTGGTAAGTGCTCTGGGCCAGCGCCGCTTTTTCCTCCAGGAGCTTTAACTTAATCTGGCCAAGCTGGAGGTTGCGGTACTGGTCATAGGCACTGATCAAGACCTGGTTTTGGGTATCCGCCAAACTCTTCTCGGCAAACTGGACGCCCATGACAAGAGATTCCTCACGCTGGTCCAGGGCCGGCTCAGGGTCGGGCCAGAGCCTACGGGAAACACTAAAGGATAATTCTTCCTTTAATGTGGATGGAATGCCTGCGGCACGTTTCCCCAGGTTAATTGTGTATTCGGTGGTGCTGCCTGCTTTGCCGGTAAGGGCCCAGGTCTCAGAGAGTTGGAGACCGTCCGCATCAAAAGTAGCAGCAGGCAGGGATAGCTCCCACTGTAAACCCTGCTCCTCCTCAAAGGCCGCGAAGTCTGACTTAGCATCTAAGAGGGTGTTTTCCGCTTCTTTGACTTCGATCTTTTGCTCTAAGACTGCCTGCAAAGCCTCTTCCAGGGAGAGGACGCTCTGCTGCCAGGCGGTAGCGGTTCCAGAAAAGATAAGGACCAGAGCAAAGAGGATCAGTAGAATCTTGAGCCGCATCTACTCCAGCTCCTCCCCGATGAGCCCTTTGAAACTCAACAGCTGAATAGCATAATTCTGCTTGGCCTGGAGCTCTTGTTTACGAGCTTCCCAGAGGCCAGTGACGGATTCATCCAACTCCCGGTCGGTGAGGAGGCCGGCTTTATACTGCTTTTCAGCGGTTTTGTACTTACTCTGGGCCAGCTCCACGTTTAGCTGGCTGAGGGCGATTTCTTTTTCCAGGCTCCTCAGGGTGTGGAGGTCTTTGAGGACACTTGCCCGAAGCGCTTGCCTCTGCTGCTCAACCTGTATCTTGGCTAAGGCCAGATCGTTCTTGGCCTGCTCCAGAGTGAGGGGGGCAGCATTTTCCGCTTCGGCCTTAGCTAGCTCCATCTCGGCTAAACGGGCGAGTTCGGATAACCGTTTCAACTGGTCGGATGCGGCTAGGGCCTTGCCGACTGCAGTTTCCGGATCGTATTTCACGATGGGGTAGACCGGCAACACACCGGGGACATACTTTAAGTCGGCGCCTGAACCGGCCCGACTGTTGAAGTCAAGCAGCTTTTCCTGGTAAGCCTGGTCGGCCCGCTGGTAGTCCAGTTTAGCCCGTTCCACCTCTGCTGTGGCTTGGAGCAGATCCAGCTCACTGGCTAGACCCTCAGCTATTTTCCGTTCGGTAATAGCCCGTCTCTCCTCGGCGAGCTTCAAGCGGTTTTGCCGGATTTCCAGATCCCGCTGGGCCAGAATGACCTGAAAATAGCTGGCCACAGCATCCCGCATGATCTGGGCTCTGGTTTGCTCGTAGGTGGCCTGGGCGGCTGCGAAATCGGAAGCCGCCTTCAAGGCAGCCTGCTTGGAGCCGGTGAAGAGATTGGCAGCCGTGGCTTTCTTGAAGGCCAGCTCGGCCTGGACCAGTTCAAGCTTGGCCGCCTGCAGGCCAAGGTTGTTTTCAGAAACCAGCTGCAGGTAGGTGGGCAAGTCCACCTCTTGGGTTTGGGCCGCCGCAGCTCCCAGCCCTAAAACGGTGATGAGGCCAAATATGAGAAATGAGATCATGACCAAGGGGCTTTTCACTAGTATCTACCTCCAATGGTATAAACGAGCAGAGGATACACCTTGTTCCCCAGACTATTGGTACCCGTCCCCTATATGTGTGTATAGCGGGCCGCCATCTTAATCGCCTCTACCATACTAACAGGACTGGCCACCCCTTTTCCTGCAATATCAAAGGCAGTCCCGTGGTCTACAGAGGTCCTCAGAAACGGCAGTCCCAAGGTCATACTGATAGTGCATTCAAAATCCACCATCTTTGTTGCGATGTGCCCCTGATCGTGGTAAAGGGAGACCACAGCAGCAAACTCTCCCTGCAGAGCCCGGTAAAACACTGAGTCAGCAGGATACGGGCCAACCACATCCAAACCCCGCTCCTGCAGCTCAGCCACGGCCGGCTCGATCTCCCTAACCTCCTCGTCGCCAAAAAGACCATGCTCCCCGTTGTGGGGGTTGAGGCCGGCTATGGCCAGTTTGGGTTTCTCAAGGCCCAAAAGCCTCTGGAGTTCCCGGTAAGCTCGGAGGGTGAAACGGACCAGATTCTCCCGGGTCACCAGGTCACAGGCCTTCCGCAGCGAGACATGCCGACTCACAAAGAAGACCCGTAAATCTCTGACTACAAACAGAGTGAGGGGATCCGGGCTTCCAGTCAGCCCGGCCAAAATCTCAGTATGTCCGATGTACTCAACCCCTGCCGCTTTGAGGGATTCCTTGTTAATCGGCGCTGTGGCCAGGGCAGCAATCGCGCCATCTTGAGCAGCTTGAATGGCGTTTCTGATGGCGGTGAAGGCAGCTTGTCCACCTATGGCCGAAACCTGACCTAGAGAGAAATTTCCCTGCACCACCCCGGAGTCCACGAACTCAAATACTCCGCTGGCCTCCAACTCGGCGGCCAGCCCTAACTCTGCGGCCGTCCGCTCAAAAACCCAGCGGTCCCCAAAGACCACAGGGTGGCAGCAGGCCTGTACTTCCTGCTCACAGAGGGCCTTTACCACTATCTCCGGCCCAATTCCCGCCGGGTCACCAAGTGTTATTCCAATCCGCGGCTTCATTCTCTCACCTTCTGCTCTTTCGGAATGATCACCCCAGCCTCCTCAACCCCACCAGGGCTGAAGAATGCCTGAGCATATGGTTTGTAAACTTCGTCTTCCTGCCGGTAATACTCCTGCAGGGTACCGATGAGATCAGTGCTGGTAACACCGGTGACTGAACGGCTGCCGATGATCTCTTTTTCGCCGTCGCCGGTCAAGTCAGCCCAGCTAAACCCGGAATACTCGGTCACCTCCCAAGCCCGGTGGGAATTGTAGAAACGCTCCAGCTCGGCCTCAGTAAAATCGGCGTAGCTGGGGTTCTCTGATAAGTCCAAAGTGACCGAAAGCCCTGTGCACAGATCTCTGAACTGGACCTTCTTGTCTCCCAGGTATTCCAGCCTAAACTCACCTGGTTTCAGGTAGTACTTTGGACCGAAAATGACCTTATATCTCCCATCCTTTGCCCTGAAGCCGTGCAGCTCGTGCTGTCCGTTGGCCCCGACCAGAGTCACGAACATCTCCTCTTCCGGAGGCTTATCCATCTGGATGATGTTTAACGTTGCCGTAACAAAACCTTCGCTCTCGATAGGGATCCGTATAGTAGATTCGCCATCCACTACCTCTAATCTGAGGTTCTGGAGCTGGAAGTCCTGGCCAGGCTCTTTCAACAGTCGAATGGTTTCCTCTACCCCATCCCCATCCACATCCCGCCTCTCGCCCATGATTACCCCTGGTCCCCGTAGAGGAGCGTTGATATCGCTGAAACCCCCAGGAGCAATAGTGGACAGGTAATTGACAAGCAGGGGAATTCCCAGAATTGCAGCGGTTACCAAAAATCTTAATCTGGACCTGGGCATTCTTCCACCTCCACGTACTATAATTGTTCTCCTGTTGCAACAAAATAACACTGTTCGTCTAGAATAGGTGGGGAAGAGAGAAAAAAGGTTACAGACCACAGTAGGGCCTGTAACCTTTTTGTTGTGCCTTGATTCAAGGAGTTAGTTACTGCACCGGGATATTCAGACTCTGACCAGCATAGATCAGGTCTGGATTGGTTATGGCGTTCAACTCAACTAGCTCCCCGATGCTGACCCCATACTCCTCAGCGATCTCAGAGAGAGTATCACCGAGTTCAATGATATACTCCACAAAGTCGGCTGCCGGTTGATCACTCAAACGACCATCGACCTTAGGAGCGACAGTGCCCTGCTCCTGAATGTAGTTGATCAGGACCTCGTCCAGACCGCCCAGCTCAGCAACGGTTTCTGCCTCAGCAAACATTGTATATCCGTCGCCACCGGCGGCCAAGAAGTCATTGGTGGCTACTGTGTAGTACCTTTCAGGATCCAGAGGCTCACCTTGAACCAAGATCCTTGTAACCCGGGAACCGGCAGGTGCGCTGGGATCGAAGTTCACCGTCATGCCGCCGATCTGACAGAAGCTACCGGCTGCATCAGGATAAGCGGAAAGCCCGTACTCAACAGCCGCCAAGAGCTGTGCTCCGGTCATTTTCTTGACGACAACGATGTTGCCAAAGGGCAGAACGGTGATGACCTCACCTTTGGTGATCTCACCGGGCTCAATGGAGGCCCTGATGCCGCCGCCGTTGGTCAGAGCAGCATCGGCACCGGTGGCTGCCAGCATGGCATCACAGATGAGGTTTCCTAAGTTGGTCTCACGGGTACGGACGTGAGCCCGTTCACCGTCCAAGGTCACTGCAGTTTTACCGATGACCACTGAGGTGATCTTCTCATTCTCGGCCTTGACCTGGGCCAGAACATCCAGGACCTCTTGGTCTTCAGGAACCGAGGCAGCCTCCGCTTTGCTGATCAGTTTAGCGTACTTCTGTACGACCCTGCCGTCTTTGAGCAAGAGCTCAGCTACGCCTAGGTTCTTATCGTATTCACCGGCCTGGACAATTAGAGTGTTGTTGACCATCAGGCCTTCCGTCAGCTCGCTGTGGCTGTGACCGTCAACGATAACGTCGATGCCGGTGACCTGCCAGGCCAGGTCTTCACTGGTAACTTCACTGGACTTGTCGAGACCCAGGTGAGTCAGAGCAACGATCACGTCCACTTTGTCCTTGAGCTCTTTCACCATCTTCCTGGCGGTTTCAATTGGATCGGCGAAGGTCAGTCCTTCGACGTTTTTAGGATGGGTCTTGTAGGTGGTTTCCGGAGTGGCCAAACCGAAGATGCCGACGTAAATTCCACCTACACCCTTGATCATGTAGGGAGCAAAGATCGGGTTTCCGTCAGCATCCAAGACATTGGCAGCCAGAATCGGGAAATCAGCCAGCCGGTCCAGTTCCAAAAGACGCTGATAGCCGTAGTTGAAGTCGTGGTTTCCGGCAGTCATGGCGTCGTAGCCGACAGCGTTAAAGACCTTGGCCACACTTTCGCCTTTGACCAGGGTGGCTATGGTCTGACCGTGGAAGGCATCACCGGCATCCAGCACCAGGCTAGCCGGAAGCACCTGGCGGTACCTGTCTACTAAAGTGGCGATTTTGGCCATGCCCATGCCGTCATACTTGCCCTCTAATAACCGGCTGTGGGTGTCGTTGGTGTGCAGGATGGTGAGAGTCTTATAGGGGAGCACACCCTCCTGAATCAGCTCGTAGACGTTGAGGGACTTGACGTTGGGAGTACGGCCATCTGCAGAGGTGGGGATCTCCAGCTTGCCGCTTTCTACCAGCTCATAAACTTCATCTTTAAGGGGATGATCGAGATCTGCGCCAACTATCCTCCAGTTATAGTCGCATTCAGGAGTGACCTCACCCTGTTCTTCGACGTACTTGATAATCAAGTCGCGGATACGGCCGGCATCTCCCCACTTCTCATAGGAGTCAAAAACCTTATCCTCTTCGTTGAAGTATCCGTCGCTGACCATGTTACCGAAGCGGTAGTTGTTGACCGCCAGGACGAATTCCTGATCGTCGGTAACCGGTTTCCCTTTGAAGGTCAGGTTCTTGATACGGTTACCAGGCGGCTGAGAAATGTCGATCTCATACTCCACGCCGGCGAACATGTCGTAGTTGTACCCGCGGATATTGGGGTTAAAACTGACGGTCACGTCACCGGGTTTAGCGGTGTTATAGTAAGCGGCGGACCACTCCATGTAGTCTTTCAGCTGCTTGCCGGTGACTTTGACCGCTATCAGAGTGTTGTCGTACTTGTAGATGTTGGCCACGTCTTTCTTGCGGAAATCGCCGGGATTCAAGTCGGAACGGGTGCTGAAGAGAGCAGCTGCGGAGATGTCCGCTCCTGTATATTTCAGTTGAACCTTGTTGATGAAGTCGACCAGCGCCGTGTCTTGGACCTGAGCGGTAGGAATGCCAGGCAAGACATACGGCTCCGGCAGGAAATCAGCGGTAACCTTACCAATAACCGTGTTGACCTCGGCTCTGGCCTCATCGTGATACTTCTGGAAAGCGGCAACTACTTCAGAATCAGGTTCATATCCCTTGGTGTTGATGTTGGTGCTTTCCCTCTTGACCAGCTCCCACCGACCGTCTTTCTGTTCAAAGGTCAGGTCAATCCGGGAAACCCTGTTGCCATAGCGCTTAGGTTCTACCACCAGGACACCGTTGACCTCTTCACCTGGAATATCTGCGTGGGCGTGACCAGCTAGGACGACGTCGATCTCCGGATTTGCAGCCAGTACGGCCCGAAGCCCAGATCCGGGAACACCGTACTCAGGCTCCATACCCATATGGGCAACGGCAACGATGGCGTCTACCTTGCCCTTTAACTCTGCTACTACCTTCTTGGCTTCTTCGATGGGATCAGCAAAAACTAAACCGGCAAAGTGACTTGGGGTGCTGGCTTCCCACCGGGTGATGTGGGGGGTGACCAGGCCAAAGATCCCGATCTTAATGCCGGCTACCTCTTTGATGACGTAGGGGGTCAGCCATCTTGAACCATCTTCTTTATAAATGTTTGCTGCGAGGACAGTCGCCTTGGAACCGTCAATCGCCCGGCCCAAGACGTCCAAGCCGAAATTGAATTCGTGGTTACCGACGGTCCAGGTATCATAGCCAATCAGGTTCATGGCCTGGATCATCGGGTGGACCGGTTCATCATTAAAAAGGGATGCCATGTTATCCTGAATGGTATCACCGGCATCCAGTAGCAAGGTGTTCGGGTTTTCTGCTCGTACTTCTTTGACTACTGAGGCCACCTTGGCTAGGCCAGTGTCATCATCCTCCTCGTCGACCGCATAGTCCCACGGGAAGATGTGGCCGTGCAAGTCGGATGTACCGAGGATGGTGACGACCGTCTGCTGGGCAGAGACTACACCAACAGACAGCAACAGGACGAGCAACAGCGCAACCAGCGTCTTGCCAAACTTACGTGCGATTCCCATTCGCAAGCCCCCTATGGTGTATTTGTGGATGGTAAGCTCCCATCCACCCTTAAGAAATTACTCCAAAAAATGGTTTTCCCCTTTTATATTTTCGTGGCAGACGAGGAGGGCTATGGGGGTATCGATCACAGTTTCATGCTTAACGCAATCCGCTTCCGCTGTAGGTCGACGTCGAGCACCCGCACATCCACCACATCAC
>JACDOJ010000008.1 GCA_017656135.1 Bacillota bacterium | reverse complement strand
CTTCGTGCCGGAATTTGACTTCTTGTTTGGTGGGATGAACATTGACATCCACTCCAGCGGCATCGATCTGGATATTGAGCATGAAGACCGGAAAGCGGCGAACCGGCAGCCGGCCTTTGAAGACACTCTCCACCACATATGTGAAGGGGGTGTGCCTGAAAACCCGGCCGTTGATGGCAAAGACCTGTCCCTGCCGGTTGCTACCGTAATGCCCCGGTACACCGACCCAACCGATGATGCTGCCAAACTCCCCCTGATAGGAGACGGTAATGAGTTTTTTGGCGAACTCCGGGCCGAAAATCGAGCCGGCCGCGGAAAGATAGGAACCGTCTCCGGGTGTAGAGAGTCTAAGCTCCCCTTCCACCACTAACCGGAAAGCCACCGCCGGATTGGCCAAAGCCAAATCTTGCACGGTCTTGATGATCTGCCGGTTCTCCCCGGATTGCTTGCCAAGGTACTTGGCCCGGGCCGGCGTGTTGAAAAAGAGGTCCTCCACGGTCACTTGGGTGCCTTGAGGAAGCCCAGAAGGCTCTAACCCCTCTTGCCTGCCTCCGGAAACCCGCAGGGCCCAACCTACGTCAGAATCCGGAGTCTTGCTGGCCAATTCCACATGGGCCACCTCGCTGATGCTGGCCAGGGCCTCACCCCGGAAACCCAGGGTGGATATCCGCCAAAGTTGCTCTACAGACTGAAGCTTGCTGGTGGCATGGCGTTTTACGGCCAGGGAAAGCTCAGCCTTGGGAATGCCGCAGCCATCGTCGGTGACCCTGATGAAATCCCGGCCACCCCCGGCGGTTTCGATGGTAATCCTGCAAGCCCCGGCATCCAGGGAGTTCTCCACCAGTTCTTTGACTACAGATGCCGGGCGTTCGATGACTTCACCGGCGGCTATCAAGTTAACCAGCTTATCAGGTAAGACTTGGATTTTAGCCACCCGTCTCACCCCGTTCTTTCCACTCGTACAGTTTGTTCAGAGCCTCTCGCGGCGTCATTTGATCCAGTTCCAACCTCTCCAATTCCTCCCGGATCGGATCGGGTTTCTCCGAAATAGGCATGAACAGCGATAATTGGTTCTTGTTCACTCCCCCGAGAAGCTGGGAAAGGGGCTCTCCCTGAGGGCCGTCGGACTCCAGTTTGGCCAGTACCTGCTGAGCCCGGTTAATAATCTCTTCGGGGAGGCCGGCCAATCTCGCCACTTCAATCCCGTAGCTTTTGTCAGCGGCTCCAGGAATCACCTTGCGAAGAAAGATGATTCTTCCCGCTTCTCTGCGGACAGCCACCGACAAGTTGGTTATCCCCTGATGGGTCTCGGAGAGCTGAGTCAGCTCATGGTAGTGGGTGGCAAACAAGGTTTTGGCGCCGATGTGCTGAGGTGCCAATAGGTATTCACTGATGGCCCAAGCGATGCTCAATCCATCAAAGGTGCTGGTCCCCCGACCGACTTCATCGAGAATAATGAGACTTCGCCTGGTAGCGTGGTTAATGATATTGGCCACCTCATTCATCTCCACCATAAAGGTGCTCTGGCCGGTAGCCAGATCGTCCGCCGCCCCCACCCGAGTGAAGATTCTGTCGACGACCCCAATATGGGCCGAGCTGGCCGGAACAAAGGACCCAATCTGAGCCATCAAAGTGATCAAGGCAACCTGCCTGAGGTAAGTGGATTTACCGGCCATATTAGGTCCGGTGATCAAGAGAAAGAATGAGTCTTCATCCATGACAGTGTCATTGGGCACGAAGGTCCCTGAAGGCTCCAAGGCCTCCACCACCGGATGGCGACCGCCGATGATCTCCAGACGATAACCCTCATCCACCACCGGTTTAACGTAGTTGTTCTCCCGGGCCACATAAGCCAGAGAAGCCAAAGCATCCAAGACCCCTAGAGCTCGGCTCGTGGTCTGAATGCGGCCCACTTGCTGGTTAACTTTTTCCCTGATCTGAACGAACAAACTGTACTCCAGTTCTCCGATCCGTTCCTCAGCCCCCAAAACGGCCGCTTCCCACTCCTTTAGCTCCGGAGTAATGAAGCGCTCGGCATTAGCTAGGGTTTGCTTGCGGATGTAGTCATCCGGGACATTGTCCAAGTTGCTCTTGGTAACCTCCAGATAATACCCGAATACCTTGTTAAACCCGACTTTAAGGCTCTTGATGCCGGTGCGTTCCCTCTCTCGACCCTGCAGCGAAGATATCCAGTCCTTACCCTCTTTGGCCTTAGTCCGCAGCTCATCCAGCTCTTTTGAGTAGCCCGGTTTGATGAGGCCGCCCTCTCTCAGTCCGATGGGGGGCTCGTCCACTATACTCTCATCCAATAGGGCCACGATATCCTCTAGAGAATCCATCTCCCGGTTCAGTTGGGTTAGGGCGGGGCTGGTCAAAGACGAGAGCTTGGCCTTGATCTCCGGAAACTTACGGCAGGAATCAGCCAAAGACTTGAGTTCCCGAGCATTCACTACCCCGTAGGAAATCCGGCTAACTAGTCGCTCCAGGTCGCAGATGCCGCTTAAAATTTGGCGGACTTCGGCCAGGAGCACAGGCTGACTGTAGAGCTCTTCCACTCCGGAGAGGCGCCAATTTATCTCTTCAGCCGAAACCAGAGGAGACTCCACCCAGTGCCTCAAGGTGCGCCCCCCGATGGCGGTCTTGGTCCGGTCCAGCGTCCAAAGCAGGGTCCCCTGCCGCCCGCTGCCCCTGATGGTTTCAGTCAACTCCAGGTTGCGGCGGGTCGCCGGGTCTAAAGGCATATAGCCTGCCAGACTGTAGGTGTGGAGACGGTTAATGTGACTTAAAGTCCGTTTCTGAGTCTCCTCGACGAAGCTCAAGAGGGCACCGGCGGCTGCCACCGCGGCAGGCAGGTGAGCACAACCGTATCCTTCCAAGGAACTTACCTGGAAGTGGCGTAAAAGGACCTCCCGGGCTTTGCTGGGTTTGAAGGCGTAGGTCCGAAAACCGGTGTAAACCGTGGTTTTTCCGGAGGCGAACTGCTGACCTGAGGCGGCCAGCTGTGAAAGGGTTTCTGAGTCTTCAGGGTAGATGATCTCAGAGGGCTGTAGCCGGAAGAGCTCCTCCTGAACCTTGGCGTAACCCTCACCGGATTCAATCTGAGTAACCGCAAACTCGCCGGTAGAGATATCCAGGTAGGCCAGGCCCCAGCCCTGGCGCTCTTGGCAGAGGGAGACCAGGTAATTGCTGACCCCGTCCTGCAAAAGATTGGTATCGATCACTGTCCCAGGGCTAATTACCCTGACGACTTCCCGCCTGACCACTCCTTTGGCCTCTTTGGGATCCTCCACCTGCTCGCAGATGGCGACCCTATATCCGGAGGAAACCAGTTTAGCTATGTAGCTGTCGGCGGCATGGTAGGGCACCCCGCACATGGGGATCTTGCCGGAGCGGCCCTGGTCTCTGCTGGTCAAGGTAATATCAAGGATTTTTGAGGCCAGCTTCGCATCCTCGCCGAACATCTCATAAAAATCACCTAAGCGAAAAAGGAGAATGCACTCCGGGTACTCGGCTTTGATGGAGTAGTACTGCTGCATCATCGGGGTCAACTTGGCAGACATTACTTACTCTCCCCCACCATTTCTCCGTAGAGCGTCCACGGGGTAATTTCGGTTATTTTAACGGTAACCAATTTACCAATCAATTCCGGGCCGCCTGAGAAGTGGACCAACTTGTTGGTGCGAGTTCGGGAGGCCAAGACCTGATCATTGTTTTTACTGGGCCCTTCTACTAGAACCTCCACCTCCTTGCCCAGGTAAGACCTATTGGCATCTTCGCTGATGGATTTCTGTAAATCTACCAGGGCCATGATCCGTTCTTTCTTGACTTCCTCTGGAACCTGGTCTGGCATCTTGGCGGCCGGGGTTCCGACTCGGGGAGAATAAACAAAGGTAAAGGCGGAATCGTACCGGACTTCTTCCACTACCCGCATGGTTTCAGCGAAGTCCTCATCGGTCTCGCCGGGAAAACCCACAATAATGTCGGTGGTCAGGCTGATCCCCGGGACTGCACGTTTGATCTTTTCCACCAGCTTCAAGTACTGCTCTGAGGTGTAGCCCCGGTTCATCCGGGCCAGTATCCGACTGCTTCCGGATTGCAGGGGGAGATGCAGGTGTTCACAGACTTTCTCCAATCTGGCCAGGGCCTCAATCATTTTGTCATCTACATCTCTGGGATGAGAGGTAGTGAAGCGAACTCGCCAAAGGCCGGGGATGGCATTGACCTCAGCCAAAAGATCTGCAAAGTCTAACGGAGAATCCAAATCTTTCCCGTAAGCGTTGACGTTTTGCCCAAGCAAGGTGACCTCCCGGTAACCTTTGGCCACCAGGTCTCTGATTTCCGAGAGGACAGCTTCCTTTTCCCGGCTCCGGCAACGGCCGCGGACGTAAGGCACGATGCAGTAAGAGCAGAAGTTATCACAACCGAAGGTTACGTTAACCCAAGCCTTAAGGTCATGCCCGCGTTTGGCCGGCACGCCTTCCACCTGTTCTTGAGCTTCATCCCAGACTTCGATAACCCGTTCTCCGGCCTCGGCTCGCTCCAAGAGGGCCGGTACCCGGTGCAGGTTGTGGGTCCCAAAAATCAGATCCACGTACGGGTAGGATTCCTCCAGGCGCTCCCGTTGCACATCCTGTTGCACCATGCAGCCGCAGACTCCCACGATCAAATTCGGATTCTTTTCCTTGAGGCGTTTTATCTCACCCAGGCGGCCGTACAGCTTATTCTCAGGGTTCTCCCGGACGCAACAAGTGTTAAAGAGAATGAGGTCAGCTTCGGAGATATCTTCGGCCTGCACATACCCGTAGGCTTCTAAGAGACCGGCAATCCGTTCCGAATCGTGTTCATTCATTTGACAACCCATGGTGGTGATATAATAAGTTTTAGCTCCTGTCTTAGCCATAGAGCGCAGTCCTCCCGTTGACAATTCTCCTAGTTATTATACAACAAAGGCGGGATTATCCCCGCCTCTGCATGGCTATTCAGGTCAGTTCTAAGCTTAATTCAGGACGAAGCTCAAAAGAATGCTGCCAATCATACCAATAAACAGCCACTGGTTCTCCTTCTTCAAATCTTCCAGCTCAGCCTCGGAGCTGCGCCGGTAACTCTCAAACTCCTGACTCAGTTTTTGGAGCTCTTTTTCCATGGACTGCTGGCGGACATAGGTTCCGGAGGTTCGGGTAAGAACCTCATCATCGATTTTAGTCTGCAAGGCCTCCAAATCAGATCTTAGGCTGCCGAGTTCACTCCGGTTCTTCTCTAACCCCTGACTGAGTCCTGCTATCGCTTGGCCGTTCTCTTCCACTTGAGTCCGAACCGCATCTAGCTCGCCGGACAGCTTCTCATCCTTTTCGGCTAAAGCCTTAGTGGACTGCTGCAGCTGATAGACTTGGACCAGGAGTTTATTTAAGTCCTCCCTGAGGACCGTCTGTTCCTTGGCGGCTGCTTCCAAGTCGCCCTGAATGGACTCATCGGTTGTGGCCAACTGCACCAGCTCATCCCGAAACTCAGTGGTCAACTTGCGCAAAAGCTGCAGATCCTCGGAAGCTACTTTATCAGTCGCCGGTTGCCCGCTGCCTAAGGCCGCCATCTCCGAAATCAGCCTGGCAACCACCACTGCAAAGGTGTAGCGGTCTACAGCTTTATCCCCCCGGAAGGTCCCATCTTGGTAGAGGGAGAGATATCCCTTTTCCAGGAGTTTTTGCACGGCGCTATAAGCCCAGTGGTTTGGGGGAACATCCTTGATCTCAGCTGCCGCCAGGGCAGGCAGGGAGAGAGCCAAAATTAAGATCAGGCAGAGCGAACTCCGAAACAACCTACTCCTCATTGACACCCACTCCTTGTTCCTTAACGGTAATCGGTATGACCTCTAAGGCGATATCTTGATCCGCTACCGAGCTGTATAAAAGCGGTGTTTCCACCACTTTAATCGGGCTTATGCCGGGGGCAAGGGCCAAAAATCTCAGCTGAACAACGTCACCTTTGCCGGTGTAGATGCCTTTCCCCGCCGGTATCTTCCCTTCCAGGATGATCTGCCCGGCATGCGGGTTATGGTTCACACTGAACTCATAAGGCTGGCCAGTTGCATCGACCCAGAGGTGGCCTCGGCTGTAGTCTAAAAAGGCCAATTGCTGTGGGTTGTATGCCAGTACCAGGCGCAACCCGCTGAAACCTTGGATGTCCAAGGCCTTTATCGCTACTTCCACCAGATCACCGGGAACGTAGGCCTCGGAAACCGGCGCTATGAAGATCTTAGGCATCGGTTGCGGCAACGAAAGCTCCCGAAGTCTTTCCGTAATGGGGTCGGTGTTGGTGGAAGTCACTTTCGCTGCTAATTCAGGTTGAGCCGCAAAGGGCATTGGCTTAACCTGCCACTGCCACCGGATAACCTGACCTTCTCCGCCTTCAACCGGTTTCAGCTCCCCTAAAAAGCGGTTGGTTTTCTCCAGTGGGGCAGCCTCCCAACCTTCAGGCAATTCCAGCACAGCTTCGACGTTATAGGCGCTGGACTGACCTTCATTGGCTAGGCTGGCCTCGAGAACATAGTAGTCCGAATTCTCCTTAGGGTAACCGGTGAGCTCGAAATCCAACTCCGGCGGACCTAAAATCTTCAGACGCCGCTCCACGGCAACTGTGTCAATATCAGGCCCTTTCACCTCCACCCTCAGGCTCACCGAGCGACCGGCCAAGCGCCTATCAGCCACCAGGACCCAGGAGGCCTGGGTGCTTTTACCTGGACGCAGAAAACCAATTATCCTGCTTGGCGGTGTATCAGGGGAGAAGGCCATGCCACTGGGAGCTTTTAGGGTGATGGTTAGCTCCCGGCCAATACCCTCACCGGTGTTCTCCAAGTAGGCGACCACCGGAATCCGGGCCCGGCCGTCTTTGTCCAGGGCAACAGTGGCCGGTGAAGTAACCCCAAGGCTGAGCTCACCGGGACTGATGCTGAGGCCGCCCATACCGTAACCAGTGACATATGTGCGGCTCTCACCAGGGAGCAAGGTTGCCGGCTCCCAGTAGAGGCCGACCGCGCTATCTAACTCGAACTCTCCCAACCGCAAGAACTCTCGGCCGGGTTGGAAATCTATCTCCCAGAGACCGTCGGCAAAAGAGCCCCAGTTGGAAAAGATGATCCGGTCAGGTGTGGTTACATCGGGACCCTTGAGTGTCCCCTGGGCGATCACCCTGGGATCGCTGAGGGAATCAAAGGCCTGCCAAAAATCGGGCAGCTCATCTCCCTGGTACTCGGCATCTCCCAAAATGGCTTCCTCGTGAAACCGGAAGGGGGCTCCGTCGTTGGCTCCCAACAGGGTATCCAGCATGATCCGCAGCCCGACCTCGTGGGGAACCGCATCGGTATTGGTGATCCGGTAGATGATGCGGGCTGAATCCCGATAGCCGGTGGTGGAGCTGACCGCAAACTCCAACCGCTGCAGGACCTCCACCGGTCCCAGCTTTGCTGTAATCTCAATACCATCGCCTTGGACCTCTGGACCTGAAACCACCTCGCCGTATTTACCAGAAAGGCCGGCCCGTTTAGTAGTCTTTCCACCGAAAACGTAATCCTCGTCGTCGACTCTAACCGTGGTGTAACTGGTCCAGGGTTTAGGTCTGCCGTAAATCAGAGGTTCGCCGTCATCTGACGTGCGGTCAGGGTCACCGCCAGTAGTTTCCAAGGCAAACCTGCCAGTATTTTCCCCTTCCGCGTTAACGACTATGCGGATGTACTCATTGCTGATTGAAACGGTTTCGGAATTCTTTAGCCCCTCGCTCTCCACTGCGTCAGCGGCCAGCGGTGTTACCAGGCTGGTTATGACAATGAGCACTAGTGCTAGAAGGGCTCTGGGCATCGCCTATTCTCCTCTCTCCAACCGTTCCAAGCCACGGTAAATGACTTCCGCTCTGGGTTTGTCCTTCTCATACTTGAAACTCAAGTGAATGATATACCCGGTTTCTTCGGCCCGGAACTTCCACTGATACTCCACGAACTTTTGGGCGTATTCGTCCAAAGCAAGGTCACCCGATGAGTTCTCTACCAAAATCTCCTCCACGCTGCCGGTCAAGGAGACTTTCACGGCCAGATCCACCTGACCGGCGAACTCTTTGTTGCTGATGTTTTTGGGCAAATACGGGGCCGGGCCGAAATGGACGAAAGAGCTGCCATCCGGCGCCGCCTCGCCTGGACTGCCCTCTGAGCCCGACCCGGTTTCTTCGGACGGTGCCTCCTTAGGCTCAAGATCCGGTTCTTCCTCTTTTAACGGAGCGGCCGAAGAGGTAGGAGCCGCGGTCTCCTCCGCAGGCTGACTCTTCTCCGGCAGCACTATCTCCTCAGGACTGGTGCTGCTGGAAATGAGGCCCTCTTCGCGAAGCTCAGTTTCCTGAGTCGCCACAGTTTCTTCGGGAGCAGGCTCCGGCTCAGGTTTCTGGGCCGGCTCATTTTCCACCTCAGGAACTGGTTCCGGCTCTGGCTCTGGCTCTGGCACCGGCTCCACCTGCTCTTTGGGCTCAGGATTAATTTCAGGTTCCGGTTCAGGTTCAATCTCAGGTTCGAGTTTAGGTTCTGGTTTTGGCTCCGGCTTAGGTTCAGGCTTCGGTTTCGGCTTTTCCACTACTTCGACTTCGGTGGCCGGCTTCTGGGCTGTTTTGTTGATTTTAGGTTTCACCGGCTCAATTTTCACAGTGGATTGCACTGGTCCGGTCCCTGGACCCGGCAGGCTTTCAATATAAGCCACCTCTAAGTACCCCCCGGCTGACAGGGAAGGATCCCCCGAAAGCAGGCCGGGATTAAAGACCGGCACAAAGAAGAGCAGTACCAGGTGGATGATCAGAGAAACAGCTAGTGCCCAATAAATATTGGTGTTGTCATCACTAGAAAATCTCATGTCCTCACCTGAATCACAGGGATTCCTTTTCCACTGCTAAGGCAATACGGTACCCCCCGGCAGCCCGAATAGCATCCATGGCCTTGACCACATACCGGTAGCGAACGGTTTCATCGGCCTTCAACAAGACCACCCCGTGCGGGTGGCTCTCCAGGTATGAGGCGACCTCCGACTTGACGAGGTCCGCATCGGCCCGCCTATCCTTGACAAAGATGGTTCCATCCTCGGTAACAGTCACGGTCAAAAGCTGGCTGGGTTGATTGTCTCCGGTGACGGCCTTGGGCAAGTTCAGGTTGAAACCTTGGGTATCCGTACGGAAGGTGGTAAAGAGCATGAAAAAGATTAACAAAAAGAAGATAACGTCGAGCATGGGCACGACATTGATTTCCGGTTTGCGTTTGCTGGACCGGGTGAAATACATTAGCTCTCACCTCGACCAGCCAACAGATTGACAATATCAACCGACCGTTTGTTCATCTCCAAAAGGAATTTATCGATTCTCCGGTTGAAGTAGGTATGGAACACAGCTACTGGAATGGCAATGGCCAAACCGGTGGCGGTGGTCAAAAGGGCTTTGGCGATGCCCACGCTCAAAACCGCCGGTTCCGAGACACCCTGCATAGCCCCTAAAATGTTGAAACTCTCGATAATACCTAGAACCGTGCCTAAAAGGCCCAGAAGCGGGGAAATGGTGACGATCATTTCCAGAACCGGTAGACCCCGCTCCAGCTTATACAACTCTTCACTGCCGGCTTTGCGCACGTAATCCTCAAGCACATGACGGCTTTCGCCTTTATGGGCGATGGCAGCTGCCAAAACTGCAGCCACCGGCCCCTTGGCCCGCCTGGCAATCTGCATGGCCTCCAAAACCCGGTCCCGTTTAAGGGCGCTTTCCACCTTGTCCATGACTTCTTCCAAGTCGTCCCGAATCATCAGGAAATAGTAGATGCGTTCGATGATAACTGCCAGAGCCAGAATTGATAAGAAGAGCAGCGGGTACATGATAATCCCGCCCTGCCGGAACAGTTCGATCATTAGTGCCTCCTCCTGTCACTTCCACTGTAATAGGTAAAACCTTCGACAGCAGGCAGTTAGTTCCTGCTCTTGAGGCTATTTGAGAATACTGGTAGCTCCTAGAAGAGCAATGATTATGTACAGGTGTTGGATTTGCTCATCTTTCTTATTGATCACATTTTGTAGTTCATTCACGGATTTCTCAAGCTGAGAGATGCGCGCCTCATAACTCTGGATTTCTGCGGTGGAGAGAGTGGTATTTAGGGTTAAGGTGCCATTCGTGTCCAAATCCGAGAGGTCCGCTTTAAGACTCTCCAAGACGATATCCTGGAGGCGGAATCTGGCCTCCAGCGTGTTAAGCCGGTTCGCGAGATCGGAGACCTCTTCCTCTAAACGGAGGGTATACTTTTTCGCCTCCACCTCGCCGGCAACTTGGCTGGAATTGAGGTCCAGGTAATCCAAGAGGGCGGCGGTGCTTTGTAGGTATTCAAACCTGGTTAGGGGCTTATCGCCGGCAAATTCAGAGGAATCAAAGGGTTCCAAGACGCCGACCTCAGCCAATTTCTGCAGGTACGGCCAGGCCCAATGGCCCTCGGTAATATCTGAGTACTGGCCCGAAGCGAAAACAGCCGGGGATAAAAAAAGGCCTCCTACAAGGAGGCAATATAGAATGAACTTGCGCAGCATAAGTAGTCACCTCAAACGGAAAAAGGTTAGCTTATACTTCGCTGCTATTCAATTTTTCTCCTGCTCTCTTGGTTAGGCCGGATTATACAAAAGTCAGCCAGGTTCTTCATCCGACGCCGGAGCATAATTTTTTCTATGACATCTGTATGGCTGCCTTTGAGCTGGTTCCGTAGTCGAGCATACTGGCGAAAAGCCCGGTAGTGAGAATCATATTCCATTGAGTGCAGCCAGCCTCCTTTAATAAGTCTGCTGCACTTAGGTTATGCTGAGGATGAACCAGCTATTCAGCGCCTAGCTAACCTGGGCGCCCAACTCACGCCGCCACTGTTTTTCTTTCCGCAAATACTCCTTTCTGAGAATCCGCATCAGAATGATGGAGCCTTGGTCTCTCGGAACATGTCGGCTTTTGGTCAGTTTGCCCTCAAACTTGAACCCAGCCTTCCGGTAACAGCGAATAGCCCGCTTGTTTGTTTCATAAACCCGCAGGTATACCCGTTCCAGTTTCAGCTGGTGGTAAACATATCCCAGAAAGATCCGGACAGCCTCTGTACCCAGACCTTGATTCCAGTACTGTTTCTCACCGATTCTGATTCGGAGCTCGGCGTGACCGTTCCGCCAGGTGATGTTGATCAGCTCTATCTCACCGATCAGTTCATTGGTTTCATAAAGGTAGATGCCAAAACTCTGAGCATACCTATCGCTTTGCAAAGCCTGGTACCACTTTCGGCATTCCTCTGGAGAGGTTGGAAGATCACTGTCGATGTACTGGTTAAGCTCCTCGTCGAGGTTCCAGGAGAGGATCTTCGGCAGGTCCTCTTCTCTCAGTTCAGCCAGATAAACCCGTTCACCTTCAATCATGATTGCTACCACCTTTCCCGCGATGAAGCTGAAAATATTAGTACGACGAATTACTGCGATGCTCCGGGTCTAGCGAATTATGGAATTGTGTATTTAAGTGATTCGCTTAAAGGACAGAAAGTGCCTGCAAGGAAATGTATCCAACACTGGAGATTACCTGTCCTCTGGAGACGCAAAAAGGACAACGTGATTCCGGCCTCTGGCTTTGGCCTGGTACAATGCGGTATCGGCGCATTTGACCAACTGCTCCGGCCCTCGCGCATCCTGGGGATAGGAGGCTACACCGCAGCTTACCGAGAGACATCCTAAGGGTTGTTTTTCGGCCCCGGGGGCTGAGAGGGTGTTAACCTTTTCCCTGATCCGTTCGGCAACGGCGAAGGCATCCCCCCTCCCGGTCTCAGGCAGGATCAGGAGGAACTCTTCTCCACCGTAGCGAGCGGCGATATCTACTTCCCGGATGCACTCTTTGAGTACCCCGCTGATCCTTTGCAGCAGCTTGTCCCCGGCCTGGTGTCCGTTGTTGTCATTGTACTGTTTGAAGTGGTCCACATCTAAAAGTACCACACTGAGGACCAGCTGATAGCGTTCGGCCCGGGCAAATTCCCTGCGCAGGATTTCTTCCATGTGCCGCCGATTGGCGAGGCCAGTGAGCCCATCGGTAACTGCCAAGGCCTCTAGGCGCTTGTAGAGCCAGGCCCGGTGAATCGCCGTCCCGACCTGACAGGCCAAACTTTGAACGATGTAGAGTTCGTTTCTGGTGAAGGCCGGGTCCTCGGCCCGGGCCAAAGCCAAAACGGCCAAAAGCTGACCGTCCACGGCCACCGGAATGACCATCAGAGATTTAAACCACTCTTCTTCCGCTGTGGCCCGGGCCGCGGTCTGGGTTTTAACATCCTCAATGAGGGCCACCTGCCCCCAGGAGGCATGACGTCCGATGATTCCCTGGTGGAAAAAGAGCTTGTCCCCTTTTCGCCAAGGCGAAAAGACCCCGGAAGCTTCTTTGACCACTAAACACTTCTCGCCTGGGTCCGCTTCAAAGAAGATAAAACAGTCGAAACCACAGATTTTGGCCACAGCATCGGAGATGTCTGTGTAAATCCTTTTCAAATCGGTGGTGGAGCCAACGACCGTGGTGAGTCCGTAGAGGGTGTTTAGCTCATTAAGACGGCTCTCTAGCTCCTGGTTCTTTTTGATCAACCGGGCGGAGTAACTTTCAAAATGATCCTGGGCGGCCACATGCTGGTCTGCCAACAGTTTATACTCTTCCCAGCCGGCCTTGGCTAAAAGACACTCTCTCTTGACCAAGAATAGGCTCAGCCAGCCAACTAGAGCCAAACTCCCCCACAGAAGAAAGGAGATCCGGCCCCAAGCCACACTTGCGAAAAACCCAGCTACAGCAACGGTAAAGGTGACAAAAAAGAGGGAGTGACTGGCAGCGCTGCCTACTACCGGAAGAAAATAAAGCAGCAAGTAGCCCGGTAAAGCTCCTCCCATAAAGCCACCGGCCAGAAAAATGCCGACGAGTCCTAACATGACCAGGATATAAGGTAGAAAAGAAACCATCCTTTTTGGCACTGAGCTTCCTCCCTCACCCCTGGTTATTCGGCGTTTTCCTGAAAATACCTTTTTAGGAAAAAACTAGCCTGCAGACCCAGACCGCCGTCAAGAAGGCGGCCAAATCCGAGAGGAGCCCAACCCAAAGAGCATGGCGATAACTGGTGATGCCCACTGACCCAAAATAAACGGCCAAGACATAAAAGGTGGTCTCGGTAGAACCCTGCATGGTCGAAGCTATTCTGCCGATCAGGCTGTCCGGGCCATATTCGGCAATGAGGGTGGTCATTACCCCCAGAGCGCCGCTGCCGGAAAGGGGCCTAAGCAAGGCCATAGGCAAAACCTCTTTAGGGATGCCCAAAAAAGCCAAGAGAGGTGCGAGGAGTTCCGACAGGAACTCTAAAGCCCCGGAGGCCCGCAAAATGCCGATAGCTATGAGCATAGCCAGCAAGTAGGGAAAAATGGAGCCGGCCAGGGTCAAAGCCTCTTTGGCCCCCTCAGCGAAAATCTCGAAGACCTTAACCCTTTTCCAGTAGGCATGAATCAAGATGAGCACCAAAAGGACGGGGACCAACCAGTCAGAGAAGACCAAAAGCGCGCGGGCCAGCATCCTACCGCCTCCCCCTGAGTCTTCTAAAAAAGTAGTCAAGGATCACTGCGACTGTGGTGGCAACCAGGGTGGAAACCAAAGTAGTTCCGATGATCTCCCCCGGGGCCCGTGAACCTTGGGCAGTCCGTATGGCGATAACCATGGTCGGCACCAGAGTAATACAGGCGGTATTCAAGGCCATGAAGGTACACATGGCATCTGAAGCCTCTTTTGGCCGCGGGTTGAGCTCCTGCAGGTAGTGCATGGCTCTAAGCCCAAAAGGCGTAGCCGCGTTACCCAAACCTAAAAGATTGGCGGTGATATTCATTAAAATCACACCGGTAGCCGGATGATTAGCCGGAACCGATGGAAAGAGAGCCCGGACCACAGGGCGCAAGAGGCGGATAAAGCCCTGAAGCAAACCGCTTCTCTGGATCAATTTCGCCAGCCCCAGCCAAAAACCCATCACTCCCACCAAGCCAATGATCAGCTCCACGGCCAGTTCTGCACTGGAAAAGATGGCCGGGGCCAGTTCAGCTACTCGACCGGAGGCCAAGGCGAAGGCGATGCCTGTGACGATCATGATCAGCCAAAGCATATTGACCAAAAAAGATACCCCCCATCCATGTTTATGACTGGGGGGCATGCTTCTATATCACCTATCTCTAGGAATTCAAGGCTTCCTGAACCTGGCGAATGGCTTTTTTGAGCAGCCTTGAGACGTGTACCTGGGAAATCCCAAACCGCTCTGCGATCTGGGTCTGAGAGTAGTCCTGGAGATACCTTAAAAGAAGGATCTGCCGCTCCCGCTGGGGTAAAGAATCCAGTACCTTCGTCAGAGAAACCCTGTCAGTGACCAAATCTACATCATTCTCGGTAGCCGCCAGGGTTTCCTCCCGGCAGACCGGTTTTCCATCTGCGGCATAAATCACTTCATTGAGAGATACCGGTTTGTTGCCTGAGTCCAATGTGGCCACCACCTCTTCAGGGCTTAACCCCGAGAGTTCGGCTAATTTTTCCAGGGTGGGCTCTTCCCCGTTTTCAGCCTGGTAACGCTGGCGTAGGCTGTTCAGTTTGAGATACCTCTCTTTGAGGCCTCTACTAACCTTCACCGGCCCATCGTCCCTGATGAAGGAGCGAATCTCGCCGATGATCAAAGGAACGGCGTAAGTTGAGAACTTCAGGCCACGCTCCGGATCAAAACGATCAATGGCTTTAAAAAGGCCCAGACAGCCGATCTGAAACAAGTCATCCAATTCGTAATCGAAACTGAGGAAACGCTTGGCCACGGACATAACCAGGCGCAAGTTGGCACGAACCGCTGCTTCTCGGGCCTCAGTATCCCCGGACTGAGCCCGGCAAATGAGTTCATTCAGTTTCTCGCTGGGGAGGGGGTTCCCCGGTTCAAAAACCAGATTATTGAAGTTCATGACCTTTCAAGTCCGTGTCACTGCCAGCTCCTAAGCTTGGTTTCTTGGTCATGTAAACTGTGGTACCGGAACCCAGAGCGGTTTCGATCTCCAAGGAATCCATGAAAGATTCCATGAAGACCAACCCGAGACCCATCCGCTCCGGATCAGTGGAGTAAGAAGGTTCCCTGGCTGCCTCTAAATCAGCAATACCGACCCCGGAATCTTTGATGGTTAACTTGAAAATTCCCTCATCGATAACGGCTTCTACCTGAACGATTCCTTCCTTCTCAGGATAACCGTGGATGACACAGTTGGAAACGGCCTCGCTAGTGGCCACTTTGATCTCGTCGATCTCTTCCAGGGTGAAGGGGAGTTGGGTGGCAAAAGAAGCCACCGCCACCCTAGCAAAGGCTACATTCTCCGGCTTAGAGGGAAAATTGAGAGTCATGAAGTTTGTCCGGTACTTCCCGCCGCGACTTTCTGGCATAATTATAATCCTCCTAAGCAGTCTCCATAGCGCTCTGTTCGGTGTCTTTTTCCGGGATTATCTTGAAGAGGCCGCTGAGCTCGAAAACTTTACTGACTGATGGGGGGACATCCACCAGGTACATCGTACCACCCCGGGAGCGGATCTTCTTGAACCGACCTAAAATAACGCCCAATCCGGAGCTATCGACGAAATTAACCTCGGCCAAGTTTAAGATCAGTCTATTGATCATCTCGTAATCGGCGAGGGCCTGATCGATTTTTTCTCTGAAAAGAGGGGCAGAATTGAGGTCCAGATCACCGCCCAGTCTCGCCACCAGAGTTCGTCCGTTCTTCTCCAGCTCTAAACGCACAAACTTCCCTCCTTTACAAAGGTCATTCTCACTTTCGACCTTGTAAAGAGGGAATCCTGCCATAATTTGGCGTACTTGGCTCTATTTTCTGAAGAACAATGCCTTGAGGAGTTGATGAACCGTCTGCTTGATAATCTTGAAAAAGCCTGCTCTCTCTATACTTTCCGCTGCCACAATCTCTGTTTTGGCGACCACTTTCCCTGACCGGTCAGTGAAGACCACTTCCCCGATGACCTGATCTTTGGCGATGGGGGCGGTAACAGTCTCCGGCAGGTTGACTTTCTTGGTCAGAGTTAGCTCGGTTCCTTTTTTGACCGGGTACCGCAGCTCAGAACAGGAGACCAGTTCCACACTGTCTGTAACCCCAAGAATCACCGGAAGCCGGCCGAAGGATTCGCCCTGGGAGACAAGTTTCTCCGCTTTGTACATCTGGAAACCGTAATCCAGAAGGGCTTTAATGGTGTTATTCCGGTCATCCCTGGTGCTCGAGCCCAAGGCAACCGCAATTAACCTCAGCCCGTTTCTTTTGGCTGTGGCTGAAAGGCAGTACCCAGCGGTACTGGTGTAGCCGGTCTTGATTCCGTCACAGCCTGGATACTGCTTGAGAAGTTTGTTGAAAGATGTTAGCCAGACCTCCTGTGGGGTGTCTTGGCGAACCCAGTACTCCCAGGTGGAAACCAGGTCCAAAAACAGCGGCAGCTGCACTGCGTACCTGGAGAGAATAGCGATATCTCTGGCCGTGGAGTAGTGGTCAGGAGCATCTAGCCCGGTGGGATTGGCGTAGTGAGTATTGACCATCCCCAATTCCTGAGCTTTCCGGTTCATGTGCTCTACAAAGGCATCAAAGGAGCCTCCGAGGTACTCGCCGATAGCCACGGCACAGTCGTTGGCTGAGCCCACAGCCACTGCATAGAGCATATCCCGGAAGGACATCTGCTCTCCTTCCTCCAGCCAAATCTGAGTCCCACCCATGGATTTGGCGAGATAACTGCCGACCACCACATCATCCATGCTCACCTTGCCCTCATTTAGCGCCTCTAAAGCCAAGACCAGTGTCATGATCTTGGTTACACTGGCTATCGGCAGTTTCTCGTCAGGGTTGTGTTCGTAGAGGACCTCTCCGGTTTGAGCTTCGATCAGAATGGCAGATTTGGCCTTGATGGGCAGGCCGGCACTGGCACAAGGAACGCTGGCAATCAGAACAACAAGAACAACAATCAGGAAAATTCCTGACCGGAACCTGTGAATCATGTTGAAACCCCCTCGCAGAATCAAATGGCGGGATCTTCATGATAATTGTATGCCAGGTCTCCTGAATTATACTGCGAGAGGGCTCGTCTGTTTACTAGCTGATCACCTGATAGATCAGGGGAAGCTCTTTAGGCGGAGCTCCGCTGATACCCACCGCTTCTTGAACGCCTTGGGCGGCCTTTAAGGCGGCTTCTGGAGATCGGGCGTAGACCCAAGCCAAAGTCTCCCCGGCCTCGACTTTATCACCTAGTGTGACCTGCATCTTAATGCCTACTCCTGGATCGATGGCATCGTCCTTACGGTGGCGCCCGGCCCCCAACTCCAAGGCGACCAGCCCCAGCTGGAGCGGTTCCATAGTAGAGACGTAGCCGGAAGTGGCGGCTTGAACTGGGTACTTAGGCGCCAAAGGGAGAACCTCTTCCGGGTATTCGGCAACGGCAGGGTCTCCGCCTTGAGCCTTGACCCAGGAGACGAAGGTCTCCAGCGCCTCGCCGCTGGCCAGCTTCCGCTCCAGGATCCTTCTGGCCTCACCACTGTCCAGTTCGCCCTTGTTCGCCAGAATCAGCATCTGGGAACCTAAAACCAGACAAATCTCTTTGAGCCGCTCCGGGCCACCGCCCTTCAAGACTTCAACCGCCTCTAAGACCTCCAAAGAATTGCCAATGGCATCCCCTAAGGGGCGGTTCATATCCGTCAGGCAGGCCACTGTCTCTCTGCCCACATCCCGGCCGATCTGCACCATGGTCCGGGCCAGGCGGCCTGCGGTATCCAGGTCCTTGAGAAAAGCCCCCTTGCCAACTTTCACGTCCAGGACGATAGCATCGGCTCCGGCTGCGATCTTCTTAGACATGATGCTGCTGGCGATGAGGGGAATGCTCTCGATGGTGGCGGTGACGTCCCTGAGGGCGTAAAGCACCTTGTCGGCAGGGGCCAGGTTTTTAGATTGACCGATAACTGAAACCCCCACCTTTTTCACAATCTCAATGAATTCGGCGCTGGAGAGTTCGGTGCGGTAGCCCGGGATGGATTCCAGTTTATCGACGGTTCCCCCGGTATGCCCAAGCCCGCGGCCGGACATCTTAGCTACCGGAACTCCGGCTGAGGCCACCAGAGGGGCCAAAATTAAAGTGGTTGTGTCGGCGACACCACCGGTGCTGTGCTTGTCCACCTTCACACCGGGGATGGCGGAGAGATCCATCAACTCGCCGGATTTGGCCATGGCTAACGTAAGGTCAGCCGTCTCCCTGGCGGACATGCCCTGAAAGAAGACGGCCATGGCGAAGGCTGAGGCCTGGTAATCCGGGATGCTACCGGAGGTTATCCCATCCACAAAGAACTGAATCTCTTCGGTGCCCAGCTCTCCACCGTCCCTCTTCTTCCTGATAATATCGACGATATTCATCGCGACGCCTCCTCTATCACACCGCTGAAACTAGTGCCGTTCTCAGGAGCCGGCACCTTCAACCAGTCAGCCACCGTTGCCGCCACATCAGCAAAGCTCTGCCTAGTGCCTAAATCCAGGCCTTCGCGAATCCCAGGGTTTTGTACCAGGAGTGGGACCAGCTCCCGGGTGTGGTCGGTTCCGGGAAAGGTGGGATCGCAGCCATGGTCCGCCGTGATAATCAAAAGATCATCCTCGGTCAGAACCTCTAGCAGCTTAGGTACATAGGAGTCCACCTCTTTCAGAGCCTCGGCGAAACCCTGGACATCATTACGGTGGCCGTACTTCATATCGAAGTCTACCAAGTTAACGAAGAGAAAACCTTCTTTGGCATCCTTCAGCCACTTCAAGGTTTCTTCCAGGCCCTCGGTGTTGCTCTTGGTATGCACCGCCGAGGTTAGGCCCCTGCCGGCGAAAATATCCTCTATCTTGCCTACCCCGTGTACCGGCAGCCCGGCCTCTTTGACCAGGTCCAGCAAGGTCTTTCCGGTAGGTTCAAGGCTGAAATCCCGCCGCCGGGCCGTCCTTTCGAAACTACCGGGCCGGCCGACGAAGGGACGGGCGATGACCCGGCCGACAGCGTGTGGGCCGACCAGGATCTCCCGGGCTATCCGGCAGTAGTTGTACAACTCTTCCACCGGGATGATCTCCTCGTGGGCGGCGATCTGAAAGACGCTATCCGCCGAGGTGTAGACAATGGGTTTCCCGGTGGCCATGTGCTCTTCCCCCAGCTCCTTAATGATCTCAGTTCCTGAAGCCGGGTAGTTCCCTAAAACCTTCCGGCCGATGCGGGCTTCAAAGGGTTCAATTACTTCAGGTGGAAACCCATCTGGGTAGGTAGGAAAGGGCCTGTCTAAGATGAGTCCGGCTATCTCCCAGTGACCTGTGGTGGTGTCCTTGCCTGCTGAACGCTCTACCATCAGGCCATAGGCCCCCTGGACTTCCGAACCCTCAGAATCCATTCCCAAAACCCGGTAGAGCCCTAGTCCAGCCAGGTTAGGCAGTTTAAGTCCAGGGCTTTCTGCGATGACATGGGGCAAGGAAGCCGAACCGACATCACCGTAGCGGCCGGCATCCGGAGCCTCCCCGGCACCTGCACCGTCCAATACAATCACAGCAGCCCGACGAAAATTTGCCATGCTCCAGCCTCCTGTTAACTAGCGAGTTCAGAATCAGTCTGTGCTAATGTTCACTTATAAATTAGCACTTCTGCTGGATGATGGCAAATTTATCTATCTATCTCAAGTTATTTCAAGCCAAAGTACAAGCCGATAAGCACAGCAAAAATGGCCACGATCCACCAGAGCAATGTGGTTACACTGAGCTTGACGCTTTTGAAGATGATCACAAAACCTCACCCCTTTACCCGAGAAGACCGTTTAACCACGTGATCAAATACGGTGTAGCATAACTCTCCACCAGGGCGCCCCCGGCCATCAGCAGGGAGCAAAATACAGCCACCAATGTATAACCGACGAACTGTAACCCCAGCCCTTCTTCCCGCCGGTGCCAAGACCGAATGAAACTCATGGTAAAAGCTATGCCGGCCACACCTATAATTATCACTGCCGGTATGTAGAAAAGATTTTGGGGTAAAAGAGCGGCTAGAGCCATGAGTACCCCTTTTAAGCCCAGTTTTTTGACAATGAATCCGGTGGTGAAGCCTAGAATGAAACCCCTGGTGAAGACGACCAAAAGAATAAGCGGGGACCCGACCAGGGAGAGACCAAGGATCCAGATGACTCCGACGAGCTTGAGAATCTGAGAGAATGTCACCGTTTTGAGACTGTCCAGAGAGACCGCCCCGGTGCTCACTTGGGACACGCCGTCAAAAAAGGAATTCAGACGGTAAGTCAAAGCCGCTTGTTGGCTCTCATTGATAATATTGACGGCCAGGGTTCCGAAGAAAGAACCCATTACGAAGATAATCAGTACTAAAATATAAATGGCCGCTCTCCGCTGGAAGTAACTCTCCAGGGCCGACCGGAAACCTCTTCTGCGCATAGACATCTCTCCAAAATAAAAAGGCCTGTTCCCTAACATAAGTATGCAGGCGAACAAACCTATATAACTAAAGCAAAGAGGGACTAAGCCAATTTTGGCCGGCCGTATTTTCCGCCGCCGCCGGGGATGTAAACCAGCTCTCCCTGCCTTGCGCGGATAATGATCTCAGCGGCCTTCTTACCTGCGCCGGCAGCAATCTCTTCAGGGCTGGCCTCATTGAGCACGTATTTCTCCGGCCCAATCTGGGCGATCAGTTTACTCTTGGTCTTTGGGCCAATGCCGGGAAGCATCTCTAAGGGTACCTGGTAAATGTACGGCGGGCGGTGGCTGGGGGAGTTTGATTCTTGGTCCGCAATCTCCAACAAACGATCCCAGACCCCCTTGACCACTTTGCTTTCCGGGCAGTTAGGACAGGCCAGAACCGGTCTCCCCTCTTCAAAGATTTGCCCACACTCCGGACAAAAGCTGCGGTGGTACTTGCCCAAAGCCGGGGCCAGGCCGTAATTGGCCTGAAGCTTATTGGTTTTGCTCCCTCCCTGTAGAGCTTCCCGCAAGGAAGCGAAACATGCCTCCTCAAGCTGAAACCGCATGTACTCCCGGCCGATTTTGGGCAAAGAATGGGCATCTGAGCTGGTCAGAAAGGTGATATCAGCAAGCTCCGAGAGGGAGTCAGCCATGGCTGTATCCGCGCTAAGCCCCAGTTCCAGGGCAAAGATCTTATCTCGCTCGGCCCCGAATACCTGTTTTAAACTGCTGGCACAGCATCCTAAAACCCCTTTGTGGGGGGTGAAGGCGTGAGCAGGCACCAGAAAACCCTCATGGGCCCTGACCAGCTCTAAGGCCTCCACAGGGCTGAGGACCGCCTTTTGCGTGCTCAGCTGAGGATTGGTTACATACTGGCCCAACTCCACCGAGAATTCTCGGATACTTTCTAAAGCGGGAAAATAGGCCAAAAAATGGGCGCTCCCCCCTGAAGAAGCCGCTAGCTCCATTTCAACTCCGGGGATCACCAGCAAATCACCTGCGGACAAACCTCCCCCAGGATGAGGAGCCAATACCTTTTCCCGGACCATGGCCTCCAATTCGGAGAGAACTCCCGGGGAAGCCCCATCCACGATGCCGATGATATCCAGCCCCTTAACTCGGGGGACATACTCTAAGATTTTCGCCACGGTAAGGTCTCTGGAGGCAGTGACTTTAACAACGCGTCCTCCGGCGCTTCCGATGTGAACGTGCAGGTCGACGTAGACAGAGAGCACCTACTTCTCCCCCTCAGCGACCCAAAAGGCACACAAGCCGGCGAGGGATTTGGCATCAGAAAGCTCTCCGGAGCGGATTTTAGCTCGGATTTCCTCCTGAGAGAAAATCCCAACCTCCACAAACTCATCCTCATCTCCGCCTCCCCCACTATCGTCGGGGGTGAGGCCGGTGGCCAGAAAGATATGAATGACCTCGTCGCTAAAGCCTGGAGTGGTGTAAATGGAGGTCAATTTGGTCCATTTTTCGGCCTGGTAACCGGTTTCCTCAGCCAGCTCTCGCTTGGCACACTCTAAGGGGTCCTCAGGACCGTCTAACTTGCCTGCGGGAATCTCCCAAAGGGCTTTTTCCACAGCCTTTCTGTACTGTCGGACCAACACCAACCGACCCTCTTCGGTGAGGGCTACCACAGCGGCGGCCCCAGAATGGGCCACAATCTCCCGCTGGGACAAGGCCCCATTGGGCAGCTGAACAGTCTCTTTCCGGACATCTATGATGTTTCCCTGGTAAATAACTTCAGTACTTACTGTCTTTTCCGTCAAATCCATCGGTTCATCTCTCCACAGGAATAATATTCCAAAACTCCGCATACCCTAGGCCAGAGGTGATTGCCCATGGCCCGATTGTATGTAGATGAAAACCGCCTCTGTTTTCAGGGCAAAGTCTGGGAACTGCGCCATCTCTTGATCAGGTGGCGGCAACAAGCTGAGCAGCGGCATATCCGGCAGCAAAGTGCAGGGAATCCTCCTCAAAACACCGGCCCATACTCTTAAACAAAGGCTCGCAGGCTGAAAGATCTCTGGCCAGAGCGGTTACATCCTGGAAGCTCACGGTGTGAATCACTCCCTGCGCTCCCAGATTCAGCGAGGACCAGGCCACAAAATCCTGCACTAGCCGGAGCTCATCCCGGTTTCTGTAGGGCAAGGGAACTTCCGCTGAGACTAAGGCTATCTTCTTAAGGGCGGTTACAAAATGATGGCTAATTCCCTGGTGCCGGGGCCGGGGATCAGCCGTGCTGATTCTGGGCACAGCCACTGGCCTGCCTCCTAGCGAGGCCGCGGCATTTAGCCACTCACCAACTTCCAAGGAAGTGCTCCCATATTTGGTACCGGTTCCGGGAATTCCAGGACCCATTGCCACGACGATGTAATCTGCCTGCACCTCGGCAGCGCAGGCCAGTGCGGAGTACTTGTTCAAAGCCTCATAATCTCCGCCAAAGGCGTGACCCGTGGTGATAGTGGTCGCAATCAACCCCTCTGCCTTTAAGCGCCGTACTACCTGAGACCAGAAAAGGGGCAGACAAGCCCCATCAGTCATTATGTAGACGATCCGGGAACCTGGCGAAAGCTTCGAAAGCGCTCGAACAGTGGGCTCCACCAGACTGTGCACACCGGCCACCAGAACAGGCCGACCCGCCAGGTCTCCGTAATCCATAGGGTCTTGGGGTCTTGCGGGACTTTCTTCCTCATCCCAGGCCAACACCTTCAACTGTAGCGGGGTGTAGCGCAACTTCATTAAATGGCCTCGAGATTTTCTGGGATCATGAGAACCTGAACAGGACCTGGTCAGGTTGGCCACCACGAAATCCCAGCCGCCTGAGCCTAAACCCAACCGCTGGGCTGTACCATTCAACAAGACCGCATCCCCTAGGGCACACTCCCCGGCGAAAACCGGGTAGTTGACTGCCTGGACCTCTACCCCGTCAGTCAGGGCGACCACCATTTTCTGGATTTCGCCGTCAGCAGAAAGCAGCCGAACAACCTGTCCGGTGCGCCGGTACAGCATGTCTTCACCACTCTTTGACTATCTGGAGGAGGAACTTCACCAAGCTCACAAGGCTGTCTACAGCGATGTACTCACGGGGAGAGTGCTCCCCGCCAGCGCCGATTCCCAAATTGGCGCAGGTGATTCCCTTGCCATTCAGAATATTGGCGTCACTGCCGCCGCCGGTAGCAACCAGAGCCGAGACCAGTCCGGCCTGTTTGGCCGCCTTCCTTGCCACCCGGACCACCTTGTGGTCTTCGGAGAGCCGGAGGGCCGGAAAGGACTCGGCGAACTCCACTTCAGCCCGTCCTCCGTGAATAGCAGCCACATCCTTGACCACTTTTTGCAAATTTTCCTTGTATCTTAAAAGTCGCTCCGGTTCATGGCTTCTGACTTCCCCGCTGAGCTCGGCGTAATCGGGAACTATGTTATCGGCATCGCCCCCTGTTATTCTGCCGATATTGGCGGTGGTATACTCATCGACTCGACCCAGAGAGAGACCGGCGACAATCCGGGAGGCTATCTGGATTGCGTTTACCCCCTCTTCAGGATTGTTTCCGGCGTGAGCTGCCCGGCCGTACATCTTGATGACAAAGGCATTATGCACCGGAGACCTGGTGACCACTGAGCCCACCGGCCCGCTGCTGTCCAAGACATAGCCGGACTTACTCACCAGATCGGCTGGGTTGAGGTATTTGGCACCTAAAAGACCCACCTCCTCCCCAATGGTGAAAAGGACCTCGATGGGAGGATGCGGCTCCCTCTGTTCCTTTAATACCTGGAGCAGCTCTAGGATGGCGGCAATTCCGGCCTTGTCATCAGCGCCTAAAATGTGGGTTTCCCCTTTAGTCTTCAAGACGCCATCTTCCAGGACCACTTCCACCCCTCGATTGGAACGCACCGTGTCCATGTGAGCACATAGGAGCAGAGGCTCTCCCTCCCCAGGGAGCACCCCGTGCAAGTTGCCGGTGGTTCCTGAAACCTTGGTCCCGGCGGCATCCTCAGTCAAGGTCAAACCTAGTTTCTGACATTTGGTCTTTAGGTAATCGGCAAGTTCCCGTTCTCCTCTGGAAGGGCTGTCAATCTTCACTAATTGGATAAACTCTTGGACAACTCTCTCAGTCAACGAGCTCAACTCCCTTCTCCAGGGCAGCGTAGTTTAACGACAGCAGGTGGTGCCTCCTGGCCGGCAAGACCATCTCCAAAGCCTTCTTGGCTGAAGAAACCGTCACCGGTTTGGCCAGGGCCAAAAGCGCGCCCAGTACCACAATATTCGCCACCTTAGGATTGCCTAATTCAGCAGCGACTCGTCCCGCATCGATGGGATAGGCACGGATGCCGCTTTTAGGCTCATACTCGGAAACCAGTGAACTGTTATAAAGCAGGAGTCCACCGGGTTCCACCCGGTCTTTGAACTTCTCCAGGCTGGGTTGGTTCATGACAATCAAGGCCGTAGGATTGCTCACCACCGGCGAACCGATCACAGAATCAGAGATTACCGTTGTGCAGTTGGCCGTGCCTCCCCGCATCTCCGGACCGTAAGAAGGATACCAGGAAACCTCTTTTCCTTCCAACATGCCGGCATAAGCCAGCACCTGACCTAAAAGCATGACACCTTGGCCGCCGAATCCGGCGCAGACTATCTGGTGGAGCATGCTTCCACCTCCCTGGGCCCGTCTCGGAATTCTCCTAAAGGATAATACTTGGCTACTTCATCTCTGAGATACTCCAGGGCTTTTTTCGGGGGCAGCCCCCAGTTGGTTGGACAGGTGGAAAGGACTTCCACCAGGCTGAAACCTGCCCCGGCCACCTGGGTTTCAAAGGCTTTCCTAATGGCCTTCTTGGCCCTCAAGACTTCCTTGGGGCTGTGCAGGCTAACCCGGGCCAAATAGGCCGGTCCGTCCAGCGCTGAGAGGAGTTCACAAACTCTGAGGGGGTATCCGGCTTTTTTAACATCTCTGCCCAAGGGGGTTGTCGTGGTTTTCTGCCCCGGTAGAGTGGTGGGTGCCATCTGCCCCCCAGTCATGCCAAAGTTAGTGTTGTTGATAAAAATGACCGTGATGTTCTCCCCTCTGGCGGCAGCGTGGATGATCTCCGCCGTACCAATGCTGGCTAAATCGCCGTCACCTTGGTAGGTAAAGACTATGGTTTCCGGGGAAACCCGTTTAATCCCAGTAGCCACAGCCGGGGCCCGGCCGTGTGAGGCCTGCTGCATATCACAGTTAAAGTAGTTGTAAGTGAAAACAGAACACCCTACAGAGGCAACTCCCACCGTATGTTCTTTAAGCCTTAAATCATCAATAGCTTCGGCCACCAAACGGTGGGCAATACCGTGAGTGCAGCCGGGACAGTAGTGAAAGGGTGCATCAGTCAGACTGCTGGGGTAACCAAAGACCCTTTTCTCATGCTGAACAGCCATTTAAAGCCCCCCTTTCTGACTTGGCCTGCCGGAAGACTTCGGCCGGGGACGGAACCAGCCCGCCCGGATAGGCCAAAAGTTCTGTAGGGACCAGACCATCCAGGGCCAGGCGAACATCTTCGATCAACTGTCCGCAGCTGAGTTCGGCGGTGACGACCCTCCGCACGCCCGCCTCTTTAGCCCTGTCATACAGAGCGTCTCCAGGGAAGGGGTAGAGGCTGATGGGACGGAAGAGACCCCACTTGAGACCTGAGTGCCGCGCCATATCCACCACGCTCCGGCAGATCCGGGCCATAACTCCGTAGGCCACCAGAATGGTTTCCGCATCTTCCAAGCAGTACTCCTGGAAGCGCTGTTCTTCCCGGCACATCCTCTGGTACTTGGCAGCAAGCTTCCGATTGTGAGCGGCCAGTTCCACCGGGTCGATGTAGAGTGAGTTGATGAGATTGGGACGGCGGCCAGAAGCACCGGTGGTAGCCCACTCCTTCTTCGGCAGGTCCCGAGGATCGATGTACTTGGTAATGGCCACCGGTTCCATCATCTGACCCAGAACCCCGTCGCCTAGAATCATCACCGGGTTGCGGTACTTATCCGCCAGGTCAAAGGCCTCCTGAACCAAATCCACCAACTCCTGGACATAAGCCGGGGCCAAGACCAGCAAGTGGTAATCTCCGTGACCGCCCCCTTTAGTGGCTTGAAAATAATCTGACTGGGCCGGTTGGATTCCTCCGAGACCGGGCCCGCCTCGCATCATGTTCACCACTACACAAGGGAGTTCCGCCCCGGCCAGGTAAGAAAGGCCCTCCTGCTTCAAGCTGATGCCGGGACTGGAGGATGAAGTCATCACCCTGGCCCCGGCACCGGCGGCTCCGTAGACCATGTTGATGGCGCTAACTTCGCTCTCTGCCTGTAGGTAAGTGCCTCCCACCTCCGGCAGCCGCCTGGCCATGTACTCGGGGAGCTCATTCTGAGGGGTGATTGGGTAGCCAAAAAAGTAACGACAACCAGCGGCAATAGCGGCTTCACCCACCGCTTCATTACCCTTCATGAGCTTACGCTCCATGCTTTAACCTCCTTTACTTCTCCCTACTTCCAGACCTCCAAGGCCACATCAGGGCACATCAAAGCGCACAGAGCACACCCTGTGCACTTCTGGGGGAACTGAACATAGACTGGGTTGTACCCTTTGGAATTGGTTTCGGTGCTGAGCTGCAAGATGTTTTTGGGACAGGTGAAACAACAGATTTGACAACCTTTGCAACGCTCGCTGTTGACCACCACCCTAGCCAACACTACTCCCTCCTTCTGCTCAAGACCAGCTAGGTAATGAATGATTTTTTCCGCACCTGACCAGTTATTCCCTGCAAAAAAAGATAAAGCCCACTCCTACCTGAGCAGGCTTTCGCCGTGAGAAACCCCGTGTCAAAAGGGCTAGACTTTGCTGAACTCTTTGTGGGAGAGGTTAATTCTGCCGAGACTGTCGATCTCGACGACCTTAACCCTGATGATGTCGCCGACGTGGACTACGTCTTCCACTTTGTTCACCCGCCGCCTCGCCAGCTGGGAGATGTGCACCAGTCCTTCCTTATTAGGTCCAATCTCCACGAAAGCACCAAAGTTGGTGATTCGCTTGACCACACCCTCGTAAACCTCACCCACTTCCACACCCTTGGTGAGGCTCTCAATGATCGACTTGGCGGTTTGCCCGGCCTCTTGGTCCACCGAGGCGATGTAGACCGTTCCATCGTCATCGATGTCGATGTCGGCTCCGGTTTCAGCGATGATCTTACGAATAGTCTTGCCACCGGGGCCGATAACGTCCCGAATCTTCTCAGGATCGATAGTCAGTGTGATAATCCTCGGTGCATACGGCGAGATCTCAGGCCGAGGTTCTGAGATGACTTCCATCATCTTATCCAGAATGAACATCCTGCCCTCTCTGGCTTGCTTCAAAGCTGCGGAAAGAATCTCTCTGCCAATACCGGCGATCTTGATATCCATCTGGATGGCGGTAACTCCGGTTCTAGTGCCCGCAACTTTGAAGTCCATGTCTCCTAGGTGGTCTTCTATTCCCTGAATATCTGACAGGACCACGAATTTGTCGCCTTCTTTTACTAGTCCCATGGCGATACCGGCTACCGGTTTTTTGATGGGTACGCCGGCATCCATCAGAGCCAGGGTGCTGCCGCAGACACTGGCCTGAGAGGTGGAACCGTTGGAGCTCAAGACCTCACTGACCAACCTGATGGTGTAGGGAAACTCTTCATGGCTCGGCAGCACCGGCAAGAGGGCCCGTTCAGCCAGAGCTCCGTGTCCGATCTCACGACGACCGGGGCCACGCATAGGCCGCACTTCGCCAACACTGTAGGCCGGGAAGTTATAGTGGTGCATGTACCGTTTGAACTCCTCAATACCCAAGCCGTCCAGAATCTGAACATCAGACTGGATTCCCAAGGTGGCAACGGTGATGACCTGGGTTTGACCGCGATTGAAGAGACCTGAACCGTGGGCCCTGGGTAAGAGGCCGACTTTACAGGAGACGGGCCGGATCTCATCGGGCCTGCGCCCGTCCGGCCGCAGATTTTCATTGATTATCATGGAGCGGACCAGCTCTTTGGTGAGGACATCCAAAACATCCTCTACCATCTTGGCGCTCAAGGCGTATTCTTCTTCGCCGACTTGCTCTTGATACTTCTGAATGATCTCTTCCCTGGCCTGTTCAATGGCTTCCTGTCTGGCCAGTTTGTCAGCGTTTTGAATGGCCTCCCTAAGGAGCGGAGTTCCCAATTCCCGAATAGCTGCATCCACATCCTCTTTAACAGTGTAGAGGGTGAACTCTTTCTTTTCCTTTCCGACCTCAGCTACTATCCGCTCCTGGAACTCCACAACCTTTTTGATTTCCTCGTGGCCGAAGAGAATAGCGTCAAGTATCTCTTCTTCCGGCACTTCCTTGGCACCGGCTTCCACCATCATGATAGCGTCTTTAGTGCCCGCAACTACCAAATCAAAGTCGCTTTTTTCCCGATCCTCAGCTGATGGATTGATGAGTAGCTGCCCGTTTACCCGGCCGACCCTAACCCCGGCAATGGGGCCGTCAAAGGGAATATCGGAAATGGAAAGGGCAGCGGATGCGCCAATCATCGCCGGTATGTCAGGGACATTGTCCTGATCCACCGACATGACCTGTGCCACAACTTGCACATCATTGCGGAATCCTTTCGGGAACAAAGGCCGCAAGGGTCTGTCTATCATCCGGGCCGATAGGATAGCTTGTTCACTGGGGCGGCCTTCCCGTTTGATAAACCCGCCGGGAATCTTGCCCACAGCGTATAGTCTTTCTTCGTAATCCACCAAAAGCGGGAAAAAATCGATCCCTTCTCTGGGTTCTTTGGAAGCGGTTGCTGTAACCAAAACAGCGGTGTCACCATAACGGACCATGACAGCGCCATTGGCTTGGCCTGCCAGTTCACCAGTTTCGATGGTCAGCTTGCGACCCCCGAAATCCATCTCATACAAGTTCATCTACGAAGTGTCCTCCTATTCTCTTTCTCATGCTCTTATCTTTAGCTTGTCAATTGTAAACATTTCCATACCAAAATATCATTTCCTCTAAGGGCGTTCAAATTCCCAAATAACAGAAAAAGAGCGGGTACCATAGAATACCCGCCTCCCAAAAAACACTCATTGCTTTACTTACGGATGCCAAGCCGCCCGATCAGGTCACGGTACCTATCGATATCCTTTTTCATCAGGTAGTTCAAAAGACCGCGCCTTTTACCGATCATCTTGTACAAGCCACGCCGGGAATGGTGATCGTGCTTGTGCACCTTTAAATGCTCGGTGAGGTCATTGATGCGCTTGGTAAGAATAGCGATTTGGACCTCCGGAGACCCGGTGTCGGCATCATGCAGCTTGTACTCATCAATAATCTTCTGCTTGACTTCACTGCTCAGGCTCATCGTTTCACCTCCATTTACCACAAAATCGCGGTCCACCCAGTATGACGCCGGAGTAACGCCAAACCGAGTGAAGCGTTCGACCTCTCAAAGGCCACTTCTCATATTACCATAAAGACTGCCACTTGCCAACAACTTTAGGTTTCCGTTAGAATCCTCTGTATATCGTGCTTGATTTGTCGTTGCAGCTCCTCTGGGGAAGCGAACTTGATAATCGGCCGCAGGTAGCGGAAAAACTCCAACTTAAGTTCTTGCTCGTAAAGGTCACCTTCCCAGTTCAGAAGGTGGGCTTCCACTGAAAGGCCCTGGTTTCCAAAGGTAACAGGTTCACCAACGAAAATGGCACAGGGCCTATATAGAGCTTGGCCAAGGACGGCTCTTCCGGCGTAAACCCCGGCTGCCGGCGGCACCCGATCCTCGGGAAGCCGGAGGTTTACCGTGGGGAAACCGAGTTTATGCCCCCGACCGTAACCATGTACGACCCGGCCAGTGACGAAATAGGGCCTGCCTAAAAGCCTACGGGCGGCTGCCACCTCTCCTTTGGCAACCAATTTTCGGATCCTGGTGCTGCTGATCACCTCACCGTCCAGACAGACCGCCTCCACCACTTTGACCTGGAAACCATACCGTCTGCCGGCGGCCTCTAAAGTCCCGGCATCACCTTGGTTTCCGGCGCCGTAGCGAAAGTTGAAACCAACCACTACCCCTCGAACCGCAAGCTGCCCGGCTAAGATTTTTTCGGCAAACTCAAATGCAGAAATAGCCGCAAATTCCGGGGTAAAGTGGAAATAACCGAAATAATCAACCCCTAAGGAGGCCATTAATTCAGCCTGTTCCATGGCGGTGGTCAGCTGGTAGAAAGGCCTCTGAGGAGCGAAGAGTTTCTGAGGATGGGGCCAGAAGGAAACCGCTCCGACTGGGGTGTGGGTCGGAAAGTTTTCTTGGGCCAGCCTGCGGGCGGTGACCACCAGTTCCTGGTGCCCCAGATGGACACCGTCGAAAACCCCTAGGGCCAAGACGGCCCCATGGGGAGGCGGATTGTGCTGAATCAGCAAGCGCTGAACAAACTCCCTCTCACTAGTCACCGGGCATCACCTTCACCGGCTGCAGAATACCTGCTCTACCACCGGGCCTGTACTCCGCCACCGCCAACAGCCTTTCATTGTATACAAGGCTGAAGAGAGTGCCAGAAGACGCTTCTTCTCTCGCCCTAATCTGATTGCCGTTTACCACCGTCCCCGCTTCAGAGGACGAAAGCTCTACCACAGGAAAACCCAACACCTTGTGGGGCGGAACCACTTTGTCCGCCAAAAAATCGCCGGAGACCACAGCTTGCAGCTCGTCTAAGGTCAAGGTATCAGCTACCGCAAAGCCGTCGCTTTCGGTGCGTAAAAGGGCAGCCAAATGAGCTCCTAGACCGCATCTGACCCCGATATCATGGGCCAAGCTGCGAATATATGTTCCTTTACTACAGGTCACAGCGATCCGCACCAGATCATTGTAGCCGAAGACTTTTTTTTGGCTTAAAGGTTTTATCCTGATCTCGGTGATCTCCACCTGCCTAGTGGGTACCTCAACCTCCTGACCGGACCTGGCGTACTGATACAACCGTTTACCATTAACCCTGATCGCCGAAACCAGTGGAGGTTTCTGCTCCTGAACGCCCTGAAAGGAGGCGACCACCTCCTCCAATTCGGTCAAGGAAACCTTCTTCTCCGGGCAAGTGGAAGTTATGATTCCGTCAGCATCATAAGTGTCGGTAGTGATCCCTAAGCGAATGAGGCCGATGTACTTCTTGGTATCAGACTTTAGGTACTCCAACAGCCGGGTGGCTTGGCCTAAGGCCAGAACCATAACCCCGGCAGCATTGGGGTCTAAAGTGCCGGAGTGACCGATCTTTCTCATTTTAAGTAGTTTACGTAAGAAGGCCACCAGGTCATGAGAAGTCATACCAGGTGGCTTCAGAACATTTAAAAAACCGTACATTACGGACTCTCCTAACAGATCCTGCTCTGGAGATACTCAAGAACCTTTTGCACAGCCTCTTGAGGTTTGGCGGCGATTTCACAGCCTGCAGCATTGACATGGCCTCCACCGCCAAAATCTCGGGCGTACCGACTGACATCAACCCCCGGTACTGACCGCCAGCTGACCTTGGTGGTACCACCCTCCACCTCTCTAAAGAGCAGAGCGATTTGGACACCGTCGATCATTTGAGCATAGGAGATGTAGTTCTCGGTGTCACCCATATCCAAGGGAAACCCAGCCAGGGTCTCTTGGTCGATGACCAAGTAGGCGACTTTGCCGTCACAGACCAGACGGAGGCTATCCAGAACTTTAGCCAGAAGTTTTAAAAGCCGGATATCTTTACGCTCATAAACCTCAACGTACTGATGGTGAGGATCTGCCCCCAAACCCACCAGCTCTGCCGCAATCTTCAGGGCAGTTTGGGTAGTGTTGGCGTGGCTGAACCTCCCGGTATCGGTCATGATGGCCGTATACAAGGCCTTAGCGCCGACTACAGTGGGTTTCAGGCCAGCTGCCAAAAAGAGCTCATAAATCAGTTCTCCGGTGGCACAGGCACTGGTCCGAACGTACTTAGGCTCCGGAAAGCTGTTTCCCTGATGATGGTCGATGTTGATGACCACCTGGGCCTCAGCCAAGACCGGTTGCAAATCCCCGAGGCGGAGGGCTTCCGAGACATCCAACGCGATTACGTTGCGGAAAGAGCCGGAAAGTCCCTCTGTACCAACCCGAATCTCCTCTGAGCCCGGCAAAAAACGGTAAGAAGAAGGA
Source organism: Bacillota bacterium (assembly GCA_017656135.1). Classification (GTDB taxonomy): domain Bacteria; phylum Bacillota; class UBA5301; order UBA5301; family UBA5301; genus JACDOJ01. Next base: position 21,669 of record JACDOJ010000008.1, on the reverse strand, counting down.
ACCTCTTCCGCAGAAGCGATTATCCACCTCTTACCCAACTGCTCCAACAAATCGGCCAGACCCAGGAGAGAACCGATGCTGTCCCCATCGGGGTGGATGTGGGCTACAAGAAGATAGTCATCCAGTTCTCTTATTTTGGCCAGGACCAGCTCCGGAGAACCAACTACCATCTCCTCCACCTACTCTTCCTCCTTACTGGAGTCAAAAGTCTCTCCCTTTTCCAACCGAGAGAGGATCTCCATAACTCTGGACCCCTTTTCGATGGAGTCATCCAGGAAAAAGTGAACCTCCGGAGTATGACGAAGTTTGATCCTGCGCCCGATCTCAGTGCGGACGTAACCTTTGGCGTGTTCTAGGGCTTCGATAGTCTTTTGCTTCTCCTCTTCGCTGCCGTAGACGCTGACGAAGACCCGTACTTCCCGTTTATCCCCGGTCAGCTTAACCCTGGTTACACTGGCAAAACCGATCCGAGGGTCTTTCAGGTCCTTGAGAATCATCTCCCCAATTTCCTCTTGGATCTGGTCTTCGATCCGCTCATGCCTGTTGCTGCCCATTCTTATCCCCCTATAAAGTACGCTCGACCTCGCGCATCTCAAAAGCTTCGATAATGTCGCCTTCCTTGATGTCCTGGAATTTCTCTAAACCGATGCCGCATTCATAGCCGGAGTCGACTTCCCGAACATCGTCTTTGAACCGCCGTAAGGAAGCAATTTTGTCCTCCTGAATGACGATGTTATCTCTAATCACCCTGGCCAAAGCATTGCGGATAATCTTGCCTTCCAGCACATATGACCCGGCGACATTGCCCACTTTGGGAACCCGAATAACCTGTCTGATTTCGGCCCGGCCCAGAACCACTTCTTCGTAAGTAGGCTCTAACATACCGGCGATAGCAGCCTTAACATCATCGATGGCGTTGTAAATAACCCGGTAGAGGCGGATGTCCACCTTTTCTCGCTCAGCGGCCCGTTTGGCGTTACTGTCCGGACGCACATTGAAGCCGATAATGATGGCATCAGAGGCAGTTGCCAACATAACGTCGCTCTCAGTAATGGCACCGACTCCCGCGTGGATCACATGGACTTTGACCTCTTCATTGGAGAGCCGCTCCAGAGAACCCCGCAAGGCCTCCACCGACCCATCCACATCGGCCTTAAGGACGATGTTTAGGTTCTTGACCTGGCCCTCTTTGATCTTGTCGTAGAGGTCCTCCAAAGTAAGGGCCGTAGTGCGGTGCAGGTGCTCCTGCCTTGCCCGTTCCCTCCGGGACTCAGCGATACTCCGGGCCACTTTTTCATCTTCCACGGCGGCGAAGCTTTCGCCGGCCGGAGGGGTATCGGAGAGCCCTAGGATCTGCACAGGGTCTGAAGGGCCGGCCTCCTTGAGCCGGTTACCCAGGTAGTCGGTCATAGCCCTGACCTTGCCGTAAGTCTCTCCGACTACCACCGGGTCTCCTACCCTTAAGGTACCTTTCTTGATCAACACAGTGGCTAAGGGGCCCATGCCTCTGTCCAGCTTGGACTCGATTACCGTACCGCGAGCCAAACGATCGGGGTTGGCTTTCAGTTCTGCCATCTCCGCCACCAGCAAGATCATCTCCAAGATGTCATCGATTCCCTGTTTCTTTAGAGCGGAGATGGGAACGAAAATGGTGTCACCGCCCCACTCCTCGGGGATCAAACCATATTCAGTAAGTTCCTGTTTGACCCTATCCGGGTTGGCATTGGGTTTATCTATTTTGTTAATGGCCACAATGATAGGCACATTGGCCGCTTTGGCGTGGTTCAAGGCCTCCACCGTCTGGGGCATGACACCGTCATCAGCGGCTACAACCAGGATGACAATATCAGTAACTTGCGCTCCCCGGGCCCGCATGGCTGTGAAAGCTTCGTGGCCTGGGGTGTCCAGGAAAGTGATAGTTTTATCCTTGAATTTGACTTGATAAGCGCCGATGTGCTGGGTGATTCCACCAGCCTCCTGGGCCGCAACCTTGCTTTCCCTAATGGCATCCAGAAGGGTGGTTTTACCGTGGTCAACGTGGCCCATGATGGTCACTACAGGCGGCCGCTCCTTGAGACTTTCTGGTGGATCCTCTTCGTCGGCCAGATAGAGGGTTTCAGGATCTTTGGGTTCCTCTATGCTAGCTTCCAAACCCATTTCCTCGGCAATTAGGAGAGCAGCCTCAGGATCGACTGTCTGGTTTACAGCCGCCATGATCCCAAGGTTCATCAACTTTTTGATCAACTCAGTGGCCGGCATGCCAAACTCTTCAGCCAGCTCTTTAACGGTAGCCTCTAATGGAATAGTGACCTTTTTCTTGGCAATGGGAGTTGGTTTCGAAGCAGGTTTCTGGTTCTTCCCAACGCCTTTTTGCTTCTGCCCGGAGCCTTTTTGGGGCCGACTCTTGCCGCCTCTACTCTCGAATAGTTCGTCATCATCATCGAAACTCTCATCTCTTCGCTTGGCAACCTTTTTAAAGCCCTTGGCCTCTTTCTCTTCATCCGCGTAATCTTTGGGGGAACGCTTCTTGTCCTTCTTTTTCTTCGGTTTGCTGCCCTCAACCGAGGCTTCCTGCTTGTCTATAGGTGCTTTTGCTTCAGGCTGCTTTTGCTGCTCCACGTGCTTTTCAGCCTTTTTCTCCTCCTGTTGTTTGCGCTGGCGGAGAACTTTGACCCGCTCCCTAATCTGGTTGGCAATAGATGCATCTATGGCACTCATATGGTTCTTCACATCGAGTCCCAGTTTTTGAAGCATCTTCACCATATCTTTGGAGTTAACCCCTAGTTCTTTAGCTAGTTCATACACTCTTACTTTATCCACGCATAAAACACCCCCACATTAATCGGCCGATAACAGCGAAGCAATTTGGTCCTCTATTCCACGGGCAAAATCTCGGGAAGTAAGGCCCACCACTGAGTAGGCCCGCCTACCTAATCGACTACCCAAATCGTACTTAGTCAGGCCATCAACAGTATAACACGGGACAGCCCGCTCCTGGCACACCCTGGCGACCTCTGTGGAAACCGCCTGGCCTGCGTCGGCCGCGATCAACACCAGGACCACAGCATCCCGGGAGAGCCCATCCAGCAACGGGCCTCTGCCCATCACCAACTTACCTGCACGGGCTGCTAACCCTAAGTAGCCTAGGATCTTGTCCTTTTGACTAGCGGTTGGCAAACTCCTTAACCAGCCTTTCTTTATCCTCAGCAGATAAGGTAACCTTCAGAGCCTTGGCCAAAGGCCCAGCAAGGGCCTTATCAAAGCATTCCTCTCTCGGGCAGACGTAGGCTCCTCTGCCGGATTTCTTGCCGGTCGGGTCTAACTCAACTTGGCCTAAAGGAGTGCGAACAAACCGGACCAAACCCCGTTTGTCACCGGTTGACCGACACGCCACACAGGTTCGAACAGGTATTCGTTTCACAGTCTTCGCCTCCTTTTAACAGGCTAGTCGATATCCAAAAGATCAGCCAGAGCATCATCTAAGAGATCATCATCAATGTGGTCTGGAGCAGGCTCTTTCTTTTTCTTGGCCTCAGCCTCTGGCTCTGTGTCTTTATCTTCGGCCTCATCTTCGTCGGACTCATTGCCCTCGACCAGAATCCGCAGGTCTTCCAGATTGTGTAGGATAGTGGGCTTTTTAGCCTTCTCTTTCTTTTCAGGAATCCCCTCTTCGATAATCTGGGCGACCACTTCATCCAGGAGTGAGGTGTCAATCTCTTCTTCCTCAGCCTGCTTAGCCTCTTCCTCAGCGGCCTTCCGGGCGGCTTCTTCCTCCTCGGCTTCTTTGGCCAGGATCTCTTGCATCTGATCCCAAGTCTTGATATCCACTTTCCAGCCGGTGAGCTTTGCCGCAAGTCTTGCATTTTGCCCCTCTTTGCCGATGGCCAAGGAAAGCTGGTCTTCATTGACCACAACCCGGGCGATTTTCTCACTGGGCTTAGGGTAAACCGCCTCCACTTTGGCCGGGCTCAAAGCGTTGGCCACGAATTTGCCGATATCCTCGTCCCACTCGACGATATCAATTTTCTCGCCCCTAAGTTCGTTAACAATAGTCTGAACCCGGCTTCCCCTTTGCCCTACACAGGCACCTACCGGATCCACATTGCGATCATTGGAAAAAACAGCGATCTTGGAGCGGGAACCCGGTTCTCTGGCCACGCTCTTGATCTCTACAATGCCGTCAAAGATCTCCGGAACTTCCAGCTCGAAAAGGCGTTTCAAAAGGCCAGGATTGGCCCGAGAGACAGTAATAACCGGTCCTTTGGTGGTCTTGCTAACGTCTACAATGTAGGTTTTGAGGCGATCACCATGATGGTAGCGCTCATTGGGCATCTGTTCATGGGGCGGGAGGACGGCTTCTACCCTACCCAGGTCGATGTAGACATTGCGGCGTTCAACGCGCTGTACTATACCGGTGACGATATCATCCACCCGTTCAATGTATTCGTCATAGACCAAATCCCGTTCGGCCTCGCGAATCCGCTGAATTACCACCTGCTTAGCAGTTTGGGCCGCAATCCGGCCAAAGTCTTTTGGGGTTACCTCCTCTTCATAGTAGTCCCCCACCTGATAACTGGGATCGATTGCCCGCGCCTCTTCCAGGGAAATTTCTTGCTGGGGATTGGTCACCTCTTCGACAACCCTACGCCTGGAATAGACTTTAATATCTCCACCGGGACCCTCCCCAAAATCGACCCGGATATTGCCTGCTGCGTTGTAATGCTTCTTATAAGCCGAAGCAATGGCAGCTTCGATAGCTTCCTGCAGCACCTCCATGGATATACCGCGGTCTTGAGTTAATTCATGCAGTGCTTGCATCAGGTCGTAATTCATCCCGATGTGACCTCCCCAAATAAATTAAAATCTAATCGCAAACCTGATTTTGGCTATCTTGTCCTCTGGTATCCCAATGGTCTCTCCCTCATCAAGCTCCAGGGAAACCACCCCATTTTGCTTGCCTAAGAGAACTCCCTCAAATTCCTTGGCGCCATTGATCGGGGCATAGGTATTCACATGAACAAACCGGCCCTTTCCTAGCTCAAAGTCGCGCTCAGTTTTGAGGGGCCTTTCCGCCCCCGGAGAAGACACCTCAAAAATGTACTGCTGGTTAATGGGGTCAGCCGCATCCAAAAGAGGATTCAAGCGTTCCGCTACCTTCTGGCAATCATCGATGGTGACTCCACCGGGTTTGTCGATATAGACCCGCAGAAAAAAATGACGTCCTTCCTTGGTAAACTCGACGTCAATCAGGTCATATCCTAAATCCGAAACTTCAGGCTCAGCTAACTCAGTTACCACCTGTTCTACCTGGGACCGGCTCATGGATTTCCTCCTGTTCCTCGCACATCTAGTTTTACCTGGTAGGTAAGGGAAAATTCTGTCGGCATTAACAGAGAATGAGTGGGCGAGACCCACTCATTCACACACGTAAACAAAACTCCACAAACATTTTACCATTACTTTCTGAGCAATGCAAGGTCTAGAAGGCAAAAAGGTTCATCTGGTTGGTCTCCGGCAGGTTGCCGATTGTTCCCTGCTCCTTTAGGACCTCGATAAGGGTTTTGGAGAGACCGGTGCGGCTGCGTAGATCCTCCACCGAGGTGAAAGCCCCTTCTGCTCTGGCGGTCACAATGGATTCGGCAGCCGATTCTCCAAGTCCAGAGATGCTGATAAAAGGGGGAATGAGTTTCTTCCCGGCAATTTTAAAAGCAGTGGCATCGCTCTTATATAGGTCCACAGAACCAAAGGTGATGCCCCGTAACAGCGCTTCTCGGACAACCTCTAAAATGGTAAGGATGTTTTTCTCCCGGGCGGTGGCGGAGTTCCCTTTGGCCTCGTATTCCTTGATAGTTTTGTTTACCTCCGGCAGCCCTCCGGCTACCAGAGCCACATCGAACTCGTCGGCTCGCACCGTGAAATAGGTGGCGTAAAAGGCCTCCGGATAGTGTACCTTGAACCAAGCGATTCTAAATGCCATGGTAACGTAGGCCACGGCGTGGGCCTTTGGGAAGAGGTACTTAATCCGGCGGCAGGATTCGATGAACCACTCAGCTACCCCGGCCTTCTTCATCACCTCCACATCCTCCGGAGTGATCCCTTTGCCCTTGCGAACCTTTTCCATGATCTTGAAGGAGGTCAAGGGGTCCACTCCCTTGAGCAAGAGGTGAGTCATGATGTCGTCTCTGGTGGAGATGACCTCGGCCAGACTGGCTTGACCGCTGTGAATCCACTCCTGAGCGTTATTGAGCCAAACATCGGTGCCGTGGGAAAGGCCGCTGATTCTGACCAGTTCTCCAAAGGTTTTCGGCCTGGTCTCTTCCAACATCTGGCGGACAAAACGAGTGCCAAACTCCGGAACCCCTAAAGTCCCGACCTTGGAGCCTAATTCCTCTTCATTCAAACCCAAGGAGCCCAAGCCGGAGAAGATGGCCATGGTTTCCTTATCATCCAGCGGAATGCTTTGCGGACGCACTCCGGTGATATCTTGCAGCATCCTCAGAACCGTGGGATCATCATGCCCCAAAATATCCAGCTTAACCAAGCGGCTACTGATAGCCTTGTAATCAAAATGGGTGGTGATAGTACCCGATTTGGCATCGTTGGCCGGGTGCTGGATAGGGGTGAAGTCAAAGATCTTCCGGTCCTTGGGCACAATCATCAGACCGCCGGGGTGCTGACCGGTGGTTCTTTTTACCCCGGTACACCCCTGAACCAGTCGGTTGATCTCAGCTCTGCGCTTTTTGATCCCTTTCTCATCCAAGTACTTGCGGACAAAGCCGTAGGCGGTCCGGTCCGCCAAGGTGGCGATGGTGCCTGCTCTGAAAACATGTCCCTCGCCGAAGAGCTCTTCCGTATATTTGTGCACCACCGGCTGGTACTCACCGGAGAAGTTTAGGTCGATGTCGGGGACCTTGTCGCCGTTGAAACCCAGAAAAGTCTCAAAGGGGATATCATGCCCCTCTTTAAGCAGCTTGGCTCCGCACCTGGGGCAGTCGGCGTCGGGTAGGTCCACCCCTGAGTTGACCGAACCATTGGTGATGAACTGAGAATACTGGCACTTGGGGCATAAGTAGTGAGGTGGGAGCGGATTGACCTCGGTAATCTTGGACATCGTGGCCACTAGAGATGAACCCACACTGCCCCTGGAGCCGACTAAGTAACCATCAGAAAGGCTCTTTTGCACCAGCTTATGGGCAATCATGTACAACTCGGCGAAACCGTTGTTGATAATGGAGTCTAACTCCCGCTCCAACCGTTTTTGAACAATCTCCGGCAGGTCAGAACCGTATAGCTTATGGGCAGTCTCCATAGTCAAGCGCCGGATCTCCTCGGCGGAACCCGGCAGTTGAGGCCCACAGAACTCTTGAGGGACCGGAATGACCTCCTCCACCATATCCGCAATTTGATTGGGAGATTCGATCACGACTTTCCGGGCCAGGTCTTCTCCGAGATACTCGAATTCAGCCAGCATCTCCTCGGTGGTCCTAAAGTACAAAGGAGCCTGTTTTTCAGCATCGCTATAGCCCTGCCCGTACATGAGAATCCGGCGGTAAACTTCGTCTCTGGGACGCAAAAAGTGCACATCCCCGGTGGCCACCACCGGTTTGCCGAGAATCTCTCCCAGCCGGCAAATAGTCCGGTTGTACTCTTTAAGCTGGTCTAAACTCGCTCGACCTTCCCGGACCAAAAAGTCGTTGTTTCCCAAAGGCTGGATCTCCAGAAAATCGTAAAAAGAAGCTACCTCCAGCAGTTTCTCTTCAGGCTGGCCGGCGAGAATCGCCTGAAAGAGCTCCCCGTTTTCACAGGCCGAACCCAAGAGCAAACCCTCTCTGTGTTTCTCCAAGAGCTGTCTGGACAGGCGCGGATGACGGTAAAAGTGCTCCAGATGAGACTGGGAGACCAGTTTGTAGAGGTTTTTCAGGCCGGCTTGATTGCGTACCAAGATCAGGATGTGGTGGGTGCGTTCAAACTCCGGCTCTTCCTCTCCGGCGCAGAGATAACCCTCCATACCATATATAATCTTGATCCGGTATTTTTGGCGGGCAGAAAAGGCCTCCGGGAAAGCCTGAACCACGCCGTGGTCAGTAATGGCGATGGCCTTGTGCCCCCAGGAAGCCGCCAAAGCCACCGCCTCTTCCACGTCCACTAGCCCGTCCATAGCGCTCATCTTGGTGTGGAAGTGGAGTTCCACCCTTTTCTCGTCAGCCTGGTCCACGCGGTCCACAGGGGGTTCGGCCTCATCGATAAACTTGGGGGATAAGACTATCTCCTGGAGGTACTGGTCGACTTCAGTCACTCCGGAAACCGTCAACCACTGCCCCTTCTTGATGGACCCGACCAGAGCCCGAACCTCATCATCACCAATGAGTTTGACGGTAATGGAGTCAGTGTAATCAGTGAGATCGAAAGTGAGCAGGGTCTTGCTGTTGCGGAGCTCGCGGGAGTCAACGGCGATGACCTTCCCCAGCACGGTCACTTTATCCCCGGAATGCTCCACCTGATCCAGAGTAACCGATTCAGCCTGAAAAGGGCGACCGAAGAGGCCCTCAGCGGCCGCAGCTTGCTGATGACGAAACTCCTGGAGACGTTGGTAATACTCCCAGTCGTTGGTCACCGCCACCGAAGGCTTGTCCCCGCAGTACTCACAGGTCGTCGGCACCAGTCGGGAAAGATAATTGCTGAGGTAGTTCATGATTTTCTGGCGGGTCTCTTGGGGCAGATCCTCAGGCCCAGAGAGGACGATCCGCCAGCTGCCAGCCTGTTTTTGAACAACAACCTCTTTAACATCAAGATGCGCCGCCCAGCGTCGGTGCTCTTCACCAGTCAGGCACTCAGCCAGGAGGCGCTCCCATATCTTGTCCCAGGTAAGATGAGAGATCTCCATCTTTTCCTCGGCCAAACTCACTCAATTCACCAACCTTTAAGCCCTAATTTGCTTCAAAATATCCCAGTACATCTTCAGCCGGGCTTTGGCCCCATTGAAGAACCCGTACTTCTCCTCCTTCATCACCTGGGTCACGCCGCGCAGAGGAACCTTTTGAATCGGCCACTTCCATTTATTGGCGTAGTTGGTCAAGGCGATATCTACACCGAAGCGGGAATCCTCCAATCCTTTGACCTTCAGAAAATCCTCCCTAAACATGGCCCGCTGTCCGCTGATATGTGGGGCAACCGCCTGGGCCAAGTCAGTAGAGATTCTGCCGGCATCAAAAACACCCAAGGTCATTCGGGCGGATCCATTGTAAATGGGATCTATAAGTAATTTCAGATGTTTGGGTTCAAGTCCTATAAGGTCACCGTCTAAAAACAAAATCCCTGCGCACTGGGTGGCCGCCACCCCGGCAACCATGGCCGCTCCTTTCCCTAAATTCCGGGGCAGACGGATAACTTTCACCCCGTAGGTTTCGGCAACTAAAGCGGTGTCATCTTGAGATCCGTCATCAACCACAATGATTTCGGCTATCCTACTATCCATCTGCTGAGCCTTCAGTGCGCAATCAATCACCTTGCCGATGGTCCTACCTTCATTGAAAGCAGGGATAATAACGGCAAAATCCACGTTTACACGCTCCTTAGTAAAGATTCGATGGCGCGATCTGCTCCTTCGATTGGCAGCTCCCGAATTTCTCCGGTTTTGCGTTCATAAAGCTCTAAGACGCCGTTCTTAATTCCTTTGGGCCCCACAGTCACCCGGTAGGGAATACCGATCAAATCCGCATCCTTGAATTTGACCCCTGGACGTTCGTCCCGGTCATCCAGGATGACCTCGAAACCGGCAGCCATGAGGGAGTGGTAGAGCCGGTCGGCGATTTCTTTTTGCTGCTCGTCGTGATAAGCCACCGGGACGATGATAACCTGGGCCGGGGCAATGGGCAAAGGCCAGATGATGCCGTTTTCATCGTGATTTTGCTCAATGGCGGCAGCCATAGTCCGGCCGACACCAATGCCATAGCAGCCCATGTAGATGTAGTTGGAATTGCCTTCTTCATCGACGTAGGTGGCGTTTAAGGCCTCGGAGTACTTGGTCCCCAGTTTGAAGATCTGCCCGACTTCAATTCCCCTGGCCCCCTTGAGCTCACCTCGACACCGGGGACAGAGGTCTCCAGGCTGGGCCTGCCGGAGATCCAAGTAAGCCTCGACCTCAAAATCCCGTCCCGGGACCACATTCTTCAGGTGGGTATCTTCTTTATTCGCGCCAACTACGTAAGATCCGCCGCTCTTCAGCGCGTAGTCCGCGATCACCCGCACTTTCTTGGGCGGGCTGACCGGCCCTACGTAGCCGGTGATGAAACCGTTCTCCGTGATGAAGTCGTCATCAGCCAACCGGAAGGTGCTGGTACCAAGATATGCAGCCAGTTTAAATTCATTGAGGATGTGGTCTCCCCGGACCAGAACCATAACCGGCTCACCCTCAACCTCATAGAGGAGGGACTTGATGGTAGCACTCTCCGGCAACCCCAGGAAGTTGGCGACTTCTTCGATGGTCTTGGTATCAGGAGTGAAGACTTGCTCAGGCAGAGCTTCGGTGGGCAGAACCTCTTCTTCCGGCGGCAGAAGCTCCGCCTTTTCCACATTGGCGGCATAGTCGCATTCAGTACAGTAGACAATGGCCGCCTCCCCGGTCTCAGCAATCACCATGAATTCGTGGGTGGAATTCCCGCCAATGGCACCAGGATCAGCCTCCACAGGACGGGTCTCTAACCCACAGCGCTGAAAAATCCGGGTGTAGGCCTCGTACATGGCCTGATAACTCTCTTCCAGTCCGGCTTCATCCCGGTCAAAGGAGTAGAGATCCTTCATGATGAATTCCCTGCCCCGCATGAGACCGAACCGGGGACGAATCTCGTCCCGGTACTTATTCTGAATCTGGTAGAGGCGGAGGGGCAGCTGCCGGTAGGAGCTGACCTCGGCCCCGACCAAAGCCGTAATCAATTCCTCATGGGTCGGGCCCAAACAGAACCGGCGGCCGTGCCGATCAGTCAGGCGGAACATCTCGTCTCCATAGATCTCCCAGCGTCCGGTCTGTTCCCACAGCTCCGCAGGTTGGATGATCGGCATGAGAAGCTCCTGAGAACCCTTGGCATTGAGCTCCTCTCTGATGATAGCCTCAATTTTCTGGATCACCTTCAACCCTAAAGGCAGATAGGTGTAGATTCCACCGGCGTTCTTCCGGATCAATCCAGCCCTGAGCATCAATTGATGGCTAGGGATCTCCGCTTCTTTGGGAACTTCCCGTAATGTCGGCACAAAGACTTGAGACATTAACATCCTAAGACTTCCTCCCTGACATTTCCTTAATTTCCGAAATCAATCTCGGTATCAACTGATCCTCTGAGATTTTGGCAACGATTTCTCCATTCTTGAATAAAAGCCCTCCCCTGGGGCCACAGGCAATTCCTATATCCGCTTCCCGGGCTTCCCCGGGTCCGTTGACAGCACAACCCATTACCGCCACCTTGAGGGACTTCTTTACGTCTTTAAGGGCGGTACTGACCGCTCTAGTGATATTCTCCAAATCCACTTGACACCGCCCGCAGGTGGGGCAGGAAACGATGGTCGGACCATACTCCCGGAGGCCAAAGGCCTGCAGGATCCGGTAAGCCACTTCTACCTCCTGCACCGGATTTCCGGTGAGGGAAACCCTTATAGTGTCGCCTATCCCCTGGACCAGCATGCCGCCAAGTCCAGCCGCTGATTTGATTATACCAGATTCAGCCGGTCCTGCCTCAGTTATTCCTAAATGTAAAGGAAAAGGAAAGCGTCGGGCAAACTCCAAATTGGCTTCCACAGCCAAGGGAACACTGGATGCTTTCAAAGAAAAAACCAGATCCTCAAAACCATGCTTGGCGCAAAGAGTGATAATTCTTTCGGCTGCCTCCACCATGGCCCGGGCGCTCACCCCGTACTTGTCCAATAAGTCCTTAGGTAGTGAGCCGCTGTTGACACCGATTCTGATGGGGATGCCCGCGGCTTTAGCTGCAGCCAGGACCTGGCTCACCCGCTCCTCTGACCCAATATTTCCCGGGTTGATCCGGATTTTATCTGCCCCTGCTTTGATGGCTGCCAAAGCCATCCGGTAATCAAAGTGAATATCAGCTACCAAAGGTACCGGGCTTACTTTCTTCACTCTCCTGAAAACGTCTGCGGCCTCTTGGTCCGGGACAGTCAGCCTGACCACCTCACAACCGGCTGCCGCCAGCTCCTCCACCTGGCGCTTCAGTCCGGCAAAATCATGAGGATCGGCATTGGCCATCGACTGGACCACCACCGGATTACCGCCGCCGATCTTAACCTCGCCCACTTGAACAATTTTGGTCTCAGCTCGTGTATACATAACCTCACCCTTAAAACAGACTGACGACTTCCCTGAAGGTGATGAAGAGGATCAACAGCATCAACAAAGCAAACCCGATGAAATGCACCAAGCCCTCCCGTTCCGGATCAACCGGCTTTCTTCGTAGGACCTCCACCCCCAGGAATGCCAGCCGTCCGCCGTCTAACGCCGGAAAAGGCAAAAGGTTAAGCACACCCAAGTTGACGCTGAGAACGGCAGTGAGATTCAGTAGGCTTTCCAAACCGAACCGGGCGGCCTGACCGGCCATCTTGGCGATGCCAACAGGACCGGCGATAGGCCCGGTCAATTTTCCGGTGAGCAATTCAAAGAGCCCCACAACCAAGGCAATCAAAAGGTGAAAGGTCTGGAGCAAGCCGTACCAGAGAGCTGTGTGCAGCGGCACCCTTTCCCTAGCCTCGGCTTTCGGTACAATACCAATGAGACCGGGACCGTCGGGCCTCTCCTGCCTGGGTTGAACCACAGTCTCGAAGATCACTTCTCCCCTCTGGACTTTTAAGATGACATCCTGATTGGCCTTACTGCGAATCTGTTCGGCCAACTGATCCCAGGACTCAACCTTTATTCCGTCTACTGAAAGAATTCTGTCTCCCGGCAGGAGCCCAGCCTGAGCAGCAGGTCCCCCTGGGCTGATCTCACCAATGATGGGCTTGTTTGATAAGGCGGTGGGAATCCCAAGGATCATGAAGATCACGCCGAAAATCAGAGCCGCCACGATGAAATTCATGATCGGACCGGCAGCCACGACCAGGGCCCTTTGCCAAACTGTTTTGGCGTAAAACATGCGGTGCTCAGGGATACGCTCCTGATCCACGTTGGTCGTTCCGGTGATCTTATCGTCGTGGGGATTGTCACCGGCCATCTTGCAGTAGCCACCCAGGGGCAGACTGCGAATGGAATACTGGGTCTCGGCTCCCTGGCGCTTCCAAATCAAAGGACCCAGTCCTAGAGAAAACTCTTCCACATAGATTCCCACTGACTTGGCCACGATGAAGTGCCCGAATTCATGAACGAAAACCAGTACTCCCAAAACTATGATAAACGCGAGAATAGTGCCAATTATCACCTGGCAGCCACCGTCCTTTCGGCTTCAGCCCGCGCCCAGGCATCATACCTTAATATTTCTTCTAAGTCCGGATTTGAAACAACGCTGTGCCTGGACATCACATCTGCTATTACCGACGGTATGCCGGTGAACGGCAGCTCATTCCGGAGAAAATGCTGCACCGCAACTTCATTGGCGGCGTTATAGACCGCTGGCATAGTCCCGCCGGCCTTTCCGGCCTCAAAAGCCAGTTTAAGGCCTGGGAAACGCTCTGTATCCGGAGCCTCAAACTCCAAGCGCCCCACTTCAAGTAGGTCCAGGGGCTCGAGATGGGTCTGCAGCCTCTCAGGGTAAGTCAGGGCGTACTGGATGGGTAGGCGCATATCGGGCCAACCCAACTGCGCCAGAACCGATCCATCAGTGAACTCCACCAGTGAGTGAACAATGGAACCCGGGTGAACCAGGACCTTGATGTGATCATAAGGCACCTGGAAGAGCAAGTGAGCCTCAATAACCTCCAGACCCTTGTTGACCAAGGTTGCCGAGTCTATAGTAATTTTAGCACCCATATCCCAGTTAGGGTGCTTCAAGGCGTCCTCCGGCCGGACCTTCCCCAACTCCTCTTTGGGAGTCGTTCGGAAGGGACCTCCTGAGGCGGTGAGCCAAATACTCTTCAAGGCTTTTGGAGAGGCCTGGAGACACTGGAAGATAGCGCTGTGCTCGCTGTCTACTGGCAGAATGGGGACCCCTTTCTTCCGGCTCAACTCCATGACCACAGACCCTGCTGCCACCAGGGATTCCTTATTGGCCAGTGCAATCGGTGAGCCGGCTTCTATTCCTGCTATGGTAGGTTTAATACCGGCGGCCCCCACTAAACTCACCAAAAGCCGGTCCACTGGCTGGCCAGCTAAATCGATAACGCTCTGAAAACCAGCCAGAACCTCAACCCCGGTGCCGGCCAACCCGGCCTTAACCTTGAGATACTCCTCGTCTTGAGCTATGACCACGTACTTGGGTTTGAACTTTTTGGCCTGCTCAATAAGTATCTGGGAGTTACGGTTGGCGGTGAGACCGTAGACTGTAAATTCCTCCGGATGATTGGCAATCACCTCAAGAGCTTGTCTGCCGATAGAACCTGTTGAACCTAAGATAATAACCTGTTTTTTCATCAAAAAGCCTCCGGAATAATCACTGCGAAAATTGCTTTGATGGTGATGGCCGCCAAAGGACCCAAGATGAAACCGCTGACCCCAAAGAGACGGAATCCCAAATAGATAGCTATTAAAGTCGCCAGGGGATGCAGGCCGATGTTGGCCCCGACGATTCTGGGTTCACTGAGCTGCCTAACTAGGAGAATGAACCCTAGAGTGATCAGAACGCCAATGGCCAAGGGCAGCTGGTCCAAAACCAGAAAATACCCAGCCAAGGGGAGGAAAACAGCGCTGGGCCCCATCATCGGAATCAGATCGAAGATGCCGGCAGTGAGTCCTAAGAGCCAGGCATACCTGACCCCCAAAAGGGTTAAACCGACGATGGCCATCACAGCAGTCATACTGATCAAAATTAGTTGGGCCCTAAAGAACCCAGAAAAGGCTGTAAAGACGTCTTCTTTGACCTCAAAGACCTGTTTCCGCCAGGACCTAGGCACGAACTGGATCAGCGTTTTGGAAATGATCCTTTTGTCCCGGCTGAAGAAAAAGGAAGCAATAATGCTAAGCAGCCCGATGACCACCATATTCGGCAGGCTCTGCACGAAGGAGAGCAGCTGTTTAATCACAGAACTGATGGCATTATATACATTCTGCTCACCGGACTCCACTGCTTTCAGCATAACCCCGGGCAACCCTGAATAGAGTTGTGATATTTGCTCCACCACCCGATCCACAAAAGAGGCCAACATCTCTTGGTACTGGGGCAGGGTTTGCAGGAGCAAATCCAACTCATAGATGAGCCGGGTAATCCCGGTGACGATGAAAGCCAGAAGGATAATGACCACCAGAATCAAGACCACAAAAGCGCTGAGTCCCCGAGGGACCCGGAAATGCTCTTCCAGCCAGTCCACAACCGGGTCGATCATGATGGCCAACAGGGCTCCGATGATAAAGGGGATGAATAAGGGCAAAAGATACTTGAAGGCAATAAAAACCCCGGCAATAATACCGAGTATGTACAGTTCTTTTTTGATCTCCGTATTGACCATAGTACACCTACACCAATGATGCCAGGTAAACCAAGGGAATAATCACTAAGATGCTATCTAGACGGTCTAATATCCCGCCGTGCCCCGGCAAAAGCGAACCACTGTCTTTTACGCCACAATAACGCTTGACCATGGATTCCATAAGGTCACCGATCTGACCAAGGAAGCTGGCCACAACCCCAAAAACAAAACCTGAGAAAAGGGTAAAATCCCCTGGGACCACCACCGCCCAAATCGCACCTAAGAGCCCGGTAAAGACCAGGGCACCAAGGGCACCTTCCCAGCTTTTCTTCGGAGAAATGGTTGGAGCCAGACGCCGGCTGCCAAAATTCATCCCTACAAAATAGGCGGCTGTATCAGAGCCAAAGGCCAAAATTAAGACGAATAATACCAGCTCATAACCTTGTTCCCGCAAAAGGAACAGCAGCGACACCGGCCAAGCGATGTAAATCAGACCTACTACAGTCATACCAATGGCGAGAAAGCTGTTCCCCTTTCGCCAACTGTCCTGCAGCCCGTGGTAAACAAAGCCTGTAACCATAGCCGCGAAAATCAAGGTTAGACTATGGGCAGCATACCCTAACCAGGTCAGAATAATGATGCCGGCACCTGCCAGGTACAATACCGGGTCGATACAGTTAATACCTTTATTACACCATAGACGGGCGTATTCGTACAAAGCGATCATACCGACAGCGAAAACCAGCAGGAAGAAAGGAAACCCATCCCAGTACACCAAAAACAACAATAATGGAATGCCGACTAGAGCTGTTACCACCCGTTGCAGCAAAGCAGAGCTCACGAAACAATACCCCCAAAACGTCTTTCCCTGCCTGCATACTCCTGTAGAGCTTTTTCCAGGTCGGCTGGAGTGAAACTGGGCCAGAGTGTATCCACGGTCACTAACTCAGCATAAGCTGCCTGCCAAAGCAGAAAATTGCTTATCCGCATTTCCCCACTGGGTCTAATAATCAAATCCGCCGGGGGCAATTCCGGGTTGTACAAATAATTGTTAAAGAGCTCTTCATCTAATTGGGAACAATCTAAGAGGCCGGCTCTTACATCCTGGCAGATCTTTTTGGTCGCATCTACGATCTCAGCCCTTCCACCGTAGTTTACGGCCAGGTTCAAAACCAGCCCGGTGTTATGGGTAGTAGCAGCAACCAGTTTTTGGAGCTTTTCACCGAGGTTTCCAGGAAGCTCCTGAATTCGCCCGGAAGTAAGAAACTTGACATTGTTCTCCATCAGCGTGCCAAATTCGTTTTCAATGGCGCTCTCCAGTAAGTTCATTAAAAACTTCACTTCATCAGCAGGACGTTTCCAGTTCTCCGTGGAGAAAGCAAATAATGATAAGTACTTTATTCCCCATTTACCAGCGGCTTCCACTATTTCCCGGGCCCGCTGCATTCCTTCCTTGTGTCCGGCAATCCTGGGAAGTCCTCGCTGCTTGGCCCAGCGGCCGTTTCCGTCCATAATTATGCCGACGTGTTTCGGAATCTTCTTTTCTAGCTGGTTATTCAAAACCGTTCTCTCCTGAGTACTTGACCTCCTCACTCAGAGGAGGTCCGCTGAATTGGGTTAATCACTGGATAGGCTATTGTCACTTCCAAAGTCGGTGCATTTTCCAGGACCCTGACGACTATCCCTGGTGAACGCTGCCAATCCGGCGAACTCCCAGGAGCCAGGGTCTCTTTCACGGTGTAACTAGTCCCGGCAGCTTCCAAAAGACGCTTAGCGTCAGGCCACGGCAGACCGAGAATGTCTGGGGTGGGCACTCTTAAACCTCCATTATTTCAGCCTCTTTGGCCTCCAGTAGTTTGTCGATCTTCTCTATGTATTTATCAGTCAATTCTTGCACTTCGTCCATAGCCCGTTTTACCTCATCCTCGGAGACATGCTCCTCTTTCTCGAGCTTCTTCAGGGAATCATTGGCATCCCGGCGGATGTTCCGGATGGCCACCCGCATCTCCTCGGCCATCTTCTTCACCATCTTGACCAGCTCTTTGCGGCGTTCTTCAGTGAGAGTAGGGAAGTTTAAGCGGATCACGTTACCGTCGTTATTGGGGTTTAGCCCCAAATCGGCTTTCTGGATGGCTTTTTCGATCTCGCCCAGAGTATCTTTGACCCACGGCTGAATTACAATAAGCCTAGGTTCTGGAGCGGTGATTGTGGCTACCTGGTTTAATGGTGTGGGAGTACCATAGTAATTCACGTGAATCCGGTCCAAAAGGGAAGGGTTTGCCCTGCCGCTCCGGATGCTGTTGAACTCCTTCTTAGCCGCTTCAATAGTGTGTTTCATTGATTCTTCGGCCGTCTTTAGCACATCAGCAATCATTCTTTATGCCCCCCTACTAAAGTTCCAATTTTCTCCCCATTGACTATCTTCTTGAGGTTGTCCATAACACTGAAGTTGAAGACGATGATCGGAATAGTATTATCCATACATAATGATATTGCCGTGGAATCCATTATAGTCAAGCCCATATTAAGAACGTCAATGTACTCCAGGTGGTCAAACTTTTTGGCATCCTGGTTGTACCTGGGGTCCGAATCGTAGACCCCGTCAACTCCCCGCTTAGCCATTAAGATGACGTCGGCATCGATCTCTGCGGCCCGCAAAGCTGCGGTGGTATCAGTAGAGAAATAAGGATTACCGGTACCGGAGGCGAAGATCACGACTCTGCCTTTGCGTAAATGGTTGATGGCCCGTCTTCTGATATAGGGTTCGGCGACCTCCCGCATCTCGATGGCGGTCATCACCCTGGTCTCAATGCCGTAGTTCTCCAGGGAATCTTGTAAAGCCAGAGCGTTAATAACTGTGGCCAACATACCCATATAGTCGGCAGTAGCTCTATCCATACCGCGGGCACTGGCCGGTGCTCCTCGCCAGATATTTCCGCCGCCAACCACAACCGCTACTTCCACCCCGGTTTCAGTCACCGACTTAATCTGAGTGGCAATCATGTTCATTATGTCCAGATCAATACCGAAACCCTTTTCGCCAGCAAGAGCTTCGCCGCTTAGTTTCAAAACAATCCTGTTATAGCGTTTAGATGACATCTTTTTCCTCCGTTCCAAATCCTTAACTATTTTTCTTTATTATACTCATTTATCCTTCCTGCTAGCGTAAATTGACCGGCCTCTCGCAAAAAAAGGGACCCTTGCGGGTCCCCGGGCAGTGCTTTGGACACTTTACTTGTTAATTTGGGACATTACTTCTTCTGCGAAGTTCTCTTTCTTCTTCTCGATACCTTCGCCCCGCTCAAACCGGACAAACCGGCGAACAACTATGTTTTCGCCAATTTGAGCCACCTTTTCCTTGAGCAGGTCTCCTACGGTTTTGTCAGGGTCTTTAACGAAGGGTTGTTCGAGCAAGCAAACTTCTTCGAAGAATTTATCAATCTTACCGGCCACAATATTATCGATGATCTTCTCCGGCTTGCCCTCATTGAGCATCTGCTGCCGGTAGATCTGTTTCTCGTGTTCGATGACGGACTCAGGCACATCTTCCCTTGAAACGTATTCGGGCTTGGCAGCTGCGATGTGCATAGCAATGTCCTTGACCAGATTCTTAAATTCATCGGTCTTGGCCACGAAGTCGGTTTCACAGTTGACTTCCACCAAAACGCCGATGCGGCCCCCGAGGTGAATGTAGGAATCAACCAGACCCTCGGCAGCCACTCTTCCGGCCTTTTTCGCAGCTTTGGCCAAGCCTTTCTCCCGCATCAGCTCGATGGCTTTTTCAATGTCACCATCCGCTTCTTGCAGGGCCTTTTTGCAGTCCATCATACCAGCGCCTGTGCGCTCACGAAGCTCTTTAACCTGAGCTGCGGTAATAGCCATAGCCAACCCCTCCTTAGAAACTAGGCCTTACTCGGCGGTAGAGGCCTCTGATGCTTCCTCCTCAGCCGCCTCAGCTGCACCGTTCTCCTTGGTCTGGTCCTTACCTTCCAAACCCTCGATCACAGCATCAGCAATCTTGCTGCTGATAAGCCGGACAGCCCGGATTGCATCGTCATTACCAGGAATGATGTAATCAACATCATCGGGATCACAGTTAGTATCCACCAATCCCACGATCGGGATTCCAAGTTTCCTGGCTTCACTTACCGCAATGCGTTCTTTCCGCGGATCGATGACGAACATGACATCCGGAAGGGACTGCATGTCCTCAATGCCACCCAAGAACCGACGGAGTTTATCCCGCTCTTTCTTGAGCTTGATGACTTCCTTCTTGGGACGCCGTTCGAACTCGCCAGTCTTTTCCATCCGGTCAAGCTCCTTGAGCCGGTTAATCCTGGTCTTGATGGTGGCAAAGTTGGTCAGCATACCACCCAACCAGCGCTCATTGACATAAAACATGCCGCAGCGCTCAGCTTCCTCGCGAATGGACTCCTGAGCCTGTTTCTTGGTACCGACGAACAGGATCTTTCCACCATCACGTGCAACGTCACGGACAAAATTGTAGGCCTCTTCCATCTTGCGGACGGTTTTCTGCAGGTCTACAATGTAGATGCCGTTACGCTCGGTGAAGATGTATTTCTTCATCTTAGGGTTCCAGCGACGGGTCTGGTGACCGAAGTGAACGCCGGCCTCTAAAAGCTGTTTCATGGAAACAACTGCCATAACAGCGTCACCTCCTTTCGGTTTTTTCCTCCGGTAGCGTCCTCCTGCTCGCAACCGAGGATTCGGCACCACGCTCACAGTCAGCTACCGTGTGTAATAAACACCTGTGATAGTATACCACAGGAGCAAGGTATTGACAATCCCGATTTCAGATATGGTCTGGTACAACTATTCGTGGGGAATCAGAGAACTCCAAACCCACAATAATCTATCCCACCAACCAAGCTCCTCTCCCAAAGGGCCGCCAAAAACGAGTATCTAAAAAAAGACTGGATGAATCAGCAAAGGTTGGAAAAGAAGCAGCAGTTTCACAGGAATACCCTTATTAGCAGTTTGCTCAGACCTTCTTTGCGGTCAAACACAAGCCCTGCAGGGTATCAGTGGAAAATGGTACGCTTCACTTGGAAATAATTAGGGTCTGACCGGTCGACGGCTAAAAGGCCGTGGAGCAGTCAGGACCCAGACAACCAGCCATCCGAAAACAAAGTTTGACGATGTTACTTCAACAAAGTGGGCTAACCTAATCCGATCGGGCATAATTTCTGTGGGTATGAGCAGCAAGAAGCCCATCAGAACCGAATAAAGCAAGGCAACGGCCAAACCAGCCTCCCACCGCTCGCCCTGCATCATTCGGATGATTGGTACCGCCACCGCCGCCCAGACCAGAGCGCGAGCTGCTTGGAAGAGCAGCATCCACTGGGGCATCTGCAGGTCGGCGTAGTACTCACTAAAGGCCTCTCCTGCCAAGGGAATAAAGACAAAAAGGCCAAAGGAAAAATAGATCAACATATAGCAGATGGCGATCACCAAAAGCCGCCACAACCACTCTTTGGCCGGCATGGCCAATCGAGGCCTTTCCTCCTTCACCGGGGCATTCTGGGGTTTTCTGAATTTCCCGTGCACCAGAACAAGCACTGGTGCAAACAAAGCAGCGATAACTGCTCCCTGGAGAAACAGCTTGGGAATCATCTCGACCGCTACAATATCCACCAGATATTTGAGAAAAACGACGGTCTCAATCTGGCTTAAAAAAGTCATGATCCCGAAGATGGCTGAAAACATTGTTAAAATCAGGGGCCAACCGGACCATCTTGAGCGGATAACAGGATAACTGGTGACAACGCTGAAGGCAAAACAGACGAACACTAAGGCCAGGGCTGCCCCTTTATGCTCTGAGGTGTTGGTTGAACTTAGCCCGGAAACCGCAGTGGCAATGGCAAAAATTAGGAACAATAGAACGGTCAGCAAGACGATACGCAGTCCAAATCTAAGCGGGGCCTTCACAAATATCCCCTCCTTCTCGCTAAAAGATTATATTTTCCAGTGAAAAAAAACCTTTCGGTCAGAAGAGGTCTTACCATAAAAAAACCGCCCAAAAAAGGGCGATATGTAAAAATAAATCCTGGCAACGACCTACTCTCCCAGGACCTCGCGGTCCAAGTACCA
>JACDOJ010000007.1 GCA_017656135.1 Bacillota bacterium | reverse complement strand
CCCACAAATTCAACCCAGACAACTGGCAGAAACTGCTCACTGACGAACGCGCTGAGTTCTTGAATCCTGTTCGCATCGTGGCCCTCACAGGTATTGCCGCAGGTGAAACCGTGGTGGACGTGGGGGCAGGTGCGGGTTTCTTTATCGACGCTATTTTGGAGGCCGTCGGCCCTAATGGCCAGGTCTACGCCGTCGATACTTCTCAAGAGATGCTCGATAAGGTCGGGGAGGTCAAGGGGGAAAACCCCCAGGTGAAGCTGGTGAAATCGGACGAGCTGTCCGTCCCTCTGGAAGACCGCATCGCCGATCACGTCTTTCTGGCCAACGTTTTGCATGAAATAAAGACGGATGAAAGGGTTCCTTTCCTTACGGAGATGCGCCGTTTGTTGCGGTCAACCGGTCGGATCACAATTGTCGAGTGGAAAAAAGAGGAGACCCCCAAGGGCCCTCCAATAAATCATCGTCTAAGTAGAGAAGACGTAGTCTCATATCTCTACGCTGCCGGTTTCCGGATGCGGCGCACTGACGAGGCCGGACCGTATCATTATCTCATTCAGGCCAGCCTAAAAGAGGGGATTTTCGGCGGCGATTACCGGCCTTAGCTGCGCCGGTTTTTCATGACGTGCCGAGCAAGCTGGGTTCTGGGATTTTACCGGGCAGTAGCTAAAGTAATGTACATACTGCTGGTAGGGGTGATTCGTGGGTGCCGTCTGTGGTAGGTGTTGTGGACTGTCCACGTTACGAAGAGAGCCTGGTTCGGGCAGGGCTGGATCGCCTGCTGCAATCTTTGGGCGGGTGGGACCAGTATGTCCGGCCCGGTCAGACGGTCCTGCTGAAACCAAACATGATTGGGCCCAGAACCCCTGATAAAGCCGCCACCACCCACCCGGTCCTGCTTAAGGTTATCGCCGCCAAATTAGAGGAGTTGGGCTGCACGGTCTGGATCGGCGACAGCGCAGGGGGAGCCATCGGCGGGGTGGCCCCGACAGCTCAGGCCCTCAAGGTCTGCGGTTACGTCGATGCTGCTCGGGCCTCAGGCGCCGAGATTAAGAACTTCGATGCCAGCGGAGTAGTAAAGGTCGAAAGCAAGCTGCTGGACTTTGTCGGCAGTTATTACCTGGCCGCCCCTCCCTTTAAAGCCGATGTGGTCATTAACCTCCCTAAACTGAAAACCCACTCGGCGGCGGTTTACACTGGTGCTTTAAAGAACCTCTTTGGCTTGGTCCCAGGGTTGGCCAAGGCTGAGTTTCACCGGCAAGCTCCTACCAATGAAGAGTTTGCCAAGGTCATTGTGGACATCAATCTGAACACCCCGGTCGCCCTCACTGTCATGGATGCCGTGGTGGGAATGGAGGGAGCCGGCCCCACCGCCGGAGATCCTCGGGAAGTGGGGTTGCTGTTGGCTTCAAGTGACAGAGTGGCACTGGATGCAGTGGCTGCCCGGCTCATCGGCCTCGACCCGTCTAGCATCCCCATAATTGCCACGGCTCACCAGGCCGGCTTAGGAGAGATCAGCTCAGCTGCTATCAACGTCGTTGGAGACTATACCGGCCAGCCCAGAATCGAGGGGTACAAGCTCCCGCCTGGCAAGAAGCACAACCCCAAAGTGGCCAGGTTCTTCCTTAATACGGTGGTGAAGGCCTTCAAGACCCGGCCTCAGGTCAACCTAGGTACCTGCCGCCACTGTAATGTCTGCGTGGATAACTGTCCTGTGGAGGCCATCGACCCAAAAAGCAAGACCATTGATTACGCGACCTGCATCGAGTGCCTCTGCTGTCACGAACTTTGCCCCCATAACTCAGTGGAGTTGGTACGGAAGAATCCCTTGGTCAATTACTTATCCGGCCTTGTCCAGAGGGTGCATAAATAATTGAGAAAATTCTTGACAGGCGAGCAATATTTACGGTATACTGCCATCAAAAGTTAATACAACTAGATGCCTCATCCATCTTTAGGGTGAGGTAGAGGCGCGAAGACCGAAGAGTAGCTGTAGAGTTTAGTGGGCCTGTATCTGCAGTGAAAGGCGGCTTCGCCGAAGCGCCGTTCAAGGGTCCATTAGAACGGTAGCTGGGACTGTGCAGAATATGTACAGTACTGTCATTGTGAGTAACCCCTCAGACTCACAATGGAGCACTATCTCACACTTGGGGGGGATGGAGTGGTATTCTACCAGGCTTTTAGCCCGGCGGAATCCCGCCGGGTTTGCTTTTAACTAATACATTTTGGGAGGGTAAAGTGTGAAAGAGTTCAGGACGCCTAGTATCAAGGAAGCAGTGCTGTTAGTAGCGGTAA
The DNA here is from genome assembly GCA_017656135.1 of Bacillota bacterium. GTDB lineage: Bacteria > Bacillota > UBA5301 > UBA5301 > UBA5301 > JACDOJ01. The sequence goes on along the minus strand of JACDOJ010000007.1, from coordinate 67,376 downwards.
TCGCAGTCTTTCTTTTCATCGGCATCACCCAGTGGCATGCTCCCACTTCGGTGCTGCTGATCATCAGTGCAGCCATAGCCGCTGTCTATGCCATGGTGCGGTTAGGCTATGACTGGGGAACTATACAGGAAGGAATAGTCTCCAGTATCTCTACGGTTATTCCTTCATTACTAATTCTTTTGACTGTTGGGGCTCTGATTGGCACTTGGGTTCAGAGCGGAACCGTGCCGGTAATGATTTACTACGGCCTCAAGTTCCTGCCCCCGCATTTCTTTTTAGCTGCCGTCGTCCTCATCGCTGCTCTGGTCTCTTTGGCCACCGGCACTTCCTGGGGCACAGTTGGGACAGTGGGTGTAGCCTTTATGGGGATCTCAGCAGGATTGGGTATCCCGGCCCACATCACCGCCGGTGCTATCGTGGTAGGGGCCTTTTTTGGTGACAAAATGTCGCCACTTTCAGATACCACCAATCTGGCGGCCGCTGTTAGCGGTTCTGACCTCTTTGATCACATCAAACACATGCTGCTTACCACCGGTCCGGCCATGCTGATCTCGCTGGTGATTTTCGGTTTCATCGGCTATGGTTACGGCAACCAGGGGCTGGATATCGCCAGGATTCAGACGGTTAATGAAACTCTGCAGGCATCCTTTAACCTTAATCCCCTGCTCTTATTGCCGCCGGTCCTAGTTATCTACCTGGTGATTAAGCGCAAACCGGTGTTGCCGGTACTCTTCTTAGGCACTATCTTGGCCGGTTTCTTGGGTCTGCTTTTCCAAGGAGCAAGCCTTCCGGAGATCTTGAATGCTATGAGCAGCGGTTTCTCTATTAATACAGGAGAGGTGTTTGTGGATAAGCTCTTGAACAGAGGCGGTATCATGAGCATGACCGGCACTACCGTTCTGGTCTTGGCTGCGGTCACCTTCGGTGGCGTAATGCGGCATACCGGTATTTTAGGTGCCTTACTTACCGGCATGACCAGTTTCGTTAGGGGAACCGGCAGTCTCATCTTTGCCACGGTTCTGGCCAATTCCGCGGTGGTCCTCATGACCGGCAGCTGCTACGTTTCCATGTCACTCATCGGGCCTCTGTTTGCTCCTTTATATGACCGTTTCAACCTGGCCAGACAAAACCTCTCCCGGACCCTGGAGGATACCGGTACAGTGCTGGTGCCTCTGATTCCGTGGTCAATCACCGGCGGTTTTGTAGCTGAAACTTTGGGAGTTCCGGTAACCGCTTACCTGCCTTTCGCCTTCATGTGCTATCTCTCCATAGTCTTTGCCTTGGTCTATGGTTTCACCGGCAAGGCTATAGTCTATAATACTCAGACAGGTGAGAACAGTGGTGCAAACAGAGCGGCTGTTGAAACTGTATAAGGATTTAATCCGAATTCCCAGTGTTGTCGGAGAGGAAGAGGAGGTGGCGGCTTTCTTAGCCGACCACCTTACTGCGGCCGGTTTCGAGGTTCAAGTGCATCGGTACGGAGAAGAGGCCAGGCCCAATGTGGTCGCCAGGCTCAAGGGGGAAGAGGCCGGCCCGAAAATTCTCCTTTCCGGCCACCTGGATACCGTTCCGGTTCACGACGGCTGGGAGACAGACCCCTTCCAACCTGTGGAAGAGGGGGATAGGGTCTACGGCCTGGGCGCTTGTGACATGAAAGGCGGCCTGGCGGCTATGATCGAGGCTGCTAGGAGCCTTGCTGAGAGCGGTGAGGCCTTCAGGGGCGAAATCATTTTAGGATTCACCTCTGATGAAGAGGGACGCTCAGAGGGAACTTACTCCCTGATCCAGGATGGGCTCATTGAGGCCGATATGGCAGTTGTCGGTGAGTGCCGGTTCAATCCCATGGTCTTGGGTTTCAGAGGCCGCTACTCGTTAGATATCGAGGTCAGAGGGGAGGTGGCCCATGCCAGTGAGTACCCGCTCAAAGGAGAGAATGCCCTGATTAATGCGGCTCGGTTAGCCATAGGTTTGGAGGAGCTGCCGGTAGGGGAGCACCCGGCTATGGGTAAGGGCAGCGCCTGCCTCCGTTACTTCTCCGGGGGAGAGCCTAGGGTCCTTAAAGTCCCGGATTACTGCAAACTCCTTTATGAGCGTTACGTGGTTCCCGGGGAAAGCCAAGAACAGATCTGGGAACAGGTCCAGAAGCTAGTTTCCGCTTTGGGCCTCGCGGGAAAGGTCTCCGTCTCTTGGAGCAAACGGAAAGGTCCTTTTCTGGAAGGATTCGCGGTCTCAGAAGACGAAGAAATTGTGCGTGCTGCAGCTGCAGCTTTTCAGGAGGTAACAGGGGAGAAGCCGGGGTACGGCTATGACCCCTCAGTCTGTGATGCCAACTATATATCCCAGCTGATGAAGATTCCTGTGCTGACTTTCGGCCCTTCCGGTGCCAACTGGCATGCTCCCAACGAATACGGGCTGAAAAGCCAGGTTATCGCTGCTGCCCAAGTCTATCTGGGAATGCTGCAGAGACTGTTGACTTGACGGAGGAGAGCCCATTGTCCACAATCTTTCTGGCACTTGGGGCCGGCTTTCTAGTCGGCCTTTTTGGTTTGGTTCCCAAGCTAGTACAGGACCGGCTGCACTACCTTTCTACAGGTGCCCTTATCCTGCTGATTTACACTTTAGGTGCCAAATTAGGTAGTGACCGGAAACTCATGGCCGATATCAGCCGTCTGGGTTTGGAATCCATTGGTCTGGCCCTTTCAGGGGTTGCCGGAAGCCTCCTCTTGGTTTTTGTCTATGAAAAGCAGCGTAAGGCACGGCGGAGGAGAGCACAGAAGAGTACCAAGGAGGTACAAGAGGCATGACTTGGTTGATTCTGATTACCCTGGTGGTGGGCATCTTTTCAGGTCCTTTCCTGCCGGAATCCTTGGTTTCCAGTTTGGACGGAATCACCACCTTCGCCCTCTGCCTCTTAATTTTCGGTATAGGGATTGATCTGGGACGGGAGAGACAGGTTCTCTCGTGCCTGCGGAAAGAAGGTGTGACCGCTCTGGTCATACCTCTGTTAGTAGCAGTGGGGAGCTTGGCAGGTACCTATCTCTACTCCTTTTTTTCCACCTTCTCCAGTACTGAGGCGGTGGCGGTAGGTGCCGGTTTTGGTTGGTACAGCCTTACCGGCCCCTTACTCTCCCAACTGCACAGTGCGAAGCTTGGAGCGGTGGGCTTTTTGGCCAATACCTTTCGAGAACTCATTTCCATCGTGATAATCCCTTTGGTGGCCAAGAAATTGGGGCACTGGGCTGCCATAGCCCCCAGCGGGGCCGCTGCCATGGATGTAACCCTGCCTTTGATTACCCGGGCCACAGACCCGGAGACCGCGGTTTTGGCTTTCGTCAGCGGGGTGGTCCTTTCTCTGCTTGTCCCCATCGTTGTGCCTTTAATTATCCAGCTAGGTTAAGGGAATAATCGGCCGGACTTGGAACAAAAAGTAAAGGGAGAGGCTCTCTGCCCCTCCCTGGTTCGTTTACTGTTGTAAAGCCGGTTTACCCTTTGACGGCCCCTGAGGTCAGGCCTTTGACGATGAACCTCTGGAAGATCAGGGCCAGGACAACCGGAGGAATCGCTGCCAGCACACCTCCGGTGGTCATGGCAGTGTAATCAATGGCGTGTCTGCCGGTGAACTCGGCGATGGCCACCGGCACGGTTTTGGCGTTGTAGGTGCTGGTAAAGATCAAAGCAAAGAAGAACTCGTCCCAGGCCATCATGAAGGTGAAGATCCCGGTAGCCACAAAGCCCGGCAGCGACAGGGGGAAGATCACCCTGAAGAGGGCGCCGATCCTGGTGCACCCGTCGATCCTGGCCGCTTCCTCCAGTTCCTTGGGGATGGATTGGAAGAAGCTGGCCATCAGCCAGATGGTAAAGGGCAAGGTGAAGCTGAGATACAAGAGGATCAGCACGCTCTTGGTATCCACCATCTGCAGGCTACCAAAGACCAAATACAGGGGGATGATGATGGAGATGGCCGGAAGCATCCTGGTAGCCATGATCACCATCAGCCCGGTTTTCCGCCCTTTGAACCGCATCCGCCCGAAGCCGTAGCCCGCCAAGGAGCCGAATAAAAGGCCTAAGACGGTTACAGTACTGGCCACAATGAAACTGTTGGCCAAAGTGGACTTGAACATCCGGGCGGTCCGGGAGGCTTCCTCTCCGGCGAAGAGGATATCAATGTAGTGCCGGAAGGTGGGTTCCTTCGGGAACCAGTTGATCGGTACACTGAGTAGCTCTGCCCGGGTGGAGATACTGGAAACCACCAGCCAATAGATGGGGGCGAAGATGGCGATCAAAAGCAAGACCATCATGGTATAACCGAACACTTTCATCGCGGGGGAGTGTTTCTTCATCTAGGCCACATCCTCTGTATACAGAACTTTGTAGTAGACGATGGCGAGTACCAAGATAAAGGCAGAGACAATAAAGGAAAGTGCAGCGCCCCGTCCCAGGTTCAGGTAGCTGAAAGACTCCAGGTAGGCCAGGTAGGAGATGACCTGAGTGCCGTTGGCAGGCCCTCCACCTGTGATGACGTAGATGATGTCAAAGACCCGGAAGGCTTCCACGGTCCTGAGAACCAGAGTGACCAGGATGGCCGGGCGGAGCAGCGGCAAAGTTATCCGCCAGAAACTCTGCCAGCTAGTGGCTCCGTCGATCACCGCGGCTTCATACAGGCTGTCCGGAAGTGCGGCCAAGGCGGCGCTGATGATCAGAACCACCAGCGGGGTCACGTGCCAGATGTCAGCCAAAATCACCAGGTTCATCGCTGTCCAGGGATCGGCCAACCAGGCCTGGTACTTGTCGATGAGCCCCAGAGATTGCAAAAGGCCGTTCAACGCGCCGTAGTCGGCGTTGTAGATCCACTTCCACATGATGCCGTTGACCACAGTCGGCACCGCCCAGGGGATGATGATCACCGCTCTGAGGAACTTCCAACCCTTGAGTTTCATGTTGATGAGCATGGCAATGGCTATGCCCAGGATAAGCTCAAGGCTTACTGAAACCACGGTGAAGTAGGCGGTGCGGCCAACTGACGCCCAAAAGGTGGGGTCGGCAAAGAAGTCTAAGTAGTTTGCCAACCCCACGAACGGGCGCTCAAAGGGATTCATCAACGAGACATCATGCAGGCTCAGCCAGATGTTGCTGACGATGGGATAGCCGACGACGGCTACCATGATCAGCGCAGCCGGCAGAATCAGGACCCAGGCTACCAAATTCTCCTTGGCTTCGATTTTTTGATAGACGCGAGTCAAGTAACTCATGTTACATACCTACCTTCAGCCGTTTTTGCGGGTGAGGGAGAATTCAGCCTGCCCGCAATTACTTCAGGATCTTGTTGATTTCAGCGACTGCATCATCCAAAGCCTGCTGCGGGGTCTTCTCACCGGCCAGAGCCTTGTGGATAGCCAGCTGGACGATCTTGGAGACCTCCAAGTACTCAGGTACTTTCGGCCGGACGTGAGCGTAAGGGAACTGCGCATCGAAAGCCGGCAGAGTCACAGGCTGTTTGGCTCGGAGGGTTTCATCCTGGGCCAGGGACTTCCAGATGGGGGTGATATGGTCAGAGTACTTCTTCTGAATCTGTTTGCTGACCAGGAACTTGACCAGCTCCCAGGCCTCCTCTTTATATTTGCTCCGGGCGGTTACGGCAAAGCCCATGGAACCGTTGATGGTGGCGCTCTTCACACCGGAGCCTTCGAAGGCCGGCATCAGACTGATCCTGGTTTTGCCGACCACATTGGACTCGGCGGGATCATTGGTCATGTTATACATGTAGATCCAGTTGACGGCGAAGGCGGCTTTACCCTGAGAGAAAGTGCTCCGGACATCTTCCTCGCCGTAGGTGATGGAGGCAGGGTTGGAGATGCCGGATTTCAAGGTGTCAACCATCCAGGTTAGGGCTTCAACACCTTCAGGGCTGTTGAAGACCGGTTTGCCGTCCTCGGTGAAGAATTCACCGCCGTTGCCGTAGAGAAGAGGTACCCAAGTGCAGATCAGAGCCTCGATCTGGCCCCAACTCCAGACAATTGGGTACTCGACGATGCCCTTTTCTTTCAGCACTTTGGCTTGTTCAACCAGTTCCTCCCAGGTAGTCGGGGGAGCATCGAAGCCGGCCTTTTTCAGCATCTCTTCGTTGTAGTAGAAATACATCTGATCCAATAGGTAAGGTAGTCCGTACTGACGGCCTTTGTAAGTGACGATGGGCCAGGCGGCCTCGTAGATGTCTTCCTTCATTTCCGGGGTGATCCTGTCGGTGACATCCAGGAGCCAGCCGGCTTTCGCAAACTGCGGGAACCAGATATCATCCACCAGAACCACGTCGTAAGCCGGGTTAAAACCGGAGATGGAGGTAACCAGCTTGCTGTGGAGGGAGTCATAGCTGACGTAGTTGGCTTCCACTTCGATATCGGGGTGTGTCTTCTCGAATTCGGCGATGGCTGCGTCAAACTCTTCCGGGGTCATTCCGGCCTGCTGCATGGTCAGGAACCGGATGGTCTTAGCGGAAGCGCTTAAGGCCATTCCCATTGATAGGCTGAGAACTAAGGCCAGGACCACCAGAACCTGAAAAGTCTTCGTCTTCATCATGTTCACTCCTCTTCTCTGATTAGTCTAAGAGTTGACTCAAACTGGGATAGCGCTCTTCCAGCCTTTGGATCACGTGGGCAGCCAAACGGTTGGCAAAATCCAGGTACTTATCTGGAGACCACTCCTTGAGCAGGCCGTAGATTACCCCTGCATTGAAGGAGTCTCCAGCCCCTGTAGTATCTACTGCTTTAACCTTCACCCCCTTTGCCAGGATTTCGTTCTCCCTGTCGTAGTAGGCGGCCCCTTCAGGCCCCAGCTTGATAACGACAGATTTGGTGCCCAGATCCACCAGGCGGCGCCCAATGGCAGGCAAATCCCCAGCCACTTGACTGATGGCGCGAGCTTCAGCGAGGTTGGGGAGGAAAATGTCTACGTAGGGTAGGAGCCTCTCGACTTTGGCGATGGCATCACCCCGCCAGTCGTTCACATCCCACCCGGTATCAAAGAGCAGGGTGGCGCCGGCTTTTTTGACCCCGGCGAAAAACTTCTCAAGGCCGAAGGTGGTCAGGGCCGGCAGGAGATTGTACCCGGCAAAGAGGACGATATCCGCTTCCTGTACTTTAGGCAGAGCGGCTAGGAGGTCACTATCCTGATAATCCGCAAGTACACCCAGATAAGTCAGGAAAGACCTTTCCCCATCCTCTTTCAAAATGGTGAAACCAATGCCGGTCTGAGATCCTTTGACCTGCTTCAGGAGGGAAACATCCAGGTTCAGGCCGGTTAGGGTCTTGATGATTTCCTGGCCGTAGGCGTCATCGCCTACCGCTCCTACAGCCAGGGCAGAAACTCCTAAAGAACCCAAGGCCTGAGCGGTGTTTCCGGCTCCCCCGGCCACCCTGGGAAGCACTGTTTCAATCAGGGTTTCAGTGCCCCAAGCCGGCATTTCGGGGACAGTTCCCATGATCAAATCAATGTTGTAGTTTCCGACGAGAGCTACTTTTTGGGTCAAGGCGCTTACTCCCTTATTGTGACTTTGGTAATCAGGCGGGGGATGCCAGGGTTCCAGCCCATCCGCCGGGCGTTATCCCAAGCCAGGAGCTCCAACGGCAAAATGTATAAGATGGAAGCCAGATCTTCCTCTACTGCCGGCATGACTATTTGTTCCATATTCTTATGACCGGGAACTTTCTGGTCGCTGAGGAGAAGTACTTTTGAGCCGTATTCCGCCAGCTCTCTAGAGAGATTAATTCCGAGTTCACTGGTTTTTCCGGTGGGGGCCATAATAATTGCTCGGTGTCCCGGTCCAGCCAGTTCCAAGGGACCGTGCCGGAAGGTACCTCCGGCTAAGCCCTCGGCATGGGCCCCGGCGGTTTCCTTCATAATCAATGCTCCATGGTAAACGCTGGCCAGGGTCGGTCCCCTGCCGATGACGTTTAAGCTCTCAATTCCGCCGAGGAATTCTAGGTAGGTACCGATTTCTTCGATCAGCTCCCCGGTGAGTTTCTCTAGGCCGGAGATGGCTGCCTGGATTTTCTCAGCCTCGGTTTCGATAGGCTGGTTGAACAGAGCCTTGCTTGCTAGGTAGAGAACGAGAATGCTGGCGACAAAAGTCTTGGTGGAAGCGGCCGCCTCCTCACCGGCAAACATCGGCAGGACCAGGTCCGCCTCTTTGGCGATGGAGCTTTCGGTGTGGTTGGTGATAGCGACCAGCTTGTGCCGGCCCTGCAAAGCTTCGACCACGTTTTTGGTTTCGATGCTCTCACCGGACTGGGAGACCGCTATCACCAGTGCATCCTGGGGTATCCCATCCAGACCGTAGTGAAAGAGTTCTCCCGCCTCTTTGATGTAGGTGGGTATGCCCTGCCGGTTGAGAAAGGGGGTAACCGCCAGGGGAGCGTACAGGGAGCTGCCCATGCCGACAAAGACCACCGGCGCTTTGGGAGCCTTCTCCCGCCAGCTGGAGAGTATTTGCAGGCGCTCACGGTATTCCCCGATGTACTGCCGGAAACACTCTGAGAGCACCCTGGGTTGGTTTTTGATATCTTGCAGAAATTGTGACATCGCGCTCCTTCCTTTCTAACAGTGTTTGTCTTCTGTTGCTAACTGGGTTTTCTTCAGGTATTCCAGGGCTTTGTCCTCCATGGCCAGAGCCAGGAAGAGACACTGGATGATGGAGAAATGGCTTAACATTGAGGCCATCGGCTCGGCGTGGAAACTCTTGTCATAGGAAGAAGTAATGAGTTTAATATCACTGACTGCGAGAATCGGCGCCGCCGAGTAATTGGTCAAGCAGGCGGTGACGGCTCCGGCCTCCCTGGCGATGCGCAGCGAATTAATAGTGTCCAAGGTGCGTCCGGAGCGGGAAACCCCCACTGCCAGGTCATTTGTTCCTAAATGAGCTGCGAACATCGCCTGATTGTGCGGATCATTCCGGAAAATGCAGGTGTAACCAAGTTTGGAGAGTTTCAGGGCGGCTTCCCCGGCGACAAAGGCCGAGCTGCCTACTGCGTAGAACTCGATCCGCCTTGCCGTCTTGATGGCCTCTACACAACGGGAGAGCTCGTTGAAATCCAGAGACCGGAGGGTTTCCTCCAGGCTGGTGATGTTGGAGCGGAAGACTTTAGCGGCAATTCCCTCCAGGGAATCTTCTTCCGTCACCTGATAAAAAAGGTCCGGCACGGTGATGGCGGCCTCTTCGGCAGCCCGCAGCCGGAAATCAGAATACCCCTGGCAGCCCAGGCTTTGACAGAATTTGACAATTGTTCCTTCGCTAACACCTGCCAGAGAGGCTAGCTCAGTGACAGAAAGATCACTGATCTCGCTGAAATTCTCGATGATGAATTCTGCCAGTTTAGCCTGGGCCCGGGGTAGGGAAGGGCGGATGGCCTTGATTCTATTTAATAAGTACAAAGGAGTGTTGACGGTAATCATGTCAGCGCCCCTGACGTTGTAGTATAATAACACTTCGATGGCAGAGGTGGGGTATCCTGTTGCAAAATAAAAATATTTCAAAAAGAGTGTAAAAATAATAAAAAAAGTTCAGATGCTGTTCAGCTTGGCACGATTTTGGTATACTCCCGGGTAGAAAGGGGTTGATGTTATGACTGCAGAAGGACATCGCCATTCTGATGCCGATATTCCTCACAGCGATATCCAGGAGGAGGCACAAGAGCCGGAAGCTGACAAAGAAGCTGAGGCCAGAGAGGCCCTCTTGGCGGAACATCTAGACCGGCTGGTTGACGAGATCCGCCGGAAGTCGCAGCAAGGAGAATTGACCAAACTCTCCGAGGTTGATCTGGGAGAAGACTTGGAAGAGGAAGAACAAGAAGAGCTGAAAAAACGTCTATTGGAAGTCGAAGAAATCAAGTCTTTGACTGGGGGCAGCGGCACAGTCTATCTCTACTCCGAAGCCCAGATGGTGGAGAGGTACGCCAGGACCGTCATGGCCCGGGAGGAGAACGATCCCAAGCAGCTGGTGGCCGACACTGTCCGGGAGGAATCAAAACTCTATCCCCGTCCTACTGCCATAAAAATCTTTACTCTGCCGCCGTTCCGGATTCCACCGGAAATCCTGGAAACCATTGTTGAAGAGCTCGTGGCAGATGAGGATGAGTACGCCGACATTCAGCTTTCGGTGGCCTCCAATGATGCCCGCTATCTCTACTCCACCCGCTATATGCAGAAACAGCATGCCGATTCCCTGACCGAATGGTACGAGGTTGGGCAGTATGAAAGTCAATAAATATTAACTTATACTGTAAGCAATTGCCAATTATCACCAACCGGGGGGGTTATGCCCCCGGTTATCTTTTCTTCTTTCTTTTCGCTCTCTTTTTCCCTCTTATGCAACAGTAATACCAATTGATAACCGGAGCCATCCCATTGGTGCTCCCCTAGCAGGCGTCACAGTTTGGAGCTAGAAAATTTACCGCGCAAAGAAGATTGTGAAATCTTCCACCATATTGATGTCGGAGATGGGGGTCGTCTCTGTGAAAGTAAAAAATTTAAGGGAGGTAATAGACGATGAAAGACGAGAAAAAAACCGGCGCCGTTGAAAGCATTGTTGAGTTTTTCAACGTGAATAAGCCGACATCCCGTCGTGGATTTCTGAAGTTATCCGCGGCTACTGCTGTTGCTATTTATGGTGCCAACATTTTAGCTGACGGCAATGACAAAGTCGAGGCTAAAAGCGTATTCATTCTTGAAGATGCTAAGGGTGTGTTGGTTTCCGACCCCAGTCGGTGCGTAGGCTGCCGCCGCTGCGAACTTGCCTGTACCGAGTATAATGACGGCAAATCCTGCCCCACTATCTCCAGGATCAAAGTCGCCCGCAACTTGAACTATGGTCCTCAAGGTACCCAGTTCGGGTTCAAGAGAGGTCATGGTAAATACGGCGACTTTCTGATTATTCAGGATATGTGCAAACAGTGCCCCCATCCAGTACCCTGCGCAACCGCTTGCCCCAATGATGCCATTGAGGTCAAAGGTCCGGTCAACGCTCGGGTGGTCAACACCGAGAAATGCGTTGGCTGCAAGATCTGTCAGCGGGCTTGCCCTTGGGATATGATGAGCTTCGACGAGGAAATTGGCAAAGCCACCAAGTGTACTTTGTGCGACGGCAAACCCCAGTGTGTGGAAGCTTGCCCCACCGGCAGCCTGAGGTATGTACCCTGGCGCGACCTGACTAAGAATTATCGTCCGCGTCAGGCCGGCATGATGGCTGTAACTGATGACTGCAAAACTTGTCACTAAAATTAGGGGAGGTAAAGAGAGATGGTAAAAGCCAAAGGTGGATTTACCGGTAAGACCCTCAGGGTTAACTTGACGACCGGGAAAATCACTGCTGAAGATACATTAGCGAAATACGGCGACTTCTTAGGCGGTACCGGTATCGGTTATAAAGTTCTCTGGGATGAAGTACCCATCGGTACTCGTGCCTTCGATGAAGCCAACAAGATTGTCTTTGGTGTAGGTCCGTTGGCCGGCACCGGAGCTCCTTGCAACAGTCGAACCGCAATTACTACAATCTGGCCGGTTTGTTACCCTGATACTTATGTGGCTTCCGGACACATGGGCGGTCACTTTGCGGCCGAGCTGAAATTTGCCGGTTGGGATTCCATCATCATCGAGGGTAAAGCACCCCACCCGGTCTGGCTGTGTATCGAAGATGACAAAGTTGAACTGAAAGATGCCCGTAGGCTTTGGGGTAGCGGTGTTTATCGAACCACTGCTGAAATCAACGCCGAGATGGGACCTGAGGCTCAGGTAGCTGCTATCGGTCCGGCTGGTGAAAACATGGTACCCAATGCCGTCGTTATCACTGGTTACTCCCACTCTGCAGGCGGTGTTGGTGGTGTCATGGGTTCCAAGAACCTGAAAGCCATCGGTGTCCGCGGAACCGGTTCTGTGAAAATCGCTGCCGATAAGAAGGAATGGAAGAAGCTTATCCAGTACTCCCTGACCTTAATCGGTTCCAACAACCAGCACGTTGTTCCCAGCACCCCCCAGCCCTGGGCGGAATACCACTGGCCGGGAAGCCGCTGGACCGCCAGCAAAGGCGTGTTCTGGGGTGCAGCCAACCCGCCGGTAGAAACCGGTACCTGTGATCCTCACGACATGCACAGCATTGGTCTGCGCTGCCACAAGGGAGCCAAAGATTTCGGCAACGACTTTGGCGAGAAACACACCGTTCGGATGGGCGGTTGCCACGCCTGCCCCATCAGGTGCCACGCTCAGATCGAGTACGCTCCGGTAGAGGAAAAGTACGGATACAGCAAATATGCCGCCAACACCTGCATGGGTTGGTATTCGCCGCGCCAGGTCTTTCATGAGTTCCCCGGGCCCGATGGCGACCTGAAGGCCAGTGAGGCTATGGTCCTGGGCAGCCACATCGTAAACGACCTGGGTGTTTGGGACAACTATGCCTTGATGCAGAAGGTCTTCAACTATGCTGCCACCCACGGTATGCTGGAGAAGATCCTACCGGAGGACGAATACAAGAGCATTCCTTGGGAGCTGTGGGAAAACGGTGACCCTGAGTTCTTGCTGGACTTCTACCGGCGAATCGCCTACAAAGAGGGTGTCTTAGGTAAAGACTTAGGAGACAGTACCCTGAAGACCATGAAAAAATGGGGAATTCCGGATGACTTCTACAAGAAATTCAAGTGGAAGTACTGGAAGATGGGCCACCCCTACCACCACTCCGTGGAAAGCAGCGGTCAGGTTGGTGCCCTGATCAACATGCAGTACAACAGGGATTCCCAAAACCACTCTTTCCAGAACTTCATCCAGAACGGTCTACCTATCGACGTGCAGAAGAAACTGGCCGCAGAGGTCTGGGGTTCACCGGATGCCATCGATGCACCGAAAAACTATACCCCGATGAACAAATACAAAGCCTTGGCTGCCAAGTGGGCTTCTATTAAGAAGGAACTTCACGACAGCCTCTCCCTCTGCAACTGGATGTACCCGTGGGTTGCTTCTCCGCTGAAAGAGAGAGGTTACAGGGGTGATACCAGCCTGGAAGCCAAATACTTTAGCTTGGCCACGGGCATTGAGGTTACGGAAGAGGAGTTGGACCTGTACGCCGAGCGGATCTTCAACCTGCACCGCGCCTTGACCATCATGCAGATGAACACCAGAGATATGCGTAATGAACACGATACGGCACCAGACTGGCTCTATGAAGAGGGGCCGGAGCCCTTCACCCCAGGGAGCCAGCGTTTCCCCAGGGAGGACATTGAAAAGGCCAAAGATCTCTTCTATGAGGTCTGCGGTTGGAACAAAGAAGGTCTTCCCACCCGGGAGACCCTGGAGAGGTTAGGGCTCAAGGACGTTGCCGATAGGCTGGAAAAAGCAAACTTGTTGGGCTAGAGACACTGTCCTGTCCTAGCGGAAAAGGCCGAGGGGATATTACCCTTCGGCCTTTTCTACTTCAGTGTACCCAGGTTTTACTAAAAATTTCCGGGTTTTGTTCGCACATCGCCTCTTTACTACGTAGTCTGTAGTAGGACAACGTTCTACTACGGAGGAAACGTGTATGTTTAAAAAAATATGGCGACAAAAAGAGGTGACAGAGGGAGCCAGGAAGATCCTGATCTGCCGCAACGACCAGGATCTAGCAGAATGCCGGCAAAAGATACGGGATTTAGGAGGCGAGGTGGTCAAAGAGCTTCCGTTAGTGCACGGGTTGGTCTGCATTTTGCCAGACGTCACTTTGACTGCAAAGCTAGAGGCCAGTGCTAAAATTAAACGGGTCGAGGATGATATCCGCTTCCATACCTCGTGTCTGGATTTTTTTCTCAGTAAAAAGAGCCGCCCATCCGCTAAACCACAGGAAATGGACTGGGGAGTCAAACGAATAGGTGCCCCTGAGGCCTGGCCTGTTTCCAAAGGAGCCCAGGTCAAAGTGGCGGTGATCGATACCGGCATCCAATTGGGCCACCCTGATCTTAAGGATAGGATAGACAAAGGTTTCAACACCATTACACTGACGAAAAACGCCAATGATGACAACGGCCACGGCACCCATGTTGCAGGCATCATTGCCGCTTCAGATAATGATTTTGGGGTGGTGGGCGTATCGCCTGAGGTAGTACTGTATCCGGTCAAGGTCTTAGACAGCAACGGGAGCGGTTCCCTCTCAGACGTGGTTGCCGGAATCCAGTGGTGTATTGAACAGGGCGTGGATATCATCAATATGAGTCTGGGTGCTTCTGACTCCAGTGAAACCTTTGCTGAAGCGGTAAGAATCGCTGCTTCCAAAGGGATCATCATCGTGGCCGCAGCCGGAAACAGCGGTCCGGACAACACCTCCATCGATTATCCCGCTAAGTACCCAGAAACTATAGCTGTGGCCGCCAGCGATCAGAATGACCGGATAGCCGACTTCAGCAGCCGCGGTCCGGAGGTGGATATATCTGCCCCCGGAGTTGACATCAATTCCACTTACCTAGGCAGCAAGTACACCATCTTGAGCGGGACCTCCATGGCCACTCCGCATGTGACCGGAACGATAGCCCTGCTCAAAGCCTTGCACCGCAACTACACCCTTGCTGACATCAAGTCCATCTTAAAGCGCAGTGCCCACCTCTTGCCTAACTTCTCACCCCAGCACCAAGGGGTTGGGCTGGTACAAGCTGGGGTTGCGGTGAACAAATACGCCCTGTAAATAGAGGAATAAGGCCTCCAAAAAGGCGAATTCTAGTATATTATAGAAATCGCTTGTCTAGGAGGCTTTGTTCATGGATGGACTGGTTACTTTAGAAGATGCCCTGACCTGGGACAGAGAGCGGACTTACGCCGAATACAAGGACCACGTCAACCCAGGGATGGCCAAGATGCTGAACCTGCTTAACTTCAATAAGGCTTTCGTCCGGGCGGAAGGGGTTTACCTCTATGACCGGGACGGCCGGGCCTACTTGGACTTTTTAGGCGGCTATGGGGCCGTGAACATCGGCCACAACCACCCTAGAGTCATCGCAGCCCTGGAAGAAGTGGCTGAGCGGCCTAAGATCGTGCCGGCGGCTTTGAACCCCTTGGCAGCAGCTTTGGCCCATAATCTGAGCCGGTTGACTCCCGGGAAGATTAACCGCTTTTTCTTCGGCAACAGCGGGGCTGAGGCGGTAGAGGGCGCCCTTAAAACTGCCCGGGCCGCCACCGGCCGGGATGCCATCATCTACGCCGAGGGGGCTTTTCACGGGAAGACTTTCGGGGCCCTCTCAGTGACCGGGCGGGATAAATACCGTAAAGCCTTCGGTTCCCTGCTCCCGAACACCTTGAAGGTTCCCTACGGAGATGCCGATGCCCTGGAGGCTCTGCTTGAAAGCACCGAGGTGGCGGCGGTCATCCTGGAGCCGATTCAAGGAGAAGGGGGCGTCTTGGTGCCTCCGGCCGGGTACCTCAAGGCTGCCAAGAAACTCTGCCAGCGGTATGGGGCCCTGTTGATTCTGGATGAGATCCAGACCGGTTTCGGCCGAACCGGCAAGTTCTTCGCCGCCCAGTGGGAAGAGGTGGAACCGGATATCATCTGCCTGGCCAAATCCATAGGCGCAGGTTACCTGCCCTTAGGTGCCTTCGGCTGCACCGACGAGGTCTGGGAGGCTGCCTACGGCGGACTGGAGAAGGCGCTACTGCACACCTCCACCTTTGGCGGAAATACAGCTGCCATGGCGGCAGGGCTCGCCGCTTTAGAAGTGCTGGTGGAGGAAGACCTGGCGGGCAAAGCCGACGAGCTGGGCACGTATTTCTTAAACCAATTAACTGAGCTTGCTGAAAAGTATCCTATTATTAAAGAAGTTCGGGGTCGGGGCCTTTTGATAGGTTTGGAGTTTAACGGCTCCGGAAAAAAGTCGCTTTTCTCTCGGATGGGGTCAAGTCTTTTAAGCAGGCTCAGCGAGGAATATGTCGGCGGCCTCGTTGCTGGGGAGCTATTAAATAAGCACGCCATCCTCACCGCCTACACCTTGAACAATCCCAATGTCATCAGGATGGAGCCCCCTTTGGTGGTGACCAAAGCCGAGGTGGATCAGGTCCTGAATTCCCTGGATCACCTATTGGCTAAGAACAAAGGTTTCGGAAAACTGGCTCTGTCAGTGGTGGGCGGTAAGCTAGGTCTCAGCTAGCAGGCTGATCCGTCTAAATCAAACCTGGAAAGCCCTGCTGCCTCAGAGCCTCATAGGTGACGATGGCCACGGAATTGGAGAGGTTGAGGGATCTGGCCTCGGAGTACATGGGAATCCGTAAGGTGTGCTCCCAGTAGCGTTTCAGTAGTTCTTCCGGGAGTCCTCGGGTTTCCGGACCAAAAATCAGATAATCGCCAGGCCGGTAGCTGACCTCTGTGTAGCTGCGGTTTCCTTTCGTGCTCAGCAGGTGAAACCCTGCCCCTTCCGCTTCAAGGTGCTGCCAGAAGTGGTCCAGGGAGTTGTGCTCTCTGATCGTCACCAGGGACCAGTAATCCAACCCCGCCCTTTTTACCTTCCGATCATTTAGTACGAAACCCAAAGGGTGCACCAGATGCAGCTCGGTGCGGGTTGCTGCACAGAGCCGGGCCACATTGCCGGTGTTGGGGGCTATCTCCGGCTCAACCAAGACGATCTTGTACATCGGTTCCACCTCGCGCTTATTATACCTATAAGCTGGCCCATAGTAAAGCGATCAGAGCTAAGCAGGAGTTAGAGGCTTTGGAAAAGAAAGGTTTCTTCCGAAAACCGGTATCACTGCAAGAGAGAAGGGAAATCCTTGGCAATCCATCAGGAAGCGGTTAAGATCACAGATTGGTTGAAGGAAAAAGTAGAAGCGGCCGGCGGCAAAGGCGTGGTCTTCGGGCTCAGCGGGGGAGTTGACTCGGCTGTGGTCGGGGCCTTGGCCAAAAGTGCCTTCGGTTCCAATGCGCTGGGGCTGATTTTACCCTGCGAAAGTCAGGAGCAGGATGAGGCCGATGCCCGTTTGATCGCCGAGGCTATGGGCATTGTGGTGCAAAAATACGACCTCACCCCTGCTTATCAAAAGTTCAGGGAAATCTTCGCCGATCTATCCCCCTCTAAACTGGCCCTAGCCAATCTCAAGGCCCGCCTGAGGATGAGCGCTCTTTACCTGGTTGCCAACGAACGCAATTACTTGGTTGTCGGAACCTCCAACAAGAGTGAGATCGCTGTCGGTTACTTCACCAAGTGGGGGGACAGCGCCTGTGACCTCAGACCCCTGGCCGAATTGACCAAAACCCAAGTGCGGGAGTTGGCCAGATTTCTGGGGGTACCGGAGAAAATCATCGCCAAGCCCCCCTCCGCCGGTCTGTGGCCGGGGCAGACTGACGAGGCTGAGCTTGGCGTCACCTACGCTGAGATCGACGCCTACCTGAGCGGCCGGGAGCTGCCCGAAGAAACCCTGCTCCGGATCCGCCGTTTAGAGGAGAAAAGCCAGCACAAACGCACATTCCCACCTGCGCCTTGAAATATCGCTAGTTTTTGGATATAGTATTCTTGAAATTAGCGAAGTGGGTGAAGTTATGAACCTCGGATCTGAACTGCGACGCCATCGCAAAAGCCGTAATTACACTCTGGTGCAGCTGGCGGAGAAGGTGGGCGTCTCTCCTTCTTATCTAAGCGAGATCGAACAGAACAAAAAACGGCCTTCCATTAAAACGGTGATGCGGATCGCCGAAGCCCTGGGCATCGACGCCAATGCCCTCTTGCCTCCTGAACTCAGCCAAAACGGCCCTGAGGAGGAGATCTACTTAGGGGGCAA
Source organism: Bacillota bacterium (assembly GCA_017656135.1). GTDB lineage: Bacteria > Bacillota > UBA5301 > UBA5301 > UBA5301 > JACDOJ01. Next base: position 49,619 of record JACDOJ010000007.1, on the reverse strand, counting down.
GCTCAAGGTGGCCCGGGTGCGCAAGGGCTGGAACCTCACTAAAACCAGTAAACTGGCGGGCATTTCCCCTGCTTACCTCAGCCAAATCGAAAGAGGCCAGGTCAACCCCAGTATTGATGTGCTTAAACGTCTCGCCGACGTCTTAGGCATCTCCCTCCCTGTGGTGATGAACCGGACGAACCCTCGTGAACTGGGAGAACGGCTCAAGACCGTCCGCACCTCTTTAGGCATGTCCCGGAAGGAGCTGGCTGGGAAAGCCGGTGTTTCTGCAAGCCTGGTTGCCCAGATCGAACAGGGTAAATCCGGTGCTTCTCTAGAAACTCTGGAGCGGCTGGCCACGGCCCTGGGCGTAACTCCCTGTTCTTTAATTCTGGAAACCGATCAGGTGACCGAAGATCTTTTAACCAACCTAAAGCCTGAATGCAAGAAGCTTCTGGCAGAACCTAGGGTCCAGGCCCTCCTTCAGATGGTCTGCGACCTGGATGAAAAGGAATTTCGCTTTATTCTAAATTTCATTAAGCTATTTAGGGAAAACTGGCTGCAAAACGACTAAAGATACAAGCACCTCCTATTGCATTATTTATAAAACAGGGTATATAATAATTATAAAATTAGCGAATTTAGCGGAGGTGCTAACGTGAAAGATTGGCAACGGGAGCTGGCTGAGGTCCTCGGCGACCGAGTCCACTTCGAATACAACGAGCGGCTCCTTTACAGCCACGATGTGGGTAGCATGCCTGATTCCATGCTTGCCCCCTTCAAAGTGGTTCCGGATGCTGTGGCTCAGCCGGTAACAGTGGAAGAACTTCAGAAGATCATTGCTTTAGCAGACCGTTACGACCTGCCTTTAACTCCTCGAGGCGCCGGTACCAGTGGTTACGGCGGCTCCATGCCTACCCGCGGTGGTATCACCATCGATTTCACTCGGATGGACAAAATCATCAAGGTTGACCCGGAAAAAATGGAGGCTGTGGTTGAGGCCGGTGTCATTTGGAGTAACCTCGAAGATGAGCTGCGCCGGCAGGGGGTAGCACTGCGTCTCTATCCCACCAGCGCTCCCGGTGCTACTTGCGCCGGTTGGGTTGCGGCAGGTGGTGCCGGTATCGGAAGCTTTGAGTACGGGCACATCCAGGAAAACGTAGCTGCCGTGGAGATCGTCACTTTCACCGGCGAAGTCAAAGAGGCTTCCGGCACAGACCTTCCTCTCTTTGTTGGCACAGAGGGTATCACCGGACTGATCACTAAAGTCACTCTGAAACTCCGTCCCGCCGAAAAAGACGTTGTCGCCGCTCTGGCTTTCCCCGACGAAGAACACATGACTGCCGCTTTGAACACTGTCTATGAGCGGAAACTCCCCTTCTGGCACATCAACTTTGGTACTCCTGAATTTGTGAAGCGCCGGGAGGAGGCCAAAGAGCATCATGTTATGCCTAAAGACCGGCCGGTGGTCCTGTTTGCCTACCCTGAGAGCAGGGAATACCTCCAAGGCGAACTGGAGAAACTGGCAGAGGAGTTCGGGGCTCAGATTCTCTCTACCGAGCTGGCTGAAGAAGAGTGGGGCGAGCGTTTTTACCCCATGCGCCTCAAGAAACTAGGTCCTTCCTTGATCCCCAGTGAGGCCCTGGTTCCTGTGGACAACATGGATAAATTCCTGAAACAAGTCAGCGAGGAGGTCAAAGGTATTGCCGTGGAAGGGACCTTGACCTCCCATGGAGAAGCCACCATCCTTGCCTTCCTGACTTCTGACGAACGGACCCTTGCCTACATGCTGGGATACACCAAATCCTTGCTGGTCAAGGAGTTGGCCGAGAAAAACGGCGGCCGGCCCTATGCCATGGGTCTCTTCTTCGCCCACGAGGCCGAACGGGTTTTAGGCAAAGACCTTTTGGCCAAGGTTAAGGCCTTCAAGGCTGAAACTGATCCTAAGACCCTGCTGAATCCAGATAAGGTCATCATGGGCAAAGGTAAGTTCCTGCCGATTGCCATGCAGATGGCTAAGTGGGGACGCCCGATCACTGATATTGCCGAAAAAGTTCTGCCGAAAGAGGGCAAAGACAGCAAGAAATTGCCTAAAGAAGTAGCCTACGCTGCTTACGCCTGTGCCCAGTGTGGGTACTGCAACAACGTCTGCACACTCTACGCCGGTAAACGCACCGAAGGCTCTTCCCCGCGGGGTAAGTGGTTCTTCCTCCGCAAGTACATGGAGGGTAAGGCCGAGCTTACTCAGGAGGTCGTGGATAACTTTTTGCTCTGCACGACCTGCAAACGCTGTGATGACGTCTGCCAGGTGAACCTGCCCATCGAAAAGCTCTGGGGCAAGCTCAGAGGCAAATTCGTGGAAGAGCTGAATTTCCAGACCTTCCCCGGTTTCGAGATGATGGGTGCAGCCTGGGATAACGCCAGGAACATCTGGGCCGGTCGCATGGCTGAGCGGGATGCCTGGGTGCCGGAAGATGTTGAGATCCAACCGGAAGGCGAGATCGGCTACTGGGCCGGTTGTACCGCTTCCTATGTTACCACCGATGTGGCTGAAAACGCGGTCCACATCCTCAAAGAGGCCGGTGAAAAATTCACCTACTTAGGCAAGGATGAGTCCTGCTGTGGTGTACCCTTCCTGATGTCAGGGCAGTGGGAGCGCTGGGAGCGGGTCATGCGCTACAACATTGAGCAGATTAAAAAACGCGGCATCAAAAAGTTGATCGCATCTTGTCCCGGCTGTTGGGTGACTCTGGCCCACCACTACAAGGAGTGGGCAGAAAAGCTCGGCATAGACTGGGATGTTGAGGTCGTCCACCTTTCCCAGTACACTATCGAGAAAATCAAGGAAGGCAAGCTGAAGTTTAAGAAACCGGTGGAGAAGATCCTCACCTGGCACGATCCCTGTCACATTGGGCGGCACGGTAAGATCTACGAAGAACCCAGGGAATCCATCGCCTCTGTTCCCGGCGTCAAGCTGGTAGAGATGAAGCACAACCGGGAAAACGCTCTTTGCTGCGGCAGCGTTTTGACCCGGATCGGGGCCACCGCCGCTTCTGACAAACTCGGCGACATGCGGGTAAGGGAAGCCAATGAGGTCGGTGCCGACGCTCTGGTCACCACCTGCCCCTGCTGTGAGTTCCAACTTAGGGCGGCAGCTGACGCCGAAGGGACCGAGGTGACCATCAGGGACTTCGCCAGCATCATCGCTGAAGGTTTGGGTTATGAAGTCAAAGATCCGACTCCGGTGATCCGGTATATGTGGTCCGTCTTTGAGAAGGCGCTGAACCAGATGACCGATGAAGGCATGGCCGACATGATGCTGGAACTGATGCCCCAGATGTTCGATATGATGCCGGAGATCATGCAGTCAGCCATGGACAAGATGGAGAAGATGCCCAACTCCACCAAGAAGATCATGCTGAACCTGATGGAGAAGATCATGCCGGCAATGATGCCCAGGATGATGGACCAGATGATGCCCAAGATGCTGCCGGAAGTCTTGAAGCTGATGAAGAAGAACATCCCGGATATGCCGGAGTCCATGGAGGAGCTGATGCCACAGATCCTTCCTTCGGTTATGAATCAGTTGATGCCGGCGATGCTGCCTAAGGTCCTGGCCAGGATCAAACCGGAGATGATGGAAGCCATGGCCGAAAGGCTCAAAGCCCAAAAATCCGCTTAATTCGGCGTGGATAGAACGATACGGACCATTTAGGCCCCCTGCCTTAGGGTTAGGGGGTTTTTTCACGCCCTTTTCAGTGAATTCGTTCACTTTTGCCGCCTGCTGAATATCATGATAGTGGAGAGGTTTTTGGAGGAGGGGAAGGCGATGAACAAATGGCGTGAACGCTTGCAGCGAGACTACTTGGCCACCTCCCACTTGTCCCCTTTCGAAACCGTGGCAGAAGTTATTACCGTGGTAAAACTGAAGGATGAGGAAATACTAGAACTGCAGGAAGCCCTGGAAGAACTGACCGGGAAGAAGTGCCGGATTAAAAACAAGCTGGATCCGTCGATTATTGCCGGTATGGTCATCCGAACTTCCGACCTAGTGATTGACATGAGCATGGCTTCCAGGCTGGAGAAACTCTCAGAATCCATTCACGAAAAAATTCATCAAGAGTTTTAAACTGGAAATATTTATGCAAAGAGGATATAATTACGTAAAAGTAGAAGATATTAGTAAGAAGTAAAGGGGGCCAAGAGTATGGTGGAGAGGAGATGCATCATCTGCGGCAAAGTCGAGAAGGTCGAGGGCTACAAGCGGCTTACCCACTCGGCTCAGAAGTATTACGTCTGTGAGATTTGCAAGGCCAAGGTCCAGTACGAGGCTAAAGAGCAACAAAAAGTTCAGAAGCCCATGTGATTGTACCGTCTGATTACAAAGCAAAAAGTTGGCAGTTTGTGAAAAGAATCCGGTTTCCCGGGTTCTTTTGCTTTTTGTACCTTGCTTTCCCACTGTTCATGTGACTACAATGGAGAAGACTACTAGTATATGGACAACGGGGGGTTAACATGAAGCTCTATTCGGACCTAGCCAGGTACCAGGGAAACGAAGCACTTTTCGAAGCCGTAGAAATGTCTATTGTCTCGACCCTCGCCGGATTGCCTTTGCACGTCCACGCCGAAGGCCTGCGGGGAACCGGCAAGACCACCATTTTTCGGTCGGCGGCCGGGGTGATGCCGACGATAACCCGGATCAAAGGCTGTCTCTACAACTGTGATCCGGCGGAGCCCCACTGCCCGGAGCACCGAAACCTCTCTCCGGAAGAGATTGACCGGATCGGGACAGAAGAGATCCTCATGCCTTTCTTGGAGATCTCTCACTCGGCCAAGATCGGCACGGTGGCCGGCAGCATTGATTTGGCCAAGATTACTGATAAAACCCACCCAGAGGCCGCGCTGCTCCCTGGCATTATTCCCCAGGCTCACCGGGGGATCATCTTCATCGATGAAATCAACCGCTTAGCTGATACCTCGCCGGAAATCACCGACATCCTTCTGGACGTCATGGGAACCAAGCCTGGCCGGGTGCAAATCGAAGAAACGGGTTTGGCAGCTGTGGAAGTCCCGGTTCAGGTTTCGGTCTGGGCGGCATCTAACCCCGACGAAGATCCGGGCCCTCTGAGCGACGTCCGCAAACAGCTTTCTGACCGGTTTGACCTTGTGATTGATATGGGCCGGCCGGATAAAGTGGAGGCTGTTGCCGGCATCCTCCGCCAGAACCGGCAGAGACGGACAAAATCCTCCACTCGGGCCGGTCTATCCCACCGTGGGAACGAGCAGGTCCGCAAACGCCTGCTGGCCGCTGCCGAGATGCTGGACGACCTCTGGGTCCCGGATTACGTGGAAGACCTGTTGGCGGAGGTGTACGTGAAGTTTGGGATTGAGAGCCTTCGGGCCGTGGAAGCAGCTCAGCTAGGGGCCCAAATCAGAGCCGCCCTGCACAAACGGCACCACGTAGAGGTCTATGATGTGGTCGCCGTCTTACCCTGGGCACTGAACCATCGAGTTTTCCCGGAACGGCTGGAGGAGATCCTTACTTATCTGAAGGAGAGGCGTTTCACCACCGAGAAACCTCAGGGTTCTTCCAGAGACAGGGAAAGCCAAAAAACGACTGGTAGCCTGGCCAGGATCTTCGGCTCCGGCAGGGTTAAGTCCGGTCCAAAAGAAACGCAGCCGGCACCTCCGAAACCGGCCCGCCCTATCTCTGAACTGGCAGTGGATGAGGCGGTCGCCACCGAGGGTGACCTTTAAGCATGAACCTGTTAGCAATTCTGGCTGAGCATCGCTCGGAGTTAAATACCTTTTTCAGCGAATACATCGATCACTCTCAGGGCCTCAGGGTTGGGGAAAGCTCGGTGGTCAGTAAGCGCCTGCACCAAGTGGACAGAACTAATCCCGGCCAGATTGTGATTCTCTCTAACCTCGATGCGGGCCAGTTTTATCTGGGGGCGGCTCCTGAGAGATACGTGCACCTGGATGTTTTTCATGCCCCGGGCCTGGTGGCTAATCCTGAAGATGTAGTGAAGGGCCTAAAGGACGAAATGGCCATCCGCTTTCCTGGGGAGGACCTGCCGGAATTGGCGGTGGAGACCGGCAAGGAAGCCAACCACCTGCACATTTTAGTCCCTCTGGCCCAGAGCCAGTACATCTACATTCCTGTTTTGGTAAATAAAGTGGAAGAGTTTCTGGCTTCTCAGGGCGTGCAAATCCGTAAGGTGGAGAAGCTGGTACATCAGGAGTATTTAGGACCGGACTTTCAAAGTAGCTCTCAGATCACGGAGACCGCCGCAGCGGTCACCGGCTTTCGGGGAGTCAATCCTTTCGCCTGGCTGTCCCAAAAGCAGCAGCTTTTGTTCTTAGCCAAGGCAGTGGGCTCAACGCAGGCGGCGGTTGAGGTCTTGGAGGCCTTGGACCCGACTGTCAAGGTTGCGCCTTCCATAGCCCAGCTCTCTGAGCGTCACGCCGGCCTCACCCCAGTTTTGAACCAGTTGATTCAAGCCGGGTACGCCAAGCGAACCCTCTGGGGTGGCTACAGGCTTACTGATGAAGGGGTCGAGCTGCGCAAGCTGGCGAATAGCCGGAGTAAGGAACTGGAAGCTGAGTTTAAGAAGATCATTCGCAAGGTGCCGGTTTCGGTTACCGAGTTACAGCCGGTGAGTTTCGAAGATAATCCCAGGCAGAGGAGAGTGGATTCGGAGCGGGGCAAGATCGTTCCCCTAGAAGACGCGGAGTGGGCTGGGAACATCGCTGTTTCCGAGACAGTGATAGCAGCCAAGAAAAACAACTTCCTCCGGGGCGGCGGTGAGACCGGAATTACCCGAGCCGATCTGCGGGTATACAGGAAGAACCCAAAAAAACCCCGGGATATCCTGCTTCTAATCGATGCCAGCACCAGTATGCGGGGTAAACGCTTGCGGGCCGCCGTAAACCTGGCTGAGCACCTCATTTTGACTACCAAAGACCGGGTAGGGGTGGTGATTTTTCAAAACAAAGAAGCGACGGTGGCCAGCGAATTCACCCGCAACTACGAATTGCTCCGGCGTGGTCTGCACAGAGTGGAGGCAGAGGGACTCACTCCTTTGGCCAGTGGTCTGGTGGAAGGGGTCAAGCTTCTCAAGAAGGCCCGGGCCAAGAACCCGCTGCTGATTTTGATTACTGACGGCCTGCCCACAGTTCCTCTCTGCACCTCCGACCCGGTGGCCGATGCCTTGGAGGCGGTTGAGCTTATCCCGCAGGTCAAAGCACGACTAGTGGTAATTGGGTTGAAACCCGATGAGAGGTTCCTTCGGGACTTGGCTAAAAGAGGCAAGGGCAGATTGTATATGGTGGATGACCTGGACCAGGAGGCCCTGATCACCATCGCCCGCCAGGAAAAAGCCAACTGAATTAGTGGAATTGTTTGCATTTTATGTCAAAATATGTATAATTATAGTATAGATAGAAAAAACTGTATAGGATAGGGTGCGCCTTTCGTAACCGGACCCGGGGTTCTTAAAAAAAGCAGTGTTTTAAGCCAGAGCGCAAAAGCTCTGGCTTTTGTTTTTCCCCCCTGATGCCGGGGGTGGGGATATTGATATGGAAGGGGGTGTTTCTGTGGAAAGATGGCGGAGTCGAATAGCCCAGGAGTACCAACGGATGAGCGATGGGCCGTTAGGAGGGTTTCGGGTTAATGACAGTGTGGTGGCCAAGGTCTTTACGGTGGTGGAGCTCTCTGAGCAAAATAAGAAAGACCTGGCCCGGGCGCTGGAAGACTTGATCGGGAGGAGAGTACGGATCGTTAACAAACTGGATCCTTCCCTGATCGCCGGTATGATTATCACCACTGCCGATCTGGTCATCGATCTCAGCATGAAGTCTCGGTTGGAAAAGCTTTCCGAATCCATTCACCAAAGGATTCACGAGGAATTTTCCGAAGGCAAAGAGGCCAACAGCGGGGTATTTTTTGACACTACTGCATAAATTATATAGTAAAAAGAGGCGGTAAAAAAAGGATTTTTACCAGATAATGGCTAATTATTCTAATGGAGCCCGGAGTTAAAACATTTCAAAAATACTGAAATTAGCGACAATTTACTTATTGTGTGATTGCAAGATTCGGGGAGCTTATTCTGGCTCCCCGAAGCAGCATAAGGGGCACCCCCCCTACAGGGGGGGCTGCCTACATACCGAAAGGAGGGAAAGAGATGGAGCGGTGGCGTAGGAAGATTGCTCGGGAATATGGCCAGCTGGTCAAGACCAGGCGCGGGATCACGGTTCAATTTGACCAGTCCAAGGCCAAAGCCAAGGTCAAGACGGTAGTCCCTTTGGACGACGAGGCTAGGGAGAAGCTGGGGCGGGTCCTCAAGGAGTTAACCGGCAAAGACGTGGAGCTGAACAATGTGATCGACCCATCGATCCTCGGTGGCATGATCGTTCAGATGGGCGATACCATTATTGACATGAGTTTGGCTACTCGCCTCAACGAACTGGAAGAGCGGATTCATGCGGAAATCGCCAGGCATTTTGATAACGTCAAACCTGAACGGTCCGGAAATATTCGGAGTTTCGCCAGGAACGCAGGCTAAAAATTGTAATTTGTTTTACGCTAAGCGAAGCCCAAGATTGGCAGAAGCACAGGGAGCCTACATGCGGCAGGAATTATGTTTAATTTCATATTGGTTTCAGGCTCGGCATTAACCGGGCCTGTTCGCATATATGAAAAGTATTACATATATTTACATAAAATGCAGGAAATGCTAAGCTGGGAACTAATATGTAAATTGTGGGGGCCGTAACGTTTTAAAAAATCACAGCGAAGGAGGAGATTGGATGTTTGGCAGGAGATCTCGGAAAACTTCAGGCGACTATGTTTTGAAGACCTGCCGGAAGTGCAAAGGTACTGGGACCGCTGATGTCGGTTGGGGCCTCTGCCCTGTTTGTAACGGAGCCGGAAAGGTGTTCGTGGCCAAACCTGGCTACAAGTGTCCGATCTGCAAAGGTTCCGGACTGAGCATGGTGAGCAACAGCAATTGTGAAGCATGCGGTGGATCAGGGTGGGCTTATACTAAATACGGTATGAATGCCTAGTAATTATCAGTAAATTCCTTCTTAACCGCTGGCCGAAGGGGCTGGCGGTTTCTTTTTACCTCGGTATATGTAGGATAATATAAAGTTATTTGGGTTTTTTCGGAAAATAATAAAAAATAAGGAAAACTTTAGGACAGGCTTCGAAACCGTTCGACATGGCTTTACCCCCGGCAGTGTTATTCTATCAATATAATGGGACAAGCTATGGGGGGATGAATTTGGCCATATCAGTAACTTGGCAGAAAAACTTTTTGGATAGCTGCAAAGGTTTGGCGAAAAATTCACGATCCCTGTTCTTCCTTTTTAACAGGTCCCACATTCTGCTGACGGGTACTGCCATAATGTGGGCCAGGGCGTCACTTTTTGGCGAGTTCCATCCTTTTGCCCTGGCGGCCCTGGCCTCTATATCTCTGGTTCATCCCTGGGGACTCTTACCGGTCCTGATAGGCACCATAATAGGCTTGGCCTCCAGTCTGGGAGTGGACAAGCTCCCACCATATCTGCTTCTTTCCTTCCTGGTTTTAATCGGGTCACACCTGGCCAGGCGGCAGGGAGGAACGGTCAGCTACCAGATTATCTTTGGGGCCTTTTACACCTCTGGAGCAGTGCTAATCGGGCGCATTATTCTGGCTACTTTGTCAGGCTGTGAGCCCGTTTTTTTGTACTTTGCAATTTTAGAAGCGGTTTTGGCAGGCCTCCTCGTGGCCATTCTGAGTTATTTCGGAACGAGACTCAAAGCCAGCAATCTTTTTGTCACTGGGATGCGGTATGAAGAGACTGCTTTTGCTGTCCTGATTACAGGCATCGGTATTGCGGGTTTGGACGGGGTACACTGGGGCCTCCTCTCTGTTCAAGATATGGTTCTCAGGATCCTGGTCATTACGGCGGCCTGGTTGGCTGGACCTGGGGCAGGTGCCGTAACCGCCATATCCGCTGGGGTGATTGTGGCTCTCTTAAGCGATTTCTCACCTTACTGCTTGACGGCGTTGGCGGCGGCTGGGGTCTGTGCCGGCCTTTTTAGAGAGATGGGCAAGGCAGGTGTCATCTTCGGTTCTGTAGCCGGAGCTACTCTCCTTTCCTACCAGCTGCTGACCCCCGTTGAGCTCATGGAAATGGCTTCATCAGTTTTAGGGGCGGCCCTGTTCATCGGTGTCTTCCCCTCCCGTCTCATCCAGCAGTGGGCCGGCTGGTTTCCTTTGAATCCTGTCCGGCAGCGGGGGGCTTTGGCCGGAGAAGAACAAAAACTACGAGATTGGGTCTCCGGGCGCCTGGCCACCTTTGGGGATGTTTTGACCGAACTGGCCAGGAGCTTTGCCCAGTTTCCCCAGGACCAGGTTTCAACGGACCACCCGGATATCTCCAAGCTGATCAACGCCGTCTCGGACCGGGTCTGCACTGGGTGCGTCAGCTATAACCGGTGCTGGCAAGACCAGTTTTACTGTACCTTCAAGAACTTCGAAGAGGTTCTGGTAGAGGCCGAAAAGCACGGCTCTTTACAGGTGCAAGAACTGCCTGTGGGAACTAAAAGGTCCTGCACCCAGGTTCACAAACTGGTTCAGGCCGTGAACTACCTCTTGGAACTGGAGAGCGTGGAGAGCAGCTGGGAAAAGAAACTTTTAGCCAGCAGAGAGATTGTCTCCAACCAGCTGCAAGGGGTGGCTGATGTGGTGGCCTCTTTGGCCCAGGAGATGCAGGAACGCCGGTGCGTGAAGGAGGATCCTTCCAAAGCCTTACTGGATGCCTTTCTCCAGAAACAGTGCCGGGTCCAAGATGTGAAAGCCGACCTGCAACCTGACGGCCAGTACAAAATCCATGTCCTCTGTTCTAACTGCGGCGGCAGGGAGGAGTGTAGGAAACTGGCTCCGGTGGCCTCGACGGTTATGGAAACTCCGTTTAGCCTGGTTAAGCCCTCCTGTGGGTACTACACCGGTGAATCCTGGTGTGAGCTGCTGCTCCTGCCTGAAAAAGCATACCACTTGGAATATAAGGTGGTGGAGGAGTCTAAGAGCGGCGCCCGGGTGAACGGAGATAACCACCTCTTGATAACCCTGCCCGGAGGCAAGATCGGCATTGCCTTGAGCGACGGCATGGGCTCCGGAAGCAAGGCGGCTTTAGAGAGCAGTACTACGCTCTCCCTTTTGGAAAACCTGCTCCGAGCGGGGCTGGATCGTCAGTTCGCAGTCAGGGCCATAAACAGTCTGCTTCTCTTCAGGACTCCCGAAGAGAGTTTTGCCACCCTCGACCTCTTTCTCTTCGATGAGCATACAGGTGAGGCCGAGTTTGTGAAGATTGGCTGCCAGCCTACCTACATCGTCAGAGGCAGTGAGATCCTGAAGGTGGAAGGCAAATCCCTGCCCATCGGGATTCTCTCTCAAGTCGATGTCCAGATCATCACCGAAGGGCTCTACCCAAATGACTATATTGTAATGATAACTGACGGGGTTAAGGACTGCGCCCCCGATTTGCCTGGAGACTGGTTTGAAAAAGTCTTGGAGAATACCAAAAAGCAGGGAGCTGCCGATTTTGCCGAGCAGCTCTTTGCCCAGTGCATGGCGGCTTGTGACGGGGTCCCTCAGGATGATTTGACCATAGCTGTAGCCAGGGTGCGAAGTAAAGGTATGTCCGACGGTATTTCCATCTATACCAGGTGTTTAGTCTCCAGAGCCTAGGTGGACGAGTATATTTGGGGAGGAAGGTGCATACTAATGAAGGAGAAATTTGGAATTGGAGGCGTGGCTATCATGGAAAACCGCCCTGATTTCTTCCCGCGGTTCAGGACCGTTTCGCTCCGAAAATCTAACGACATCTTCACCAGAGTGACCTACACTCCCGGCAGTTACTACTGTGAAAAATGGGAGTACCTCCTCCCAGAAACCGCTTTGGTTCAGCAGGAGCACCTGGAGGCGAGTAAGGTCAGTTCAATCCGGGGTGAAAAAAATCAGAAGACAGAGTGGCTGGTCGATCTCTTCTTTCTGATCTCGGTAGGCCTGTTTGTGCTGACATTCCTCTGGGCCCAAGGTCTGTTGAGTTGAGATGGTTAGCTAGGATTTTCTTTCTCTAAGACGAACTAAATAAACATGCCCGATTTGTTAGATAAAGTCAAGCGTACTATCTTCACTTATAAGATGCTGCCCCAGGGAGTGGACCGGGTGTTGGTAGCCGTATCCGGCGGCCCGGACTCTATGGTTTTAGCCGACCTTCTTTTGCGCCTCAGCAGGGAGGTTCGGTTATTTTTATGTCTGGCCCATTTGGACCATATGTTTCGGGGTGAGGAAAGCGCTGAAGACCGGGCCTTCGTCGAGGCCTGGGCCAAAGAGAAGGGACTTCCTTGTATCAGTGATGCCCGGGAGGTCTCCCGCCTGAGGTGTCCCGGTGAGTCTAAACAGGAGGCGGCCAGGCGGATCAGGTACGCCTTTTTGAAAGAGGCTGCTGCCAGGTGGGGCGCCCAGCGTATTGCACTGGCCCACACCCAGACTGACCAGGCGGAGACGGTTTTGATGCGCCTTTTGACCGGAGGGGGCAGTTCGGGCCTGTCCGGAATTCCCCCGGTTCGGGAGGATGAGTACATCCGTCCGTTAATTTGGGTATCTAGACGAGAGGTTTTGGCCTACGCCGCCAGCCATAACCTGCCGTATCGAATCGATCCTTCCAACGAGAAGCCGGTTTACCTAAGGAACAAAATTCGCCTGCAGCTCGTTCCCTTATTGGAAGCCGAGTTTAACCCCAAGGTAGAAGAAGCCTTGGCCCGGCACGCTGAGATCATGCGGGCGGAGGAAGAGTACCTGAATCAGGTCATCGACTTTTGGTTAAAGAAAAACGCCGTCTGCTCCCGGAAGAGCTGCCGTTTCCCCTTGGAACTTTTTCAGGCAGAACCCTTGGCCTTGAAGAGACGAATTATCCGAGCGGCCCACTTTCAGTTAACCGGAAAGGTTTTAAGTTTTAGCCATGTGGAAGAGGCCCTTGACCTTTTAGAGAGAGATGAGAGCAACCTCCAAGTGGATCTACCTGGGGCTACTTTAATCAAAGAATACCGGCAGGCAGTATTGACCGCCGGCAAACGCAGCTCGCAACTAGAGAGGAAGTCGGCTGAAGTCTGGCAGTTAGAGGTGCCAGGAGAGTTAACAATCTCCTCTTTGGGCCTCCGCATTACCGCTACGGTGCACCAGGGAGGACTGGACAAGTTGGCGAGCCTCAGGGCAAAAGAAGACTGTCCTGATTCCACCTGTGCCTTCTTCGACTTAGCTGAAATCGACCTTCCTCTGACGGTCAGGACCAGGCGGCCCGGGGATATTTTCCACCCCTTTGGTCTCGGTGGCAGCAAGAAGTTAAAAGATTTCTTTATCGATGAGAAGGTTTCCCCAGGTAGAAGGGAGAGTATACCGTTAGTCCTAGATAGAAGTGGCATAATTTGGGTTGCGGGCTTGCGACAAGGCGAAAGCGGCAGAATAACGGACAAAACTAGACAAATTTTGCAGCTAAAACTGGAAGAGTTGCCACAAGAAAGCCCGTATGATATAATTTTTTAGTCGATTCTGAAAGGAGGAGGCCATTTTTTTGAATAAATTCCTACGCGGGATTAGCCTGTATTTGCTCCTGGCAGTGCTGGCCATCTCCGTGGTTAGCAGTATTTATACCAAGCCTGAGGTTAACGAAATCAGTTACTCTGAGTTTATCCAACAGGTTAATGCAGGCAAGGTTAAATCAGTTACTTTCATCGGCAGCCAGCAGGTTCAAGGAGAGTACCAGGACGGGGAGACCTTTTTTACCACTGTGCCTCCGCAAACTCCGGATCTAGTGGCCTTCTTGGAGGAACGAGGCGTGGCGGTGGCAGCCAAACCTCAGCCTACCCCACCGTGGTGGATGTCGATTCTTCCCAACGTTATTACCCTGGTCATTTTCATCGGCATCTGGCTCTTCATCCTCAACCAGATGCAGGGCGGCGGCAACCGGGCCATGTCCTTTGGGAGGTCTCGAGCTAAGCTGCACACAGAGGACAAGGTCAAGGTCACTTTCGATGATGTAGCCGGCTTAGACGAGGCCAAGCAGGAGCTGGCTGAGATTGTAGAGTTCTTGAAACACCCTAAGCGCTTTGTGGAGCTTGGGGCCAAGATTCCCAAAGGCATCCTGCTTGTGGGCCCACCCGGTACCGGTAAGACCCTGCTGGCCAGGGCTGTGGCCGGTGAGGCCGGAGTCCCTTTCTTCTCGGTCAGTGGTTCTGACTTTGTGGAGATGTTCGTCGGTGTCGGTGCCGCCAGAGTTCGGGATATGTTCGAGAACGCCAAGAAGAACGCCCCCTGTATCGTCTTTGTGGACGAGATTGATGCTGTCGGGCGTCAGCGTGGTGCCGGCTTAGGCGGCGGCCACGATGAAAGGGAACAGACCCTCAACCAACTCTTGGTGGAGATGGACGGTTTTGAGCCTAACAGCGGCATCATCATTTTAGCAGCTACCAACCGACCGGACGTCTTAGACCCGGCCCTGTTGAGACCGGGGCGTTTCGACCGGCAGGTGGTTGTGGATAAGCCGGATGTGGAAGGACGGGTGGAGATCCTCAAGATTCACGCCCGGAACAAACCTCTGGCAGAAGATGTCGACCTGCAAGTTCTGGCCAGGCGGACACCGGGTTTCACTGGGGCCGATCTGGAGAACCTGATGAACGAAGCTGCTATCTTGGCTGCCCGTAAGAACAAAAAGCGCATTACCATGGAAGAGGCCGAGGCAGCCATCGACCGGGTGCTCATGGGCCCGGAACGCAAAAAACGGGTCATTAGCGAGCGGGATAAAAAGGTCTTTGCCTACCACGAAGCCGGTCATGCTGTGGTTGCCCGGTTCCTGGATCACATGGACCCTGTCCACAAGGTGAGCATCATTTCCCGAGGAATGGCCGGCGGTTACACCATGGTTTTGCCTATTGAAGACAAATACGTGACTACCAAGTCAGAGCTCTTGGATTACTTGGCTTACGCCCTGGGCGGCCGGGCTGCCGAAGAAATGGTCTTCAATGAGGTCAGTACCGGCGCTCAGAATGATATCGAACGGGCTACCAAACTGGCCCGGAAGATGATCACCGAATACGGCATGAGTGAGGAACTGGGCCCGATGACTTTTGGACACGGCCATGAAGAGCAGGTCTTTTTGGGCCGGGATATCTCTCGGGATCGCAACTACAGTGAAGAGGTGGCGGCCAAGATCGACGCTGAAACCAGAGCGATCATCGAAAGATCCTACGAAAAAGCCACCAAGCTGCTAAAAGAGCACCGAGAGGAACTGGAACGAGTGGTGCAAGCCCTCCTGGAAAAAGAAACACTGAGGAAAGACGAATTTGAGGCGGTAATCCAGGGGAAGCCCCTTGAGAAGGCGCCTTCCGAAAAAGAACAGGAAAAGAAAGAAGAGCAGGAGAAGAAAGAAGAATAACCAAGACGGCTACCTACGGGAAGCACTCGCCCAGGGTGCTTCTTTCATATATGGGGGGATTTCCGTGCCCCGACACAATGTCAGAGTCATCACAGTTAAAAATAGGGCTTATGCCAGAGATCTTCTAACCAAACTGGGAGCTGATCCTCAGGGTGTGGAGGCTATGGAGCTTAAGTTCTGTCAGTACGTCCTTGCTCTCTCCAGGGTCAGCCTGCGGGGGGCTCTCATCATCAAGCAGGAGATGCTCTCCTTAGGTGGTGAGGCCGCCCTCCCTAGGGAAGCAGCGGCTCTAGCTGCCGAGCAGGTGGATGTGCTCCTTTCAGGCACTGCTAAACAGCTCTTAGGTTTGGCTGAGAAGCTGGCCCGTCAACCTTTTGGCCTCAAACAGGTTGCTAAGGAGCTGCAGGAGGCTGTAGAGCCCCTGCTGGCTCCGCGAAGCGGACATTGGCAGTGCAGAGAGTACAGCCTCCCGCTGGGGCAGAAGACCTACATCATGGGTATTTTAAATGTCACTCCCGATTCCTTCTCCGATGGAGGCCGGTACCTGGAGCCGGAAGCAGCCATCAGGAGAGCTCGTCAAATGGTGGACGAGGGAGCGGACATCATCGATGTAGGGGGAGAGTCAACCCGGCCTGGGGCCGAGTTTGTTTCTGAGGAGGACGAGCTGGCCCGGGTAATACCTGTTGTCAGCCAATTGGCTAAGGAGCTCGCGGTGCCGATTTCCGTGGACACCACCAAGTACCGGGTAGCGGAGGCTTCCCTGGAGGCTGGTGCGAGCATCATCAATGATATCAGCGGCTTGCAGTTCGAACCTCGCCTGGCGGACTTGGCTGCTAAATACCGGGCCGGGTTGGTTCTGATGCACACCAGGGGAACTCCCAGGGAGATGCAGAAAAATCCGGTCTACACCGATGTGGTCGCAGAGGTTTTATCCTTTCTCCAGAGCGCTGTCGACCAGGCTTTGGCCAGAGGTGTTTCCAGGGAGCAGATCATCCTGGATCCCGGAATCGGTTTCGCTAAGACTTGCGAGCACAACTTGGAGATTTTAAACCGTTTGGCAGAGTTTCGGACGCTGGGTTATCCTCTTCTCTTAGGGACTTCCCGCAAGTCCTTTATCGGTAAAGTGCTGGATTTGCCGGTGGACCAGCGGGTGGAAGGAACGGCGGCCAGTGTGGCATTGGGCATCGCCGCCGGTGCCGACGTGGTCCGGGTTCATGATGTCCGGGAAATGGCCAGGGTGGCCAAGGTCTCCGATGCCATTGCCCGCTACCAAAGGAGTGGGCAGGATGAGTCTTAAAGTCAGGTTACAGAACATGGTCTTCTACGCCTACCACGGTGTTTTCCCCGCCGAAAAAGAGTTGGGCCAACGTTTTGAGGTGGATGTGGAATACCTCCCTAAAAAGGAGGCTTCCGGATGCGATGACGACATCGCGAAAGCGGTGAACTACGCCGAGGTCTATCAGGTCATCAAGGGAATTGTGACGGAGAAGAGGTATAATTTAATGGAGACCTTGGCTGGAGCCATAGCAGATGGGCTTCTAGCAAGTTTTCCACTCTGCAGGGTTACCGTGCGGGTCCGTAAGCCGGCTGCACCGTTGGGCGCCCCTCTGGACTATGTTGAGATCGAAGTCAGCAAGGAGGCGGGAGAATGAAACATGAGGTGTTCTTATCTCTCGGCAGCAACATCGGAAACCGGGCCAAAAACCTGGCAGGAGCCTTGGTTTTTTTGGCTGAGCTGCCGGAGACCAGCGTGGAGGCGACCTCCAGCTACTACGAGACCCGGCCGATGGGGGTCACTGGGCAGAGGGACTACCTGAACCAGGTGGTAAAGGTGAAAACCGGCCTCTCTCCTGCTGACTTCAAGAATCAGACCAGGAGAATCGAAGATTACTACGGTCGGGACCGCCGGATTCGCTGGGGTCCCCGGGCGGTGGATATTGATATATTGCTCTATGATGATGAATCTATCAAGACCGAAGATCTTACCATCCCTCATCCTCGGATGTGGGAGCGGGCTTTTGTGCTCATCCCCTTGGCTGAGCTGGCACCGGAGCTTGCAACTCCCAGCGGGGTAAGGGTCAGGGAGCTGGCTGCTAAGTTTGATCCAGCCGCCGAAGGGGTGCGAATCTATACTCCGGCGGAGGGAGAAGCTGACCTGGACCGGCTCTATCCCAGTGTTGTCCTGGCTGGGTTAGATCCGGAGGAGTTGGGTCATCCCCTGATCTACAAACTGGAGGTAGGCTCAACCAACGATGAACTCCGCGAACTGGCTTTGGAGGGCGCTCCGGAGGGCACTACGGTGGTTGCGGAAACCCAGTGGAAGGGCAAGGGTAGATCCGGCCGGAGCTGGGTCTCCCGGCCTTTTGCCGGCATTTGGTGTAGTGTGCTCTTAAGGCCCGGCATCAAGCCCTACTTTGTACCCAGCCTCAACATCCTTGGAGCTCTGGCCCTGGCCAAGGCTGTCAACGGTTTCGCACCCCGGGGGGCCGATAAGGCTAAAATCAAGTGGCCAAATGACCTGTTAATCGGTGGAGCCAAAGTTGCCGGCTGTCTGGCTGAATCAGGGATTCAAGGAGAAAAGCTGTCTTATGTTGTCCTAGGAACAGGAATCAACGTCCACCAGCAGCAAGATGAACTGCCTGATTTGGATAAGGAGATTTCCTCCCTCTACTTGGCCTGGGATAAGCGGGTAAGTCGTCAGGCCTTGTTCCGGAGCTATCTTTTGGAGTTGACCGCCCTCTATCAGGATTATCTTAAACACGGTCTAGCCAGGATGGTTTCTGAGTATGAGGAGCTTTCCTGCACCTTAGGCCGGCGGGTCCGGGTGCTTGGAGCGGAGAGTTTCTCCGGAGTGGCCGTGGAGATCACCCCTTCAGGCAGCCTGATGATTCAGAGGGATGATGGAAGAATCAAGGAAGTTTTCGCAGAAGAGGTGAGTATAGTTGAGTCTAAAGAGTAATCTGGTTACCCGCAAGTTAGTTTTGGTAGGAGTTATGGCCGCTTTGATGTCTGTAGCTGCTTTTGTCCGGATTCCGATTCCGCCGGTGGCCATCAGCCTTCAGTCTCTGGTGGTGCTCCTTTCTGGGCTCGTCTTAGGGCCTTGGCTGGGAGCGGCGAGCCAAATCGTCTACATTCTTTTAGGACTTATGGGCTTGCCGGTTTTCACAGCTGGGGGAGGCCTTTCTTATCTTTTTAAACCCAGCTTCGGCTATCTCTTGGGTTTCATCCCGGCGGCCTGGTTGATTGGGCGCAGTTTCCATCCCCAGCAAAAAGCGGAGAAGAAGAAACTCTTGGGGGTAGCGATTTTAGCCCATCTGGTTATCTACGCCATCGGTCTGCCGTACCTCTACATTTCGCTCCGCTTTTTCGCCGGGACTCCGGTGCCTTTTCTGACGTTGCTCAAAACCGGGTTTCTCATTTTCCTGCCTGGGGACATCCTGAAGTCGATTTTCTTCGTGGCTGTAGGCCAGAGGCTTGCCGGGCATCATACATTGGCATCTTTTCGGGAATCCTGTTGATAATCCCAATTCCGGAGGTATGCCCATGGACAAAGGCAAGTACTTGAAATTCGGCGGCGTCAAAGTTTATGCCAAGGTTCCTGAATCCGAGATCAATGAGTACGTTATGAGCCTCCCGGAGGAGCAGCGAAAATCCTTATATGATGTAGTCATCCAGCTGCGAGACCGGGGAATGATTGAAGTAGACGAAGAAGATGTGACTACCATCGACAAGGATATGCTTCCGTACCTGCAGAGCGAGAATCCCGACTAATCTTTCTCCTCACAACTCTCAATATTGCCAGTGGTAACTACTCCTGGTCCGAACTTCTTGTTAAGGTCGGCCAGGAGTAAGTCTATTTTGGTCAAGGGGTGGGATTCGAAGAGGTTCATCTGCTTGACGTCTGTAAGGTCGGAGACAGAGACCCCCACCAGGCGCAAGGCCGGGGCATGGCCTGACTCATTTCGGCACCAGTGTTTTTTGAGTAGGAGCAAAGCTCCCTCGCTGAGGTCTTCTTTGGCCGCCACCGGGCGCTTAAGGGTAAGAGTGTGGGTCGTTGTCCGAAAGTCGGCTGTTCTCAGCTTCAGGGTGATAGCTTCCCCCCAGAGTCCTCTTTTTTGGAGGCGGTTGGCAACATCAGCGCAGAGTTCATCTAGAGCCTTAATCACCACTTCAGGATCGGCAGTGTCCCGGGGGAAGGTGGTTTCCCGGCCTATCGACTTTCTAGTGTGCTCCTTTTCCACCAGGCGGGGGTCTATCCCCCAAGCCAGGTTGTAGATCCAGTCCCCGTGCTTCCCAAAGGTGCTGACCATCGCCTTGCGGCCGACTTTACGGATATCGATGATGGTCTTGATGCCCATCTTCTCCAGGCGCTCAGCCGTCTTTTTGCCGACTCCGTGCAGTTTCCCCACCGGCAGAGAGCCGATTATCCGGTCAAAGTCACTGGGGAGCACGATGGTCAAACCATCGGGTTTCTCCAGATCAGAAGCGATCTTAGCCGCTGATTTGGTGGTGGCTATCCCTACGGAAGCAGTCAAGCCCAGCTCGCCTCTGATTTTGTCCTTAATGGCCCGGCCCAGTTCCCACAGGGAGGAATACTTCTTATAGGTTTCGGTTAAGTCCAGGTAGGCTTCATCGATGGAAACCGGCTCGTACAGGGAAGTGAAGCTGGCAAAGATCCTCTGTAACTCTTCAGAAACCTGCCGGTACTTCTCCATGTTTCCTGGGAGGAAAATCCCGTGGGGGCAGAGTTCAACAGCCTTGGAGATGGGCATGGCTGAATGGACGCCGTACTTGCGAGCTTCGTAGGAACAGGTGGAAACGACACCTCGGGGACTGTGCTTCAAACCGCCGATGATTACCGGTTTCCCACGCAGGGCTGGGTTGTCCCGCTGTTCGATGGCGGCGAAGAAGGCATCCATATCTACATGACCGATGATCCTCATTTCCATGCGCCTCACTCTTAAATTATAGAGAAAGACGCACTGGGGGACAACCGGCCCTCACTTAAGCGCTTTCCGCTTTTTCCTCTTTGCCCAGAATTGCCTCTAGCACCTGCTGCTGCATGGGAGGGGAGATGAAGAAGGCATAGGCTTCGGGTTTCAAGGGAATCCCCGCCTCTTGAATGATCTGGTATCCGGTCAAAAAGGCCGAGAACTCGATGTCCCAAGGCACATCAGAGTAGTGCAGATCCCTGGTCCGAGTGATGAATTCTGGGTTGCGGTCGAAGTCTTTTACGTGGCCAAGCTCATGGGCAAAGATGGTCACCAGGTAGGTCAAGGGCTCATTGGTAAGGTCCGGTTCCCAAACGAAGATGGTTCTGGACTCCGGCCGGTAATACCACAGTTCGTGAATCTTGCTGCTTCTCAGCTCTACATTTAGCTGCCAGGCCTTGTCCATCAACAGCTGAAAATACTGGTTCTGCGGCCACTCCAAGGGATCGGTGAATTTGATCAGCCACTGTTCTCTGGATAGGTGCATCGCCTACTACATCCTCTCTACAAAAGATTACTCTAAAGAAGTTCGCTAAAGCTGGCGATAACCCTTGATGTAAACCCTGGTCTAGCTGGGGGTTTGCTCAATGGATGGTAAGTGGTGGAACAGGTGGCAGATGGCAGGAGGCTTGCCATAAGTGCCGAAGCAAGTAGAGAGGGAGGAAACCAATGCTGAGGCGATTGTACATCCTAATTTTTGCCTTACTTGTTCTGGTGACCTTGGTGGCCGGAACGGTGCTGGCCTGTGTGGGAGCGAGGCCTTTGGCTATGGGCGGGGCGTTTGTGGCTGTTGCTGATGATGCCAATGCGGTCTACTGGAATCCCGCCGGCCTAGCGCAGATCGGTGACAAGAATGAGAGCACCTACATGCTGACTCTGGAAGGGAACATAAACTACCGGTGGTTTTTCGCCGATGTAGAACGCCAAGGTGATCTGGTCTTTGGGGCCAGCGGCATCAACAGTCTGAATGGCCTTAAGCTGAATGACGGAGCTGAGGGGATCCCGGCGCTTTTTGATAACACCTGGTACCAGCTTTCCTTTGCGGTGCCGGTGGATGATAGGCTTTCCTTCGGGACTAACCTGAAGTTTTACGAGGCCACTTTAACCCTTCTTACCGACCAAACCTACCAAAGCTATCTGGCCCAGGCAGCCGGGATGGATATCTCCGTTCACTACCGGGCTACCGATAGGTTGCGCATCGGCCTGTTGACGCAGGATATCTTCGGTTCCGACCTCAACTTCGCTGTAGGGACGATTGCCATGGCCACCAACGTCCGGCCGGGCGTCGCCTACGACTTGACTGACGATACCACTCTCGCCTTCGAGACTTACGATTTAACTGGAGATACCAGATTTTCTTTCGGAGTCGAGGAGCGTTTCGGGAAGGGAGCACTCAGAGCGGGTTTCTATCACGATACTTGGACTGCCGGTTTCGGGCTTAACTCCGGTGATGGAGACTACTCTTTTGACTATTGCTACATCTACGATTCCCATCTGATCTCGTTAAGCTGGGCATTCTAAATTTTTTTTGGGGGGCCTTTGATTATTGGCCCCCTAAACGTTGCTTTCCCCTTGGATTGTATCATCTCCTTTCCATTAATAGTTTGCACAAACTAACGGCGCCAATTCGCTAATAAGTTGGTAATTTTTGTTCGTCTGTCCTAAAGGTAAGTAGGTTCCGTCAACGAATAAAGGGTCAAGGAGATTAATATGAGCGACTTGATGGAACTTGCGCTGAAATTTATCCAACTCAATATGGACATGACCAAAGGGTATGTTAACTTATATGACGTGGTGGAAACCTACACGGCATTGGACCTTTTGACCGAGAGAGAGTTTCAACCGATCTTGAAGAAACTCAATCAATCAGGAGTAGACCTCTTTCTGGTCCTGGCTGTCTGTTTTGGCCTGTTGATTAGGATTCCGGAAGATGATTTCAGATCTTTGCAGGGTAAGTTACGGTTGGAGGAGAACCGGATCGTCTTGCGTTCCAAGGGCCGAACCGTCGATTTGGCGAAGTATCAAAAGGTTGCGGACCGGTCTGCCATGCGTTACTTGGAAAGCGTCCTTATCATCTGTGAGAACTTCCACCAGCACCCAGAGGCTCAGCACCTGAACTGATAATTTTGTGCCGATGGCCTTGTCCTCTGTGCCCTCATCCCTCATATGATAGTAGGGAAGGAGGGATAGAGATGCCCGTAGTAGGAACAGCAACCGACCAGATCCTGGTAGACAGCATTGTTGAATTGGAGCAACCGGCTGTTAAAATCGACGAGATCCGTGCGGTGATCAGGGACGCGACCTGCACTGTTATTTCTAATAAAGTAATATTCCAAGGCGTCCTGCACAAGCAGATCTTTTTCGTCCGGGAACCTGACAACATCGTTGTCCACCAGGCCGAGGATATACCCTTCAGTGGTTTTGTCGACGTACCCGGTGCAGCACCAAACAATACTTGCGAAGTGACTTTTGAGATCGCCTTCATTGAGTTCAACCTCTTGAATTCTGACCAACTGAGGCAAAAAGTCCTCATTGACGTTGCCGTAACTGTGTTTGACGGCGCGATCCCGGTGCCTGTGAACGGCGGCATCCCCGTGCCGGTAAACGGTGGCGCTCCTGGTGGAGAAGTTCCTGTCCAGATCAGCGGGACTCCGGTCCGGGCCAGGCAGCAGCAGCCGACGCCTGTATATGTACAAGGGGCCCGCAGCCGGGGGCGATCTTCTTGGCTTAGCACCAACCCTAACCATCAGGGAACGGGCAAGGTTGTCTTCAAAGCCGTACAAAAAGTGCCCGTTCGCGAGTTTATCGCGCGACCTTAGGCTACTCCTGAGAAAGCTTCGCTTGGCCCTTCGCAATCTGTAGAAGGGCCTTTTTCGTGGCAGGATATGGTAAGAGATGTAGCGAAACAACGAATGGGGCAAAGTTGTAAGCAAAAAGGTGAGGTCATTATGATTAGGCGGAGTATTAGGTATATCGGGTGTATTAGCCTTATAACCTTATTGTTTGGCGTTCAGGTTAAGGCTTCGAACATACTAGCTACAAAGCACAATTTGTCCAGCAGTGCACCGATCTATGCCCCTGAGAACACGATTTACTCAGACACCACTGACGAAGTCTGTGTTTTCTGCCACACTCCCCATAACGCCAATCCGGCAACACCACTATGGAACCACGACCTCGCGACTGGACCGTATACAATGTATAATTCCCGCAGCATCAACTATAATCCGGCGGATTACCCTGTACCAACCGGCTCATCTAAATTGTGCTTAAGCTGCCATGATGGCACAGTGGCTGTAGGTGCGGTGAATGGGTCAGTGTATAATCTGGTTGGTACAAATCCCGATGGTACTATCACTAACCCGACTAACCTGACGACAGACTTAGCGGATGATCACCCCATTTCTATACCTGTGGTTCAGACTGCTGAGTTGTGGGCTCCTGAGCAGGTTGACCCTAACACTACCAGCCCGGTCCGATTGGAGAACGGTTTAGTACAGTGCAGCTCATGTCATGATCCTCATTGTAATAACGACAACTTCCTGGTTTTGACTGCTGATTACGGTACTCTCTGTAAAGAGTGCCATCACCAGAATGGTTGGGACCAGAGTGCTCACGGTGCGGCTACTGGAGTAAGCTGGACCGACCCCGACACTAATGTTACTAAGACCGTTGCCCAGTGGGCCTGTTTGGGCTGTCATGATATGCACAGGGCCAGCGAACAGGAACTCCTCCAGGATGACGGTGATCCCAACCGGACCCTTTTGGAGGAAGTTTGTTTTCGTTGCCACAACGGAACTGCGGCTCCAGATATAAGGGATGAGTTTTATAAGACTTACAGCCATCCGGTTCAAGACCCCAGTTATGACGGGGTGCATTATCCTACCGAACCGAATCCTCCAGAGGAAACCCATATCGAATGCACCGACTGCCATGACCCCCATTATGGAGAGTCTGGCAGCAGGGTATTGGGTGATGATACCGCCGGCGGGATGTTGAAGGGGATTTATGCGCCCCAGGTCGGGCCAAATGCTCCCTATACCTATTCAGACACACCTTGGACTCCGCCGAATTATGGACCGGTACATGAAATCACTTATGAATATGAATTGTGTCTCAAGTGTCATGGTACAGTCTCAAGCATGCAACTTTCCAATGACCATAAAGAGGAGATAGACGTTTACTTTAACCCCAATAACCTGGCAACTCACGGTTGTATTCTGCCTGGGAAGAACAGGAACCCTTATACGGTCAGTGGTTTCCGGGAGGAGTTGGGCTGGGACCTGAACACTACCATCGCCTGTTGTGATTGCCATGGTAATGATGATACTTCTGCGGACCGGATCACTGGGCCCCATGGTTCTGAAAACCACTGGCTGTTGCGGGAGTCGGGGATAGTGGACAATAATGGCAATTCTGTAGTCTGTTACCTTTGCCATGATGAAGAGGTATACGGGAAAAATGGCACCGAAGGGAGCAGGAGCGCTTTTCCTTATCACACTAAGGGAGGGCATTGGAACCAACAGCCGGACTACCCGCCAGGAGTTCCGGAGGTTGGCTGTTTTGTCTGCCACGGGGACTTTTCCCGCCAGTTGACAGACGGGTATACAGCCGGCGGGCTTCACGGCGCCAATTCCGGCCGAGCTGACCGTCCGGAGACCACCAGGGGAACCCATTTTCTCAATGGTTTCGGGATCGAGATATTCAGTTCAGAGCAAGATCTCATAACACCGGGAGCGACTATTTCATGTGGTGACTATTATGATGAGAGTTCCGGATATGGGTGTAGTAAGCACTCGACAACATCATATACGCGTCCGATTTATTAGTGGTCCCAGCAGAGGAAATTAGCACTGCAAATAGAATATCTGCATTGTGCTGCCAGATATTAGATTGGTAAACCAAATTTCAGTGGCTCTGTTAGTTGCCGGTGCTATTGTGCTGGTGGTAAGGGCCTCTGTTTATTCAGGTTACGCTCCATCCTGGTTCTGGTGGCTGTTGAGCCTGGTAATAATCTTGTTAGCCGTGCTACTTGTTTATTGCCTGTTTATGCGGGTTCGCCTTCTGGCCAAGACCATGGATGCGAAAAAGAGGATCAGGCTGGCCGGCTCAGTTTTATTTCACTTCGGGATTCTGCTCTTGATCATTGCAGGGTTCTACTCCTCCTTTTATAAGTTCAGGGCTATTTTAATTTTGACTGAAGGGCAGACTGTCGAGGATGTGCGGGAGAACTACTATATTTTGTCGAGCGGACCTTTAGAGCCTACAGATTTCGGTGACGCCGCAATCAGGTTGGATAAGGTTCATGTCGATTTTTATAGTCCTACCCTTATTGAAGAGCTGGGAGCTGAGGTAACAGTTTTTAAGGGTATGCCTTCTTCTGCCAAACAGGTTTCTACTTCTGTTAACAGGCCTTTTTATTACCAGAGTAGAAAAGCTGCCATATACAAGTTCGGTTTTTCACCGCTGATCGTAATCAAATCTTCCCCCACTGAGACCTTGTGGACTGGTTTCGTCAACCTGGACCTGGTAGCAGGGAAGACAGACCTCTTCAAATGGCCGCTCTCAGGAGAACTCGTCAGGGTCACAGCGGAGCTGGCCGATGGAAAGGTCACCGCCTTCAGCCTGGGAAGTGATGCCGCGGGGGAGACCCTTATTGCAGTTGGTGGAGAACCAACCGACTTCCTGGGTTACACTGTAGAAATCCCGGAGTACAGGTACTGGCTGGGTTTCGCGGTAAACAGCGTCAAAGGACGGTATTTGATATTTATCGGATTTGCTGTACTGGTCTTAGGGATACTGCTCAGGTATAGTCTGGTCTTTCGGGAAAGAGATGCAGTATGATCTTGCTGGAAAAAATTCTCTATTATCTTATTCTGGCGGGGTATGCGGTTTCCGCCGGGGCCTTGTTTTTCGTTATCTTTCTTAGAAAAGATAAGTGGCTTCCTGTTGCTAAGAGGCTTATTTACGGAGCCGTGCTGCTGCACACCCTTGAGCTGGCTGTGCGAATCATATCTACCGGTCACCTTCCGGTCAAAGGCGATTTTGAGAACGCCCTGGCCGGAACCTGGTTCACGATGGTGCTGGTGCTGTTCCTATCCCGCCGGTGGACAAGCCTGTGGAGGGCCAACATCGGGCTTCTGCCTGTGGTGCTTTTGACTTTGGGTTGGGCGTCACAGACCGGCCCCCCTGACCTTGACCCCCTGACCCCGGCATATAATAGCCCCTGGTTATGGGTCCATGTCTTTTTCGCTTGGTTCGGGTATTCAGCCTTCTTGGTTGCTGCCGTCTTAGGCCTTTTTTACCTTGTGAAAGAAAGAAATCCTCAGCGGTTGGCTGGGCTGGGGGACCTAAGGGCATTGGACGACTTGGCTTACCGCCTGGTTGCCTTCGGTTTCGCCATGACCACTGTCATGATTGCCTCCGGAGCCATCTGGGCCAACGATCTTTACGGCAGTTACTGGTCGTGGGACCCTGTGGAAACCTGGTCTCTTCTGAGTTGGCTTGTTTACGGTCTCTATCTCCACCTCCGGACGACGGCGGGGTGGCAGGGAAAGAAGGCTGCTTGGCTGGCGGTGTTGGCCTTTATCACGGTCCTCATCAGTTTCTGGGGGGTTAACTTCATCCAAGACAGCTACCATGTCTTCCAACAGATGTTCTAAGTTAACCGGAGTGATACCAATGACGGCTCGCAAAACTACTGTTGTTTTGATAGTTTTGTTCTTTCTGGGGTATCTCTTTCTCCTGCACTGCTCCCCGGGAGAAGATGGAAAGTATTGGCTGGGCTGGATAGTTGGCGCAATTGGAGTGCTTCTTTTGCTAGACCTATTCTCCCAGCTGTTTAGGCTTATCCAAAATTTTCTCCGTGACAAACTCGTAGTCGGCATTGGTAACTTACTCACCCTACTTGGCTTAGTGATTATGGTTATTGGAGCGACCTATTCCTATGTCTATAACTTTGAAGGTCACTTCCGGTTAACTGAGGGAGAATCTATTTTAGATGTGGATAAGAGCTACCAGGGCTTGAGGAAGGGTTTCATCAGGCCGAATCCCGAATACCGCTGGGCCATCCAGTTGGAGAAGGTCTCCTTGCGGTATTCCTGGGATGGCAATATCCTCGAGACTGCGGCGGATCTGATCCTATATGACCAGACTGAAAATAAACTCTTCGCCGGAACCACCGGTTTCGGTCATCCCCTTGAAGTGGGTGAGCTGCAGATCCATCCGACTAAGCTAGGAGTCTCTCCGGGGCTGGATCTTCGGGATTCTGAGGGAAACCTGATCTGGCGAGGCGCTCCTAAGTTTGATGTCCTTGACAAACAGGGCCAGAAGACTGATCTCTTTCAACCGGCTGACTTAGACCTCAAATACACCGTCTCTTTCGCTCCGGCTGCTCGTTACGTTCGGGGGAGGATCGTGAATTCCAGCCTTACTCCGACAAATCCGGTCTTCGTCTTCACCAGCCCAGATGGATCTGTCTCCAAACCGGTTCCGGTAGGGGGAGGACCTGTAGACTTGGGTGGCTACAGCGTGGAAATACCGGTCTTTCGCTACTGGGTAGAATTTGAAGTACAGTCCAGAGCCGGAAACACTCTACTCTCGATAGGCTTAGCTATAATTATCTTAGGCATTTTGTTTACCATCCTGCCTGCCAGCAAGTCCACAAGGGAAGTGCCGAAATGAAAGCAATCTTGATCATGCTCAGCAACTACTTCCACGACTTGGCGGTAGGGATTCTGTTCAGCGCCATGCTTTTGACTTGGTACCTGCACCGCTCCGCCCTTGAGATGGGGTACTCGCCTGGCCAGAATACCCTAGTGAAAAAAGTGGTTCAGCGTATGCATTACGCTGCCCTCGGAGCCTGGGTCTGGATCCTCATCGGCGGAATCATCCGCACCATCAACTATCGCCGGTACGAGTGGTTGCCTGCTGCCGGTAGGGGGCAGGTAACGGCGCTGGTTCTGAAACACATTGTCCTGGCGGCAGTGGCCATCTACGGTGCTGTTACCCAGTATAGGCTGTACCGGCTCTATCTTAAGGAGTGATACTTCATGAGCCTCAAAATTTTCTTAATCACACCTCCATATCACTGCGGGATTCTGGAGGTTGCCGGCACGTGGACCCCTTTGGGTTTCGTCTATCTTGCCGGCGAACTGCGGGCTGCCGGACACAATCCGGTGATTTACGATGCCATGACTTTAAACCACGACTTGAATCAGATTGTGGAACGGATCATAGCTGAGCAGCCGGATGTTGTGGCACTCACCGCTTTTACTGCCTCTTTTCCGGCTACGATGGATGTGTTAATGGCCGTCAAACAAGTTAACCCGGAAATTACCACCGTCTTAGGGGGCGTTCATGCTACCTTTATGTATGAAGAGATTTTCTCTCAATACCCTGAGCTGGTGGATTTTGTAATCAGGGGCGAGGGCGAGAGGACCATTGTTGAGCTTGCCGAGGCCTTATCTGGCACCGGTAAACCGCTGGCTGAAATAGCCGGCCTTGCTTATCCCTCCGGTGACGGCTTAGTGGTGACGCCTAAACGAAGGCGACTTTCTGAGGCTGAGCTGGATTCATTAAAGCCGGCCTGGGACCTACTGAACTGGGATGATTACCGATATTTCATGGTGCCCGGCTCCACCTTAGCGGTTATCAGCAGTTCCCGGGGGTGTGAGGAGAACTGCAGCTTTTGTTCCCAACAGAAGTTCTGGGAACAGTCCTGGCGAGGGCGGACTCCGGAGAGCGTCATCTCTGAGATCGTCCACCTCAATGATGAGTACGGCGTCAATGTCTTCATGTTTGCCGATGAGTACCCGACTAAAGACCGAAAGCGTTGGGAGGCCATCTTAGACGGGATTATTGCCTTAGACCGTGAGATATATTTTCTCATGGAGACCCGTGTGGAGGACATCGTTCGGGATGCCGACATCCTTTGGAAGTACAAAAAGGCCAAGGTCATCCATGTTTACGTCGGAGTGGAGGCCGCCGACCAGGAGGGCCTGGATAAGTTCAACAAGAACATCAAAGTTGAAGAGAGCAGGGAAGCCCTCCGGCTACTCAAAGAGGCCAAAATCATTTCAGAAACCTCATTCATTTTAGGAACCCCGGATGAGACCAAGGGCTCCATCAGCAAAACCTTACAGCAGGCTATAGAATATGACCCGGATTTTGCCCACTTCTTGATGCTCTCACCTTGGCCCTATGCCGACATGTACCAGGAGCTGGAGCCTCATATTGTTACCAAAGATTACTCCAAGTACAACCTGATAGAACCGGTGATTGAGCCCAAAAACCTCAGCATCCAGGAACTGCACAAAGAGATGCTGGCCTGCTACCGCAAGTTTTATCTGCAGAAACTCCCCAAGTGGGATAAAATGGAGGATGATTTCAACAAAAAATACCTCCTCAACTCGATGAAGGAGATGCTGACCAATTCTTTCTTAAAGACTCACATGAAAGGGCTTGGTCAGATGCCGGCGGTGGTAGAGAAATACGTTAAAAAGCTCTTGGCCTAATCCAAATGCCAGTGTATCCGTCGACCACTGACAATACAAAAAAGGCCCTTAGCGGGCCTTTTCTAGAAGAGTTGGTAGGTACGGGTACTACTCAATCGGAATCCGATTGGACCCGCCTGCGTTGGTTTTGGGCAATGTGATCTTCAGCACCCCGTTTTGGAAGCTGGCTTTGGCCTGGGTGTAATCTACGGCGGCGGGCAAAGCGATTTGCCGGTTGAAAGAGCCGTAGTACCTTTCCTGTCTGAAGAAGTTGTCCTGTTCGTACTTGTTCTCCACTGAAGACCTGCCGGAGATAGTGAGAACATTATTGTTGTACTCGATGGAGATGTCCTCTTTGTTCACCCCCGGAAGGTCCATGGTGACCTCAATGCTCTCCCCCAAATCCTTGACGTCGGTGGCGGGGAAAGGCCGTTCAAAAAAGTCGACAAAGTCAGAGAAAAAAGGTGACTCCAGCAGTCTGCGAAACTCCCTGAATGGTCCGTGGTGATGAGGTCTTCTCATCAGATGATACATCGTAACCCCTCCTTTTTGACTAAAGTTTGACTTTCTGACTATATTATATAATCTGCTGTCACTTATTGTCAACTCTTTAATATTTGGGTATTCACCATATCTTAAGATTTTTATGTTAGAGTATACTCGGAGGTTAAGAAATATGTGGCACGGATATGGCTTCGGAATGTTCCCCTTCTTCGGCATGGGATGGGGCTGGATACTTCTGCTTATCGTGGTTTGGCTCCTTTTCAGAGGTTTTCGCGGCGGTTGTCACTACCCACCTGCCTGGAGCCCACCCCACTCCAGGAGAAGTGACAGCGCCCTGGAGATTCTAAAAGAGCGTTACGCCCGGGGAGAGATCTCCAAGGCTGAATATGAAGAGATGAAAAAGACTCTTACTGACTGACTTGTTTGCGGCTGCCCGGCTTTGTCAGAGGGATTCCCTCCTGGCAGAGTGGGCAGTCCTCTTTTGTATAAGAAACCACGGGAAGAGTCAAGAGGGGATAGAACGGCACGCCAAAGTCGGCTTTCCCGTTGCTGCGGTCGATTATGGAGGCGACCCCTACAACCTCGATTTGGTATGACCTGATCAAGTCTATCACTTCCTGCACCGAGCCCCCGGTGGTGACCACATCTTCCACAATGAGCACCTTCTCGCCAGGGTGAAGCTGAAAGCCCCGACGTAGACTCATCACATTTTCACTGCCCCGTTCGGCAAAGAGCGCCCTCACTCCCAATGCCCTGGCCACCTCATAAGCGATGATCACACCGCCTAAGGCCGGTCCGATGACTGTATCCACTTCCAAACCGGTCAGCTTGGCCTTTAGTACCTCGGCGATGAGCGCGGCCTTTTCGGGATACTGGAGCAGCTTCGCGCACTGTAGGTAGGTATCGGAGTGGCGTCCGGAAGAGAGCAGAAAGTGTCCTTTCTGGTGTACTCCTGTTTCTTTGAGCAGACCTAGAATTTCTTCCTTTGTCATGGCTGGTTTCCTCCCGTTTTGTTCAGTTCTGATTTGATGGACTCCCAAACTTGGGCGGGATCTTTAGCTCTGGTCAGAGTTCGGCCGATGACCAGGTAATCGCTGCCGAAAGCAAGAGCTTCAGCAGGGGTGGTTACTCTCCGCTGGTCTTGGGTTTCCTCTCCGGCCAGACGGATGCCGGGGGTAACGGTCAAAAAGTCTCTGCCCAGCTCCCTCTTGAGCAGAGGGGTTTCCTGAGCTGAACAGACAACACCCTGGAAACCGGCAGCTTTGACCAGGCGAGCGTAGTGCAAGACCACCTGCTCCAAGGGTTGGTATACTCCTATTTCTTCTTCCAGCACCTTTTGGGTGGTGCTGGTCAATTGGGTCACCCCGATAAGCAGGGGAGGCCGGGGGCTTCTCAAAGCGGCTTCGGCTGCCGCAGCCAGCATGGCGCTGCCGCCGGCGGCGTGGTAGTTCAGCATGTCAGCTCCTAACCCGGCGAGGACCCGAGTGGCCCGGCCGACGGTGTTGGGAATATCGTGGAGCTTGAGATCCAAAAAGACCTTGTAACCTGCGTTTTTTAGATCGTAGACGATGCCGGGCCCCTCCCGGTAAAAAAGCTCCATCCCCACTTTGACCCAGGAGAGCTCCGGTAGGTGGGGCAGGAAGTCAAAAGCCTCTTTCTTGCCTGGGAAATCCAGGGCCAAGATGATGCACTCTGTCGGTTTCAACTTGTTCGCCTCCGTATCAGTTGGTTTCCAGGGCTCCGATCAGTTCCTGAACTGTCTTGGCCCCTATTTTCTCCAATACCTCAGGAAGCTGGGCGATGATCTCCGGCATGATGTAGGGGTTTACAAAATTGGCTGTGCCCACGGCCACCGCACTGGCCCCAGCCAGTAGAAATTCGACTACGTCCGTGGCCGAGGAAACCCCACCCATGCCGATAATGGGAATCCGCACCGCCTTATACACCTGGTGAATCATCCGCAAAGCCACCGGTTTAATCGCGGGGCCCGACAGCCCCCCGGTTACGTTGGCGAGGACGGGCCGGCGCCGGTAGATGTCGATGGCCATTCCCTGCAAGGTGTTGATCATGCTGATTCCGTCGGCACCGGCAGCCTCAACTGCGGTGGCGATCTTCACGATGTCACTGACATTGGGGGAGAGCTTTACGAAGACCGGAAGGTTTGTGACGGCTTTCACCGCCCGGGTCAATTCAGCGGCTGGTCCCGGCCTTGTTCCAAAGGCGATGCCGCCCTCTTTGACGTTGGGGCAGGAGATGTTAAGTTCCAAGGCGCTAACCACGTCTACACCGGAGAGGGCCTCGGCAACTGCCACATAATCCTCGATGCTCTTGCCGGCTACATTGACGATCACCGGAACCTGGTAGTCAGCCAAAAAGGGAAGCTTCTCCTGGATCACCCGCCTCAAGCCAGGGTTTTGCAGGCCGATGGCGTTCAGCATGCCGGCAGGGGTTTCAGCCACCCGGGGCGTGGGGTTTCCAAGAGTAGGTTCCGGGGTGGTGGCTTTGACTACCACCGCCCCTAACTGGCTTATATCGTAGAGCTTGGCGAATTCTTCACCGTAGCCAAAACAGCCGCTGGCCGGCATAATTGGGTTCTTTAAAGTCAGCGGCCCAAGTTTGGTTTCAAGGCTCTTACTCACTGAGTTCCACCTCCCCCAGGCGGAAGACCGGGCCGTCGGTGCAGACCAAGCGGTACCAGTCCTCGCCCGGTTCAGGGTCTTTGCGCCGGCAGGTGCAAGCGGCGCAAGCCCCGATCCCGCAGGCCATCCGCTGCTCCAAGGAGACGTAGGCCGGCCAGGGGAACCTCGCGGCCAACTCTTCTAGACTCTTTAGCATCGGCAGAGGACCGCAGGCGTAGATACTGTCTCCGGCCAGCCCCTGGTTTAGACAGTCGGCCAGCAGAGAGCAGACGTTGCCGCACCGTCCGAGGCTGCCGTCGTCGGAGGTCAGTTTAATCTTGCCGTATCTAGCAAATTCCTCATAGAGAAAAGCGTCATTTTTCGACCGGAAACCCAGAAAAGCAGTGACTTTGACCTTCTTAGCCGCCAGTTTTTTGGCCAGGAGTAAAAGGGGCGGGATTCCTACACCTCCGCCAACCAGCAGGGCGTGCTGGCCTTCCCGAAGGTGGTCTGTAGGAAAGCCGCGGCCCAAGGGGCCAAAAAGGTCCAGCTTTTGGCCAGGGTAGAGCCGGGAGAGGGCCTTTGTCCCTCTGCCGACCTTTTTGATCACGAACTTCAAGTTATTTAGGCGCCGATCCCAGTCTGAGATACTAATTGGCCGACGGAGCAGGGGATCATGCGAATTCCCTGAAATCCGCAGGTTACAAAATTGCCCAGGTTGTACCGGTTCCGGTAGCTCCTCTGGGAGACTGACTGTAAGCCGAAAAATATCCGGTGTCAGCGGCTCATTGGCCAGTACTGTGGTCTGTTGGAGTCTCATGAAAGCACCTCCGCTTGCCAGACAATGCGGCCGGAAACCAGCGTTAAGACCGGCCACCCCTGGAGTTTTTGACCGAGGAAAGGAGTGTTTTTGCCTCTGGAGACCATAGTTTCCGCTCTGACTTCTTGGATCAACGCTAAGTCCAATAAGGTCAGGTCGGCAGGGTCGCCCTCGGCAAGCTCCAGGCGAGGCTGGGGGTTTCCGAGGATTTTTCGGGGTTTGGTAATTAAAGCATCCAAGACCCTTCTCAGGGAGATCTCTCCGGTCAGGACCAGCCCTGAGTAGAGCATGGGAAAGCTGAGTTCGATGCCGCTGATGCCAAAGGGCGCCTCCTCTATCGGCAGGGCTTTCTCCGCTGCAGTATGGGGAGCATGGTCAGTGGCGATGCAGTCGATGATTCCCTCTTTGAGGCCCTGGATTAGGGCAATGCGGTCTGCCTCCGGGCGCAGCGGCGGGTTCACTTTATACAGTGGTCCCCATTCTGACACCATCTCAGTGGAGAGAAGAAGGTGATGGGGGGTGACTTCTGCGGTGACCTTTAGCCCCTCTGCCTTTGCTGCTGCGACCAACTCCACCGACTCCGCCGTGCTGATGTGGCAAAGGTGATACCTGGCCCCGGTCTTTCGTACCGCTTCCAGTTCCCTCTTTAAAGCCTTCACTTCAGCTTCCCCTGGGAAGGTGTCCTGAAAGATGCCGCCGGCAGCAAGCTCTCTGTCTTCGCAGTGAGAAAAGTAGGGGAGGGAGGCGCCTTTGCACTGTTTGAGGACCTCAGTCAAAACCGTTAGGTCCTGAATGCCGGATCCATCATCAGAGAGGGCAATGGCCCCGGCTGCCCTCAGGGCACCAGCTGGACTTGCTACCCGTCCGGCCCGACTGACCGTTGCGGCAGCTACCACCTCCACTGGTATAGACGCTCTGTCCTGCAGCAGTTTCAGTATTTCTTTTACCCGCTTTGGGCTGTCCGGGACGGGGTCGGTGTTGGGCATGGCACAGATCTTGATATAGCCGCCCTTGGCCGCGGCCAGGGTCCCGGAAGCGATGGTTTCTTTATCCTCAAAACCTGGCTCCCGAAGGTGGGTGTGCAGGTCCACAAAGCCCGGAACCAGGAGCCGGCCGGCCCCGTCAACAACTGCTTCGCCGCCGGCCAACGGTTCTTGAGAAACAGCTCTAATAACTCCCTTTTCAATCAGCACATTCCACGGGTAGGGATCAGTCCGTAGGAGGGAGACGTTTTGCAGAATAATCCCCATGGTTATCGCCCTCCTAGGATAACCCATTCTAAAATCGCCATGCGGGTGAGGACTCCGTTTTGAACCTGGGTGTTGATCAAGGAGCGTTCGCACTCCACTAGGGAGCCGGCGATTTCCACTCCCCGGTTAACCGGGCCGGGGTGCATAATCACGGCTGATGGTTTCAGCAGCTTGAACCGTTCTTCACTGAGCCCATAGTCCCGGTGGTAGGCGTCAATGCTCAGGGCCAG
Organism: Bacillota bacterium; assembly: GCA_017656135.1. Lineage (GTDB taxonomy): Bacteria > Bacillota > UBA5301 > UBA5301 > UBA5301 > JACDOJ01. The sequence continues at coordinate 14,247 of JACDOJ010000007.1, read as the reverse complement.
GTCAGAGTAGCGCTCTAACTGTAACCTGAGGAGCATGACCACATCTGCCTCACTGACGGCCTCATCCACCGGCATGAACTCTACCGGACCCCGGTATTCTGCCGGCAGTAGGTGGCGCGGGCCGCTGACAATGACCCTGGCTCCCAGTTTCGGTAAGGCTATTAGGTGGGAGTTGGCGACTCTGGAGTGGGTGATATCGCCAATGATGGCTACGGTCAACCCCTTGACCTCGCCGAAGTGTTGTTTCATTGTGTACAGATCCAAAAGACACTGGGTGGGGTGCTCACTGGTGCCGGTCCCAGCGTTGATCAAAGGGACATCTACCAGAGAGGCCAGATCGTGGACGATGTTGTTCTCCTTGTGCCTGATGACCACGGCATCAAAGCCCATGGACTCCAAGGTCTTCACAGTGTCGTAAAGGGATTCGCCTTTTGTGGTGCTGGAAGAGGATACGCTGAAGTTCAAGACATGAGCGCCCATGCGTTTGGCGGCCATTTCAAAAGAGAACCGGGTTCGGGTGCTGGGTTCGAAGAAGAGATTGGCCACTGTTCGATGGGCTAGGACCTGGGGTGGGCTGGGCCAGTGTTCTGCCCAGTAGTCAGTGCGCTCTAAGAGGTGAATGATCTCCGGTCGGGTGAGCTCAGCCATACCTAAAAGGGAATTTGCCATCTGTATACCTCCTTTGCAGCCTCACTGGACTGCCCTTAAAGGATTGGTTAAAAGAGAAAACTCCTTGTCCCAGAGGGAGACAAGGAGTAGCCTACAGCTGGTTAGAGTCGTGAATGCTTCCGCCTTGTCAGCCTCTCGGACTGTCTTAAAGGCTCAAATGCTTTTTACATTATCCCATAACCATTGGCGCTTGTCAATAATCATAACGGTTTTACCAGTACTTTGGAAGCGACCTGCCGGTCCAAAGCTACCACGGTATGGCCGACTTCCACTACAATGGTTGGGTACTGCTGGATCACCAGTACACTCTGACCGGGAGTTATCCCAAAAATCAACAGTTTTTGCAGGTCTTTGCCGGTTTCAGAGAGGGAACAGACCCTGGCCTTCCTTCCTTTGGGCAGTTGGGCCAGGTTGAGATGACCCTGGGGCACACTGGCCTGCCGGTTATTGTTCGCTTTTGCTAGTTTTTCTGCTCTAACTGCCATTATGCTTTCCTCCTTAAGGAGCGGATTTTCTTCACTAGGCCGGTTTCTTTGGGATTTTCATAGCCACAGTAGGGGCACTTAACCATGCCGCAGCTATTGCCCTTTAGTTTGGCCAGGGGACAGGTTCCGCAGGACTGATATCCAGCCTCCTCAGGGAACTCACGGCCGCAGAAACCACACTTCATTACATTACCACTCCTAATGCGTTCAAGATAGTGTTAAGCACGAATCCTACGCCGAAAGCAAAGGGGATGATGAACCCGGCAATTGCCAACGCTGTTTTCCAGCCCCGCTCCTTCCACATCATGGCGAACTGGGCAATACAGGGAACAAAGAGAGTCAGAGTTACTGCGGCCACCAAGAGCTGGTTGCCGGTAAGGGCTCCAGATTGCTGGAGGTCATAGAGTCCAGCAGCCCCGTAATCCCTCCGGAAAAATCCGAAGAGGAAGGCAAAAGCGGCTTCGTTTGGTAGCCCCAAGGCATTGACCATTGGAGTTATAGCCTGGATTATCAGATCAAATAGGTTTGTTAATTTGGCAATCCAGATGATGACACTGGCTACGATGAACAGAGGCAGTACCTCCAGAAAGTACCACTGTATCCGGGTGTAGGTCTTAGTTAAGACGTTGCTGAGCTTGGGCAGGCGCAGCGGTGGGACCTCCAGGCTGAAACCGACCTGTTCTCCAGGGAGCACCTTGGAGGCGAGGTACCCAACGAGCAGGAGAACACCTGCCACTACCAGTGCCCAGACGGCCAGGGCCATAGGTGAACCGGAGAGCAGAGCCAGGATAACTCCCAGCTGAGCGGAGCAGGGAATGGCCAGGGCCAGCAGGATAGTGGCCAAAAGCCGTTCCCGTTTGGTCTCCAGGGTTCTGGTAACCATAGTGGCCATGGTGCCGCAGCCAAAACCCAAAGTCATGGGGATTACTGCCCGCCCGTTGAGCCCAATTTTTTTGAAAACCCTGTCCATAAGAAGGGCTATCCGGGGCAGATAACCGGAGTCTTCAATAATGGAGAAGGCCAGGAAGAAAGTGCCTACAATTGGTAGAACAATGGCTATAGCATAGCGTACTCCCAGGGTGATAATGCCGTACTCGTGGGCGAAGAGATCCTGCAGCACCGGCCAGGGGATGATGGCCTCCACCACGTTGTTGACCCAGGGGTTGATGAAGTTTTCAAAAACGGAGACTTCGATAAAATCAACCAGTGTACCGGCACCGAAGACGCCGACAAACTTGTAGAGTCCGAAGTATATTACCAATAGCAGGAGAGGGATGCCTGTCCACGGGTTTATGGTGGCCAGATTGAGCCAATCCAGCCAGTGCCGGTGTTCGCCTATCCTTTCGGTTACTACCCCCTCCAGCTGCCGGTTGACTGCGGCCTGCCGTTGCATGGTCAGTATGAAGTTCAGGGGCTGTCCGTAGTTTTCCCTACACTTAGCTACGATTTCTGCGATATCTGCGAAGTACGGCTCAGATTGGGCGATTTTTTCCGTGATTTCCTCGTCCTCCGCCAAAAGAAGGAGGGCAATAGTCTCTTTGCTGACGGTGTACTTCTTGGTCAACAGACTTTTAATATCGGATACGGCAGTTTGAATCTGTCTATCGTAATAAGTGTAGTCAGCTAAAAGCATGGGATTTTGCGGGCGGTAATTCTTGATGGTTTCCTTTAACTCGGCTATACCCTGATTCTGGGTGGAAATGGTCCCTACTACCGGGATACCTAGTTTTTCTTCCAGTTTGACCAGGTCCAGCTCTAAACCCATACCTTCAGCTTCATCCAGCATGTTGACTACCAGAATCAGCGGGAGGCCCGCCTCTATGAGCTGGATGGTCAAAGGAAGCATCCGGTCCAGGTTTTTGGCATCAACCACATGCAGTACCACATCAGGCCTGCTCTCTAAAAGCAGGGACCGGGTGACCCGTTCTTCCTCGGTGATGGGGATGAGGCTGTACATTCCAGGGGTATCAACGACGTCGAAGACCATACCGTCCAAGTTCAGGTGGCCGTGGGAGACCTCGACGGTGGTTCCAGGGTAATTGGAGACGGTGACATAAGCACCGGTTAAAGCATTAAAAATCACCGACTTGCCAACATTGGGGTTACCCACTAGAACCAACTGTCTGTGGCCACCTCTGGCTTGAGCAACCGGCTCGTGCTGACCGTGGCGATGTCTGTGTCGGTGTTTTCTCTGAGCAGGTCCGCTGTTGTGACAGGACATCTCAATTCCTCCGTTGAAATTGAAAATTGTTCTCAATCATTTGCCGAGGAAAAAGGCCTCTCGGCCTTTTCTCTGGATGTTCCTAGTGTAGCAGGATCTGCAATTAAAGTCAAGTAGTTTACTCGGAATTAGTGGTCGCTAGTTTCTGGGATTCCACCAGGCGGAGGCCGTAGTCGATGCTGTCCACCAGAGCCCGCCAGCTGGCCTCGATGATGTTGGTGGAAACTCCTACGGTTCCCCAGGCCCGGCCGTTATCACTGGACTCGATCAAGACTCTCACCTTGGCCCCGGTGCCGGATTTTTCGTCCAGCACCCTGACCTTGTAGTCGGTGAGGTGAATCTGACTGATTTGAGGGTAAACCTTGGCCAGGGCTTTGCGTAAGGCAGCGTCCAAGGCGTTGACCGGGCCGTTCCCCTCAGCCACGGTGTGAATGACCTGCTCGCCTACTTTAACTTTGATAGTCGCCTCAGCCAGCGGTTCTTCGTCCGCGGAGCGTTTCTCGATGATCAGGCGAAACCCAATCAGCTCGAAAAGTTTCTCATAGAGGCCTAGGGCTTTTTTCAAGAGGATTTCAAAGGAGGCTTCGGCACCTTCGAAATAGTAGCCTTGGTTTTCCATCTCCTTGATGATGCTTACCAACCGGTTGGGAGAGAAGGGGGCCGACTCTGCGTCCAGACCGTACTCATCCAGTTTGTAGAGGATATTGCTGCTTCCGGAAAGCTCGGAAACCAGCACCCGGCGGGAGTTGCCCACCTTTTCCGGGGGAATGTGTTCATAGGTCTCGGGGTGGCGACGCAGGGCGCTGACGTGGATACCGCCTTTGTGGGCAAAGACGCTTCGTCCCACAAAAGGCTGGCCGGGAATCGGGTGGGTGTTGGCCAGCTCCCAGACAAAGCGGGAGGTTTTGGTCAAGGTGGCCAGCTGCTCTGGGCTCAGGCAGTCGAAACCCATCTTAAGCTGCAAGTTAGGAATGACGCTGCAGAGGTCGGCGTTGCCTGCCCGCTCTCCGATGCCGTTGATGGTCCCCTGAACTTGGCGAGCCCCGTGCTCCACCGCTACCAGGGTGTTGGCCACGGCCACTCCCGAATCGTTGTGGGCGTGGATCCCCAGGGGCACCTCGAGGTCACCGAGTTGTTGGATAATCCGCCCGATCTCCGACGGAAGGGTGCCTCCGTTGGTGTCGCAGAGGATGAGGCACTTGGCACCTCCCTTCACTGCTGCCTGAAGGGTTCGGAGGGCATAGTCCGGGTTGGCCTTGAACCCGTCGAAGAAGTGCTCAGCATCAAAGAAGACCTCTAGGCCGTGGGAGGTGAGGAAGCTAATGCTCTCGGTGATCATGGCCAGGTTTTCCTCTAAAGTCGTCCGGAGGGCGTTGGTGACGTGAAAATCCCAACTCTTGCCGAAGATCGTTGCTACCTTAACCCCTGAATCCAATATGGCGGCGAGGTTCTTGTCTTCACTAGGTTTAATACCCGGCCGGCGGGTGCTGCCAAAAGCGGTGATGGTGGCGTTCTGCCAGCGGATCTTGGCTGCCTCCTGGAAAAAGGCAATGTCCTTAGGGTTTGAGCCGGGCCACCCGCCTTCTATATAGGTGATGCCTAGGGCGTCCAGGCGCCGGGCGATGCGCAGCTTATCTTCACAGGAGAAGGAGATGCCTTCTCCTTGGGTGCCGTCTCTGAGTGTTGTATCATAGAGTATGATTTCTTTCTCCATCAGAGAGCACCTGCCTTGCCAGGCTGGCTGCCCTGGCGGATGAAGCCCGCCACCAGATCCCCCATTTGGGAAGTGCTAACTACCTGACAGGAGCCGGCGGCGATATCTAAAGTGCGGTACCCGGCCAGGAGAGCGGCTTCTACCGCGTCTTCGATGGCCTGGGCCTCCTGATGGAGTCCTAGGGAATAGCGGAGCAGCATGGCCGCTGAGAGGATGGTGGCCAGAGGATTGGCCTTGTTCTCTCCGGCGATATCCGGGGCTGAGCCGTGTACAGGCTCATACAGCCCGACACTGCCGCCTAGGCTGGCTGAAGGCAGCATACCCAAAGAGCCGGTGAGCATGGCCGCCTCATCGCTGAGGATATCCCCGAAGAGGTTGGTGGTTAAAATAACGTCGAACTGACCCGGATCTCTGACCAGCTGCATGGCGCAATTATCCACATACATTTCGGTGAGGACCACGTCAGGATATCTCTGGTGCACCTGGCGGACCACCTCCCGCCAGAGCCTGGAGGATTCCAAGACATTGGCTTTGTCCACCGAGGTCACCCGGCCGCAGCGTTTTGCCGCGATTTCGAAGGCCAGCTCGGCGATGCGTCGGACCTCCTCGGTGGTGTAGACCATGGTGTCATAGGCTTTGGTTCCCCCTGAAACCAGCTTTTCCCGTCCCCGGGGCTCGCCGAAGTAGATTCCTCCGGTGAGTTCCCTGATCACCAGGATATCGATTCCGGAAACCACCTTTTCTTTCAGGGGAGAAGCCCCAGTCAAGCCGGGAAACACCCGGGCCGGCCGGAGATTGGCGTAGAGGCCCAGGGCCTTGCGGATTCCCAAAAGGCCTGCTTCAGGCCGCAAGTTTCCCGGAAGATCGTCCCACTTGGGGCCTCCCACCGCCCCTAAAAGTACGGCATCAGCCCCAAGGCAGAGGTCGATGGTTTTCGGAGGAAGAGGGGAAGAGGTGGCATCATAAGCAGAGCCCCCAATAAGCCCTTCTTCAAAGACAAAATCTAGGTTATAGCGCTTGCCGACGGCTAATAGAATCTTGACCGCTTCGCGCACCACTTCTTTTCCAATGCCGTCACCGGGTAGGAGGGCGATCTTAGGCATGCCCGGTCACCTTCTTTCGGGTGTAGGCAATGAGGCCGCCGGCGCCAATCAGCTCTTGCATGAAGGATGGGAAAGGTTTGGCCTGCCAGGTACTGCCTGTGGCAGTGTGGGTGATAGTACCGGTTTCTAAATCCACGCTTATTTTGTCTCCTTCTTGGATGGTTCGAGCAGCCTCCGGGCACTCCAAAATCGGGAGGCCGATGTTGATGGCGTTCCGGTAGAAAATCCGGGCGAAAGTTGGAGCGATGACACAGGCTACTCCTGCTGCCTTCAAGGCCAGCGGGGCGTGTTCCCGGGAACTGCCGCAGCCAAAGTTCTTGCCGGCGACGATGATATCTCCCGCTTGAACTTTGCTGGGGAAATCCGGATCTGCGTCCTCCAGGCAGTGGGCGGCCAGGTTGGCCGGATCGGCTGAGTTCAAGTAGCGCGCAGGGATGATGACATCGGTGTCGATGTTGTCGCCGAATTTCCAAACTCGTCCAGTCAGTTTCATGCTACAGTGGATACCTCCTTCAGACCCAGCTCGACGGGGCTTGCGATCCGGCCCAGGACGCTGCTGGCGGCAGCGATGGCGGGGCCGGCCAGATAGACCTCTGATTCCGGATGTCCCATCCGGCCGACGAAGTTGCGGTTGGTGGTAGCCAGAGCTCTCTCGCCCTTGGCCAGAATCCCCATGTGTCCACCTAAACAGGGACCGCAGGTGGGGGTGGAAACGGCGGCACCGGCCTGGATCAACACTTCGATGATCCCCTCTTTAAGGGCATCGAGGTAAATCTGCTGGGTCCCAGGGATGACAATGAGCCGGACCTCAGGATGAACCTTCCGGCCTTTGAGGATGCTGGCAGCTACCCTCAAGTCTTCTAACCGCCCGTTGGTACAGGACCCGATGACTACCTGGTCGATGACCACTCCGGCGGCTTCGCTGATGCCCTTGGTATTTTCCGGTAGGTGGGGAAAAGCCACCTGAGGCTCAATTTCTTCTACGTTGAAGTCGTACTCGGCGGCGTAGGTGGCATCCGGATCAGGGCGGTACACTTTATATGAGCGTTTCAGCCGGTGGGCGATGTAGCTCTCGGTTATCTCATCCACCGGGAAGATTCCGTTTTTGGCTCCGGCCTCGATGGCCATATTGGCCATGGTAAACCGGGAATCCATAGAGAGCCGGGCTATGGCCTCTCCGGAGAACTCCATGGACTGGTAGAGGGCACCGTCGACTCCGATCTCGCCAATGGTGTAGAGGATGAGGTCTTTTCCGCTCACCCAGGGTTGCAGTTTCCCGTGGTAGGTAAACTTGCTGGTCTGGGGAACTTTGAACCAGACTTCGCCGGTGGCCATGGCTGCAGCCAGGTCAGTGCTGCCGACCCCGGTGGAAAAGGCGCCGAGAGCCCCGTAGGTACAGGTGTGGGAGTCGGCTCCTACCACCAGATCCCCTGGTCCCACCAGGCCTGCTTCCGGCAGGAGGCAGTGCTCAATCCCCATGGTGCCCACGTCAAAGCGGTAGGTCAGGTTTTGCGCCCGGGCGAAGTCCCGGAGTACTTTGGCCTGTTCGGCTGATTTGATGTCTTTGTTCGGTACGAAGTGATCGGGGACCAGGACAACCCGGTCCCGGTCAAAGACCTCCTTGACGCCGATTTTGGAAAACTCCTCTATAGCTACAGGGGCGGTGATGTCATTGCCTAAGACCAGATCCACCCGGCAGTTTACTAGTTCTCCCGGTTCCACTCGCTCTTTACCGGCGTGGGCAGCCAGGATCTTTTCGGTCAGGGTCATTCCCATGCTGCTTTCCTCCTTTGAGGTCTGTTTGATGCGGTGTCTTGTAGGTATCTATTGAGGGCTCTGAGATAGGCCTTGGCGCTGGCTACGATGACATCGGTACTGCTGCCCCTGCCGATGTAAGATTTGCCGTCGGCCAGGATGCGGGCCGTGACCTCCCCGAGGGCGTCTTTTCCACCGGTGGCGGCTTCGATGGACCAGGATTCTAGATAGACATCGATGCCGGTCGCCCTTTCAATGGCTTTGTAGACGGCGTCCACCGGGCCGTCGCCACAGGCTGCTTCCTGCAGGAGTTCATCCTGATGTTTGATGATCACTGTAGCGGTGGGGACGGTGGTGTTTCCGCTGGAAATATGAAGGTATTCCAAGGTGTAGAGCTCCTCGATCTTCTGGGTTTCGTCTTCAACGATAGCCTGGATATCTCGGTCGGTAACCTCTTTTTTCTTATCTGCCAGCTCGATGAAGCGCTGGTAGGCCTTGTTCAGTTCTTCCTCGTTCAAAGAGTAGCCTAACTCCGTCAAGTGGGCTCTGAAGGCGTGCCGGCCGGAGTGTTTCCCCAAGACCAGCTGGCTTTGGGTCAGGCCGACGGATTCCGGGGTCATGATCTCATAGGTGTTCCGGTTCTTTAACATGCCGTCTTGATGGATGCCGGACTCGTGGGCGAAGGCGTTTTTGCCGACGATGGCTTTGTTGGGCTGCACCCCGACTCCGGTTAGAGAGGAAACCAAACGGCTGGTGAAAGCTATTTGCCTGGAGTTCACATCGGTCTGGGCCTGGTAGAGCTGGCTCCTGGTTTGCAGGGCCATGACGACTTCTTCCAAGGCAGCGTTACCTGCCCGCTCGCCTAAGCCGTTGATGGTGCATTCCACTTGGCTGGCTCCGACGGAAACCGCTTTAAGAGTGTTGGCTACCGCCAGGCCCAAATCGTTATGGCAGTGGACGCTAATCCGGACCTTATCGATACCTGGGGTATTTTCTTTGAGATAGGTGATGAGCTGGGCAAATTCATCAGGAGTGGTATACCCCACAGTGTCCGGGATATTGATGATTCCGGCTCCGGCTTTGATCACCGCAGCAAAGACATCCCGAAGGTAGGCGGGGTCTGAGCGGGTGGCGTCTTCAGCCGAGAACTCCACCAGTTCAGAGTAATTTCTGGCCAGCTTGACGGCGGCTACCGCCCGCTCCAGAACCTCTTCCGGTGTGCTTCTGAGTTTGTACTTGATGTGAATATCCGAGGTGGCGATAAAGGTGTGGATGACGGGAGATGCAGATTCCCTAAGAGCCTCGGCGGCGGCCTCGATGTCTTTGGGGACCGCTCGGGCCAAGGCGACGACGGCGGTATTTTTCAGCGTTTTGGCTACTTGCTGTACCGCTTCAAAGTCTCCGGGGGAGGCTACAGGGAAACCGGCTTCTACCAAGTCTACTCCCAACCTTTCCAGCTGCCTGGCGATTTCCACCTTTTCGGCAGCGTTGAGGCTGACTCCTGGAGTCTGTTCGCCGTCCCGCAGAGTGGTATCGAAAACGAAGATCTTCCGCACGTTAATTCCCTCCTAACTTCTAGTCTTCTTGTGCGGACAACCCTTCTTCAGAGAGGTAAAGACCAATATGTAATTTTTAATTACTATATTATACCTGGACAAGTGTGTCAATGCCAAAAATGGCACGGTGACGAGCTAGGAGACGTAAATTAGAATATAGGTTGGTCTAGGGGGAGAATCATGAGCTTCAAGAAGCAGCACCAACAAGCCTTTGAGCTTTTGAGCAAGGTTTTTCTCTATGGTTGGATTGTCACCATCTGTATTCTGGCTGCCTATGGGTTACTCTATCTCTTGGCTGGGGTCGTTGGGGACGGGCCGCTTTCCAGTATACTGGTTTACTACGGTACCCCTGTACTAGCTGTAGTGTTGCTGCTATTAGTCGGGAACTTCTATGTTTACCATGGTTTCGGCAGCCAAGCCGATATCTACCGGCGAGGCAGCGAGGAAGAGAAAAAGGTGGCTCTGACCTTTGATGACGGGCCAAACCCAACCTACACTCCGGCTATTCTGGAGATCTTGCGGCGCTACGGTGTGCCCGCCACCTTTTTCCTCTTAGGCTCTCAGGTAGACGCCTATCCCGAACTTCCGGAGCGGATGGTTTCCGAAGGGCACGAGGTGGGGATTCACTCCTACGATCACCTCAACCTGACCTCTCTCTCCACTCCCGCCCTTTCCAGCCAGATCTTCCAGACCATAGTTGCCATTTTAAACGCCGGGGGGAAGTATCCCCGGTTTCTTCGCCCACCTCGGGGACTATATAACGCACAGCTACGCCGTTTGGCGGAGCTTTTGGGCCTTAGGATCGTCCTCTGGAGCCTCTCCAGCGAGGATTGGATGCCGGGAAAAAGCCCGGAAGCGGTGGTGAACCGTATATTGAACCGGGTGCAGCCCGGCGACATCCTGCTCTTTCACGACGGAGGCGGGCTGATCAACGGAGCCAAGAACAACCGGAAACACACCGTTCAGGCTCTGCCGCAGATAATCGAAGGTTTGGAAGCGGCCGGGTATGAGATCGTGCCCCTGACCGAACTGTTGGACAAAGCCAGCCCCGAGGTGGAGTGTCCTGGAGAGGTCGTCTTCTCTCAGGACTTCTAGGCAAGTAAAAACCCCCAGGCCTTCCAGAGACCTGGGGGTACATGTACATCTCTACTTAAACCGATTTCAAGCTGACCTCGGCTCCGGCAGGGGCGGTTTCGACCTCCACCGGACGACCGAAGAACCGGACTCCCAAGCCTAGGATCACGATGGAAACCGGGAGCACCACCCAGATGGAGAGGCCCAACCCTACCGGCAAGTAACCGAAGAAGATGGTGAAGAGGCCGACTCCGATGGCGTAGGGGAGCTGGGTCTTAACATGGTCGATGTGGTCAGAGGCAGCTCCCATGGACGAGAGGATCGTTGTATCGGAGATGGGGGAGCAATGGTCACCGAAGATGGCACCGGTTAAAACAGCACCCACGTTCATGACGATGAAGTTGGGGTCAGGCGAAAGTGCTGCAGCAAAGGGGATGGCCAGAGGCATCAGGATACCCATGGTCCCGTAGGAGGTTCCAGTGGCGAAGGAGATCATTGAACCCAGGATAAAGATCAGCGACGGCAACAGGAAAGCCGGAACAGAATCAGAGAGCATATTTACCAGGTACTTAGCGGTGCCCAGCTCTTTAATAACCCCAGAAAGGGACCAAGCCAAAAGCAGGATCACGCCGGTGATGACCAAGGACTTCATACCATGGACCCAGGTGTCGATGGCTTCACCAAGGTCGAAGATCTTCTGCTTAATACCCATAGCGATGGCCACGATGCTGGCGACAACTGCGGCTTGGAAAAGCACGACACTGGCGTCAGAGGCCCCGAAAGCCTCTCTGATGGCCGGAAAGGAGAAGGGGCTGGTCTTGAGCAGGGAAATCAGGTTCTGGTCCCCGCTACCCATGATGGCGGTGTAACCGTTGTAGTAGAAGCCGGCAAAGGCTGCTACGATCAGAGTCAAGATCGGAATGATGGCGTTCCAGGGGTTTAAGACGGTGCCTTCAGCAGGCTCCAGACCGGTGGCTTCCTGGCTGACCATGGGTTTAGCCCCGGGAGACAGCACTTGGCCTTGAACCCGAGCCCGGCGTTCAGCAGCGTACATCGGCCCGAAGTCCCGGAGGAAGTACGAAGTGAAGAAAACGAAGGCCAGCATCAGGATGTTGTAGAAGCGGTACGGGATGGTCTGGACGAAGATGCCGTAGGAGTTCACCTGTTGGCCGATGGAGAGATAGCCATCATTAATGAGGCCAATCTCGTAGCCGACCCAGGTGGAAATCAGGGCGATACCGGCGATAGGCGCGGCAGTGGCGTCAACGATGAAGGCCAGCTTTTCCCGGGAGATCCGGAGTTTATCGGTGACGGACCTCATGATTGGGCCGACGATGAGTGAGTTGGCGTAATCATCGAAGAAGACTAAGATGCCCATGAGCCAAGTCACAATCTGGGCGCTCCGGGGTCCTTTAGCCCTTTTGGCCAAGGCTTCAGCTACGGCTTTGGCACCGCCCATTTTAGAGATGAGGGCAATTAAGCCGCCGATGGTCAGAACTTGAAGAATGATACCGGCGTTCCAAGAGTCAGCCAAAGAACTCAGGGCGTAGCTAATGACATCCATGAAACCCAGAATCAGGCTGCTGACAAAGTTGGTGTTGCTCAGCTGGAGGAGATAGGTTCCGGAAAGTACGCCAACAAAGAGGGAGAGAATAACGTTTTTAGTGATGAAGGCCAAAGCGATGGCGACTATTGGTGGAACTAGGGTCCAGATACCGTAAGTCTCGGCGTTGGATTCAGCCCCTGCTGCCAGGGTCGGAAGAGACATGGTCAACAGGACGAGTACACTCAAGAGTAGAAGGATAAACCTTCTCTGCATCTGTTCACGACTCCTTTTCTGTGGGATTTTGGCCCATACAGACGGAGTCTACCGGAAAAACAAAAAACCCTGTGGGCTACTACCATCCACAAGGTTACCTTGCCTTGTCCGATAGCGCTCCACGAATACGAAACCGTATTCATGACAGCACCATACATATTCTGCATGGTGCCAGCACGGGAAACCAGGCCGTTTCCACGCACTTCGGCGGTAATTCCTTTCCTGCCTCCTCATCGGTGCCAACCCTAAGAGACAGTACTCTTAATCACCGCGCCTCTATCTGCGGGCATTTCTTTCTATTGTAGCTCTATGATATCCAATGACCAGTGCGATTGTCAAGGTTTTACCAGCGGAAAAGTCTGTAACAACGATTCGTGGGTCAGGTCCGGCAATCTCCAATTAGGCTAAATGGCTGTATTAGAAACTAGTCTGTGGAACAGTTATATGCCCTGTTGCTCCAGCCTTTTGCGATAATCATGAAAGGAGAGAATTACTGAATGTATTCACGGATTGTACCGCCAAAAACGGATAGAATTGGTACTGTCAGTGGATAAGTGATAATAGGTACTAGCTGGGGGGTTGGAGACAGAAAATACAGCAAGATGTCTTAGTGGAATAAAAAAATCACCATCAGCCCAGCTAGAGAGCTTGTTGGTGATTATAGGCATAAAAATGGTGCCGAAGGTGGGATTCGAACCCACACGGGCGTAAAGCCCACTGCGCCCTGAACGCAGCGCGTCTGCCAGTTCCACCACTTCGGCACTCAGTCATCAATTGCAAAACCTATCTTAGCACATTTCAAATGCTTTGACAAGAGCTCAATGTGATATTCAATAGCTATGAGCAACAAAGTATCATCATTACATCTAACTTGAAGTTCGGGAGGTGGAATGAGGTTGAAAAAGGTAGCCGACGAATTGCTTCATTTATCATTATTCTGGCGGCGATGATACGGTATCGGGACAAACTGCACCGATGGCCGGCGCTGCTGGGGTTGGGGGTACAGCTCCATCAGGTGGTAGACTTCCTTAGGTACGTTGAGGCTGACCTCAAACCCCATCTCTTTGAGGGCCTCAGTAGTAATGGGATAATCATGGGTCCACTGCCCGCAGGTCAGCGCTTCGGTAATTTCCTCTGCTTTTTCTGGAGGAAATTTCTCCGAAAGCACTTGGAAGACCACCTGGTTGAGCTGGCGGATAGCCTTTCGGGACACATCGGCCAGGATGATTGTCTCATCATCGACTTCATTGATATCTTTCGTCTCTAGGACTTTAATGATGGAAACAGCCGGGTAGTTGCCAAGCTGTGGGTCAACTGGCCCCAAAACCGCGTTTTCGTCCATCACGATCTTGTCAGCGGCCAGGGAGATGAGGGTTCCGCCGGACATGGCGTAGTGGGGGACAAAGACGGTGACTTTGGCCGGGTGGCGCCTGATGGCATGAGCGATTTGTTCCGAAGCCAGGACCAGCCCGCCGGGGGTGTGGAGGACTATGTCTATTGGCATGTTATCCGGAGTCAGGCGGATGGCCCGCAGGATTTCCTCGGAGTCCTCCACGTTTATGAAGCGGCGCAGGGGGATGCCAAAAAGGCTCAGGGCTTCCTGCCGGTGAATCAGGGTGATGACCCGGCTCCCCCGCTTTTTTTCGATGCTGTGCAGCGCTTCCAATCGTTTCCTTTCAATTATTCGCTGCTTGTACATGGGGACGAGCGCCGAAACCAGGAAAAAGAGCCAGATCAGGCTAAAAAGATCCAATAGGAGTTCCTCCTTATATATAAGCCTGCTATTAAGATGTCTCCTTTTTCCCATTACCATGAGGGCAGCAACAAAATCTGAAACTTGGAGCAAACGGG
>JACDOJ010000006.1 GCA_017656135.1 Bacillota bacterium | reverse complement strand
CCGGATGCTGAATTGATTTACGTGGGCAAACAGGCCAACCGGCACACCATGACCCAGGATCAGATCAACGAAGTCCTGGTGGAGAAAGCCCTGGAAGGCAAGATCGTCACCAGGCTCAAAGGGGGAGACCCCTACATCTTTGGCCGCGGGGGTGAAGAGGCGGAGTATTGTCGGAAGCACGGGGTGAAGTTTGAGGTCGTGCCGGGCATCACTTCAGCCATCAGTGCTCCGGCTTACGCCGGGATTCCCTTGACCCACCGGGGCTACGCCTCTTCGGTTTCCATTATCACCGGCCACGAGGACCCGACCAAAGAGACCTCTGCTTTAAACTGGGAGAAGCTGGCCACTGCTACTGATACTCTGGTCTTTCTCATGGGTATGAGCAACCTGGCTAAAATTGTGGAGAAGCTGATTACCTACGGCCGGCCGGCTGATACTCCAGTGGCTTTGGTGCGCTGGGGAACCACCACTAAGCAAGAAGTTCTGGAAGGCACTCTGGAAACCATTGTGGAAAAGGTCCAGAGCACCGGCTTCAAGTCACCGGCGATAATCGTTGTCGGTGAGGTGGTTAAGCTCAGGCCCACCCTCCGTTGGTTTGAGGATAAACCCCTGTTCGGAAAGAGGATTGTGGTGACCAGGGCCCGAGCCCAGGCCAGCGCCTTGACTGAGCGGCTCATGTCTTTAGGGGCTGAGCCTTTGGAGTGCCCTACCATTAAGATCAGCGAGCCGGATTCCTACGAACCGGTGGATGCGGCCATCGAAGGTTTGGCCCAGGGTTACGACTGGATTGTCTTCACCAGTGTCAATGGTGTGGAGTATTTTCTGGACCGGCTTTTTGTCAAAGGCAAGGACATCCGAGCGCTGGGCGAGGCCAAGTTGGCCGCTATCGGTACGGCTACTGCAGGCGCCCTGCGTCGACGGGGCCTGAGAGTGGACTTCATTCCCACCGAATACCGGGCTGAGGGACTGTTAGCCGGTTTCCCGACCGAGGAGGTTAGCGGCAAGAAAGTCTTGATCCCCAGGGCGCTGGAGGCCCGGACCATCCTCCCCGAGGAGCTCAAAAGGAGGGGCGCCAAGGTCCTGGAGGTCCCTGTGTACAAGACCGTGTTGGATGAGTCTGAAGGAGAGACCCTAGTCAGAGAGCTCTCCCAGGGTCAGGTGGATGCCATCACCTTCACCAGTTCCTCCACGGTCAAGAACTTTCTCACTCTACTCACCAAGGCTGGAGGCAGCCTTGACTTGATAAAGGGCGTTACCATCGCTTGCATCGGTCCCATCACTGCGGAAACCACTAGAGCAGCCGGTATCTCAGTGGACCTGGAGGCTGATGAGTACACCATTGATGGCTTGGTTGAATCTTTGATTGAGTATTTTGCCCAATAAAAATGTAAAGGGGAAATGAACAATGATTGGATGTACTAAACTACTCTGCGGCCAGGCGACAGTATCTGAGGCCTTGAACTACGGCCGGGATACCAGGAAACTACCTCCGCACTTGCTGCAGTTTTCGTCCGACGCTCGTCCGCTGGTGGTCTGGAACACCACCAACCGCTGCAATTTGCTCTGCGAGCATTGTTACATCAATGCGGAAGACAAAGACTACTCCGGCGAGCTCACCTACGAAGAGGCTAAAGCCATGATCGAGGACCTGGGAGAGATGCAAATACCGGTGCTCCTTTTCTCCGGCGGCGAGCCTCTCTTGCGCCAGAACCTTTATGAATTAGGCGCATTGGCGGCCTCCAAAGGCTTGCGCCCGGTCATCTCCACCAACGGTACTCTGATCACTCCGGAGAGGGCCAAAATGATCAAGGAAGCCGGCTTTCAGTATGTCGGGGTCAGCATCGACGGTGCCGAAAAGACCCACGACAAGTTCCGGGGTGTCAAAGGCGCTTTCCAGAAAGCCATTGCCGGAATCAAGAACTCTCTGGAAGCGGGAGTGAAGGCCGGGGTCCGCTTTACTGTCAACGCCAACAACATCCAGGACCTACCGGCTGTTCTCGACGTGGTGGAGAAGGAGCGTATTCCCAGGTTCTGTATGTACCATTTGGTCTACGCCGGCCGGGGCAAAGAAATGCTGGAGCTGGATACCACCCACGCTCAGAAACGGGAAACCATTGAGTTTCTGGTCAGGAAGTCTTTCGAACTGAAAGACAAGGGCGTGGAGGTAGAGATCTTGACCACAGACAACCATGCCGACGGCGTTTACATTTATCAGTACATTCAGAAGCACATGCCGGAAAGGGCAGAAGAGGTCTGGCAGCTTCTGAAGATGCACGGCGGCTGTTCTGCCGGTGTCAAGATGTCCAACGTGGATCCCTTCGGCAACGTCCACGCCTGCCAGTTCTGGGGCCACCGGACCCTGGGCAATGTGAGAGAAAAGAAATTCAGCGAGATCTGGCGGGACTCTCAGGACGAGTTCCTGAACAAGCTGCGCAACAAACAGGCTCATGTCAAAGGCCGCTGTGCCAAGTGCAAATACACTGAGATCTGCGGTGGTTGCCGCATCCGGGCCGAAGTTGTCCACGGTGACATGTGGGCGGAAGACCCGGCCTGCTACCTGACGGATGAAGAGATCGGCATCGTAGACACCTCTACTGAACAGACAGGTTAAAACTAGGAGGGATTAACCGTGTCCTATTTCCCCACGACCAGAATGAGACGGCTCAGGCGCACTCCTGACGTCCGCCGGCTGGTGGCGGAGACTAGGTTGGATGTATCCGACTTCATCTATCCGCTCTTTGTCTGCCCCGGCAGCGGAGTGCGGGAGGAGATCTCCGCTATGCCCGGCAACTACCACCTCTCCGTGGATGAGGTGGTCAAAGAAGCGGTCGAAGTTTACGAGCTGGGAGTGCCGGCGATCATCCTTTTCGGGATCCCTGAGTATAAGGATGCCGAAGGCTCCTCCGGTTGGCAGGCTCAAGGGCCGGTCCAGCGGGCCATCAAGGTCATCAAAAAGGAGGTGCCTGATCTGGTGGTCATGACCGATGTCTGTCTCTGCGACTACACGGATCACGGGCACTGTGGTTTGATTCAGGGTCAGGAGATCCTAAACGACCCCAGCCTGGAGAACTTGGCCAAAATCGCCCTTTCCCATGCTGAGGCCGGCGCTGATTTCGTTTGCCCGTCGGATATGATGGATGGCCGGGTCGGTGCCATCCGCCGGAAGCTGGATGAGCACTCTTTTACCAATGTGGGCATCATGGCCTATTCGGTCAAGTACGCCTCGGCCATGTACGGACCTTTCCGGGAAGCCGCCCAGTCCGCTCCCAGTTTCGGGGACCGCCGGAGCTACCAGATGGACCCGGCCAATGTCCGGGAAGCCATCCGTGAGACCGAGCAGGACCTGGCTGAGGGCGCTGACATCGTCATGGTGAAACCTGCCCTCGCCTACCTGGATGTTGTTAAACTGATCAAGGAGGAGTTTCCTGTACCGGTGGCGGCTTACAACATCAGCGGTGAGTACTCCATGGTCAAGGCAGCTGCCGCCAAAGGCTGGATCGATGAACGGGCGGTAGCCTTGGAGATGCTGCTGTCCATGCGCCGGGCCGGTGCGGATATGATTTTGACCTACTGGGCTAAGGATGTCGCCCGGTGGTTGAAGGAGGAACAGCGATGATCATTTCCTGGAACACTACCAGGGCTTGTAACCTTAAATGCAGACACTGTTACCGAGATGCCGGAGATAGAGATATGCGGGAGCTTACCACCGAAGAGGGAATGAAGCTTTTGGATGAGATCGCCCGGGCTGGTTTCAAAATCATGGTTTTCAGCGGCGGTGAACCGCTGCTTAGAGATGACATCTACGACTTGGTGGCCCACGCCCGAGAGTTGGGTATGCGTCCGGTCTTCGGCTCTAACGGCACTTTAATTACCAAGGAGATCGCTCAGAAACTGAAAGACGCCGGTGCTGTCAGAATGGGGATCAGCATCCACAGTTCCACTCCGGAGCACCATGATAACCTGCACCAGGTCAATGGATCCTGGGAGGATGCCATCCGGGGGATCAAAAACTGCTTGGAAGTGGGCTTAGATGTCCAGCTGCACACCACCGTGACCGAGCCCAACTACGATGATGTGGAAAACATCACCGACCTGGCGGTAGAGCTTGGGGCAGTGGCTCACCACGTCTTCTTCCTGGTCCCCACCGGCAGAGGCAAGGAGCTCGTCGGCGAGATGCTGACAGCTGCCCACTATGAGCGGCTGCTCCACCGCATTCTGGATAAGCAGAAAGAGGTGGATATCGAGCTCAAGCCCACCTGCGCTCCGCAGTTCATGCGGATCGCCCGGATGAAGGGGATGAACATGCGCTTCACCCGGGGTTGCCTGGCCGGGACCTCTTACTGTGTAATTACCCCTAACGGTGATGTCAACCCCTGTCCGTACCTGCCCATCAAGGTCGGCAACGTCTTGGAGACGCCCTTCGACAAGATTTGGGCCGAGGCTCCGGTCTTCAAGAACCTGCGGACCATGGACTGGGGCGGCCGCTGCGGCACCTGCGACCACAAAGACGTCTGCGGTGGCTGCCGGGCCAGAGCCTACTACGCTACAGACGGAGACTACATGGCTGAGGATCCCTGGTGTCTCTACCGGACCGGTTCCTCTCAAGCCTTTGATGCGGGGAGCATCGCTTGATGAGCGACCTGACCAGACAGGAGAGAGAGATTCTGAATATCCTTCAGAAGGAGTTTCCTTTGGTGGAACGGCCCTTCGCCCAGGTAGCAGAGAGGGTCGGGATCAGCGAAGCGGACCTCTTAGCCAAGATCGCCAGATGGCGGGAGTCGGGTTTGCTCCGCCGCCTGGGTCCGGTCTTTGACAGTAAGCGGATAGGGTACAAGAGCCTGCTGGTAGCGGTGGCCGTGCCGGAAGAGGAATTGGCCGAGACCACCGCGGTGATTAACGCTTATCCCGGGGTAACCCATAACTACCTGCGGGAAACCTTAGATGGTTGGCCGCTTCGCTACAACCTCTGGTTTACCATGACCGGGGCGACCAGTTCAGAGGTGGAGGAGAACCTGAACGGGATCAAGGAGAAGACCGGCAACAGCGATCTCCTTCCCCTGCCGGCCCACAGGCTCTACAAGATCAAGGTCCAGTTCTTCCTGGGCGCTGAGAGAGGTGCCCTGCGGGAGGAGGGTGGCTATCGTCCTCCCAAGAGAGAGGCCCGGCCGGTGGAGCTCTCCCCGGCGGATTGGCGGTTGATCGAGGCCTTTCAGAATGAGCTGGAACCGGTACCTGAGCCCTTCGCTCCAGTCGCCGCCAGTTGCGATCTTAGCCCGGCAGAACTCTTAGAGCAGATCAAAACCCTTCTGGCCAAAGGAGTTATTCGTCGGTTTGGTGCCACCTTAAAACACTACGCCGTTGGTTACGGGTCTAACGCCATGGGTGTTTGGGCGGTTCCTGCCGAGAGGGAGGAAGAGGTCGGCAAAATCATGGCCTCCTTTAAGGCGGTCAGCCACTGTTATGCCCGCACCACCTACCCTCAGTGGCCGTACAACCTGTACACCATGCTGCACGCCGGAAGCATGGAGGAGCTAAAAGAGATCGCGGCTGAGATTTCTCAGGCCACAGGTATTACAGACTACCATCTGCTTCATACTGTCAAGGAATTCAAGAAAATACGGATGGTTTACCGTGCACCAAGGAGGATGCCTTAATGGTGAATTCACTGCGAACTGATAAGTCTGATAAACTGTTTGCAGAAGCCCAAAAGTACATTCCCGGCGGGGTCAACAGTCCGGTTAGGGCCTTTCGCTCAGTGGGCAGAAACCCTCTCTTCATCGAGAAGGCTTCCGGTTGTTACATCTGGGATGAGGACGGCAACCGGTACATAGACTACGTCGGCTCTTGGGGGCCGATGATTGTCGGCCACGCCCACCCGGAAGTGGTCAAAGCCTTGAAGAAAGCGGTGGAGCGTGGGTTCAGCTTCGGTGCCCCCACTGATCTGGAAACCAAGATGGCTAAGCTGATTGTGGAGGCCGTGCCCTCAGTGGAGCTGGTGCGGATGGTGAACTCCGGCACCGAGGCGACTATGAGCGCATTGCGGCTGGCCCGGGGCTATACCGGTCGGAACAAGATTGTCAAGTTCATCGGATGCTACCATGGCCATGTTGATAGCCTCTTAATCAAAGCCGGCTCCGGTGCCACCACTTTAGGGGTTCCCGACAGCCCAGGGGTCACCCCCAACGCGGCTCAGGATACCATCAGCCTCCCCTACAATGACCTAGAAGCCGTCAAAGAGGTCTTTTCCAAGGTTGGCGAGGAGATCGCCGCCGTCATCGTCGAGCCGGTAGCCGGCAACATGGGGGTTGTCCCACCCCAGCCCGGTTTCTTGGAAGGCCTCAGGGAGGTCACTTCCCAGTACGGCGCTTTGCTCATCTTCGATGAGGTCATGACCGGTTTCCGGGTGGCCTGGGGCGGTGCCAGCGTACGCTTTGGCATTGAGCCCGACCTCTCCTGCTTTGGAAAGATCATCGGTGGCGGCCTGCCGGTAGGGGCCTACGGCGGCAAGGCTGAGATCATGAGTCAGGTGGCTCCGGCCGGACCGGTGTACCAGGCCGGAACCCTTTCCGGAAATCCCTTGGCGATGATAGCCGGCATCACTACCTTAGAGATCCTCAAAGAGGCCGGGACTTACGAGCAGCTTGAGGCCAAAACCACTGCCTTGGTCCAGGGTCTGACCAAGGTGGCCGAGGAAGCCGGGGTGCCGGTCACTGCCAACCAGGTTGGTGCGATGTTTAGTGTCTTCTTCACCGACCGGTCGGTGGTGAACTTTGAGTCTGCGTCTAGTGTGGACCAGGACTTCTTTGCTCGTTACTTCCGGGCCATGTTGGCCAACGGCATTTACCTGGCCCCCTCTTCCTATGAGGCTGCCTTCGTCTCCCTGGCCCACACCGATGAGGTCATCGAGCAGACCATCGATGCCGCCAGGAAAAGCTTGGCTGAAATCGGCTAAGCGTGTGAGGGAAATGGTTAAAAAGAAACCACAACTCCAGGAGACCCAGGGACGGCTGACCCGTTTTGACCTGGGCCTCCTTTTTTTGGTGCTGGCCCTGGCGGGCGTGGGCTTTCTCTACCGACACATTACCGCGACCTCGGCTGAAGCCGCCCTACTGCGTTTCTGGGATGGGAGAGAAGAGGTCATCGACCTCAGCCAGGACCAAAAGTGGCAGATCCAGGGTAAGCTGGGACCGGTCTGGCTGGAGATTAAAAACGGCCAGCTTCGGGTAATAGATTCCAGCTGTCCGGAGAAAATCTGCGTCCGTTCCGGGTCCTTGCCCTCAGAGACCATGGTTATCGTCTGTGTGCCCAACGGAATCATAATTGAAGCGGAAAGGGGCGACGAGGGGTATGACGCCCTTACTTGGTAGCGCTCTCCAGGCTTCGCCAGGACGCCGGCTGGTGCTTTTGGCCATGCTGCTGGCCCTGGCTCTGGCCCTGAGTGCCTTTGAAACGGCAGTACTGCCTCCCCTAGGGGTGCCCGGCGCCAAGTGGGGCCTGGCCAACATCGTCACCCTGCTGCTGTTAGTGAAGTTGGGATTCAGTGCGGCCTTGGCGGTGGCTGCAGTGCGAGTGATTTTGGTTTCCTTTTTCGCCGGGAGTTTTCTGGGGTTAGGGTTTTGGCTTTCGGCGGCCGGCGCTCTGGTTTCTCTGGTGGTGATGTGGGCCCTTTTGAGGTCAGGAGGTTTCAGTCTCTTAGGAATCAGCGTGGCCGGAGCGGTTTCACACAACTTGGCACAGCTGGGAACATATTCAATAGTAGTAGGGTCCAGCGGAGTCTTTTACCTCCTGCCACCCCTTTTGTTGGTTTCTCTCCTCACCGGTGCCGTAACCGGTATGGCCGTGAAGAAATTGCGCCAATACTAGGAGAGGAAAAAACTGCTGACAGAGGAGGTTAGAGAGTAGGTGGCGGGATCTACTGTGAAACGGATCGCTATCTCTCTTCCAGGCAGTCTGCTGGAAGAGGTGGATAGGCTGGTCAAGGAAGGAAACTGCAACCGCAGTGAATTTGTGCGGGCGGCCATGCGGCTGTATATCAGGGTGCGGCGTCACCGGGAGATCCTCAACCAGATGCAGTCGGGGTACACTGAGATGGGCGAGCTGAATCTGGAGCTGGCCGAGGAAAACTTGGACGGCTCCTGGGAGTTCTATGAGGAGTACCTGATGGAGGCGGATCCTGGTGAGTAAGATCTTGCGGATATCCAGGGGTGAGGTCTACTACGCTGACCTCAGTCCGGTTCGCGGTTCAGAGCAAGGAGGAACTCGTCCGGTCTTGGTGCTCCAGAATGACCTGGGGAACAAGTACAGCCCCACGACTATCGTGGCTGCGGTGACCTCTCGGGTGAATAAGCCGAAACTCCCGACCCATGTTCTGCTTTCCTGTTCCCGGTTTGGTTTGGAGAAAGATTCTCTGATTTTACTGGAACAGATTCGGACCATCGACAAACATCGTCTTAAACAGAAGGTTTGTAAGCTGGACTTAGAGTATATGGAAAAGGTAAATGATGCTCTGGAGATTAGCTTGGGTTTAACCGTCATTTGAGGTTTTTGTGGGGAGGAACAAGGCCTTGTTCGTTATCGTCAATCCGGTGGCCGGTCGCAACCGGGGCCGAAAGGTCTGGTCTCGGATTCAAAAAGAGCTCCACCGGCAGGGCTTGATATTTACCACGGCGTTTACCGAATACGCGGGACACGCCAGAGAGCTGGCTGCTAAGGCAGTGGCCAGTGGGTTTGACACTGTGGTTGCCGTTGGCGGTGACGGAACCCTCACTGAGGTGCTAAACGGCATTGCCGGCAGCGGATCGAAGTTGGGGTTAATACCTGTCGGTTCAGGGAACGATTTTGCCAGGAGTGTCAGCATCCCGACTGAGATTGAGTCCGCCGTTCAGGTGTTGGCCGATGGAGACAGTATCAGCGTTGATCTTGGGCAGGTTGGAGAGACCTACTTCATCAACGTGGCCGGAGTGGGCTTTGACGCCCAGGTTGCCTCGACTATGGCCATGAAGGCCAGGTGGTTAAAGGGGACTACCGCTTACATTTACTCCGTTTTGCGTTGCCTCCTCACTTTCAGGCCGGTGGATATCAGGCTCAGCCTGGACGGTAAGGTGCGTGAACTGGATACCCTCCTAGTGGTGGTGGCCAACGGCCGCTATTTCGGCGGCGGTATGTACGTGGCTCCCACCGCTGAAGTGGATGACGGGTTCTTTGATGTGGTTGTCGTAGAACATCTGTCGGTGCCTGCTTTCTTGCGAGCTTTTCCCAGTGTTTTTCAAGGGAAACACCTGTCTCATCCGAGAATTAAGGTCTATCGGGCTAGGCAGGTCCGAGTGGAGCCGGTGCACGAGCAGGATGTTCCAGCTCAGGCTGAAGGCAACTTCATCGGGTACGCTCCTAAGGAATTCCGGATTGTTCCCGGAGCTCAAGAGGTGATTGTGCCTAAGGCGGTAGCCCAGTCCCAATCCAGGGCTGGGGAGGAGCGAGCACTTGGCTGAGTGGATTGAACTACTGGTCAACTTTATCATGCATTTGGTGGCCACCTTAGGATACACCGGTGTCTTTGTAGCCCACTTTGCTGAAGGTGCTTGGGTGCCAATTACCAGCGAAGTTTTCTTGCTTTTTGGAGGTTTTCTGGTTTTCGAGGGTCGGTTCTCTTTCTGGGGGATTGTATTGGCGGGGGCTCTGGGGTTTGCCCTAGGTTCTTTAATTCCCTTCTTTATGTCCCGGTACGGAGGGCTGCCCTTGATCATGCATTACGGCAAGTATGTGCATCTGACCCACAGCCGGGTTAGGAAGGTGCGGCGCTGGTTCAACCAGTACGGAGAGTGGGTGGTTTTTGCCACCCGGGCCCTGCCTGTTTTGCGTAATGTGATCACACTCCCGGCAGGCCTCTCCAAGATGCACGGGTTCAAGTTTTTTTTCTACACCCTGGCCGGCTTTCTGCCCTGGGTTGCTTTTGTTACCTTCCTGGGTTTCAAAATGGGTCAGAAGTGGGAACAGATCACCCCTTACTTCGAGTACCTGGCTAGGGGGGTTCTGATTGCGGCTGCTGTTTTTGTCATCTACTTGTTTGTGCGGTTTTGGCAGGTTAGGGCCAGCTACAGCGAGGGAGACAGATGAAGAGTACTCAGCTGACAACCGGTTCTCCTGAGGAAACCAAGGCATTAGGCAGCAAGCTGGGCAGGCTGCTGTGGCCTGACTCGGTAGTTCTGGTCTCCGGTGACCTGGGAGCAGGCAAGACAGTCTTGGCTCAAGGGATTGGAGCAGGGCTCGGTCTCACCGAGAGAGTCACCAGTCCGACTTTTACCATCATCCAAGAACACAGCTCCGGCCGGCTGCCCCTCTTTCACGCCGATCTCTACCGGGTAGGATTTCCGGAGGAATTAGAAGAAATCGGTTTTGAAGAGTATTATCGGCGGGGCGGAGTCCTGCTCGTTGAGTGGCCCCAGCGTCTCGGGGAGGAGCTTTGGCCAGAAGAGTACTTGGAGGTGGAGCTGGAACAGCTGGGGCCAAAGGAGCGCCGGTTAACATTGACGGCAGTAGGGGAAAAGTACGAGGAATTGGTGGACAACTTGGCTTCGGGTAGCGTAGTATACGAGGGAGGACGCCAGTGAATTTATTGGCTTTTGACAGTTCAACTCCGGTCGGGAGCGTGGCTGTGCTTTCCGGTGGGGAGGTAAAGGCAGAGTTGACTCTGAGTGTCCAGAGAACCCACTCAGAGCACTTGATGCCGGCGGTAGAAGAGGTTGTGGCTGCCAGCGGCCTAAACTTGGAGCAGCTGGATGCTTTGGCCGTGGGAACAGGCCCCGGTTCGTACACGGGCATCAGGATTGCTTTGGGGACGGCCATGGGCATTGGGTACGCTCTGAATTTGCCGGTGGTGGGGATACCTACCCTGGATACCTTGGCTATGGCGGTTTGGCCGGCGCCGGGAGTTGTTGTTTCCCTGCTGGATGCCAGGCGGAACGAGGTTTACTGCGGAATCTACCGCACCAAGCCCAGGCCTCCTTATCTAATTCAACAGGAGGAGCCGGCAGTGGAGAAGCTGACCAGCCTACCCCAGAAGGTACAGGGGGAGCCGGTTACCTTCGTGGGCCCCGGTGCCCTCTTACACCAGGAGACTTTGGAGGAACTCTTCGGGGATAGAGCCAGTATTGTTCCCAGCGGGCTCGCCTATCCTCAGGCCGGCCGCCTGGGTCTTTTGGCCGAGGCGCGAATAGGCGATGCGGTCAGCGTCTTTGCGCTCAAACCTTTGTACTTGCGGCGCCCCTACGTGAAATAGCAGGAGCTGAAGAGTTATGCAGGCCAAAACCTGGGACGATGATTTAGAATACGATTTTATGCAGGTTAGCGATATCCCGGAAGTCATCGAGATTGAGCGAAAGTCTTTTCCCACCCCCTGGTCTCGCCTGGCTTATCTCTCGGAACTTCTGGAGAACGATAAAGCGGTTTACATTGTCGCCAAGCGGAACGGCCGGGTGGTAGGCTATACCGGTATGTGGCTCATCTTCGATGAAGGCCATATCACCACTTTAGCGGTGGACCCCAAGGAAAGGGGCAGGGGAATCGGTCGCCGCTTGCTGCGCAGGCTGACCGCGGTGGCCGAGTCCAGAGGAGCGACCAAGATGACCCTGGAGGTCCGCAAGTCTAACCACGTGGCTTACTCTCTCTACTTGAGCGAAGGCTACGTTTCCGCCGGCATCAGGCCAAAATACTACCGGGATAACAACGAGGATGCCATCATCATGTGGAAAGACATCCGTTAGGAGCGGGGCTGTGGAACAGTTTGAGCTGGTTTTGGGAATTGAATCAAGTTGTGATGAAACCGCGGCTGCTGTGGTCAAAAACGGCCGGGAGGTTCTCTCCAATGTGATCTCCTCTCAGGTCCAGATTCACCAGAAGTACGGCGGGGTCGTTCCCGAGGTGGCCTCCAGAAACCACCTGGAACGGGTTCTGCCCGTTGTCGATGAGGCCGTTAGAACTGCCGGGGTCAGTCTCAGGGAAGTGGCCGGGGTGGCAGTGACCTATGGACCGGGCTTAGTCGGCAGTCTGCTGGTAGGTGTTTCAGTGGCCAAAGCTTTGGCCTTTGCCCTGAAAGTTCCCCTCATCGGGATCAACCACATTGAGGGGCACATCTACGCCAATTTCCTGGCCTTCCCGGAGTTGGTGCCTCCTTTCCTCTGTTTGACGGTCTCCGGCGGCCACACGGCCCTGTTGGTCATCCACGAACCTGGTCGATATGAGGTTTTAGGCAACACCAGAGATGATGCAGCCGGTGAAGCCTTTGACAAGGTAGCCCGGGTGTTGGGGCTGGGTTATCCCGGCGGACCGGAAATTGAAAAAGCGGCGCGCCGGGGCGATCCTGAGGCTTTCAGTTTCCCCCGGGCCCTACAAGGAGAGGACACGCTGGATTTCAGCTTTAGCGGCCTGAAGACGGCGGTCTTGAACCACCTCAACCAGCGCCGGCAGAAGACGGGTGCCGCTTCCTTGTCCCAAGATGAGGTTGCGGATATAGCCGCTTCTTTTCAAGCTGCCATCATCGACTCGTTGGTCGAGAAGACCGTGCTGGCCATGGAGCGGACCGGCATCAAGCAGATTGCCCTCTCCGGTGGGGTTTCCGCCAATATGGCCCTTAGGGAGAGACTTGAAGCTGTCGCCAAAGAGCGAGGTGCCCAGTTTTTCGCTCCTCCATTGAAGTACACCACCGATAATGCCGCCATGATCGCCTCTGCCGGTTACTATCGACTCATGGCTGGCGAGCGGTCGGAGATGTCCTTAAATGCCATTCCTGACCTACGCTTTTCTGGGGTTTAGGTTTTCCTAAGTTTGTACAGGATTCTGTTCGTCTTGCGTCGAATCGCCACTAGGTCAGGTCAAAACAAAAGGTGAGGTAGTCATGGAGGCCAAAGAGGTACTTGTCATCGTTCTCGTCTTTCTTTTCTGCATCTCTGGAAGCGCCCTAGCAGGAGAACCGGTATTCGGTACGGCCCTGGCCGGCATGGGTGGGGCTGGGGTGGCTCTGACCAAAGACGTCTACGCTGCCTACTGGAATCCGGCCGGGCTGGCCAGGATCAACAAGTTTTCAATCGCTCCTAACCTTGCTTTTTTCACGGATAACCCCTCCCAGCTTACGAAGTGGACCGATTACTTTCAGGGAGGAGATCAGCCCGGCGAGGGTCTAAAGGCAGCGGCCGGTGGGATTGTGGGTTTTGCAACCCCTCGGTTTGCCATCAACATGCTGGGCAAAGCCGCTCTGGACGCATCTCCGGCGGAGGGTGAGCCCGGCAGGGCAGAGGCGCTAGTTATCTACAACTCGAAGATTAGCATGGCCGCACCGATACCGCTGGGATCCCGTACCCTTGCCCTTGGCGGTACCTTGAACTACTTCAGCGGCCATGAGTACACCGCCGGCCTCCCGGAGGAGGGAACCTCTGTGGATCTCTTCTCCCAGCAGGTTTACAGCGGTCAGGGGCAGTCCCTGGATCTGGGCGCCCAGTTCGATTTGACCGATTCACTGTGGCTCGGCATTACCGCTTGGAATGTTCTCGGCAACTTCCAGTGGGATGAATCCCACTCTCTGGTTTCCCTTCAGAGTACAGAGCCCAGGTTTCAGGCCGGCCTGGCCTGGGACAGGCCCTCTTTTAGAGCCGCCTTTGACTGGGAGTGGGACCAAAAGAAATTGCGCCGGTATCATTTGGGGCTGGCCAAGGATTTTTGGAAGCTCTTCACTATTCGGGTAGGTGGTATAATTGAGCCGGAGAAGGAGCTGGTCTATACCGGCGGGTTCAGCCTGCGATTAGGTGCTTTCAGTGTGAATTTCGCCGCCAACTACCAGGAACCG
The DNA here is from genome assembly GCA_017656135.1 of Bacillota bacterium. Classification (GTDB taxonomy): domain Bacteria; phylum Bacillota; class UBA5301; order UBA5301; family UBA5301; genus JACDOJ01. Next base: position 57,876 of record JACDOJ010000006.1, on the reverse strand, counting down.
GCCTGGTCCGGGACGGTATCCATGGCTATAAATATGTAAATACTGGTCTGAGGAGGAACAGAGATGACTGTTGATTACGATAAGATCAAAGAAAAAGTCTTGGAGAACGCCAAAAACGGCAAACTAGCCTGCAAAGTTGCTTTTAAAATCGCTGATGAACTGAATATTCCACCCCGGAAAGTGGGCGATGTGGCCAACGAATTGGAAATCAAAATAGCCGGCTGTCAGCTGGGCTGCTTCAAGTAAAGGGCGTTGTGCAATGAGTGGGTTCAGGGAGTTGTATGACCTCATTACGGTGGATGATGCCATAAACAAGCTGATCGCTGCAGCCAGCCCCGTTCAGGACCAAGTTGAGCTTCCTTTGCTGGAGGTCCTAGGACGGGTGACCTCCGGTGACATCACCTCCGAAGAGGACATCCCTGGCTTTCCCCGCTCCACAGTTGATGGTTATGCAGTTAGGGCCAAGGATACCTTCGGGTCTTCCCAGAGTATTCCTGGCCTTTTGACTGTGATGGGGAAGGTCGGCATGGGTGAGGTCAATAATCTCTCTCTCAAACCTGGAGAGGCTGTGGAGGTGCCTACCGGCGGCATGCTTCCAGAGGGTGCCGACAGCGTCGTCATGGTGGAGTACGTGGAGCGTACCGGGGACCTGTTACAGGTCTACCAAGGGGTTTCTCCCGGAGAGAACATGGTCGCCCCTGACGAGGACTTAGCTCAGGGAGAGGTAATTGTGGCCCAAGGTCACCGGATCAGGCCTCAGGATATGGGGGCTTTGGCTGCCTGCGGGATCAGCAGGATCCCGGTTTACCGCCGGTTGAAGGTGGGGCTCCTCTCCACCGGCGATGAAATCGTACCTATCGAGACCCGGCCGCTGGCACCGGGGCAAATCCGGGATGTCAACTCCTACGCTTTAGCCGGCCATCTGGTGAGATTAGGCTGTGAAACGGAATTTGGCGGGATCATCCTCGACGACTTTGACCGGCTGGTGGCAGCTGTAGAGCAGTTGGTTCAGTCTTGCGACCTGGTGCTCTTATCTGGGGGAAGCTCTGTGGGCATGCGGGACCACACGGTGGATGTCATAGAGCGGATGGGCCCTCCTGGTCTCCTTTTTCACGGGGTGACCATAAAACCGGGCAAACCCACCTTGGCCGGTATGGCGGGAAAAGTGCCGATCATCGGCTTGCCAGGCCACCCTGCCAGTGCTCTGGTGGTTTACAAAGTGCTGGTAGAGCCTTTGGTGCGGTACCTGCAGGGGGAAAAGAACTACCTGACCCGAAGATTTATCCGACTGCCCATCACCAGAAGCCTCTCCTCCCCGGCCGGCCGGGAGGAGTATGTGCGGGTTAGGATTGAGGAGCAGGAGGGGAAGTTCTGGGCTCAGCCAGTTTTGGGCAAGTCGGGGATGGTTTCCACGCTCCTCAAGGGTCAAGCCATAGCGGTAATTCCCCTGGGCTCAGAGGGAGTCAAAGCCGGCGAACTGGTTGAAATCTTACCTTGGGATGAAGGAGGATTGCGATGACGCGCCGGGTATATTTGAACCAAAAACCCTGGGAGGAATTGCAGCAACTGTTTGTTCAGCGCATTAAGGCCTCCAAGGTTAAACTGGCCACGGAAACCGTGCCGGTGGCCGACGCCTTGGGCCGCATCACCGCTGAGCCGGTGCGAGCCAAAATCAACTCCCCCCACTACCACGCCTCGGCTATGGACGGGATTGCAGTGCGTTCAGAAGACACCTTCGGCGCTTCCGAGGCCACACCCATCACCCTGCCTTTTAAGGCCGCTATCCCTGTAAATACCGGAAACCCTCTACCCCACGGCAAGGACGCTGTGGTGATGATCGAAGATGTCCACGAGACCTCAGAAGGTTATGAGATCATCAAAGCGGTGGCACCTTGGGAGAATGTGCGCCCAGTAGGTGAGGATATTGTTAAAGGGGAAATGATTCTGCCCCCGAACCATAAAATCGGCCCAGCCGACATCGGGGCGCTCCTCGCTTCCGGAGTTCTTCAGGTGCAGGTGAAAGCTGTTCCCAGAGTCGGTTTCATTCCCTCGGGTTCGGAGATAACAGACCTGACCCAGTGCCTGGAGAAAACGGAACTGGAGCCGGGGGAGATTGTGGAGTTTAACTCTCACGTCATCAAGGGCCTACTGCGCCAGTGGGGGTGTGAAACCACAGTCTATCCGGTGGTTGAGGATGACCCTGATTTAATCGCTGCGGCTCTCACCAAAGCGGTAGCCGAGAACGATTTGGTGGTCATCAATGCCGGTTCTTCCGCCGGTTCCAAGGACTACACCGCCGACACCATCGAGAGACTAGGGGAACTCTTGGCCCACGGCGCCGCCATCAAACCAGGCAAACCGGTGATGCTCGGGATGATCCAGGACAAACCGGTGATTGGCCTGCCTGGGTACCCGGTTTCGGCCATCGTTGCTGCCGAGCTTTTTCTGAAGGCCGCTGTCGGTGCTCTTCAGGGCTGGAATCCTCCTGGTTACCCCACCATGGATGCCCAGCTGACCCAGCGGGTGGTTTCCAATCCCGGAGCCGAGGAGTTCGTCCGGGTGAGACTAGGGCAGGTGGGAGATAAGGTTTTGGCCACCCCCATTGCCCGGGGAGCCGGTTTGATTATGTCGATGGTTCATGCCGACGGTATGTTGCGGGTTCCTAGGTTAAGCCAAGGCTATCCCGCGGGAGCTCAGGTCAAGGTGGAGCTCTTCCGCAAGCCGGAAGAGATTGCCCAGACCATTGTACTGGCCGGTAGCCACGACCTGGTCCTTGATGAGCTGGACAGCTACTTGCGAGGCAGGTTTGGTGATGCTCGGCTCACAGTGGCTCCCATCGGCAGCCTCGGTGGGCTGCTGACCCTGGCTAAGGGAGAAGCTCACCTGGCCGGTGCTCACCTCCTGGACCCCGAGACCGGCGAGTACAACTGGCCATTTATCCGCAAATACCTGGCCAATCTCCCGGTGAGGGTCTTCAACCTCGTCTACCGGATGCAGGGATTCATCGTTCCACCGGGTAACCCCAAGGGGATTACCTCTTTTGAGGACCTTAAGCGGGCTGATGTCACCATAGTCAACCGCCAACGGGGTGCCGGGACCAGGATCCTCTTAGACAGCAAACTGGCGGAGCTGGAAATCGACCCTGGAGAGGTTAAAGGATACGAACGGGAGGAGTTCACCCATACCGGAGTGGCGGTGGCGGTCTCCGCCGGTGTCGCCGATGTGGGACTGGGCATTCAGGCCGCCGCCCAAAACTTGGGCCTGGACTTCATTCCCGTGGCAGAAGAGCGCTATGACCTGATCATTAGGGAGGAGTTCCTGGATACACCCAAGGTGCAGAGGGTTTTAGAGGTACTTAGGGACCCGGTGTTCCAGGATTTGATTAATTCACTGCCCGGCTATGATGCCCGGCAGATGGGGGAGGAGCTATATGATTCAGAGTAAAGAGGAACTCGTCAAGTACATTGACCACACCCTGCTGAAACCTGAGGCCACTGTGGACCAGGTAGTCCAGTTGTGCCGGGAAGCTGCGGAACATGGTTTTCAGGCGGTCTGCATCAACCCAAGTTTTGTGGAGTTGGCGGTAAAGGAGCTATCCGGGACGGAAGTGGTCGTGGCTACGGTGATCGGTTTTCCCCTGGGGGCCACCACTAGTGACACCAAACTCCACGAGGCGGTCCAGGCAGTGGAGGCCGGTGCCGGCGAGCTGGACATGGTTATCAATATAGGCAGGCTGAAAGCAGGAGACCATGACTACGTCGCCGGTGAGATCCGGCGGATAGTCAAGGCCGTCTGGAACACTCCGGTGAAGATAATCATTGAAACAGCTTTGCTTACTCAGGAGGAGAAAATTACCGCCTGCCAGCTGGCCAAGGAGGCGGGGGCGGCCTTTGTCAAGACCTCCACGGGCTTCGCCAAGGGAGGAGCCACTGTGGAGGATGTCCGCCTGATGCGGGAGGTCGTCGGTTCCCAGATGGGCGTTAAGGCCTCCGGCGGCATTCGAGACCTGGAAACCCTGGAGAAAATGGTGGAAGCCGGGGCCAATCGGATTGGCACCTCTTCCGGGATGAAGATACTCGCCGAATTTCTATCCAGGTGAGTTTCGCTAGTATAATGAGTAATACCAGCTTCAGTAAGACCGTAAGCCAGAGGTATCTGTTGGTGTGGAAATGTCCCGGCTGTGACCAAGGCATATATGTGATACGGCAGGGCCATTACCTTCGCCCGGTAGAACCCTTATGTTTCTTATCCCTGTTTATTCCCACCATCATTTCCAAGACAAGATAATGTTGGTGCATATTTTCAAGTCAAGGTGAGAATGCTGTTTTGGAAAGATTACTAGATAATGAAAGAAATGGGGAGATAGTTTGAGCCAACTGCAAAAATCACCGATTTTCCGGGATAGGGATGACTTGCCATGGATGGTAGCGTTTCATATCATATGAATTGTGTAATTAGCACTCGCTTGAGGTGAGTGCTAACAACAAAGCAAAAGAGGAGCATAAAATTAAGGAGGTAAGTCTATGAAGATTAAACCACTGGCTGATAGGGTTGTCGTCCAAGTCTTGGAGAGTGAAGAGAAGACCAAAAGTGGTATCGTCTTGCCTGATACCGCCAAAGAAAAACCCCAGCAGGGCAAAGTCTTGGCTGTAGGTCCCGGCAAGTACGAGAACGGTAACCTCGTTCCGATGACCGTCAAGGAAGGGGATACCGTGGTATTTGCTAAGTACGCCGGTACCGAGATCAAGCTGGACGGCGAGGAGTACCTCATCCTGAGAGAAAGCGATATTTTAGCTACTTTATAAACCATTACCATATAGAAAGGAGTTTTGTTCAGTATGGCTAAAATGCTCAAGTTCGGCGAAGAGGCTCGAGCTGCCCTGGAGAAAGGTGCCTCCGCTTTAGCTGACGCGGTACGGGTAACCTTGGGACCCAAGGGCCGCAACGTTGTTCTGGAGAAAAAATTCGGTTCACCGACCATCACCAATGACGGTGTTACCATTGCCCGGGAGATCGAGCTGGATGATCCCTTTGAAAACATGGGTGCTCAGCTGGTCAAGGAGGTCGCCACTAAGACCAACGATGTGGCCGGTGACGGTACCACCACCGCAACTGTCTTGGCTCACGCCATTTTCCGGGAAGGCCTCAAGAATGTGGCTGCCGGTGCCAACCCCATGATTCTGAAGAAAGGCATTAACCTGGCAGTTGACAAAGCTGTTGAGGCCATTAAAGAGCTTAGCCAACCGGTAGAGAGCCGGGAAGCCATCGCTCAGGTTGCTTCCATTTCTGCTGCTGACGAAGAGATCGGTAACCTGATTGCTGAGGCTATGGAGAAAGTGGGTAAAGACGGTGTCATCACCGTGGAGGAATCCCAGACCCTCGGTACCAACTTAGATGTTGTTGAGGGTATGCAGTTCGACCGGGGTTATGTTTCTCCGTACATGGTCACTGATACCGACCGCATGGAGGCTGTTCTGGATGACCCCTACATTCTTATCACTGATAAGAAGATCAGCGCTGTAGCTGATATCCTGCCTATTCTGGAGCGACTGGTCCAGTCTGGCAAACCCCTCCTGATCATTGCTGAAGACGTTGAGGGCGAAGCTCTGGCCACTATGGTAGTCAACAAGCTCCGCGGCACCCTTACTGCAGTGGCTGTCAAGGCTCCTGGTTTCGGCGATCGCCGCAAAGCTATGCTCCAGGATATCGCCATCCTCACCGGTGGTCAGGTCATCAGCGAAGAGCTGGGTTACAAACTTGAGAACGCTGATATCAGCATGTTGGGTAAAGCCCGTCAGGTTCGGGTCACCAAAGAGGAAACCACTATCATCGAAGGTGCCGGTAACGTCGATGAGATTAAGAAGCGGATCAACGCCATTCGGGCACAGATCGAGGAGACCACTTCCGACTTTGATCGGGAGAAACTCCAAGAGCGTCTGGCTAAGCTGGCTGGCGGCGTAGCTGTCATCCAGGTCGGTGCTGCTACCGAGACTGAGATGAAAGAGAAGAAACACCGCATCGAAGATGCTCTGGCTGCTACTAGGGCTGCTGTTGAGGAAGGCATCGTTCCCGGCGGTGGAACCGCTCTAATCTATGCTATGAAGGCTTTGGAGGGTCTCACCCACGAAGAGGCTGATGTGAACACCGGTATCGATATCGTCCGCAGGGCCCTGGCCGAACCTCTCCGCCAGATCGCCAAAAACGCCGGTGTTGAAGGTGCCATCATCGTCGAGAAGGTTAAGGCTGCAGACAAAGGTATTGGCTACGACGCTCTCACTGGTGAGTATGTCAATATGATCGAAGCCGGTATCGTCGACCCGGCCAAAGTCACCCGGAGCGCCTTGCAGAACGCTGCCTCCATCGCTTCCATGGTTCTTACCACCGAGTGCCTTGTTGCTGATGAGCCCGAAGAGGAGAACAAAGGCGGAATGCCGGGTGGCAACATGCCGATGATGTAAGCTAAATAAAACGTCCCCTTACAGAGGTGCAGGGGATCTCCCTGCACCTCTGTTTTTATGTCTTCAGGACTTTGGCGGTGGTGCCTACTCTGAGTCAAAGTTAAGTGAGGAAATCAGGTAGCTGTAATACAGCCATTTAGCCTAATTGGAGGTTGCTGGACCTGACCCTACCCTTGTATTGAATTTGTGAACCAATTATGTTATTATCCGACATATATGAGTACGAATGGAAAACACTAAGGGATGGGAGGGATGACTGTATGGATAGACTGCGCAATGACATGGCTGAGGTTCTCTTTGAGGAAGAGCAGATCCAGGCACGGGTTCGGGAATTAGGAGCTGAGATAACCCGTGATTACGAAGGAAAGGATCTCCTGGTCGTCGGCATTCTCAAAGGGGCCATTGTTTTTTTAGCCGACCTGCTTCGTAGCATCGATTTGAAGGTGAAACTGGATTTCATGGCCGTCTCCAGCTACGGTGATGCCATGGAGTCTTCAGGAGTCGTCCGGATCCTCAAAGATTTGGAGCAGAGCCTTGAGGGCAAAAACGTGCTGATCGTTGAGGATATCGTTGACAGCGGTCTTACCCTGAATTACCTGGTGCAAAACCTGAAGTCTCGCCGGCCAGCCTCTCTTAAGGTCTGCACCTTTCTGGACAAGCCGGAACGCCGCCAGGTGGAAGTCCAGGTGGATTACAAAGGTTTCAGCATACCTGACAAATTTGTCGTCGGTTATGGCTTAGACTATGCCGAACGCTACCGCAATCTTCCCTATATTGGCATCTTGAAACCGGAGTTGGTGAAGTAGATGCGGCCGCAGGAACTTGTCTTGGTGCTGGATTTTGGCGCCCAGTACAACCAGTTGATAGCCAGGAGGGTCAGGGAGTGTAATGTCTACTGTGAAGTTGTTCCCTACGACATTACCATAGACGAAATCAAGGCCTACGACCCTAAGGGAATCATTCTCTCCGGCGGTCCTAGCAGCGTCAACTATCCTGACGCTCCCAAATGCGACCCGGAGATCTTCAACCTGGGGCTGCCTGTTCTTGGCATTTGCTACGGCATGCAGCTCATGGCCAAGATGCTCGGGGGCACCGTGGACAAAGCCCACAAACAAGAGTACGGCCGGGCTGAACTCTTTGTCCAAGAGTACCAGGATCTCTTCAAAGGCTTGGAGTTTACCGAAGGACTCCTGGAGGCGTGGATGAGCCACGGTGACCTAATTACTCAGGTTCCGCCGGGTTTTGAGGTCATCGCTACTACCGAGAACAGCCCAGTGGCAGCTATGCGGGACCCTGTCCGCCGCTTTTATGCTGTCCAGTTTCACCCCGAGGTTCACCATACTCCCTGGGGCAAGGATATGATCCGCAACTTTCTCCTGGATATCTGCGGTTGCTCGGGAACTTGGACCATGGAGTCCTTCATTGATTCGATGGTGGCTGAAATCAAGGAGATCGTTGGCGACTCCAAAGTGGTTTGTGCACTCAGTGGCGGAATCGATTCGTCAGTGGCGGCAGCCCTGGTTCACAAGGCCATCGGTGACCAGCTTACCTGCATTTTTGTGGATCACGGTTTCATGCGTAAATACGAGCCTGAGCAGGTGGAAAAAACCTTCCGAGATCAGTTCCAGATGAACCTCATTCACGTCAATGCTAGGGAACGCTTTCTTTCCAGACTCTGTGGCGTGACTGATCCAGAAGAGAAACGGAAGATCATCGGCAACGAATTTATCGCTGTCTTTGAGGAAGAGGCGGCCAAGCTCGGAGACATCAGTTATCTAGTACAGGGGACCACCTACCCTGATGTCATCGAGAGCGGTGGGGGCAAAGCGGAAGTTATCAAGTCCCATCATAACGTCGGCGGTCTGCCGGAACACATGAAGTTGAAACTGCTCGAGCCCATCAGAAACCTTTTCAAGGATGAAGTCAGGGTTCTCGCCCAGGAATTGGGGCTTCCTGAAGAGATTGTCTGGCGGCAGCCTTTCCCCGGTCCGGGTTTGGCCATCAGGATTATCGGCGAGGTGACCAAAGAGAAGTGCGACCTGCTCCGGGATGCTGATTACATCATCCGGGAGGAGATCCGCAGTGCCGGGCTGTACCGGAAGATCTGGCAGTCTTTCGCGGTCCTCACTGATACTAAGTCCGTCGGCGTGCAGGGCGACAGCCGGACATATGCTCCGGTTCTGGCCATCCGAGCGGTGATCAGTGAAGACGGGATGACAGCCGATTGGGCCAGAATTCCTTACGAAGTTTTGGATCGGATCTCCCGGCGGATTCTCAATGAGGTTGCCGGCGTCAACCGCATTGTCTACGACATCTCATCCAAACCCCCGGCAACCATCGAGTGGGAATAATCTCATCTTAGAGTTAACCTAGAGTCAACGTACGGCTATCGCCTTCAGAGGCGATGGCCTTTTTAGTTGGCAGCCATTTGTGGCAGGAAATTCTTTCTTAATGTCGAAAAACTAACACTGAATTACGATATTTGGCAAAATCCGAGGTCAAGCCTTTGGGTTTAGCCAAGCTCTTTTCTTTTTTAGGGGGTGTTTACAGGGAATCATACACAGGTAGCGCATATCAACGTCCTCAATTTTGAGCCTGGATTGACCAGGCGGGTGGGTCGAGGGATTGAGATTTCAAAGGAGGTATGGAAAAATGCTGGAAAAACTGTTTAAACTATCAGAGAATAAGACGGATGTTCGTACTGAAATCGTAGCCGGTCTGACTACGTTCATGACTATGGCCTACATCATTTTCGTTAACCCAAGTATTGTTTCAGCAACTGGCATGCCCTTCAATGCCGTCCTCATGGCTACCTGTTTTTCAGCTGCTTTGGCTACCCTTTTTATGGCTCTTTTAGCGAATTATCCTTTTGCACTGGCACCTGGGATGGGTCTGAATGCCTACTTTACCTACTCGGTTGTTCTGGGAATGGGCGTTTCTTGGCAGACTGCTCTGGGCGCCGTTTTCATTTCCGGTATTGTCTTTTTGATTTTAACGGTTTCCAAGATTCGTGAAATGATTATTGATGCTATTCCATCTCCACTGAAGCTGGCCATCAGCGCCGGTATCGGTCTCTTTATTGCTTTCATCGGCCTGCAAAACGCCGGCATCATTGTCGATAACCCGGCGACTTTGGTTGGATTGGGCGATTTGAGTCAGCCAACTCCCTTGCTCGCCGTCATCGGAGTGGTCATCACTGCGGTTATGTTGGCCAGAGGTGTTAACGGAGCTATTCTTTTAGGTATAATCGTCACTACTATTGTCGGTTTCTTTTTCGGTGTCACCAAAGTACCTGAAGGCTTCATTGCCTTTCCCCACTTCGAGGATTGGGCGCCTGTTTTTGGCAAACTGGACATTGGAGGAGCCCTCTCACTGGGTCTTTTTAATATCATCTTCGCTTTCCTCTTTGTGGACATGTTCGATACAATAGGGACTCTGGTTGGGGTTTCTGAAAAAGGCGGTTTCCTTAAAGACGGGAAACTCCCCCGGGCCAGCAAAGCTCTGCTCGCTGACTCTCTGGGTACCGTCGCTGGTTCTATCTTCGGTACTCCCACTGTAACTACCTATGTAGAAAGCGCCAGCGGTGTTGCTGCTGGTGGTCGGACCGGTCTGACCGGACTCACTGTTTCTGTTATGTTTCTTTTGGCCCTCTTTTTCAGTCCGTTGATCGGCATAGTTCCGGCGGCTGCTACCGCTCCGGCCCTGATCATCGTGGGTTCTATGATGATTACCAGCATTGTTAAGATCAACTGGCAAGACTTCTCCGACGCAATTCCGGCCTTTTTGGGGATTATTACAATGCCCCTCTCTTACAGCATTGCCACCGGAATAGCTGTGGCCTTCGCCCTTTATCCCTTCATCAAGCTCTTTGCCGGGAAGGGTAAGGAGGTCAACTGGTTGGTCTGGGTCTTATCCATCCTTTTCATCATCAGGTTTGCCTGGTTGGGTGCGTAAGACCCAAATTAGGAGGGAATAAAAGAGGACCTAGGGGGTGCCCCAGGTCCTCTTTGCATAAACACGAGTTTTAGAACCTGTAGGTAGCTCCCACCATCAGTCCGTCGATGGTAGCATCGTGGGAATCGTACCACCGCCGGTAAAAATGATCGTGGGACGAATCGGAGTCCTCAGAGAGGTCTGCTAACTGGTCGACCATCAGGTGCAAGTACCGGTAAAATCGAAAGCTTGTCATTTACTGGGAATTCCGCTTCGGCCCCGATGCGCAGACCACTGGCCCGGATGCCGTACTCTTTGAGGAAAGTGCCTTCTTCAGGCAGCCAAGGATTTGTCTTGGTACCCCTAGCTCCTAAGAGAAGCTTGTAATCCCGATACCCAACCGAGAGCCTTCCCCAGTCTGAAAAGGCATAAGTTAGGTCGGCCCCTATCGTATCCGAGGCGCCGTCGGGATGAATGTCCAGTTCGCAACTTCAGTCAGGTCCCTCTCCAAAACGGTGTTCAGGGTAATCCAGTTTGGTCAGGTTACTTAAATTAAAGAGCACCCGCCCACCTAGGCCGTTGTGAAAATCAGCCCGGAGAGTGGTGAAGGAGGAGAGAAAAGAGCCGTCAAAGACTTGAGTTGCCGGATCCCAGCCTTCTTCCCGGTTCTCAGATTCCATCTTGACCCTGGGGATCCAGATCTCTTCCTCCACCGAGAACTTTACTTCAGCCCCGAGTACAGGCAACCCCAGACAAAGTGACAAGCCCAAAACTAACGCCAAAAGCCAATGTTTGTGCATGCACTGCACCTCCCAGATAGATTTGCAGTTCAATATATTCCAGTGCCCCGGAATGTGCCTTAAACTTTTTCACTTGCATTTAAAGTTTCTTTTTAGTATGGTAAAGAGTGAAAACATCTGGACAGGGGAGAGAGCAATGTCTCTGGACAAATTAAAAAGTGCAGAGTTGGACCGTTTTTTTAAGGCAGTTTTGTCTCTACAGAACCTGGACGAGTGCTACCGTTTTTTTGAGGATATTTGCACGGTCTCTGAATTAAAGGCCATGAGCCAGCGGCTAGAGGTGGCGATAATGCTCAGACAGGGGCGCAAGTACCAGGAAATTGTGGACAAGACCGGCGCCAGCACCGCCACGGTCAGTCGGGTGAAACGCTGTTTGAACTATGGGGCAGACGGCTATACCCTGGTCTTAGACAATCTGGAGAAACTGGGAGAGGTCAACTTTGACTAAAGAGGATTTGCTGTTGCAAAGACCTAGGGGCACTAGGGATTATCTGGCTGGTGCCGCCGACTTAATCCGGGAGATTGAGGCAACAATTCGGGAGATTTTTCGGTTGTGGGGGTACAGTGAGGTGATTACCCCCACTTTTGAATACATGGAAGTCCTTCGTCAGGGTACCGGCCCTGAATCTGATGAGATGATCTTCCGTTTTTTCGACAGGGAAGGTAACATTCTGGGGCTGCGCTCAGATGCCACCACGCCAATTGCCCGTCTCGCTGCCACTAGGTTCAATGATGAGAATCGGATTCTTCGCCTAGCTTACTTGACCAACATCTTTCGTTATGTGGAGCCAGGCATGGGTCGGGAAAGGGAGTTTCACCAAGCGGGAGTGGAACTCATCGGCTCCAGCAGCCCAAAGGCTGATGCTGAGGTCATTCAGCTGGCGGCCACGGTCTTTGAGGCTTTAGGAATTACCGGGTATGCTCTGGACCTTGGGGAGGTCAGCTTCAGCCTGGGAATTTTAGAGGACTCCGGCCTCTCTCCTCGAGAGCAGCGGCTTATCCGGGGGGCGCTTCTCAACAAAGATTTTGTCACCCTTAAAGAGATCCTGGCGGCGGCGCATCTTCCCTCCGAGACTCAGGAACAGTTAGAGGAGCTATTGGCCCTGCGGGGCGGAGTAGAGGTGATCAGCCGAGCCAAAGAGCTTACCAAAAGCAGCACTTCTCAGGCAGCCTTGGAGCACTTGGAAGCCGTCTGCGAACTCCTCCCTGATCAAGTCTTGGAACGAGTCCGGATTGATTTGGGTATGTTAAAAGACTTAGAGTACTACACCGGTGTGGTTTTCGAGGGGTATGTGGCCGACATCGGGTACACGGTCTGTAGCGGAGGCCGGTATGACCGCTTGATTGGGCGTTTCGGGGCGGATAAGCCGGCGGTTGGTTTCGGTTTCGGTCTGGAGCGGCTCTTGGAGCTAAAAGCAGCTACTGCTGAAGACCAAAAGCAAAGGGTAGTGGTGGTGGATTATAACGACCCCCTGAGGGAAAGGGCCCAGGAGCTGGCTGCCCGGCTGCGGGAGGCAGGCCACACTGCCGTCGTCAGTCTGAATAAGACTGAGTCCAAGGAGGCCGAGCTGAACGTCCTTGTCACAGCCGACAGCCGGTTTGAGATTCGGACTAAAGATCAGGAAAGAACAGCTATTTCCCTAGATGAAGTAGTGGATTTCGTGAACGAGCTCTGGGGTTGACAGCTCACGGGCGGTGTGATAACATGACTGTAATTTATTGATTTATCACTTTATCTCGGTAAATAAAGAAAGAGGAGAGAGATGGATCCCATTAAGGTTGCAGTACCCAAAGGAAGATTGTTTACACCAGTGCTCAAAATGTTGGCTCAAGCGGGTTTCATCGATCTCGAACCCGATCTGGATCCAGAGCGGCGCCTGATGCTCTCCACACCCGATGGCAGCTGGCAGTTCTTGCTGGTCAAGCCGGCGGATGTTCCGGTTTATGTAGAGTACGGCGCGGTTGACCTAGGGGTCGCCGGCAAAGACGTCCTGCTTGAAGCCGGCCGGGAGCTTTGTGAGCTGGTGGATTTAGGGATCGGCAAGTGCCGGCTGATCATGGCGGTTCCAGATGATTCCCCGATCACCAAAGCCACTGACCTCTTGCCGGGTTCCAGGATTGCCACCAAGTTTCCCCGCATTTCCCGCTCATTCTTCGCCTCCCACGGTATTCAAGTGGAGATCCTGAAACTTAACGGTTCCATTGAACTGGCCCCTAAAGCCGGCCTGGCTACAGCCATCGTGGATATCACCGAAACCGGATCTACCTTGGCCCAGAACAACCTGCGGGTGGTGGAGGAGATCCGGACGGTCAGTGCCCGGCTGGTCAGCAACAAAATCAGTTATAAGGTCCGCTATCCGTTGATCCAAGAGATGGTGAAAAGACTTTCTGCAGTACAGGGGGAAAAGGCCAGTGTCTGAAGAACGAATATGGCAGGTTATTAGCTATTCGAAGGATACTGAATTTGATCAGAGTCTTTTGAACCGGGGCCTAGAGTTTGACCCGGCCAAAGAGGCGGCAGTGAGAGAGATTCTAGAGGCGGTGCGGCAAAAAGGCGATGCAGCCCTCTTGGAGTACACCGCTAAATTCGACGGAGTGGAGCTCACATCCGAGAAACTCCAGGTGAGCGCAGCCGAACTGGATGCCGCCCAAGGGGCGGTTTCAACCGAGTTCCTGGAGGCCGTTAAGTTCGCCGCTGAACGCATCCGGCGATACCACCGGAAGCAGCTGCCGGAGAACTGGTCATACCAGGATGAGACCGGAGCTGTGTTAGGCCGCCGCTATTTGCCGCTGCGCCGGGTGGGGGTGTACGTTCCGGGAGGCCGGGCCCCCTATCCTTCCTCGGTGCTAATGAATGTGATCCCTCCTCAAGTCGCCGGGGTCGAGGAAATCTGCTTGGTGACCCCGCCGGGGCCAGAGGGAACGGTAAACCCGCATATACTGGCGGCCGCCAAGGTTCTGGGAGTTAAGGAGATCTACCGAATCGGCGGTGCTCAGGCCATCGCCGCCATGGCTTTCGGCACCGAAACTATTCCCAGGGTCGATAAGATCTGCGGGCCCGGTAATATTTACGTTACCATTGCTAAGAAGCTGGTTTACGGCAATGTGGGCATCGACATGTTAGCCGGTCCCTCGGAGATCGCGGTGGTGGCTGATGAAACGGCCAACCCGGTCTATGTGGCCGCGGACCTGCTCTCCCAAGCCGAACACGACCCTGAGGCCGGGGCTTTTCTCTTCACCACCAGTTTGCACCTGGCCAAAGAGGTGGAGGCCGAACTCATCCGGCAGCTGGCTGAGCTGGAGCGGGCCGAAACCGCCCGCCAGGCTCTTAAGAGGTGGGGCAGGTGCATCCTGGTTAGTTCTCTGGATGAGGCTATTGAGCTAGTTAACATCCTGGCTCCCGAGCACCTGGAGCTCTACTTTGCCGGGGCCAGAGACTGGCTGGAAAAGGTCAAAGCCGCCGGGACGGTCTTCATCGGTGGATACACCCCTGAACCACTGGGGGATTACGCCTCGGGGACGAACCACGTCTTGCCCACCCACGGCACCGCCCGGTTCTCTTCTGGCTTGAGCGTTGATGATTTTCTGAAGCGGATGAGTTACTCTCAGTACGGACCGGAGGCCCTCGAGAAATTGGCCCCCAGTGTGCTGGTCTTGGCTGAGACTGAAGGCTTTACCGCCCACGCCAATGCGGTACGGGTACGTTTGAAGGAGGATAACAATGAGTGAGGCTCGGGTCAGTCGCGTCGAGCGCAAAACCAAGGAAACCCTGGTACAGGTAGGAGTTAACCTTGATGTGACTTCACCTGCGGTCATCGATACCGGAATTGGTTTCTTCGATCACATGCTGGAACAGTTGGCCAAGCACAGTCTCTTCGGCCTTTCCATTCAGGCCCAGGGGGACCTGGAGGTGGACTTCCACCATACTGTGGAGGATGTGGGGATTACCCTGGGTCAGGCCTTGAAAGAAGCCCTTCGGAGCAAGGAGGGAATTGAGCGGTACGGGACCTTTGATGTTCCTATGGATGATGCCTTAGCCCGGGTGGTTTTGGATATCTGCGGCCGCCCGTATCTGGTATTGACTGCGCAATTTCCTCAGGAGCGGGTGGGGGATTTTGAAACCTGCTTGGTCAAAGAGTTTTTGCAGGCTTTTTGCACCTACGCTGGGATCACCCTCCACGCCCAAGTCACCGGCCAGAACAGCCACCATATGATTGAGGCGCTCTTTAAGGCCCTAGGGCGGGCCTTGCGCATGGCAGCTGCCCGAAACCCGAAAATCAGCGGTATACCTTCCACAAAAGGGGTACTAGAGTGATAACCATCATCGATTACGGCTTAGGTAACCTGCGCAGCGTGCAGAAGGCCTTTGAACACCTAGGGCACAAGGTTTTCTTGACCAGCAAAAAAGAGGATATCACTGATGCCGATCACCTGGTTCTTCCAGGGGTCGGGGCTTTTGGAGCCGGGATGCGCAACCTCCACCAGTATGGCCTGGTAGAAGCTATTCAAGAGTATCTAGCTTCAGACCGGCCGTTCTTAGGCATCTGCCTAGGACTCCAGCTGCTTTTTACCGAGAGCGAAGAGTCTTTTGCCGGGGAGAGACCCAAGGGTTTGGGCTTCTTTCGCGGGACTGTGCGCCGTTTTCCGGAGAAAGTGAAGGTTCCTCAGATCGGGTGGAACAGTCTGAAGGAGGTCAGGGACCACCCCATCTTGCACGGGATCTCTGACGGCGATTACTTCTATTTCGTCCACTCTTACCACGCCCCACCGGAAGTAGA
The DNA here is from genome assembly GCA_017656135.1 of Bacillota bacterium. Classification (GTDB taxonomy): domain Bacteria; phylum Bacillota; class UBA5301; order UBA5301; family UBA5301; genus JACDOJ01. The sequence goes on along the minus strand of JACDOJ010000006.1, from coordinate 41,907 downwards.
CGAGGTGACTCTGGCCAAGGCGGAATACGGCTTGTCTTATCCGGCCATCGTCGGTCGGGGTAAAGTCTGTGCCCTTCAGTTTCACCCGGAAAAAAGCAGCCGTTTGGGGCTGAAGATCCTGGACAATTTCGCATCCATGAAAGCTTAAGGAGAGAGACCATGCTAGTAATCCCAGCTATAGACCTGCTCGGTGGGCGCTGTGTCCGTCTGCGGCAGGGTGATTATAACCAGGAAACCGTCTACAGTGAGGATCCGGTGGAGGTCGCTGTAAAGTGGGCTTCTTTGGGTGCCGAAAGGCTGCACCTGGTGGATTTGGATGCCGCCCGCCGGTCTGGAGAGAACCGGGACGTGATCAAGGCTATCGCTAAGGAGCTAGCGATCCCCATTGAGGTGGGAGGAGGCTTGCGGAGCATGGCAAACCTAGAAGAGGTCTTTGCCGCCGGGGCCCGCTACGGCATCATCGGCACAGCCGCCTACCGGGATCCACGGTTTGTGGCCGAGGCTGTAAAGGAGTACGGCGACCGTATCATTGTGGGAATCGACGCCAGAGACGGCCAAGTGGCAGTAGAGGGCTGGCAAGAGAAGGTCCAAGTCTCCGCCTGGGAGCTAGGTACCCAGATGAAGGAACTGGGGGTGGAGACGGTGATCTTCACTGACATCGCCAGGGACGGGATGCTTTCCGGTCCCAACATCGCCTCCAGCTTGGACCTGGCGGAAAAGACCGGCCTCAAGGTGATTATCTCCGGCGGCGTCTCGGGCCTAGTTGACATTGAAGAGGCAGCGGAGGCTGCCAGGAAGAACCCGCTGCTCTCCGGGATCATTGTGGGCAAGGCCCTCTACACCGGGGCTGTTAACCTGGCGGAAGCCCTGGACTTGGCCGGAGGTGAGGGCGGGTGCTAGCCAAGCGGATTATCCCCTGCCTGGATGTGAAGGACGGGCGGGTGGTCAAAGGGACCAACTTCGTCGGCCTGAAAGACGCCGGTGACCCGGTGGAGCTCGCTGCCTTGTATGATAAGGAAGGCGCCGATGAGGTAGTCTTTCTGGATATCACCGCCTCCCACGAGAAGCGCAAGATCCTGGTGGACCTAGTTCAGCGCACGGCCGAAGAGGTTTTCATTCCCTTTACCGTCGGCGGCGGCATTTCCAGCATCGAGGATGTCCGGGCGGTGCTCCTGGCCGGCGCGGACAAGGTTTCCATTAATACGGCCGCTGTTCTCAATCCGGAGCTGATTCAAAAGGGTGCCAGCGAGTTTGGGAGCCAGTGCATTGTGGTGGCCATTGACGCCAAAAGTCGGGAGAGTGGAGGTTGGGAGGTTTTCATCCACGGTGGCAGAACTCCCACCGGCATTGACGTCGTAGAGTGGGCCAAACGGGCCGAGGCCTTGGGCGCCGGGGAGATCCTCTTGACCAGCATGGACCGGGACGGCACCAAATCCGGGTACGATAATGAGTTAAACTCGGCTGTGGCCCGGGAAGTGAACATTCCGGTGATTGCCTCAGGGGGAGCCGGGGAGCTGGTCCACCTCAAAGACGCCATCCTGAAAGGCCGGGTCGATGCGGTGCTGGCGGCTTCCATTTTTCACTACAAAGAGTTCACCATAGCTGAAACCAAAGAATACCTGGCCCAGGCCGGAATACCGGTCAGACCTGTAGAGTAAGGAGTTTGGATATGGATATCACCAAGTTGAAGTATATCAACGGACTGATTCCAGCCATCGTTCAGGATGCTGATAGCGGTGAAGTATTGATGCTCGCCTACATGAACCAGGAGTCGCTGGCTAAGACTCTGGAGACAGGGCGAACCTGGTTTTACAGTCGGAGTCGGCAGGAACTCTGGCCGAAGGGGGAAACCTCCGGGAACATCCAAGAGGTGGTTTCCATCACCACCGACTGCGACCAGGACACTTTGCTCATCAAAGTCCACCAAAAAGGAACCGGTGCCTGTCATGAAGGCACCTGGTCCTGTTTTCATTATCCGATCAAGGGAGAGCAGGAACTGGCTGCAACGCCCAAGATTTTAGATGAGCTGCGCCGGGTGATCAGGGACCGGAAGGAGAATCCGGTCGAAGGATCCTATACCAACTACTTGTTGGAGAAAGGTGTCGATAAGATCTGTAAAAAGATTGGAGAAGAGGCGGCTGAGGTTATCGTTGCCGCCAAAAACCGATCCCCGGAAGAACTTTCTCAGGAAGCAGCCGACCTGCTCTACCATCTGATGGTCTTGTTGGAAGACGGTCAAACACCTAACGAGGCGGTCTGGTCGGTGCTGGCTAAACGGAGAAAATAGCCTGTTCAATCTGAAGAGTGCTGGCCAAAGCGGTCCGTCTATGACATTTTCTGGTATTCAAGGAGAATCTGGGTCAAAAGGATAAAAGAGAGCTTGCCCCCCCTTAACTAGTTGAAGTCTTGCCTGTTGAGGCTGGTTTTGGCCTTTTGGTCGTCGCTGACAGGCTGTGTAAGTAATTGCTACAATAGTATCAACCGGATAATTCGGCAATAAAGGGGGTAATTTCCATGATTTCTCGTTCGTTACTGCTTGTCGCTGCATTTGTGGTATTTATCTCAGTTCTCTCAGCCGGAAGCGTGCAAGCCCTCGAACTTACCACTTATGTGGTGCGGCCTGGTGATTCATACTATTTGATTGGTTTGCGCTACGGCATTAGTGCAGAAGACCTACAGAAGATTAACTCCGCCCGCATGTCCTACCTGGAAGTGGGACAGGTGATCAAGGTTCCAGCCACCGAAAGCAGCTTTCAGCCCTCGGAGGTTACTTCCGGGACGCAAGTTTACACTGTTAGGCCCGGTGATTCTTTGTTCTTGATTGCTCGGCGTTTTAACACCACGGTAGGAGCGCTCCAGAGGGCCAATAACCTCTCTGGGATATTCCTGGCAGTTGGCCAGAAACTGGTTATTCCGTCCAGTAGTTTTTCTGGTGAAACTGCAGACGGCAAAGTGGTCTACCAGGTTCAGCCTGGCGATAGCTTATATCTGATTGCCCGGCGGTTTGGGATCACCATTGCTGATCTAAGACAGGCCAACGACCTCTGGAGCGACTACATCTACGTCGGTCAGAAACTCGTCATTCCTACAGGTAACGATGGCACGGTTCCGGCTTCCACCACTCCCGGTACCAATACCTTGACCGCAGCCGAGCGGGACCTTTTGGCTCGGCTGGTTACTGCTGAAGCCGGAGGTGAGCCCTATGAAGGGCAAGTTGCCGTCGCCGCGACCGTGCTCGCCAGGGTGCGGGATCCACGTTACCCCAATAACGTGAGAGATGTCATCTATCAACAATGGAACGGAATCTACCAGTATGAACCGGTGCTAAACGGCTACATAAACAACCCGGCGATTCCTTCGGCCTACCGGGCGGTTGATGATGCCCTGGCCGGCATAGACCCCAGCAACGGAGCCAATGGTTTCTACAACCCGAAGACCGCGGTCGGCAGCTGGGTCAGATCCCAACCGGTCACTGCCGTCATCGGAAACCATGTTTTCTTCAGAAGTTAGTGGACAAGCCCCCCGCTAAAGGAGAAACAGCCTGTAATGAAAAATTTTTAGCGTACTGGAAGCAGCAGACAGGGGGGAGAAGAATGCGTTTTCAATTGAAATCTCTGGGGCCGGTGGCCACTCTGCTCTTGGTGGTTCTTCTGGCCCCAACTGTTTTGGCTTGGGATGGCCATGATGTGATCACTTATGAGGCTCTTAAGGACCTTAAGGCCCTGACAGCCTACGATTCCATCGAAATAACCCCGTATTCCTACGGGGAGTATGACCAGTCCAGCTACAACCCAGATTTCATGATCGAGTACAAGTTGGGGGGGTTCGGTGAACGGGTTTCGGCCCTGGAGATACTGGCCACCTACGCTTCGGAACCGGATTGGGACCTGGATACAGATCTGGAACTTGACCCTAAGCAGGCTTTGACCGGAGGCAGCCAGGGGTGGCGGCACCAGCGCTACACTCTCTGGGGGGGCCTAATCTCTTTAGGTGAGGCTCCCCAAAGAGCCCAGCACTTCTACGATTTGGCCCTGATTGCGTATGAGAAGGGGGACCTCTACTGGGCCTTTCGCTTTTTGGCCAGGTCCATCCACTACCTGCAGGATCTGGGTCAGCCCCTGCACGCCTTGCCCCTGCCGGTCAGCGACTTCATCTTTCGACATCGGTTTAATATCAAAGCGGCAGATGCCGTGGCTACCAATGTTCACTACAGCATAGAAGAGTACTACGATTACCACCTTCGGAAGGGATCCCCCTCTCTACTGAGGGCCTTGACCGGCCCGGAGGTTGCTCAGATTAATGACATCGTTAACTACGCAGAGGGGGAAAACATGAAGGCCAGGAAACAGGCTGTAAGAATGTATAGATTGATCCTCGCAATTTGGCCTGAACTGAACACGGCAGAAGATGTTAGGATTCCTGAGTCAGATTACGACTGTACAGAGCCCCAGGAAGAGCTGAATGAACTCTGGAAACTGGTTCAGAGCAGGTTAGAGGCAACAGCAGCCAGTACCAGGGGACTGGTGATTAAGTTTCTCAACCACAGTTATTTCATGGGGAATAGAGCAAAATCTCTTTCGAATTAGTAAAATAAAATTAGAAGGAATGTTTCTTCGATCCGCGAAATATAGACTAAGTAAAAAGTAATAACGGGCTGGAGTAATGCCTCCCAGGTTTATCGACGAATCTGGCTAGCCATTACTCACCCCTCTTGGATATCCAAGATGGAGGTGGTATGGCTAGTTTTCTTTTTTAGTCGAAACCCATCAAGGCGAAATCTCAAGGAAGAAGGAGGATGTATATGAGCATTACTGTATCCGTTATTAAGGCTGATACTGGTGGGTTTGTCGGTCACTCGGCGGTCCACCCGGATTCTTTTGATATTGCCGAGGAGCGACTGATCGAAGCCCAGCAGGAGGGTTTGATAATCGATTTCGACCTAGCCAAGGTCGGCGATGACCTGGCTTTGATCCTTACCCATAACGGCAAAGTTGATGAGGAGGCCATTCACCGCCTGGCCTGGGAGACCTTTGAGGCTACCACTGAACTGGCCAAGGAGCTCAAGCTCTATGGAGCCGGTCAGGACCTTTTAAGCGATGCCTTCAGCGGTAACATCCGGGGTATGGGCCCGGGCATCGCCGAGTTCACCATTGAAGAGCGAAAGAGTGAGCCTATCCTGATCTTCCTGGCCGACAAGACCGAGCCGGGAGCGTGGAACTTGCCGCTTTACAAGATGTTCGCTGACCCCTTTAATACTCCAGGTTTGGTCATCGATCCTAAGATGCATGATGGTTTCGAGTTTGAGGTTTTAGATCTCATCGAGCATAAGAAGGCCCGGTTCCGGACTCCGGAGGAGCTTTATGATCTTCTGCTCTTCATCGGGGCCCCGGACCGGTTTGTGGTTAAAAACGTATATAAGAAAGGGAGCTTTGAGTCGGTGGCTGTCACCTCTACCCAGCGCTTGAACCTCATGGCCGGCCGTTATGTCGGTAAAGACGACCCTGTTCTAATGGTGCGCTGCCAGAGCGGCTTGCCGGCCGTGGGGGAGGCCTTAGAACCCTTTGGATACCCACACTTGGTGGCCGGGTGGATGCGAGGTTCTCACTACGGTCCTCTGATGCCGGTCTCCTTTGAAGAGGATACTCCGAGCCGGTTCGACGGGCCGCCCCGGGTGGTTTGCTATGGATATCAGCTCTGCAACGGCAAACTTATCGGTCCTAGGGATATGTTCGCTGATCCCAGCTTCCAGACGGCAAGGGAGTATGCGATGCAGGTAGCGGATTATATGCGCCGCATGGGTCCTTTTGAACCGCACCGGCTCCCTCTGGATCAGATGGAATACACCACCATGCCTCAGGTGATGGAGAGGCTCAAGGACCGGTTCGTCCCGGTGGAATAGGAATTGTGTGAGAGCGTATTTGAAAGATAGGCTGTTGACCAAGTACTCTTGAGAGTACTGTCAGCAGCCTTTTTATATGGTAAAATAGCATTCTCCAGAAAAATCTGCCGGAGGAGTAGGAGGCCAAAAAGGAGAATACAAACCAAATATGCTCTTCAGAATATCTTTTGGGAGTTTTTGTTTTTTATGGAGATATTGAGTAACCTAAATCCACAGCAAAAGGAAGCAGTGACCTACGGCGACGGTCCCCTACTGGTTTTGGCAGGGGCCGGGTCAGGCAAGACCAGAGTTTTGACTCACCGGATCGCCTACCTCATCGCTGAGCGAGGGGTCAGCCCTGCCAACATCCTGGCTGTCACTTTCACCAACAAAGCAGCCGGGGAAATGAAAGAACGAGTGGAAAAGCTTTTGGGCTACTCAGCCGAGCGGATTTGGGTCAGCACCTTCCACTCAGCCTGTGTCCGGATCTTGCGGGCAGACGGGGCCAAAAACGGCCTCGACCCCCATTTTGTCATCTACGACAGCTCTGATCAGATTGCTTTGGTCAAAGAGGTGTTAAAAGAACTGAATATCAACGACAAGAACTTCCCGCCCCGCAGTCTTCTCGAGGCCATCAGCAAGGCCAAAAACGAGCTGAAGACCCCCGAGGAGTACAGCTCCCAGGCGGGAGACTTCTGGGAACAGCAGGTCGAGCGGGTGTACAAGCGGTACCAAGAGCGGCTCAAGGAGAACAAAGCCCTGGACTTCGATGACTTAATTATGGAAACCACCCTGCTCTTCAAGGAACAGCCTTATGTTCTCGACTACTACCAGGAGCGTTTCCGGTACCTCTTGGTCGATGAGTACCAGGATACCAACAAGGCCCAGTATGAGCTGGTCAAGCTCCTGGCCGCCAAGTACCGCAACCTCTGTGTGGTCGGTGACGACAACCAGAGTATCTACGGCTGGCGGGGAGCGGACATCGAAAACATTCTCGCCTTTGAACGGGATTACCCTGATGCCAAAGTCATCAAGCTGGAGCAGAACTACCGCTCCACCGGCACCATTCTGGATGCCGCCAACAGCCTCATCCAGTACAATATCGCCCGGACCGATAAAAAACTCTGGACCGACCGAGGCCGGGGCGAACCTATCAAAGTGTACTGGGCAGCCGATGAACGGGATGAAGCCAGGTATGTCGTGGAGGAGATCGCCAAACTGCAGCGGGAAGGCTACCGTAATCAGGATATGGCCATCCTCTACCGGACCAACGCCCAGTCCCGCCCCTTCGAGGAGGCTTTTCTCTACGCCGGGATCCCGTACCAAGTGGTCGGCTCCTTGCGCTTTTACGACCGCAAGGAGATCAAGGATATAATCGCCTATCTCCGGGTCATCTACAACCCGGCCGATAACATCAGTTTGCAGAGGATCATCAATGTTCCCAAACGTGGCATCGGTGCTGCCACCTACGCCAAGCTGGAACAGCTCGCCGCTGAAAGAGGTCAGAGCGTCTACGATGCCCTGTTGGATATCGCCAAGGGTAAGGTGGACTTTCCAGGTCGGACCCAGCAGAAGTTGGTGGAGTTTGTGACCTTCATGGAACAACTCCGGGCCAAACAAGAGGAGACCCCGCTGACCTCTTTGGTTGAGGAGCTCTTGGAGCTTTCCGGCTACCGGGCGGAGTTGCAACAGACCAAAGATGAGCATGCTAAAGGTCGGCTGGAGAATATCAGCGAGTTTCTCTCTGCCACCCAGCAGTACGACCGAGAGCTGCCCGGAGAGGGCGTCGGCCTGTTCTTGGAGCAGCTGGCCCTGCTTTCAGATCCTGATACCTATGATGAAGGCGATGATTCCGTGACCCTGATGACTTTGCACAGTGCCAAAGGGTTGGAGTTTCCGGTGGTTTTTTTGGCCGGCCTGGAGGAGGGAATTTTTCCCCACGCCCGGTCGATCTGGGAGATGGAGCAGCTGGAAGAGGAGCGCCGGCTCTGTTACGTCGGGGTTACCAGAGCCCAGGAACGCCTCTATTTGACCAGCGCCGGCCGACGCACGATTTTTGGCACGACTGAGAACCGCCTGCCTTCTCGGTTTTTAGAGGAGATTCCCGGGGAGCTTAAAGAGGAGATCAGGTCCCCGGCTCTAGGTGGCAGGATTAGTGTGAAATCCTCAGCCAAACCTGAGCCGAGAGCCGCTGCCGGCCAGTCTATCTATCGGAAACCCACCTCTCAACCAGCCGGTTTCGTCCCTGGGCAGAAAGTGGTTCACACCAAGTGGGGAACCGGGACCGTGGTCAAGGTGGATGGACAAGGTCCTGATGCCGTGCTGGTGGTCGCCTTTCCAGGAGAAGGTGTGAAGAAGCTTTTGGCTGGGTTTGCGCCGTTGAAGAATGTGAACTAACAAGGAGGTTTCCACTTTGAGCAACCAGGTATGGGTCATTGGACACAAAAATCCTGATACAGATTCCATCGCTTCAGCAATTGCCTATAGTCACCTGAAAAACGCCGTCTGGCGCCGGGACGGAGTTGAACTCTATGCCAAGCCGGGCAGGCTCGGACCAATTAATTCTGAGACCGAGTTCGTCCTGGATAGATTCGGTTTTGATCCCCCCGATTTTGTTCCTGATCTCTGGGGCCGAGTCGGTGACGTCATGCAGCGGAGTGTCCCGCATGTTCACCCAAACACCCCTTTGATTGATATCGGCAAGTTCATCAGAGAGAAAGAGCTCCGGGCTGTTCCAGTGGTTGAGGAGGATATGCGCCTGGTCGGCATTGTGACCGTCGGGGATGTGGCCAAGAAGTATTTTGCCGAGGATCACCTCAGGCTCAGTGAAACCCCTTTGAAAATCAAAAACCTGGTCACCGCCGTTGAGGGCAGGCTCCTGACCCCGACTGGCGATAAGGTCCTGCAGCAGATCTTACCCGGCCGGGTGCTCATCGGAGCGATGAGCCCGGAGAGCATGGCTACCTACTTCTCCCAAGGAGATATCCTGCTCATCGGAGACCGGGAAAACGCTCAGGAAGCGGCGATTGAGGCCGGCTGTGCCTGCCTGATTATCACCGGTGGTTTCCCCGTCTCCCAGAAGGTTTTGGCCAAGGCCAAGGAGAGGGGTGTTTTCATTATCTCTTCACCTCTGGATACCTACATGGTGGCCAGACGGATCACCATGAGCCTTCCGGTGAGCACCACCATGAACAGGGAGGTTTTGACCTTTAAACCTACTGACCTCCTGGATGAGGTCAGGGAGCGCATGGTTAAGTACAAGCACCGCAACTACCCGGTGGTGGATGAAAACAACCGGTTGGTCGGCTTGATCAACCGGGGCAGCCTTCTGGCAGGACCGGCCAAAAAGGTGATTCTGGTGGATCACAATGAGGAGAGCCAGTCGGTTGAGGGGCTCTCTCAGACTGAAATCCTGGAGGTCATTGACCACCACCGCTTAGGAGACGTTCAGACCGTCAACCCCATCTACTTCCGTAATGAACCCGTGGGCAGCACGGCAACTTTGGTGGCGGAGGCCTTCAGGGAGGAAAAAGTGCTGATGTCCCCGGAGATTGCCGGCCTGCTTTTGGGGGCGGTTTTAAGTGATACCCTTTTGTTTAAGTCCCCGACCACCACGGAAAAAGATAAGCGGGTGGCCGAACGTTTAGCCGGTATCAGCGGTATAACAGATATCGAGGCCTTTGGCCGGGAATTGCTTGAGGCCGGAACCGACCTGGAGAGTCTGACCCCGGCGGAGATGATCACCGAGGACCTCAAGCAATATACTTTTGGTGAGGGTTTCCAAGTAGGAGTGGCCCAGGTGGAAACAGTTAATCTGGATCGGTTTTTGGAAAGGAGCGGCCAGGTTTTAGAGGAAATGGAAGCGTACCGGAAGAATAACGGTCTAGACTTGTTCCTGCTCATGGTGACCGATCTCTTCAAGCACGGTAGCGAACTTCTGGTAAGCGGTCCCGCCGTTCATGTAGTGGAAAAGGCCTTCGGCTACCCAGTTCAGAATAAGAGAGTTTTTCTCCCAGGAGTCCTTTCCCGCAAGAAACAGGTGGTTCCGCCTTTGGGAAGGGCAGTACAGGAGGTGCAGCTATAGGTGTCTAAGTATCTACAGACTGAAAGGGGACGCAAGATGGGTAAGGTTGGGGAAAAGTCTGTGCTTATGGAGTATGTAGAATCAATTGTCATAGCCGTTCTACTTGCCATGTTCATCATGACCTTCATCGGGAGGTCCTACGTGGTCGACGGGTCCAGTATGGTTCCTACCCTACATAACGGAGAGCGGCTCCTGGTGGATAAATTGACTTACCGCTTCAGCGAACCTAAGCGGGGAGATATCATTGTCTTCAAGTTCCCGGCAAACCCTAAATACCGCTACATCAAAAGGGTGATTGGTATTCCCGGGGATAAAATTATGATCGAAAACGGTAGTGTTTACTTGAACGGGGTCCGCTTGGAGGAACCCTATGTTTCAGAACCGGTCAAGGAGAGGTTCGGGCCCTTCGAGGTTCCGGAAGACCGGGTCTTCGTCTTAGGCGACAACCGCAACAACAGTCAGGACAGTCGGTATACTTTAGTCGGCTACGTCCCTTATAAACTTATCGAAGGAAGGGCTCTCATCAGGTACTGGCCTTTGACCCGCATTGATCTAATTCAGCGGCCTGATATTTTTTCTCAGTTTGCAACTGCTCAGTAGCGGAGGAAGATATGACAGAACTAGAGGCTAAAAAGCGCATCGAGGAGCTCAGGGAAGAGATCCGGTTTCACGATTACCGCTACTACGTCTTGGATGATCCGGTCATCTCAGATGCTGAGTACGACAGCTTGATGCAGGAATTAATTTCTCTGGAGGAAAAATTTCCTCAGTTCGTCACGGAGGACTCGCCGACTCAGCGGGTAGGTGGCGCTGTCAGTAGTGATTTTGCCACTGTTAACCATCCCGTTCCTTTGCTTAGCTTGGCCAATGCCTACTCTCCCGAAGAACTGCGGGCCTTCGACCGCCGGCTGAAAAAGACGCTGGGCCACGAAGGCGAGTTGGAATACGTCGCGGAGCTAAAGATCGATGGTCTTACCATTGCTTTGACTTATCAGAATGGCATTTTGGTTCAGGGGGCAACCAGAGGCAACGGAATGCAGGGGGAAGACGTTACCGCCAACATCAAGACCATCAAGGCCATTCCGTTGAAGCTCCGGGGTCAGTATCCCGCTACCCTGGCGGTTCGGGGAGAAGCCTACATGCGTTCTGCTGACTTTGACCGGTTGAACCAGGCCCGGGAGGCAAGAGGAGAAGCCCTCTTTGCCAACCCCCGCAACGCAACCGCCGGTTCCATCCGGCAGTTGAACCCTAGAATCACGGCCGCAAGGCCTCTCTTGATTTACTGCTACAGTCTCCTGATGGCAGACCCGCCGGCCCAAGTGAAAACCCAGTGGGAAGCCTTGAACCGGCTTAAAGAGTGGGGTTTTCCGGTCAACCCGGAAAGCAGGCTGTGTTCGAACATCGAAGAAGTCATCGAGTACTGCCGGATGTGGGAGACCAAACGGGCCGACTTGGAATACGAGATCGATGGCATTGTGGTCAAGATCAACAGCCTGGAGGCCTACAATAAGCTGGGTTTTACCGGAAAGAACCCCCGGGGGCATATCGCCTATAAATTCCCGGCTGAGCAGAAAGAGACGACAGTCAAAGACATTATCGTCCAGGTGGGCCGGACCGGAGCTTTAACACCCCTGGCCATCCTGGAGCCGGTGCGGATCGCCGGATCGGTGGTCAGCCGGGCCAGTCTGCACAATGAGGATTACGTCAAGAACAAGGATATCCGGATCGGGGATAAAGTCATAATCCGGAAGGCCGGTGACGTTATCCCGGAAGTCGTCAGGTCCTTGCCGGAGAAACGCACCGGAGACGAGAGGCCCTTCACCATGCCGGAGGTCTGCCCGGCCTGTTCGGCCAAGGCCGTCCGGGAGCCTGGAGAGGCGGTGACCAGGTGTGTCGGTTTAGCCTGCCCCGCTCAGCAAAAGGAGAAGATCATCCACTTCGCCTCTAAAGAGGCCATGGATATTGAGGGGCTGGGACCGGCCATTGTGGAACAACTAGTGGCGGCCGGTCTGGTCTCTGACGTCTCTGATCTCTACAAACTCACAGTCCAAGAGCTGCAGGGCCTTGAGCGGTTGGGCCCGAAATCGGCACAAAACCTGGTAAATGCCATCGGTGCCTCCAAAAAGCGACCCCTGGCCAGGCTGTTAGTAGCGCTGGGAATTAGGTATGTGGGGAGCAGGGTGGGCCAAATTCTGGCGGAGAACTTCCCCAGCATAGATGCTTTGGCCCAGGCTACTCAAGAGGAGCTGGAAGCCATTCCGGAGATCGGCCCGCGGATCGCTGAGAGCGTAGTGGATTTCTTCAACGAGGAGCAGAACCGGAGGGTGGTAGAGGCCCTGAAAAAGGCCGGGGTCAATACCCGGCAGGGAAAGACCGCAGCCGGGGAGCAGCCCCTGGCAGGCTTGACCTTCGTCCTCACCGGTTCTTTGGAGGGTTTCACCCGTTCTGAGGCTAAGGAGGCCATCGAGAGCCGGGGCGGCAAAGTCACCGGCAGTGTTTCCTCTAAGACCGATTACGTGGTGGTAGGGGCTGACCCCGGCTCCAAGTACACTAAAGCGCAACAACTGGGGATTCCCATTTTAAATGAGGCAGAATTCAAGAAGCTTTTAGAAGGGCAAGGAGGTGAAGTCCGATGATCACGAAAGACGAGGTCCAAAAGGTGGCCCACCTGGCCCGCTTGGAGCTTTCCGAGGCTGAAGTGGAACTGTTCACTGAGCAGCTTAATCAGGTTTTAGAGGCAGCCGAGAAGCTGCAGCAGCTTGATACGACCGACGTGGAGCCTACGGCCTATGCCGTTCCGATGCAAAATGTCTTCCGGGAGGATATTCCCGAACCGTCCATGCCACGGGATGAGGTGTTAGCCAACGCTCCCGACCCGAAAGACGGATACTTCCGGGTTCCCAAGATCATGGACTAAAAGGAGGAGTCGAGTTGAGTCTTTATCAATATACCGCCCATGAACTCCGGGACATGCTCCGACGCAAGGAAGTCAGCGCCGCTGAGATCACCGACTCGGTGCTGGAACGGATTGACAGCTTGGATTCGGTGATCAAAGCGTACGTCACGGTTACCGCGGAGGTAGCCAAGTCCATGGCCAAGGCCGTGGATGCACAGCTTGCACAAGGGTCTGATCTGCCAGAATTGGCCGGCATTCCTATGGGCCTCAAGGATAACCTGAATACTAAAGGAATCAGGACCACCTGTTCATCCAAGATGCTGGAGAATTACATCTCCCCTTATGACAGCACGGTCTATGAGAAGCTGATCAAGTCCATGTCGCCGCTTTTAGGTAAGTTGAACATGGACGAGTTCGCCATGGGTTCATCCACCGAAAACAGTGCCTTCTTTAACACCGCCAACCCCTGGGACTTAGAGCGGGTCCCCGGCGGTTCCAGTGGCGGTTCCGCGGCGGCTGTGGCGGCTGATGAGGCCATTTTCACCTTGGGCTCTGACACCGGCGGGTCCATCCGGCAGCCGGCGGCTTTTTGTGGTGTGGTCGGTCTGAAACCCACCTACGGCCGGGTTTCCCGCTACGGGTTGGTGGCCTTCGCCTCCTCCTTGGACCAGATCGGTCCTATAACCAAGGACGTCACCGATGCCGCCTTGGTTCTCACCGCCATCGCCGGTCATGATCCCATGGATTCCACCTCCGTTAACAAGGAGGTACCTGACTATACCAAGTTTTTGAAGGAAGATGTCAAAGGACTCAAGATAGGCCTGCCCAAGGAGTATTTCGTGGAAGGCATCGATCCCGAGGTTAAAACCAAGGTTATGGAGACCGTCCAGAAGCTGGAGGAGGCCGGTGCTGAGGTCAAGGAGATCTCTCTGCCGCATACCGATGCCGCCTTAGCTACCTACTATATCATTGCTCCGGCGGAGGCCAGTTCTAACTTGGCCCGGTACGACGGTGTCCGCTACGGATACCGCAGCGAAACCGCGCCGGATGTTTTGACCATGTATAAAAAGACCCGCAGTGAGGGCTTTGGTCCCGAGGTGAAACGCCGGATCATGCTGGGCACCTACGCCTTAAGTTCGGGCTACTATGATGCCTACTATTTGAAGGCCCAAAAGGTCCGGACTCTGATTGTCCAAGACTTCCAGAAGGCCTTCGAGGAAGTGGATGTGATCGTCAGCTCCACCACTCCCACCCCGGCTTTCAAAATGGGAGACAAGATCGATGACCCGATGAGCATGTACCTGTCGGATATGTTCACCTTGCCGGCGAATATGGCAGCCATTCCGGCGATTTCGGTTCCCTGCGGCTATACAGAAGCAGGTCTGCCGGTGGGCTTTCAGATTATGGGACCGGCCTTCGGTGAAGGCACCATCCTCCATGTGGCCTATGCTGTGGAGAAGCTGACCGGTGCCAGAGAAAGACGGCCCAAGCTGCCGGAAAAAGGAGGTGCTGCCTGTGAGTAAGTATGAAACCATCATCGGCCTGGAGGTTCACGCCGAGCTCCGAACAAAATCCAAACTCTTTTGTGATTGCTCCACAACTTTTGGGGCCGAACCCAACACCCAGGTCTGCCCGATCTGCTTGGGACTGCCTGGGGTGCTCCCGGTCCTAAACAAACAGGCTGTGGAGTATGCCATCGAGGCGGCCCTGGCTTTGAACTGTGAGATACAGCCGTATAATAAGTTTGACCGAAAGAACTACTTTTACCCGGATCTACCCAAGGCCTACCAGATCTCCCAGTACGATCTGCCTCTGGCCCGGAACGGTTACGTCACCATCCACGTGGACGGGAAGACCAAGAAGATCGGGATTACCCGAATCCACCTGGAGGAGGAGGCGGGTAAGAGCGTACACTCCGGAGACAACATCCTAGGCTCAGAGTATTCTTTAGAGGACTACAACCGGACCGGTATTCCTTTGATCGAGATCGTTTCTGAGCCGGATATGCGTTCTCCGGCCGAGGCCTACGCCTACTTAACTACCTTGAAGAATATCCTGCAGTACACCGGGGTTTCTGACTGTAAGATGGAGGAGGGCTCGCTCCGCTGCGACGCTAATATCTCCATCAGGCCGGTGGGCAGCGATAAATTCGGAACCAAAGTGGAGCTGAAGAACCTCAACTCCTTCCGGGCGGTGCAGAAGGCTTTGGAGTACGAGGAGAAGCGTCAGGCTAAGCTGCTCGATAGGGGTGAAAAGGTGATTCAGGAGACCCGGCACTGGGACGAGAGCACCGGCCGGACTCACTCTATGCGCAGCAAGGAGGAGGCCAACGACTACCGGTACTTCCCGGAGCCGGACCTGGTTCCTGTGGTCATCTCCACGGAGTGGATCGAGAAGGTCAGGGAGAGGCTGCCGGAGCTGCCTGAGGCCAAGTGGCAGCGTTTCGTCCATGAGTACGGCCTGCCGGAGTACGACACGGAACTGATCATCTCCAACCGTGATATGGCTGAGTTCTTTGAGGCTACCGTCAAGCTCCACAACGATCCCAAGACTGTCAGCAATTGGGTCATGGGCGAGCTGACCAGGCTCTTGAAAGAAAGCGGCCAGGCGATCACCGAGTCTAAGGTGACCCCGGAGGTTCTGGCCAGGGTCATTAAACTGGTGGACAAAGGGACCATCAGCAACACAGCGGCCAAAACAGTTCTGGAGGAGAGCTTCAAAACCGGCAAAGACCCGGATGACATCGTCAAGGAGAAGGGTCTGGCCCAAATCAGTGATACCGCAGAGCTGGAGAAGGTGGTCGCCGAGGTTATCGCCGCCAACCCGCAGTCGGTAGAGGATTTCCGCAATGGTAAGGACCGGGCCATTGGCTTTCTGGTGGGTCAAGTTATGAAAGCCACTAAAGGCCGGGCCAATCCGAAGCTGGTTAACGAGCTCCTCAGAAAGAAGCTGCAGTAGCTGGAGTTGAAGCAATCGAGACAAAGAAAGGTTTCAGAAAGCCTACGGAGGGAGACAGGGTTCTCCCTCTTAACTATTACTATAATTGACAGTACCAGCCATTAATGGTAGTATATCTCTAAAATTTAGTGGGAGGAGAGGAGCAGTGGAGGAGAAAAGGAGCGAAGGGTTGCGTTATCAAGGAAAGCCCCGTAAAAACCGCATTTACATCATGGATGTAACAAACCGGGACGGGGTTCAGACCGCGCGCATCAGCTTATCCAAACTACAAAAAACCATGGTCAATATTTACCTTAATCAAATGGGGATCCATCAGAGTGAGATGGGCTTCCCGGCTCTTGAACACGAAAGGAACTATATCGAAGCCAATCTCCGCTTGCAAGAGAAAGGCCTCCTTTCCCCGATAATTCTTTCCGGTTGGTGTCGGGCTAAAGCCGAGGATGTGGAAATTGCCCTGAAGTATACCCGACTCAAGCACTTGAATCTTTCCATCTCGACCTCACAAATCATGACCCAGGGCAAGTTCGGCGGCCGGATGACCCGCTCAGATGTCATCAAAATGATGACTGAGGCGGTGGCCCTGGCCAAGGAAAAAGGGGTCGAGACGGTGGGCGTTAATGCCGAAGACGCCTCCAGAACCGATGAACGCTACGATGAGGATTACCTCATTGAGTTCGCTCTGGCCGCCAAAGAGGCCGGAGCCGATCGGATTCGCTACTGCGATACTCTCGGTTACGACCGGACTGTTTCCATCTACGACTCCGTCCATCGCTTGGCCAAAGCAGTCCAGCTCCCGATTGAGTTACACTGTCATAACGACTTGGGTTACGCCGTGGCTAACTCCGTGGAGGGTGCCATGGGTGCAGTGGATGCCGGAGTTGACGCCTACATCAACACCACTGTCAATGGCATGGGCGAGCGGGCCGGCAACGCCGACTTGGTTTCAGTAATTTTGGCCTTGACCAAGTCCCGGGGCCTGAAGGACTCAGGGATCCTTGATCCCAAAGTCAACCTCAAGATGGCCTGGAAGATAGCCAACTATGTGGCCAATGCCTTCGGCCAGCCCATTGCCATCAATCAGGTGGGGGTCGGGGCCAATGCCTTCGCCCATGAGTCCGGAATCCACGCCGACGGGATGCTCAAGGACCGTAACAACTACGAGCTCTACGGACCAGAGGAATTGGGTATCGGTGAGATCGAAGTCAAAAGGATCGGCCGGGTGATCACCACCGGTGAGTACGGAGGCACCAAGGGCCTGATGTACGTTTTGGATCAGCTCGGAATTGAAGTGGATGATCCCAAGGAAACCCTGCGCTTGGTGCAGTACGCCTGGCAGCACAACCAGATGGAATTGACGCCGGATGAGATCTGGCTCATCGCCAACTACCCGGAAGAGGTTAGACAGCTTCTAACCGTAACTCCTTAACAAAGACTACAGTAGGGGAGATCATTAACATGGGCAAAACAATAGTTGAAAAGATTCTTTCCGCCCACAGCGGTCAGGATGCCAGCGCTGGTGACATCGTTCTGGCCGAAGTGGACCAAATTATGGGACAAGACGGCACTTCCCCGCTGGCCATTAAGGCCTTTCGGGAGATGGAAGTGGAGCGGGTTTACGATCCTACCAAGATCGCCATGGTCATCGACCACAGCGCTCCCAGCCCCAATGAAGGGGTTTCAGCCCTGCATAATTTGATGCGGGAATTCAAGAAAGAACAAGGGATTACCCTCTATGATATCGGTGAAGGCGTCTGTCATCAGCTCATGCCGGAACGGGGCCACGTAGGGACCGGTGACTTGGTGGTGGGGGCCGACTCTCACACCTGTACCTACGGAGCCTTGAACGCCTTCTCCACCGGCGTCGGTTCCACAGACCTGGCGGCAGCCATGGCTACCGGCAAACTCTGGTTCAAGGTGCCACCGACCATCAGGTTTGAGCTGAAGGGCATCCTGCCGGCCGGTGCCTTCGCCAAGGACCTGATTCTCTTCCTCATCGGTCAGGTCACCGCCGACGGGGCCACCTATAAAGCCGCTGAATACGCCGGAGAGGCCATCTCGGCTTTGAGCATTGACGCCAGAATGACTATCGCCAATATGGCCATCGAAATGGGGGCCAAGGCCGGGTTGATGGAGCCTGATGAGAAGCTCAGAGAGTGGCTGGTGGCCCACGGGTACACCAAGTGGAACCCGGTCTACCCGGATCCGGATGCTGTGTACGAAAAGGTTTTGGAGTACGATGTTTCCGAATTAGAGCCACAGGTAGCCAAGCCCCACACCGTGGACAATGTCTCTCCTATTTCGGAAGTGGCGGGCACCCCAATTCAGCAGGCCGTCATCGGTACCTGCACCAACGGCCGCCTGGAAGACCTGCGGATTGCCGCCAGCATTCTTAAAGGTCGCAAGGTTCACCCTGAGGTCCGCCTGATTGTGGCCCCGGCCTCCCGGCGGGTTTTCCTTGAGGCCATGGCTGACGGCACCATATCTGCTCTGGTCGAGGCCGGTGCTGCCGTGGTCACTCCTGGCTGCGGGCCCTGTGTGGGAACCCACAACGGTGTGCCCTCTGACGGGGAAAACGTTATTTCCACTGCTAACCGCAACTTCAAGGGTCGGATGGGCAACAGCAACGCCTACATTTACCTGGCTTCTCCGGCTACTGTGGCGGCATCCGCTCTGGCCGGCGAAATTACCGATCCCAGGCCCTATATTACTAGATAGCGAGGTGCTCAAAAATGATTCTACGGGGCAGAGCCCACCGTTTCGGTGATGATGTCAACACCGACTACATCATCTCAGGTAAATACAAATTCAAGACCTTGGATATGAAAGAGCTGGCCATGCACGTGATGGAGGATCTGGACCCTGATTTTTACAACAAGGTTCGGCCCGGTGATTTCATTGTGGCCGGGCGTAACTTCGGCTGCGGTTCCAGCCGGGAACAGGCTCCCTTGGCCATCAAGTACGCCGATATCGCCGCCGTATTGGCTTCTTCTTTCGCCCGGATTTTTTACCGCAACGCCATCAACACCGGGCTTCCCGTGGTTGAAGTGGATACCTCCCGGATCGAGGACGGGGATGAGCTGGAGGTAGACCTATCTAAGGGAAAAGTGGTCAATATCACCCGGGACGAGGAGATCACCGCCAAACCCCTGCCGTCGGTGATGATCAAAATCCTCAATGACGGCGGCTTGGCCAACCATATCAAGAAGAATAAAGGTTTCGCATTGGAGGATTAAGATGAAACAAGAGCCTGTGACGATTACTTTAATCCCCGGTGATGGCATTGGCCCAGAGGTCACTGCCGCCGCCACTCGGGTGGTTGACGCCTTGAACCTGGACATCAAATGGGAAGAGGCCATAGCCGGGACAGCGGCTTTAGAAAAAACCGGAACACCCCTGCCTGAGGAAACCCTTCGCTCTATCAAAAAAAACAAGGTGGCTTTAAAGGGCCCGGTGACGACACCGGTGGGCACCGGGTTTCGCAGTGTCAACGTAGGTATTCGCAAGGCCCTGGATCTTTACGCCAATGTTCGACCGGCCAAGAGTATACCGGGCTTCCCCTCACGCTACAGTGACGTGGACCTGGTGATTTTTCGGGAGAACACTGAGGGGCTCTATGCCGGCATCGAGCACATGGTGGGGGAGGATGCCGCCGAGAGCATCCGGATCATCACCCGGAAAGCCAGCAGGAGGATCGCCCAAAAAGCCTTCCAGTATGCCCGGGAAAACGGGCGCCGCAAGGTAACCGCCGGGCACAAGGCTAATATCCTCAAACTAGGGGACGGTCTTTTCCTGGAGGCGGTTCGGGAGGTGGCCGCTGAGTATCCGGAGATCGAGTACGATGAAGTCATTGTCGATGCCTTATGCATGCGGCTGGTCCTTAACCCCAGTGAATTTGATGTCCTGGTCCTGCCAAACCTCTTCGGAGATATCGTCTCTGACCTCTGTGCTGGGCTGGTCGGCGGGTTAGGGGTGGCCCCAGGAGCCAACATCGGGGCCGAAGTGGCCGTCTTTGAAGCTGTGCACGGCAGCGCTCCTCAGATCGCCGGGACAAACACCGCCAACCCTACAGCCTTGATTTTGACGGCAGCGTTGATGCTGGAGCACTTAGGCTTTCAGACTGAGGCCGGCCGGGTGAGAGAGGCCGTGCAAAAGACCATCGCCGAAGGGAAGATCTTAACCCCGGACTTGGGTGGCACCGCCACCACCACTGAATACACTGAAGAAGTAATCAGCCGGCTGTGAGGAGGATAATTTTGATCAAAGCGTTACTTTTGGACTTAGACGGTACCTTACTGCCTCTGGACACCGATGGTTTTCTCCGCCACTACTTAAAGTCCATCGCTGCCCATGTGGCCCACCTCACTGACCCTAAAGAGTTTGTGGACTCCCTGATGGCCTCCACTGAGGTCATGGTGAAGAATACCGATAAGACCCGAACCAACAAAGAGGTCTTCTGGGATGACTTTCTGAAAAGAGTGAATGTGCCCGAGGAGCAGCTCATGCCTGTTTTGGACGATTTTTATGCCAACCAATTCCCCAAACTGGTTAAATACACCTCACCCACCCCGCTCAGCAAACAGATTGTAGAGACTGCGGCCGAGAAGGGTCTCCGGGTGGTAGTGGCCACTAACCCGGTTTTCCCCACTGAGGCGATTCAGGAGCGTCTCCGTTGGATCGGGGTGGAGGATTACCCCTTTGACCTGGTAACTACCTATGAGATTATGCACTTCTGCAAGCCGCAGATAGGCTACTACCAGGAGATCTTGGAGATGACCGGCTTGGATCCAAAAGAATGTCTCATGGCCGGAAACGACCCCTTGGAGGATTTAGTCGCCTCCAAGCTAGGAATGAAGACCTTCTTGGTGGAAGACTACGTCATCACCAGGAAGAATGTGGATTTCGTTCCTGATTACCAAGGGAGCCTCCGGGACTTGTTGGAGTTCGTAGAACGCCTGTAGCCTGTGAGGCTAGACGTAGCAGAGGAGTGAGCAGAGTGAATTACGATCTTGTTGGCAGCAGGGTGGAGCTGGAGCACCTGCAGAGCCAACGTCTGGTCAGGACAGTAGCCCGGGTCTACCAGAAGGTCCCTTTTTACCGAAAGGCCATGGATGCTGCCGGGGTCTCGCCGGAAGACATCCGCAGCATCCACGATCTCCCCAAACTCCCGTTCACCCGCAAATCAGATCTCAGAGACAGTTACCCCTTTGGGCTCTTTGCCGTGGATATGAAGAAGGTGGTCCGGATCCATGCTTCCTCTGGAACCACCGGTCGGCCGACTGTGGTCGGCTACTCCAGGCAGGATATTGAAACCTGGTCTGAGCTGATGACCAGGGCCCTAAAGTACGCCGGGGTCGGCGAGGATGATGTCATTCAGATCGCCTACGGTTACGGCCTCTTCACCGGGGGCCTGGGGATGCACTACGGTGCGGAAAAGTTGGGAGCCTCAGTGATCCCCATCTCCGGCGGCAACACCCAGCGCCAGATCCAATTGATGCAGGATTTTGAAACCACCGTTTTGGCTTGTACCCCTTCCTACGCCCTGTATATCGCCGAAACCATGGAGAAACTAGGGGTTGATCCCAAAGACCTTAAACTCAGGGTAGGTATTTTCGGTGCCGAGCCCTGGACTGAGGAGATGCGCCAGGAGATCCAGGAACGGCTGGCCATCAAAGCCTTTGATATTTACGGCCTTAGCGAAATCATGGGTCCGGGGGTGGCCTGTGAGTGTACGAATCAAGACGGCTTGCACCTCTATGAAGACCATTTCATTCCGGAGATCATCGACCCCGCCACCGGTGAGCAGCTCCCACTGGGAGAGGTCGGGGAACTGGTGATCACCACAGTGACCAAAGAGGCCTTGCCCCTGCTTCGCTACCGAACAGGAGATATCACTGTTTTAAATGCGGAGAAGTGTTCGTGCGGCTTGCCTTTCTTGAGGATGAGCAAGGTCATGGGCCGCACTGACGATATGCTGATTATCCGGGGCGTCAATGTCTTCCCATCCCAAATTGAAGCGGTCCTTTTGGGGCTGGAGGATGTAGAGCCCCACTATCAGCTGGTGGTGGACCGCAAGGGTGCCTTGGATGATGCGGAACTCTGGGTGGAGGTGCCGGCTCACATTTCCTTGGATGAGGTCAGGCGCCTGGAGCAGTTGAGCAAGAAGATCGACCACGCCATCCAGAGTACGTTAGGAATACGCCTCCAGGTCAAGCTGGTGGAGCCGAAGACAATACCCAGAGGTGCCGGCAAGGCTCAGCGGGTGGTAGACAGGCGTAGCCTGTACAAACTCCAAAGGGAGGATGGGTAGCATGAGCGTACAGCAGGTTTCGGTCTTTTTAGAGAACAAAGCGGGGAGACTCGCTGAGGTCAGCAGGATACTGGGAAAGGCGGGTATCAACATCAGAGCGCTGTCTGTCGCTGATACCAGCGATTACGGGATCTTGCGCCTGATTGTGGATGACCCCGGCCGGGCTGTTGAGGTGTTGCTGGAAAAGGGTTTCTCTGCCAGTGAGACTGAGGTCTTGGCGGTGGAAGTGCCCGATGAGCCCGGCGGCTTGGCCCAGGTCTTGGAGGTCTTGGAGGCCGATGGGGTTAATGTGGAATATATGTACGCCTTTGTGGAGAAGGCCTCCGATGACGCTCTGGTCATCTTCAGGGTTTCCGAGCCCTCTCGCGCTCGTGCCATTCTCAGCCAGCAGGGGATCAACGTGATTCCCGCCGAGAAACTTTACCGACTTTAACAGGAATAGACGTTCGTGCATACAGGATACTTGCCCTCCTCTTGTTGACAGAAAGAGGTAATTAATTTAAAATTATCCAAAATGCTAAAGTAGTATCTGGGATGGGTACGAAAACGGGAGGAGAACCAAGATGAGTTATAGTAAGACTAATGCTACCGCGGCAACCTTTACGAAAAACAGAACGGCGGGCAGTGTCAGCCCTTTCAGCGGTATGTGCGCCACCTGTATCGAAGGGTGTACCGGGCTTTGTGAAGTCGGCAAATCGGCTCTCAGGGGAAGTGAAGTGATCTACCCCGCCCCCTACGGAACCATGACCGCTGCCTCAGAGAAAGACTACCCTATTGATTATTCCCACTTCAACATCATGGGTACTGCAGTAGGTGCCCATGGCATCGAATCTGACAGCGATAAAGCCATCTTTCCTAACGTCAATATTGAAACCGAATTTGGATACAAAGACAAAATTAAGCTCAAAGTACCCTGGTTCATTCCCGGCCTAGGGTCCACTAATGTAGCTAAGATCAACTGGGATGGTCTTGCCATCGGCAGTGCCATCAGCGGCAGCATGCTGGTGATCGGCGAGAACGTAGTGGGCATGGATCCCAAGAGCGAATTCAAAAACGGCCGGGTAGTCAAGGCTCCGGACCTGGCTGAAAGGGTTAAGCTCTTCCAAGACTGGTACGACGGCTACGGAACCATAGTTGTTCAGGCCAACGTGGAAGACACTAGGCTGGGCACCTTGGAGTATGCCATAAGTGAGCTGGGTGTGGACACTGTTGAGCTCAAGTGGGGGCAAGGGGCCAAAGACATCGGCGGCGAGGTTAAAATCGACAACCTGGAGAAGGCTTTGATGCTCAAGTCTCGGGGTTATGTCGTTCTTCCGGATCCGGAAGACCCCAAGATTCAGGCTGCCTTCAAAGCTGGGGTTTTCACCGAGTTTGAGCGGCACTCCCGGGTGGGCATGGTCGATGAAGAAGACTTCATGCGCCGGGTTGAGGAGCTGCGCTCCTTAGGTGCCAAACATGTCTTCCTCAAAACCGGAGCCTATCGTCCGGCTGACCTGGCCAGGGCCGTTAAGTTCGCCTCCCAGGCCAGGATCGACCTTTTGACGGTAGACGGAGCCGGCGGCGGTACCGGGATGAGCCCGTGGCGGATGATGAACGAGTGGGGCGTACCAACCGTTTACCTCCAGAGCCTCCTCTACGAGTATCTCCAGCGGATCGAGAAAGCCGGTGCCTATGTGCCTGATGTGGCCATTGCCGGCGGTTTCACCCTCGAGGATGCCGTCTTCAAGGGTTTGGCTTTAAGCGCGCCCTACACTAAGGCTGTAGGCATGGGTCGGGGCCCGTTGGCTGCCGCTATGGTCGGCAAGACCGTGGGCAAACTGGCTGCTGAGGGTAAGCTTCCCCGGGATTTGGCTAAATACGGTTCCGACTACGAGAACCTCTTTGCCGGAGCCACTGAGTTGAAAGCCAAGTACGGTTCCGACTTCAAGTATATCCCGGCTGGAGCAATTGCGGTCTATACCTACTACTCTCGGATTGCCCAGGGCCTCAAACAGCTGATGTGCGGTGCCAGGAAGTTCGCCTTGAAGTATATCGACCGCGGTGACCTGGCATCCCTCACCAGGGAGGCAGCTGAGCTCACCGGCATCCCCTTTGTAACCGAACTGGACGCGCTGGAGGTTGACGAGATCCTCTCCTCGGTCCCCAGGGCTGAAGAGGAATTGGCCGATTAGGGTATAATAAAAGATAAGGTGAAGTTAGGCACTCCGAATAACGGGGTGCCTTTTTTTGGAGGTAGGTACAGTGGACAAAGAGGGCTTGCTCCAGGTCTACCGTATGCTCTACCAGCACTTTGGGCCCCGGAACTGGTGGCCGGGAGAAACTTCCTTCGAAGTGGTGGTAGGGGCCATTCTCACCCAATCGGTGGCCTGGCGAAACGTGGAAAAGGCCATAGCGAACCTGAAAGGACAGGGTTTGCTGGATCCGTTGGCTCTGCTTGCGGCGCCGGATGAACAAATCGAGGAAGCGGTGCGCCCCACTCGCTATTACCGGATGAAAACCAAAAAACTGAAGGCCTTCTGCCGGCACCTAGTGGAAGAATACGACGGCGACTTGGCCAAGATGTTTGCCAAACCCTGGCCCAAGCTGCGGGAAGAGCTGTTGGGAGTCTGGGGGCTGGGACCGGAGACGGTGGACAGCATTCTCCTTTATGCTGGGGAGAAACCTACCTTCGTGGTGGATGCCTACACCAAGCGGATCTGGGCCCGCCTGGGGGTTCATCCAGAGGATATCGATTATGAGGAGCTTAGGGCCTACTTCATGGACCGGCTTCCGGAGGATGTGGCACTCTACAACGAGTTTCACGCCCTGATAGACGGGGTTGGTAACAGGTACTGTAAGGCCAAGAACCCTAAGTGCGGGGACTGCCCCTTGGCGGCAATCTGCTGCTTCCCCACTGGAGGAGAAGGGGAACCGGGTGTGGAAAAATAACCAGTTGGAGGAGTGAGTATGGACTACACTAACTTTCTGTCCCAGCGGGTGATGCAAATAACCCCCTCGGCGACATTGGAGATCAACGCCCTGGCTAAGGAGTACCTCAGGCAGGGGAAGCCGGTGCTTAGTTTCGCCACCGGTGAGCCGGATTTCTCGACCCCACCGGCGGTGACTGCGGCGGCAGTGGAGGCTTTAAAGCAAGGAAAGACCAAGTACACTGCAACCCCAGGGATTCCAGAGCTGAGAGAGGCGGTGGCCGAAAGGTACCGGGAACGCTACGGGGTAACTTATGAGCCTGGTGAGACTGTCATCACCGTCGGCGGCAAGCAGGCCCTATATAATCTTTTTCAGACCATTCTGGAGTCTGGGGACGAAGTGGTAATGATGAGCCCCTACTGGGTGAGCTACCCTGAGATGATCAAACTGGCCGGGGGGCGGCCGATAATTGTTTCTACTGAACTGGATGATGGCTTTGTGCCAGACTTAGAGAGAATCAAAACCGTCCTCTCCCACCAGACCAAGGCCATCCTGATCAACTCACCAAATAACCCCACTGGTGCTGTCTATCCCCGCAAGTTCCTGGAGGAGCTGGTGACACTGGCTGCAGAACACAACCTCCTCATAATCTCAGATGAGATCTATGAGGACTTGGTCTACCAGGGTGAGCATACTTGTACGGCGGCGCTTTCCGGTGCCCGGGAGCGCACTGTGGTGATCAGCGGTGTCTCCAAGAGCTACAGTATGACTGGGTGGCGTCTGGGTTGGGCGGTAGGCCCCGAGGTTTTGATCAAAGCCATGGTGACTTTGCAGAGCCACTCCACCTCCAATGCCACCTCCGTAGCCCAGTACGCTGCATTAGCCGCTCTGACTCACGAGGTTCCGGAAGTGGCCCAAATGCGGCAGGCCTTTGCCCGGCGTCGGGAGTTGATGTATTCCATGCTCAAAGAGGTGCCCGGTCTGAAAGTAGCACTGCCTCAGGGAGCCTTTTACCTCTTTGTTGATATCAGGGGAGTAGAGGGCATCTCCAGCTCCCAGGAATTCTGCCGCAGGCTTTTGAGTGAAAGTTATGTAGCTACAGTTCCAGGTGAGGCCTTTGGCGCTCCTGGCCATATGCGGTTGTCATACGCCGCGTCTGAGCAGGATATAGCTGAAGGGTGCCGGAGGATAGCCGAATTTGTGCGGCGGATGACGGGCTAGCCATGGGAGAGGAGTTTCTCCTGTATGACTTGGGGAGAATCCCTTGGTGGCAGACGCAGGTAATCTACGCCGCTTTAGCAGACTTGGGCCGTAGGGCCCTGGTTTTTTGTGAGCCGGACCGTCCTTTTTACTGTCTGGGCTACCATGATTCGGTGGAGCTCTTGGATTTGGCTTATCTTACGGAGCAGGGGATTCCGGTTATGCGCCGGGATTTAGGTGGCGGTTTAGTTTACCTGCACCCGGGGCAGTTTTTCTACCAGATTGTTTTGCCAAAAACGAGTCCCCTCTTCACCCTGAACCGCCCTAAGTTTTACGGTCAGTTCCTGGAGCCTGTTGCAGCTGCCTTGCGGGGACTGGGTATTCCCGCAACCTACGTGCCGGTGGCCGACATCTGGGCGGGTGGACGGAAGATATCCGGCAACGGTGCTGGAGAGATTGGGGAAACAGTGGTTCTTTCCGGAAACGTTCTGACCCATTTTGATACCGCTGGGTTTCTGGCCGGACTTAAATTCGACTCCCCCCTGCAGAAACAGGTGGTTTCCAGCAAAGTTCAAACCTATGTGGGCTGGCTTTCCAGGTTGTCTTCAGAGTACAGTGAGGTCTGCCAGGCTCTAGAGGAGCAGCTGGCCGGCGTGTTAGGCCCGTTGTGCAGGACCGAAGTCGATCCTAGCCTGGAAAAGAAGATGCAAGAGCTGAAACCAGTGTATCTGGACCCGTCCCGCTTGATGGAGTATGGTCGGAGTAAACGCCGCAGGCCTGCAAGTTTTAAGGTAGCAGAGTCGGTTAACGTGGACTATCTCCCCATTCAAAAGGCGGGTTTGACGTGGGATGTAGTTGGCGTTCGGATTAAAGGTAAGTATACCGAGAATTATATGGAGAAGGGTGATTGAGAATGTCAGAGGTCCAAGGGTATTCAGTTCCGGATGACCTGTATTACACCTCTGACCATGCCTGGGTCAGGTTACTGTCGGACGGGCGTCTTCAGATGGGCCTGACTGATTTTACCCAGAAGATGGCTGGAAAACTTACCTTTGTTAAACTGCCGGATAAAGGCCAGCGTACTGAGTTGACCACTCCGGTCTTCTCTTTTCAGTCCGCCAAATGGGTGGGTTGGATCAAACCTGCCGCTTCCGGTGTAGTGGTGGAGGTCAACGACCAGCTTACCGAGTATCCGGCCTTGGTCAATGAGGATCCTTACGGGGAGGGTTGGGTGGTGGTGATTGAACCCTCGGAGCCGGTTGATGAGGCGCTCAAACGGCTTTATTACGGGAAAGACGCTGTGGACTGGTTGGAGAGGGAAATTGAGCGGCACAGCGGGTGATACAGTGTCCGAGTTAATGGCCAGTTTACCTCCGGAATTAAAAAAGGTTGCCACCGATTCCCACTACGAACGGTTGGCCTACACCCACGATATGTCTTCATTGGATGGCTTTCTGACCAGCGACTGGCTCAAGACCCTGCCTGATTTGGTTGTCTTGCCCCGGAATGTACAGCAGGTTGCAGCCTTGCTGAAGTGGGCGGCAGAGCACCGGGTTCCGGTGACTCCCAGGGGTGCCGGTTCCACCTCTCTTTTTCAGAGCGTGCCTGCCAAAGGCGGGGTGCTCTTGGATCTCAATTGCCTCAATACCATTGGCCCCTGGAACTTAGAGAGACCCAGTGTTCAAGTAGGGGCCGGAACCATCATCTACGAACTGCAGGAGGAAGCCAAAAAGCGAGGTCTCTCTTTGGCGACCTTTCCCTCCAGCGCTCCGGTGGGAACTATCGGGGGCTGGTTTAACAACGGCGGCCGAGGCTACGGCTCTCTCCAGCACGGCTCCTTGCTAAACCAGGTAGAGAGGCTGGAAGTGGTCTTGGCCGGCGGCGAGATTGTCCAGTGCACCCACCAGAGCGATCCACCGATTCAGTGGTTCTTTGGCTCCGAAGGTACTTTAGGAGTGGTGACTTCTTTAGAGCTGAAACTGGAGCCGAAACCGACCTCGGAAGCCCATATGGCTTTTGGCTTTTCCAATATCGGTGAACTGCAGCGGTTTCTCTTGAAGACTATAGACGGTCCCTTTCTGCCCTACAACCTCACCTTCGTCTCGGCCACCCTGGGTGGGCAGCCGATCAGGCGCATCAACTGGGATGCTATTTTGCCCGGGACGTTTTTGGCCGTTGATTTCTTCGGCGATGCCGACCAGGTGGAACAGGGCGTGCAGCGAGTGAGGTGGCTCAAACTGGAACACGAACTTCACCAGCTCCCCAAGTGGCAGGCGGAGAAGTTTTGGGCTGACCGCTTCTACAATTTCCGGCTCCAGAGGACAGGTCCATCTCTTTTAGGGGCCGAAACCCTGATGCCGTTAAATAAAATCAGCTCCTATGTAGAGGGGATTGGTGCCCTGGCCACCGGTTCTCAGAAGCCTATGATCACCTTCGGGTACGTCACCAGCCGTCAGGAGGCCTATGTGACCACCATGTTTTGGACCGATGAGGCCAGGACAGTTCAGTACCTTTTGGACCTTTCACTGGTCAACTCCATCTATCGGACAGCCTTTAAGTTTGGGGCCAAACCCCTGGGGATCGGTCTTTGGAACACCCCGTATCTGAAATACGCTTATTCAGCCAGTGAGCGGCGGAAAATCAGAGAGCGTAAAGAGCGCCTGGATCCCAGCGGGATCATTAACCCCGGCAAAGCCCATAATCCGCCTGTCGTCTTAAAGCCCAGGCTTTTTGGGGCCTCCATGACGGCTCTGCGAATTTTTAGGAAAATTTTGCAGCGCCTAGGAAGAGTGGAGAGTTAAATGGGGGTCGAGAAGGATTTTTCTTTCGGCAAATTACATAGTGAAGCCTTCTCCTGCATTCAATGCGGGTACTGTCGCCGGGTCTGCCCGGTTTACCGAGCATTGGGTTGGGAGAGCACCTCTCCCCGCAACAAGGTCTACCAGCTGCAGAACTTGTTAAGCACCTATCCTCCTCTGGCCAACTTGCCTGAGGAGTTTTCCCAGCGCTTCTGGCAGTGCACTAACTGTCGCCGCTGCACACAAGTCTGTCCGACTCACTTGGATTTGATGAATCTCTGGCAGGGGGTTAAACACCACCTGGGCAAAAAGGGCTATGAACCTGCCAGTCTCAGGTCCACCCGAGAACGGGTCAAAAGGAACAAAAACATCTTTTCCCTGGCCAATGAAAACCGCAGCTTCTGGGCTATGCCCCTGCAAGGCTATCCGAAGGTGCTCAAGCCGGAAAACCCCGATATCGCCGTGTTTGTAGGGTGTGTGGCTTCTTTTTATCCTTTAGTTTCCGGAATCCCCCTGGCTCTGGCCAATGTCTTTTTGAAGGCGGGGGTCAAGGCCTACTTCTTAGGTGCCGATGAACACTGCTGCGGAAACCCTCTGACCACTGCAGGGGACTTGGCAACCGCTGAGATTTTGGCGGAAAACAACATCTCCAAGGTTCGGGAGCTGGGTGTGGATAAACTGGTCTTTATCTGTCCCTCGTGCCAGAGCACCTGGCTGGAGGAATACCCCAGGTATAATAAGGGCCAGCTACCTTTCAGGCTGCTCCACTACACGGAGTACTTGGCTGATCTGGTGGACCAGGGTGGTTTGGACTTGAAACCTTATCCCCGGCGAGTCAGCTATCACGACTCCTGTGATTTAGGCCGGCACCTGGGTATCTACGAAGCTCCTCGCAGGATTTTACGGGCCATTCCCGAACTTGAGTTTGTAGAACTTGCCAATCACCACCAGGACAGCTTGTGCTGCGGTGCCGGGGGAAACCTGTACATGGTCGACCAGAAACTGGCCAACAAGATCAGCCAGCCCCGGTTGGACCAGATCGAGGAGAGCGGCATCGACACTCTGGTCACCGCCTGTGCCGAGTGCCGCCAGGTCTTCACCTTGGGCCTACAGGACCGCAAGTCCCCAGTTAGGGTTTTGGATATAGCGGAGTTAGTAGCAGAATTAATCAGAGAGGGGTAGTTAGGATGAAAGATTTAAGCCGACTCCGGGGAGATGCTGCCCGGATTCTCGAGACCTGTCTTGGGGTCAAGGAGGGAGAAGAGGTGCTGGTTGTCACAGACGAGCCCCTGCGTGAGATCGGGGAACTGCTCTGGCGAGCAGCCAAAGACTTGGGGGCCGATGCCAGCATTATAGAGATTATTCCCCGGGCCACCCACGGTCAAGAGCCGCCGGAGATGGTGGCTGAAGCCATGAAAAAGGCGGCGGTGGTACTGGCCCCCACCAGCAAGTCCCTCTCCCACACGGCAGCCCGGAAGGCCGCCAACGAGGCTGGGGCCCGGATCTTCACCCTGCCTGGAATCTTGCCGGAAACCTTGGAACGGGCGGTTCAGGCCAACTACGAGCACATCGCTGAAATCGGTGTGCAGTTGGCGGATATCCTAACCAAGGGCAAGACCGCTCGGGTGACCACCCCGGCCGGTACTGATATCACTATGAGTTTAGAAGGGCGGAAGGGTCATCCTGATACCGGTTTGGTTAGGGAACCGGGGCTTTTCAGCAACTTTCCAGCCGGTGAAGCCTTCATCGCTCCGGTGGAAGGCACTGCCAACGGTATCTTCGTAGTGGATGGCTCCATGTCTGGGGCAGGAGTTTTGGAAAACGAAAAGATTACCTTCAACGTCAAGGAAGGCTATGTCACCGATATCACCGGTGGAGAGGCGGCCCGGCGCATTGTCGAGATTATCAAACCCTTCGGCAAAGCCGCCCGCAACATCGCCGAACTGGGCATCGGAATCAACGATCAGGCCCAGCTCTGTGGCAGCCCCTTGGAGGATGAGAAGGTCCTAGGCACCGCTCACATCGCCATCGGTGACAACAAGACTTTCGGCGGGAACACAGCTGTTCCCAGCCACTTGGACGGCATTATGCTCGATGCCACCATTGAAATTGACGGCGTAGTGATCATGGAAGACGGGAAACTAAAGTTGTAACTGGGAGGTAGCTCTATGCGAATCGGCATTATCGGCGGTACCGGGGTCTATGACCCGGAGATTTTAAGTGACATTTCCGAAGAAGAAGTGGTCACTCCTTACGGCACCATCAAAGTGACCCTGGGTAAGTTCGGGGAGAAAGAAGTTGTCTTCCTGCCCCGGCACGGAGCCGGCCACAAGGTTCCCCCGCACAAGATCAACTATCGGGCCAATATTTGGGGACTGAAGATGCTCGATGTCACTGAGGTCATTTCCACTTCTGCGGTAGGCTCCCTCAACAAAGAGATGCCCCCAGGGGAGATGGTGCTCCTAGACCAGTTCCTGGATTTCACTAAAAACAGAGTCTATACTTTTTACGATGGCGGTCCGGCCGGGGTTGTCCACGTGGACTACTCTGAGCCTTATTGCCCCCGGGTCCGGGAGGTCCTGCTTGCAGCAGCCAAAGAGGAAGGAATCAACCTGATTCCGAAAGGGACTTATGTATGCACCGAGGGCCCACGCTACGAGACCCCAGCTGAAATCAAGGCCTTCAGCGTTCTCGGCGGAGACTTGGTGGGGATGACCAACGTCCCGGAAGTGGTGCTGGCTCGGGAAGCCGGTCTCTGCTACGTTTCAGTGGCTCTCGTCACTAACTGGGCTGCCGGCATTTCGCCTCACCCCTTGACTCACAAAGAGGTGGTGGAGATCATGAACGCCAATATCGCCAAATTGCGCCGCCTCTTGATGAAAAGCATCACAGCCCTCACTGAGGACCCAGACTGCCCCTGTCACCATGCGACCAGGGAATTAAACCAGTTTTGAGACCCAAGGAGGTAAGGTTTTTGGCTAGAATTAAAACCATGGAGTGGCGCCCCGGTGAGCTGCACCTAATCGATCAGCGCAAGCTCCCGGTGGTAGAAGAGGTAGTCGTCTGCCGCACTTACTCTGAGGTGGCCAGGGCCATCAAGGACATGATCGTCCGCGGGGCGCCGGCCATTGGAGCAGCTGCGGCCTATGGCGTGGCCCTTGCCATGTACCAGTTTGTCGAGGAAGAGAGAGATCGCTCTGAGTTACCGGAGTACTTGAAGGAGGTCAGGGAAACCCTGGCCCAAACCAGACCCACGGCTGTAAACCTCTTCTGGGCTCTGGACAGAATGAACCGGTTATACCAGGCCAATAGGGACTTGAAGCCGGAGCAACTGAAAGAGCGTCTGGAAGAGGAAGCTAAAGCCATCGCCGATGAGGATGTGGCCACCAACCGCAAGATAGGTGAGTACGGTGCCGCCTTGGTGCCGGAGAAGGCCGGGATCTTGACCCACTGTAACGCCGGGGCCCTGGCTACTGTCGACTACGGAACCGCTCTGGCGGTTATCCGGGTTGCCCATGAGCAGGGTAAAGACATTCACGTTTACGCCGATGAGACCAGGCCCTTCCTGCAGGGGGCCAGGCTCACCGCTTGGGAACTCCAACAGGATGGGATTCCGGTCACCTTGATTACAGATAACATGGCTGCTTACGCCATGCAGCAGGGCCTGGTCGACCTGGTTATCACCGGAGCAGACCGGATTGCGGCCAACGGCGATACCGCTAATAAGATCGGCACTTACGGCGTGGCCATCCTCGCTAAGGAGCACGGGATTCCTTTCTACGTTGCCGCTCCCCGCTCCACCATCGATGCTTCACTGGCCACGGGGGAGGAAATCCCCATCGAGGAGCGGCACCACAGCGAAGTGACCCACGTCTTCGGGACTCAGGTGGCCCCGACGGGTATTGACGTCATCAACCCTGCCTTTGACGTCACTCCACACAGGTATATCGCCGGAATCATCACCGAGGTCGGAGTACTGAAACCACCATTCACTGAAAGCATAGCCGAAGCACTGAAGAAATAGACAGATAGATTTCCGGGAAGGATGGCGAAAGATGTCAATTATCAGAGACCCAGGTCTAGCACCGTTAGGAAAACAGAAAATCGAGTGGGCTTGGCAGAACATGCCCATTCTTAACTCTCTATCTAAAGAATTCAGTGCAAAGCAAGTCTTCAAAGGCAAAAAGATTGCCGTCTCCGTACACTTAGAGGCGAAAACGGCCTGCCTTGCCAAAACCTTGGCAGCAGCCGGTGCCCAAGTGGCGGTGACCGGCAGTAACCCCCTCTCTACCCAGGATGCCATCGCTGCCGCCTTGGCCGAAGAGGGACTTCAGGTCTTTGCTTGGCATGGAGCAACCAAGGACGAGTATTTCGAGCACCTCAACCGGACCTTGGATTTCGGTCCTGACCTGATCATCGACGACGGCGGTGATCTGGTCAACCTGCTGCACACCGAAAGGAAGGACCTGGCTGATGGGGTCCTTGGTGGCTGTGAAGAAACCACCACCGGCATCATCCGGCTCCGAGCTATGGAAAAGGACGGGGTTTTGCGTTTCCCGATGATGGCCGTGAATGACGCCTACTGCAAGCACCTTTTTGATAACCGCTACGGCACCGGACAGTCTGTCTGGGACGGCATCATGCGGACAACCAACCTACTGGTGGCCGGCAAAACCGTGATCGTGAGCGGATATGGCTGGTGCGGCCGGGGTGTGGCCATGCGGGCCAAAGGCCTAGGAGCCAAGGTCATCATCACGGAAGTAGATGCCGTCAAGGCTCTGGAGGCCTACTGCGACGGGTATGAGGTTTTGCCTATGGATGAGGCGGCCACTAGGGGTGATATCTTCGTTACCACCACCGGCTGCAAGGACATCATCACGGCTGAGCACTTCAAGGTGATGAAAGATGGTGCGATCCTCTCCAACGCCGGGCACTTCAATGTGGAGATCAACCTAAACGACTTGGAGGAGCTCTCGGTTTCCCACAAAGAGGTTCGTCCCGGTATTGAACAGTACACGCTCCATGACGGTCGGAGGATCAATGTGCTGGGTGAGGGACGCCTGGTTAACCTGGCCTGCGGGGACGGGCATCCGGTGGAGATCATGGATATGAGTTTTGCCATTCAGGCCCTGGCCATCAAGTACGTTATGGAGCACTCCACCGAACTGGGGCCGAAGGTGCACAGGGTTCCGGAGAGCATTGACAACGAGGTAGCCAAGGTGAAGTTGGCTTCCCTAGGCATCACCATCGATGAGCTCAGCCCAGAACAGGAGCAATACGTGAACAGTTGGCAGGTGGACTGATGGGTACGCTCTTTAAAAATATCGTCATTTTATCGCCAAAACCCGGTTCCGATCAGGATTGGGACTTGATTGAGCAGGGGTATGTTCTGGTTGAGGGAACCAAGATTGTCGCGGTGGCCTCCGGTGAGGTACCGCCTGACCTCGTTGCAGATGAAGTTATCGACGGGAAAGGCAAAGTGCTCTTGCCGGGTTTCATCAACCTTCACACCCACGCTCCAATGACCCTTTTGCGGGGTTTAGGTGAAGACCTGCCTTTGGAGAGATGGCTGGAAGAGAAAATCTTTCCGGCCGAGGACAGGTTGGAGGATGATGACTACTACTGGGGCAGCCTGCTGGCTATCGCCGAAATGCTGCTTTCAGGGACTACGTGTTTCTTCGATATGTACATGGGCATTCCCCAGATGGTCCAGGCGGTGGAGGAGTCAGGGATCCGCGCCTGTCTGGCCCGGGGTTTTGTCGGCGATGAGGAGTCAGGCCGGGCATCCTTCAACGAGGCCCTCTCCTTCAGCCGAGAGTACAACGGTGCCGCTCAAGGACGAGTGACTTTTACCATCGCTCCCCACGGAACCTACACCTGTACGCCGGGGCTGTTGAAAAAGGCTGCCGAAGCCGCAGGTGAATTGGGCCTGCCTATCCATATCCACCTCTCGGAAACCAAGGTGGAGAACCAGACTGTCCTGGACCGGTACGGCAAAACTCCTACAGAGATTCTGGCTGAAACCGGCCTTCTGGAACTGCCCCTCTTAGCGGCCCATGGAGTTCACTTATCAGAGCAGGACCTGGATCTTCTGGCTGAGGCCAACGCCTTCATAGCCCACTGCCCAGCCAGCAACATGAAGCTGGCCAGCGGCATTGCCAACCTCACTGCTTGGCGGGAAAGGGGTATCAATGTCGGGATTGGTACCGACGGAGCTGCCAGCAACAACAACCTGGATCTTTACGAAGAGCTGCGTTTGGCCGGGTATCTTCAAAAGGTTTCCACCGGCGATCCCACCAAGATTCCCGCCGGTTACCTCCTGCAGAGAGTTGTTCATCCGGGCGCTACCTCTTTCGGGGTTTCAGCTCCTGTGGGCCGGATAGAACCGGGTTTCCAAGCGGACCTGCAGGTGGTGGATTTTGAGGCTGTTAACCTGCAGCCGGTTCACGATTACATCTCCAACCTAGTCTACGCCGCCAGGGGTGCCAACGTCGAGCATGTAATGGTGGCCGGCCGCAGCGTGGTGCGAAAGGGCGAGCTGACCACTATTGATCCGGAAGAGCTGCTCTGGCAGGCCAGTAAGAGAGCCAGGAAATTACAAGTATAAAGAACCTTCTGCTGCCGCACATTAAGAGTGTCTCTAGGGCCCTAGAGAACACCTTAAGGAGGGCTCGTTTAATGGCAAAAATGAACAAGAACAAGATGAAACAGCTCCAGAAGCAGCAACAGCAGCAGATGCAGGAAATCGGGGCTCTTGGGGTCGGCCAGCGTAATGAGAAAATAAACCATTACGGCGGTAAGAAAGAATCCAACGAGTTCTACGAATTTGCCAGTGAACTAGGTGCCCAACAACAGAAGCAGAAGAAAAACCAGTTAAAAAAGAAGTAATTGTCTCGATTTTGCACAAGTAACACGGGCTAAGGTACAGCCAAAAAAGTGCGGCCACTCCGCACTTTTTTGGCTGTCTATTTATCGAAGCAGGAGCGTGGGCCGGTTTTGTTGAACAAATCACGGTATGTTTCTAGGAGGTGTATGATCTTGGAGCGAGTCAGAGTACGTTTTGCTCCCAGCCCCACCGGGTATTTACACGTTGGTGGCGCCCGGACGGCGCTTTTTAATTGGTTGTTTGCCCGTCACCACGGCGGAGATTTTATTTTGCGAATAGAAGACACAGACCAAGTCCGGTCCACCGAGGAGTCGGTCCAGGCCATCTTGGACGGTATGAGCTGGCTGGGTTTGGATTGGGATGAGGGTCCCGGCAAGGACGGAGGCTACGGCCCCTACTTCCAAACCGGACGCCTGGACTTATACAAGAAGTACGCCCAGGAGCTTTTGGATGCCGGACGGGCCTACTACTGCTATTGCACTCCTGAGGAGCTGGATGAGCGCCGGAAAAAGATGCAGGAAGCAGGAGAGGCACCCCGCTATGATCAGAGATGCCTGCACTTGACCGAAGAAGAGGCGGAAAAATATAGGGCCGAGGGCCGCAAACCGGTGATCCGGTTCAAGGCGAAGAACAGCGGCAAGACCATTGTTGACGATCTGGTTAGGGGGAAAGTGGTTTTCGATAATGAGGTCATCGATGATTTTGTGATCTTCAAATCCGACGGGATGCCCACCTATAACTTCGCTGTGGTGGTCGATGACTACCTCATGAAGATTAGCCATGTTATTAGGGGGGAGGATCACCTTTCCAACACTCCCAAACAGATCCAGATCTATGAGGCGCTGGGCTGGGAGGTCCCTAAATTTGCCCACATCTCGATGATCCTGGGTCCGGATAGAACCAGGCTCAGCAAGCGGCACGGGGCCACTTCGGTCATGCAGTATAAGGCAGATGGATACCTGCCGGAGGCGATGGTCAACTACCTGGCCCTGCTCGGTTGGTCCTACAATGCCACTGATAACCTCTTCACCAAAGACCAGCTGGTGGAGTACTTCAGCTTAGATGGGGTTTCCAAGAACCCGGCGGTCTTTGATTTGGCTAAGCTCCAGTGGATGAACGGTGTCTACATAAGAGAGGCCTCCTTGGATAGGCTGGTGGAGTTGATGAAACCCTATCTGCTGGATGCCGGTTACATAACTGAGGAGCTTTCGCAGCCTGAAGAGGAGCGGCTTAGGGGTATTGTTGCCGAGATGCAGACCAGGCTGAAGACTTTGGATGAGATCGTGGAGCTGACTACCTACTTCTTCAAAGATGTGGAGGAGTATGAAGAGAAGGCTCTCAAGAACCTAAAAAAAGAGTACGTCCCAGAGCTTCTGGAGCGGCTGGCGGACATCTTTTCCACCCTGGAGCCCTTCAACCAGGAGA
The DNA here is from genome assembly GCA_017656135.1 of Bacillota bacterium. Taxonomy (GTDB): domain Bacteria; phylum Bacillota; class UBA5301; order UBA5301; family UBA5301; genus JACDOJ01. The sequence goes on along the minus strand of JACDOJ010000006.1, from coordinate 4,568 downwards.
CGGTGGAGAAGGAGTTCAAGAAACTCCAGGAAGAGTACGATCTGAAGCTGGGTAAGCTGATTCATCCGGTGCGGGCAGCTCTAACGGGCCGTACAGTGAGCCCCGGCATCTATGATACCATAGTCCTTATCGGCCAAGAGGAAGTGGTGAAGAGGCTAAGGGCTGGTGCCCAGAAAGCGAAAGAATTACTGGCTGAATAAGGTATTGAAAAGGCGAAAGTAGTGTGGTATACTACTAACTGTCGTTGCTGGGGAGTCGTCTAAGGGTAGGACGCCAGGTTCTGGCCCTGGTAGTGAGGGTTCGAATCCTTCCTCCCCAGCCAAAATTCTCGAATAGTTGTCCCGGCTTATCGGCCGGGTTTTTTTATGTGGCGCCTTAGATGGAAGGCGCTTTTTTTATATGCACAGGTATATTTTGGTTTGGCAGGATTATACTAGGTTTGACAGCATGATTTCTCGGAAAAAGGTAACAGGTCAGGGCCCACCGGTTGCTGCAGGATCATGCTGGATGATTCTAATAGGAGTGATTGGTATGAGGAAAATTTTGTCATTTAGTATCATTTTGATCTTGGTCTTTGCGATTATGGTATTGCCTGTAGCAGCTCATCATGAAGATAGTGGTTCTAAGAGATGGAACATGATCTCTGGTGAAGCCTTTGAGTACGTTGAGGGTGTTGTGACAGTCAATAATGTAGTTGGAGTGGCTAGCACAGTACAAGACAATGTCAGCGTCGTGATTAATGACCTTCAAAATACTAATACAATCATGCCCCTTATTTTTGATTTCAGTGTGTTATCTGGTAATGGAAGTGCTGGAGAGCTTGGCTGTCCAGGAAAAGTGGCCTTCAACAGAATTTGCGGGGAAGCTTTCCAAAATGCCAAGGGGATTATTACCGTCCAGCAGAGCGTCGGTAATTTCAATACCGTACAGTCCAATGTTTCGTTTATTGCCAATGTTGATCTTGGCTGTGAATAAAGTGAAAATAAGGGGCGGAGCGGAGAATCTCCGCTCTTTGTTCTTTTCAAAACGGGGATGTTTTTGTATGAGACCTGCTAAGGTTCTGCTAGGACTTGTTATTCTCTCTATATTGATGCCGACCTTTTACGCTCAAGCTTTGGAGCTGAATATTGGTTCGTTGATTGGCTCATCTTTAAAGATTACCATTGATACTTTCGCTGATATAAAATTTCAAGGCATAGTCCGGCCACGATATGATGCCAGTTGTGGATCAGCTGTTTTAGCTTCAATACTTAACTACTACTATGATGACTCAGTTTCGGAAACAGACATTATCAAAGAAATAATTAACTTCCGGAAGCTGAGTAACACCCCAGCCAATGAAGGGCTTTCGTTGCTGGACATTAAAAATGCGGCCGAACAATTGGGATACGTTGCCAGAGGGCTAAAAGGGGATTTAAATGGACTAAGATCACTTAGGTCGCCTGCAATCGTTTTGCTCAATTCTAGCAGTTCTGCTTATTTTGTAATGGTTAGACATGTTAAGGAAAACAATGTTATCATCGCTGATCCATTTAAAGGTAACAGACTTCTTAATGTCGATGAATTTCAGTCAATGTGGAACGGTATTCTGTTAACAGTTGATGGAAAGCAGGATCAACGTAAGAGAGTAGGGGCTGAGCCATTAAGAGCCCCAGAATTTGATAATGTGCGAAGGCTCTTATATTCAAGCTTTACGAGCAGGTCTGGTCCGATGGAATTTTAAAAATTCGGGGGGCAGTTACATGGCCAAAGAACAACTGATTACATTGATCATCACCATGCTGGGTATTCTGGTGTTCTCTCAGCTTGCTAGTGCCACGGGTTTGGAAACACTTTCCAACGAACAGTTGGGTGTAGTTTTGGGTGGAAGAAGTCCACATACTGTTAAGGCCAGTACGGTATCTGGGCATGCCTTTCAAAACGCAAAGGGTATATCAGTCATTGCTCAGGTGACAGGCGATGGTAATCAGATATCTTATCCGATTACATTTAACATCTATTTTTTCAACAATGTTCGTATCGATGGAAACATTGTAATTCCTGATACTGGCGGTTTAACATTTACACTACCACTGGAATAGCGATTCAAGATGAAGGGGGGGTATGTGCCTGTGAGAAGGGCCACCCTTGTTATATGTCTTTTTTCATTATTGTCTCTATTTGGTTTTCCGGTATTAGCTGAAGGAGATAATGCTCAAGTGGAGCTGGGGCTAACCTATTCCCATTATTCCAAAAACCGTCTAGATGTAAATGGATATAGTTTCTACGACGTCATTATAATTGGAAGGCTTCAAGTAGACGAAATTAAGCGTGATATATTGATGCCTACGTTGACTCTAAGGCAAAATCTGAGCCCGGAAGCAGATTTTGAAGTTATTGTTCCCTATAAGTTTAGGGTCGATGACACCTTTAAATACTGTGACGGGGGAACAGAAAAAGTTGTCAGGGAGGTTGGGATTGGCGACATAGAACTCTTGCTGAACCTTCAGCCAGAGCTGCAGCAAGATGATGTCCAAAATATGATTACTCTTGGTATCAAAGTTCCAACCGGATTGGATCCGTATGAAGCGGGGGATTCACGACTGGTTCTTGGCACCGGTCACTGGGGTGCAAAGGCCAGTTTCATGAGGATGAAGCAGATTGACCCAGTTGTCCTTTTTGGTGGGATAAGTTATTTTGCCAACAGCCCCCGTAATCAGGAGGAATACGGTACGATTGATCCCGGTAACACTTGGCAATACTCTGTCGGCATGGCCTTTGCCATTAATGATCGGTTTTCACTAAATGCCCGTCTAGAGCAGGCTTTCACCGGTCAAACGAAGGTCGACGGGACTCCGGAAAAGGGATCTGACATGAATGCCGCTACTCTATACCTGGGGAGCAGTTATATCACAGATTCAGGGCAAAACATCGACTTTACTGTTGGCGCGGGTCTCACGGAAGATGCCGCTGATTTAACTGTCAAGATTGCCTGGCCATTTAGCTTCTAAACCAAGTATTTTTCCCACGTGTCTTCACCGGCAACCCACGAGGTTGCCGATTTTTCGTACGCCCAGCATGTCTGCTGAGCCGATGGGTTGAAGGAAACCCTGTCACCTAACCAGCGGGAAGACAACTCGTAGGCAAGGGCGTTCCTCTTATCACTCACCATCTCCGGCCCCACATTCATACAATGACGTAGAGTGCCTTTGGCACAAATGGCAGTCAGAGGAGCGCTCGAAGATGGGTGAGACTGTTAATGAGAGAACGCAGGATGAGGAATTGACCCAGCAGCTGCCCGAAAACACCTCAGAGGGGCTGGAAAAAAAGATATCCTCCAGTAAATACGGAAGCCGCAAGTTTCTGGTGTGCGCCGCAATTCTGGCTATCGGAACCGTGGGGCTCTTCTACAGCAAACTAGACAGCTCTGACTGGGTGGACTTGTCACGTTGGGTAGCCCTGACCTATCTTGGTGCAAATGTCTTTCAGAAGAAGGTGGAAAAATGAATTGGTTGAAGAAAATCGGTTATTTTCTCCTGGCGGTGCTCGGAGCCATCGTCGCGTGGCTGTTGTGGAAAAACCCCGCAATTGACCTGTGGCGGGAAGTCAGCGAGAGAGTGGATCGGGAAGCGGAAAGAGAGATGGATGCTGTCAGAGACATTGAAAAAAACCAAGAGAAACGTACAAAGAAATCAAAGTGGTTGTCTGAATGGCTCGACAGGTTACCGGTCATTGTTTTCGTAATTCTTATCGGCTGCGCATTTCCAATCACGGTTCTTGCCGAAACCAGTGAGATCCCCAGCGACTATGACCAATTGCTTCAGTACTACCGGGAGATGAGCCAAATAGCCGCAGAATACAAAAAGCTTTACGAAGAGGCGGAAAAAGACGTGAGCCGGTTAATAGAATCCAACAAGAACCTGCAAAAACTAGTCCAAGAACAGCAAAAGATCATCGAATCCCTCTTTAAAAAAGATAGGCTGGCCATTTCTGCCGGTGTAACCTTCACCCAAAGTGGCTATGGATTTCTCACCGCCCTCACCTATACCTTCTAGCGCAAGTCAATGAAACCTAATGAAACCATGCCTGAGGTGTCTCTCTCTGGTACAAGCTCATAGACTGTACTAAGGAGGGATCTTCATGCGTAGAGAGGTGGAATACCTGGCTCGCACTCTCTACGGAGAGGCAAGAGGAGAAAATCTGGAGACGCTGCTCTACATTGGTTGGGTTATTCGGAATAGGGTTAAAGCCAATTCCTGGTTTGGGGATTCTTACGAAGAGGTCGTAACTAAACCCTACCAGTTCAGCAGTTGGCTGGAGAGCGATCCCAACTACAGGGCGATTATGAACCCCAAAGGAGATGCCTGGGAGGTCTGCAAAGGTATAGCCCAGGCGATTGTTCATGCCAAAGAAGAGCACAATCCCATCCCCGGTGTCTACCATTATTACGATAAATCCCTGGATGAGGTGCCCCCAAGCTGGGCGCGGTCTGCGGACATCCTCACCTTTGACTACATACCCAATCTGCGTTTTGTCCGGGGAGTAAAATAGATGGTATAAAGACTCATATTCAACTATATTATAATAAT